>DWWU01000008.1 GCA_019119555.1 Candidatus Fusicatenibacter intestinigallinarum | reverse complement strand
TATAATCCTGACCATTTCAAATACTACATTATCATCTGGAAATATTTCAGTGCATCCATAATCGCTGCTTCCTTTTCTGGCGGGCATTTTGGCACTTTGGCGTTTTCTTTCTTCGACAAATTATAGTTCTGTCCCACATCCAGCCCGCACTTCCGCTTAACCTGGGAGATATACAGGCTGGACACCTTCAGGCCGTGCTTTTCCAGCACATAGGCTTTGATCTCATCATAGGTGGCTTTACTCTCCGCCGATGTCAAATCCAGCTCGTCCAGATTCAACTCCACCTCGATATGCTGCTTGGTGTTGAGTTTGGACAAAAGTACTACAGTCTCAACATGCCCCGTCATCGGAAACATATCCACCCCGCAGACTCTCCGAAGCTCATACCCTCTCTCGCAGACCCACTTCAGATCCCGGGCAAGTGTAGCCGAATCGCAGGAAACATACACGATCCGCTCCGGCTGCATTTTTACAACCGTCTCCAGCAGCGCCGCGTCGCATCCTTTCCGCGGCGGGTCCACAACAATAACGTCCGCCCGTGCTTCGCCTCTGGCGTACATCTCCGGCAGTACCTCTTCCGCCTTTCCGACAAAAAACTCCGCATTCTCAATTCCGTTCAGCGCCGCGTTTCTTCTCGCGTCTTCAATTGCCGCCGGAACGATCTCAACGCCGTATACTTTCTTTGCTTTCTGTGCCAGAAACAGGGAGATGGTTCCGATTCCGCAGTACAGATCCCAGACCGTCTCCTTCCCTTGCAGTCCTGCATACTCCAGGGCAAGCCCGTACAGCTTTTCCGTCTGAACGGGATTTACCTGGTAAAAGGAAAGCGGAGAAATCTGATACTTCACTTCTCCGATATAATCTGTGATATACGGCGTCCCCCACAGCGTCCGAATCTGATTCCCCATAATCACGTTGGTTCGTTCTCTGTTAATGCTCATTGTGATACTCGTCATTCCCGGAATTCTGCAGAGCCTTTTCACCAGTGCATCCTTCTTCGGCACACTCTCTCCGGTCACCACAAAACAGACCATCAGCTCTCCGGTCCGGAAGCCATACCGGATCAGAATGTGCCGCACCAGTCCGGTTCCGTTCTTTTCGTCGTAAGCCGGAACCCGGAATTCCTCCATCCAGCCCAGCACAGCGTCCAGCACCTGCTGATTTTCTTCCACACCCAGCCAGCAATTTCTGGCAGGGATAATGTCATGGGTCCTTCCCGCATAAAATCCCGTCACCAGAGCTCCGTTCTTGTCTGTTCCCACCGGAAACTGTGCCTTATTGCGGTAGCGGAACGGATGCTCCATGCCGATGATCGGCTCCATCGGGAGCTCTCCGAAGCCTCCGATCCTCTGCAGATTATCTTCGATTTTCTTCTGCTTGAACCGCAGCTGCTCCTGATAATCCATCATTTGCAGCTGGCAGCCGCCGCATGGCCGCGCAATCGGGCAGACCGGTTCCACCCGGTGCGGGGACGACTTCAGAATCCGCATCAGCCGCGCGTAGGCATAATTCTTCTTTGCTTTCATGATTTTGGCTTCGATGACGTCTCCGATAATCGCATCTTTTACAAAGAGGGTATAGCCATCTGCTTTGCCTATACCCTCTCCGTCATGTCCCATATCTTCGATTGTCACCGTCAGAATATCATTCTTCTGGTAATTCATCAGATTTCTCCTGTTCTTCGGATATTTGATTCAAACAGCCGGTTGTATCCCAGCCAGTCGCTGCCGGTCTCCGTGTTGGACGCAAACAGTTCTGTCAGCGTCTCCATTTTTGCATCCGCGTTGTCCGCCAGGTTCAGCGCCATTGCCTCTGCCAGCGCCGGTTTCTTCGGAGATCCGTATTCCAGCTCCCCATGGTGCGCCAGAATGCAGTGTTTCAGCTTGTTTTCCAGATCCGCAGGAAATCCCGCAATCTTTCCAGCCTCGTCATGGACCATCTCCGCTCCGATCATAATATGTCCGAGAAGCTGGCCGTCGTCTGTATAATCGTTCTGGGGGAATGCGGAAAGTTCCCGCGTTTTTCCGATATCATGCAGAATCGCCGCGCTAATCAGCAGATCCCGGTTCAGAATCGGATAAACCTTTGCCATAAAATCACAGAACCGGGTCACACTCAGCGTATGCTCCAGAAGACCTCCCACAAATCCATGATGGACATTCTTTGCCGCAGAACTGGTCCGGAAGTTTTTCGCCAGCTCCTGATTCTTAACAAAGAGATTTTCCAGCATTTCCAGCAGGTATGGATTTTTTACCGAATGAATATATTTCAGGAGCGTCTGATACATCTCCTCGATATCATACCGGCTGGTGGGAAGATAATCCGCCGGATTGTATTCTCCCTCTCCGGCTTTCCGCACACGCTTGATGGATACCTGCAGCGCTCCGTTGAAGCTGTTCACATCCCCGACAATATCGATATAATCAAACACTTCAAACTCGTCGATTCCCTGGGAATTCGGTTCCCAGATTTTCGCGTCGATGGTCCCCGTACGATCCTGCAGAATCACATTTTCATAAGGTTTTCCGTTTTTTGTCACTGCCGGCTGGCGGTGCTTGCACAGATAGATTCCTGACATCCGGTTTCCTTCACGCAGTTCGTTGATATATTTCATGTTCTGTAATACTCCTTATCCTTCCACATGGATTCCCTGCAAGGCAGCTTTCTCACAAAGGGCAGCTGTCGGGAATTCCATATATTTATTTCAAAATATTTTTCGTGTTCTTTCCGCTTCTTTCGGTTCTCAACTGCTTTATTATATAGTAAAACCGACAAGGTTGCAATCTGTTTTGAATATCTTCCGGTTTGAAAGAAAACCCCGACATCTATCGGAACAGTTAACGTATCGTTACAGTTCTGCCAGATCTGTGCATTCACTGCACAGACCGTAGGAAAGCATAGTGCCTGTGGGTATCCAGTCATTGGAATTGACTTCGTGATAAACCGGAGCCGTTATTGCATATCAGCCCTGAAACACGCACTTGCTGCATGATTACAAAGCGCCACAATTTTAAAGGCCGGATCCCTGCAACCGTCTGCTTTCTGAACCGCTGACGCAGTTCGTCCGAACAGCTGCAGGCATCCGGCCCTCCAATGTTTCAGGCGTCCGGCCGCCAGATCTGCTTTCTAAATTTCTCCGATTGTCACATCAAAATCCATCTCTGTGTATCCCTCCGCACCTCTGCGCATAGCGGTCACCTTGACGGTCTGTCCCGGGCTGCACTTGCTCAGCTGCTCCTGATACTGTCTCAGCGTCTGTACTTTCTCGCCATTGACCTGAACAATCACATCGTATTCCATGATTCCTGCAAACATGGCCGGAGAATCCTCCGCCACACTGTTGACCAGCACTCCTTTCGGAATTCCCGTTCTCTCAGAAAGCGCCTCGGTGACGTCCTGTCCCTTGATTCCGATATACGGACGCGCCTCGTTGTTGGAAAGGCTTTCAATCAGCGATTTAATCTGGGATATTGCCAGCCCGGTCACAATGTTCTTGCTGTCGGAGCTGTAATTCTGTGCGATGATTCCGACGATCTCGCCTTCCAGGTTGATCAGAATACCGCTGCCCTCCGGGCTGCCCAGAATGTCTGTGGTCAGAAGATTGTATTCTGTATCCAGTGTGGAAATTTTATTGGTCACAGAAGTGACGACCCCATACGCGACAGAATCGCTGTAGCCCATCGGGCTGCCCAGCGCCAGTACCGGGTCTCCCTGCGACACACTGTAGGAATTTCCCAGCGGCGCCACTTCCATTCCATCCCTGGTAGACTCGGAGAGATTTGCCACCTCTGTCTTCAGAATCGTCAGGCCTGTGTTGGCGTCATGCCGCTGATAAATCGCATCCACGGTCGATGAATCCCAGAAGGTCACCTGGATCCGTTCAACATTTTCCACGATCCGGTATTCCGTCAGAATGAAAAGATCCTGGCCTTCCTCCGCAACGATTAGTCCTGTGATCTGCTGCTGATTTTCATAATTCTGATTAAAGTAATCCATCTGATTCGTGATACCGATCACTGTCACCAGCGCATGTTTCGGAATCTCGGCGACAGCCAGCATCTCTTTGTACAGGTTTTCATAATCTTCCAGCGTAATTTCCTGATCCGGCGCTTCCGTCGGGGTCGGTGTGGGAGTCTCCGTCACCTCCGCTTCCGCGGACGCGTCCCCTTCCGGATCCGGCGCCTCATCAGCAGGAATATCCACCCGTTCCGGTCCGTTCAGAGCTGCAGAAATCTTGGGTTCCGCCACTGCAAACGTCAATGCGGCGATCAGTCCGAATATCACCGCCGCACAGAAGAATAAAAGACACCGGAGCAGCCATTTTTTCCTGTCCGGCGGTTCCTTTTTTATGGTTTCTTTCATGAATTTATAGGATTTCGGATCACTGTTCATGAGCTCAATCCTCCGGTGAAACGTGTCTTAGTAGTTCAGCGTATATTTGAAAAAAGCTTCCTGCCGGACGTTCATTACAGTCCAGCCAGGTCTGTACATTTACTGCACAGGCCGTATGAAAACGCAGAGCCTGCGGGCATCCGGCCCATCGCGAAGCGATTTTCAATGGCCGGAAATGCTTTTTCAAACACGCTTTATTATTTTACCAGAAAAATATGAACAATCTATGAAGAAAAGTTCACAACAAGTAAATTATCGTAACCGCCCAGCTGGCGGGACGATTACTTTTTTACGTTACAGTTCAGTCGCAAGACTGAACTGTTACATCTTTACAAAACCTTCAGGAAAAATTTCTTTTCCTCGCAGGCATTTTGGTCTATAATGAGAATAACTTCCTGTTGCAGCCCTTAGGTTTTCCCCTGAAAGCCTCTGCGCTGCGGCAGTTTTGTGCTGTCCTCAGGCAGCGGCTCCGGAGGAACCCACACCATCCGGACGCTGCGCCGGCTTATACGAGACGGCAGGACAGACGGTTTCAGATAATCGCAGCCGTCCGGCAAGGCCGAACGGCTGCAAAGCATCAACTGGCACCGGTCACCGGGAAGCGATACGGAGGAATCCCGGCCGGCGCAGAACTACCCGGAGGAATCATCATGAACGAAAAAGCACTTCATACCCTCGAGTTTGATAAAATCATAGAACAACTGACCACCTACGCCAGTTCCCCCATGGGCCAGAAGCTCTGCCGGGAACTGCGTCCCTCATCGGACATTTCCGAGATCACTCATATGCAGACGGAAACCCATGACGCGCTGAACCGTCTGTTCAAACGGGACCGGATCTCTTTTGGAGGAGCAAAGGATATCCGCGGTTCCCTGAAACGTCTGGAAATCGGCAGTTCTCTGAACATCCTGGAACTGCTCCAGGTCGCCGGGCTTCTTGAAAACACCGCCCGGGTCAAATCCTACGGCCGTCACGACAATGCAGACACCGCTGAGGATTCTCTGGACGTTCTCTTTGGCGCGCTGGAACCTCTGACGCCCCTCTCTACGGAAATCCGCAGATGCATTCTCTCAGAAGAAGAAATCAGCGACGACGCCAGCCCGAAACTGAAACAGATCCGCCGTTCCATCCGTGCAGCCGGCGACAAGATCCATACCCAGCTGAACGCACTGGTCAACGGTTCCTACCGCACCTATCTGCAGGACGCAGTCATAACGATGCGAGACGGACGTTACTGTATTCCTGTAAAATCAGAATACAAAAGCCAGGTGCCCGGCATGATTCACGACCAGTCGTCCACCGGATCGACGATCTTCGTAGAGCCGATGGCTGTCGTAAAGCTGAACAATGATATCCGCGAACTGGAGCTGAAGGAAGAAGAAGAAATTCAGGTGATCCTTTCCACATTGAGCGGGCAGGTGGCGGAACATATCGACACACTGCGCTATAATCTGGAAAACATGGTGGCGCTGGACTTTATCTTCGCCCGCGCCTCCCTGGCAATGGAACAGGACGCCAACCAGCCGATCTTCAATACAGAGGGAAAAATCCATCTGCGCAAAGCGCGCCATCCGCTGATCGAAAAGAAAAAAGTCGTTCCCATCGATGTTACCCTGGGGGAAGACTTTGATCTTCTGATCATCACCGGACCGAACACCGGAGGAAAGACGGTTTCTCTGAAAACCGTAGGACTCCTGACACTGATGGGACAGTCCGGACTGCATATTCCGGCCCTCGACCGCTGCTCTCTGGCAGTCTTCGACGAAGTATATGCCGACATCGGCGATGAGCAGAGTATTGAGCAGTCCCTGAGTACTTTCTCCTCCCATATGACCAACGTGGTCTCTTTCCTGTCGAAAGCAGATCCCCACTCCCTCGTACTCTTCGACGAGCTTGGCGCCGGAACCGATCCGACAGAGGGAGCCGCACTGGCAATCGCCATCCTGTCCTCCCTCCATGAGCAGGGAATCCGCACGATGGCAACGACGCATTACAGCGAACTGAAAATCTACGCACTCTCAACGCCCGGTGTGGAAAATGCCTGCTGCGAGTTTGATGTGGAAACCTTAAGTCCCACTTACCGTCTGCTCATCGGCGTTCCCGGAAAGAGCAACGCGTTCGCTATTTCCAGCAAGCTGGGACTGCCGGATTACATTATCGAAAAGGCAAAGGAACAGATCAGCGAGCAGGATGAATCCTTTGAGGACGTCCTGACCACCCTGGAACAGAACCGGATCACGATGGAAAAAGAGCAGGAAGAACTCCGCCGTTACCGCCAGGAAGTGGAAGAACTGAAAGGCCGCCTGTCCAAAGAACGGGAACGCCTCGACGAACGGCGGGACAAGATCATCGCTCAGGCTACGGAAAAAGCGGAAGCCATTCTCCGAGACGCCAAGGATTATGCCGACCAGACCATGCGCGACTTCCAGAAATTCGGAAAAGAAAGCATCTCCGTCAGCGAGATGGAAAAGAAACGAACGGAACTCCGTCAGAAGATGGACCGGCTCGACCGGAAAAAGGCAAAAGCGGAACAGCCGAAAAAAACCGGCAACCTGAAGCCTTCCGATCTGAAACTGGGCGACTCCGTCAGGGTGCTCAGCCTGAATCTGAAGGGAACCGTAAGTTCCAAACCGGACAGCAAAGGGTTTCTCTTTGTCCAGATGGGAATCATGCGGTCAAAGGTTCACATCTCCGATCTGGCTCTGATCGACGAGCCGGTGATTACCGGACCGTCCATCGCAAAAACCGGAACCGGAAAGCTGAAACTTTCCAAGTCCGCGACGATTTCCACGGAAATCAACCTGCTCGGCAAAACCGTGGACGAGGCCATCGCAGAGCTGGACAAATACCTGGACGACGCATATCTCGCGCATCTTCCCAGCGTGCGCATCGTGCACGGCAAAGGGACCGGCGCGCTCCGGAAAGGCGTCCACAATTATCTCCGCCGCCTGAAATACGTCTCTGAATTTCATCTCGCAGAATTCGGCGAAGGCGACGCAGGCGTAACTATCGTAACGTTCAAAAAGTAAAGAGGAGGCCCTTATGGTATCCAAACAGAAAATTCTGATCGTCGATGACGACAACAATATTGCAGAACTGATCTCTCTCTATCTGACGAAGGAATGCTACGACACACAGATTGTCAATGACGGTGAGGAAGCTCTCCGGGCCTTTGAATCCTTCCGCCCGAACCTGATTCTGCTGGATCTGATGCTGCCCGGAATGGACGGCTATCAGGTCTGCCGGGAAATCCGTCACAGCTCCGATGTGCCGATCATCATGCTTTCTGCGAAGGGAGAGGTTTTCGATAAGGTGCTGGGTCTGGAGCTCGGCGCCGACGACTATATCATCAAACCTTTCGACTCAAAAGAACTGGTGGCCCGTGTGAAAGCGGTGCTCCGCCGTTTCCAGGCTGCACGCCCGATCCCTTCCGCACAGCCAAACGCCAAATGCGTGGAATATCCGGATCTGATCATCAACCAGACCAATTATTCCGTAATCTATCGGGGAAAGGCCGTCGACATGCCGCCGAAAGAGCTGGAACTGCTGTATTTCCTGGCATCTTCCCCGAACCAGGTGTTTACCAGGGAACAGCTTCTGGATCATATCTGGGGATATGAGTACATCGGGGATACCCGCACTGTGGACGTTCACATCAAACGGCTCCGGGAAAAAATCAAGGATCATGAGACCTGGTCCATCAGCACCGTCTGGGGCATCGGCTATAAATTTGAGGTCAAGACGCCATGAACCGTACGCTGTACAAAAAGTTTATCCTTGCCTATGTGATTTTCGGAATTGCAGGCTTCATCTTTCTCTCCACCGTGGGCTCCCGGGTCATCGAACACCATCTGACGGAAAACTCCGGTTCCTCGCTGACCCGCGAGGCCCGGAGCATCGCCAGCAGTCAGGCCAGCCGTTATTACCAGGAGGAAAGCACCCTGCAGGCGCTGTACCGGAATCTGAGCACCCTGGCCACCTACCAGGATGCCCAGATCTGGCTGATCAGTCCGGAGGGGGAAATTCTCCTGAATACCTCAGAACCCCTGGACACGGAAGATCCGGAAGTCATCACCAACTTTGATCCCGTGGCTCTGGGAAGCAACTATTATTCCACCGGAGACTTCTTCGGTCAGTTCGACACAGACATGCTCAGCGTCATGGTGCCAGTCACTTCTAATTATTCCATCAACGGCTATGTAGCGATCCACACCTCCCTCGACGATATCTACCGGCAGAGAGAAGCGCTGCTGCTTCAGGTGGATCTGCTGTTTCTGGTCATTTTCCTGTTTTCCTTCGGAATCCTTGCGCTTTTTGCGCTCACCGTCTACCGTCCGCTTCAGAAGATCATCCAGGGCGCCGACGAATATGCGGAAGGGAATCTGACCTACCAGATTCAGGTAAACTCTCAGGATGAAATGGGATATCTGGCACGGACTCTGAACTATATGTCCGGCGAGCTGAACAAAACCGGAGAATATCAGAAAAAATTCGTCGCCAACGTTTCCCACGACTTCCGCTCTCCCCTGACCTCCATCAAAGGCTACGTGGAAGCCATCGTCGACGGAACCATTCCGCCGGAAATGCAGGACCGCTATCTGAACATCGTCCTGTTTGAGACAGAGCGCCTGAACAAGCTGACCCAGAGTCTCCTGACTCTGAACGACATCGACAGCAAGGGAAACATGCTGGATATCACCAGATTCGACATCAACGCCGTAATCAAAAACACAGCGGCCACCTTCGAAGGCATCTGCACATCAAGAAAGATCACGATCAGCCTGGTTATCCCGTCGCCGACCCTGTACGTCAGCGCAGATATGGGAAAAATCCAGCAGGTTCTGTACAATCTCATCGACAATGCGATCAAATTTTCCAACAATGATTCGACGATTATTGTCGAGACGACGGAAAAATACCGGAAAGTATTTGTCTCCGTAAAGGATTCCGGCATCGGCATCCCGAAAGAAAGCCTGTCCAAGATCTGGGATCGTTTTTACAAGATCGACGCCTCCCGCGGAAAAGACCGCAAAGGCACCGGTCTCGGACTTTCCATCGTAAAAGAAATCATCAGCGCCCATAACCAGAATATCAACGTCATCAGTACGGAAGGCGTCGGAACCGAATTCATCTTCACCCTCGACAAGGCGGAATAAGGCAGAAAAAAGGACGGAGAGAAAGAGGCGGGCAGGGGGCGCGGGGTGGATGGAATGCGTGCTCACTCCGACATACGGACAGAACGGGACGCAGTGTTCGCCGGCTTTCAGAGCGGGCGTCATGATTTCTCCTGCAGAGTTTTCATGACCGCTCTGAGCCTTACGGACGCTGCGTCCCGTTCTGTCCGTATGTAGTCGCAAGCACTGCATCTCCATCCACCCCGCGCCCCCTGCCCGCCTCTTTCTCTCCTGTGTTTTGGCTGCGGGAGGGAAGAAGTGGCTGAACGGTCATCGGATGTCTTTGACTGGGCTTTCGACTGGTTTGGAGATTCCTCAAATATTTTATGATCTGTCTTACTATATGATCTTTTTTTGCTCTCTTGCGCCTTCTCCCCTCCGCTCCCGTTCTCAGAAATCCGCCGCGGCGGCTATGCTTCTGCGCCGAATGGGTGCGGGGCGGTGGGGGATCTTTGGAAATGCAATGCTTGCGACTGCATACGGACGGAACAGGGCGCAGTGTCCGACGGGCTCAGAGCGGTTACGATACCTTCAAAAGACGTAATCGTAACGCCCGCTCTAAAAGCCGGCGAACACTGCGCCCTGTTCCGTCCGTATGTCGGAGTGAGCATGCATTCCAAAGAGCCGCCTGCCGCCCCGCGCCCATCGGCGCAGAGGCATAGCTGCCGCGGCGGATTTCGTCCCCCTACCAGGTAAATTTCCGCAGTTGTCCTTCTCTCTGCATATTCGCAAATCCCTGCTGCCGCAGTGCTTCATAGAGAACAATCGCCACAGAATTTGCAAGATTCAGCGAGCGGATATCCTCGTTCATGGGAATCCGGATCGCCGTGTCCGGGTGTTTTACCAGAATCTCCTCCGGTATGCCGGCGCTTTCCTTTCCGAACATGATAAAGCAGTCTTCCTCATACTGCGCTTCCGTATAGAGTTTTCTCGCCTTCGTTGTGGCCATATAAATTTTTGCTCCCGGATTTTTTGCGAGAAAATCTTCGTAATTCAAATACGTAGTCACATCGAGATCTTTCCAGTAATCCATTCCTGCTCTCTGAATCGCCTTCTCATTCAGGCGGAATCCCAGAGGCTCAATCAGATGCAGACGGGTTCCTGTGGCCACACAGGTTCTTCCGATATTTCCTGTGTTCGATGGAATTTCCGGTTCCAGCAACACAATGTTCAGTTTTGACATAATCACACTTCTTCCTTTTTATCCTGCAGGCGGTACCATTCGTCTGTCTGTGGTTTGTCCAGATAGCGGACTTCCTCGCCGTTCCGGAGGATTCTTTCCCTGCCTGCCGTTGTCCGTCCGATCACTGCCGCCGGTATATGCTCTGCAGCCAGCTCCCTGACTGTCCGGGCTCCGTCCGGCACCGCGGCCAGCAATGTGTCAGTGCTGAACAGCTGATAGGGATTCAGAGAAAAAAATTCACAGATTTCTATGGTCTCCTGGCGCACAGGGATCTGCTTCAGTTCCACATCCAGGCCGATTCCCGCATGCTCCGCCATCTCCCAGAGGGCCGCGAAAATTCCTCCTCTGATCACGGCTTTCATCGCACAGCCTCCGCTGCTCTGCAGATGTTTCACAGCCCGGGGAACCGTCAGTTCCTCTTCCGGTTTTGCCGCGTCCTGAAGAAAGGCTTCCGAAAAATGGCCGCTCAGCTGCGCTCTCGCTCCCTGCGCCAGCTTTGCCGCCGCGGTGGAGGCGATGGTTCCAATCATCACAAGATCCATATCCGGCTCCGGCGCGGGAGACAGACGCTCTGTCTGCCCCACAGCCGTCACGGCAATCAGCGGCTGGTCAGCCTGTCCGGTCACTTCCGTGTGACCTCCCAGCACTCCGGCGCCGTAACTTCCTGCCGTCTCGTCCAGCTTCCGCATCAGCTGCTTCAGGTCTGCCTCCTCAAAGGTTTCCGGCAGAATAAGATTGACGGTGACTCCCACCGGCTCCGCGCCTGCCGCAAGCAGCTGAACGCAGGCCTCACGGACTGCAGATTCCGGCGCATTCTCCGGAAACCCGGCGGAGCTTCCGCACGTGGTTACCGTAAACCGGCGCGTCTGGTGTTCTCTCTCCCTGGAAAGAATATCCGCTTTCTTATCCGCCGTCCCCTTGTCATTCCCGCCTGTTTCAAAGGCTCCGTATCCGCAGCCATATTCCGGATAGCGGACAATATCCTCCCGCCTTCTCTCCAGAACGCGGAGTACCGATCTCGCCAACACTGCCTGCGTCAGTTTCCCTTTTCTCATTGGCCGCCTCCTTCACTGCCGGAGCCGCTGTCCTGTCCGGCGGAGTTCTGCGCGGAAGTTCCCTGAGCCTGGGAAGTGTCCTGTCCCTGTGCCGTCGTGCCGGAATCGCTGTTCTGCGACTCTCCGCCGGAACCGGAGGAAGCTGCCGGGGATACGCCGCCCGGATACTGGGCCGCCGCCTCGCTGACCTTGTTCAGGTCATTGGAGCTGATCGCCGCCTGCATCGCCGCCAGAGCCGCAGAATCTTCGGTTTTCGTGCCGATCCGGTAGGTATTCGGCGTCATGTTGTAGGTGCTGGAATTTACCTGCTCCCGCGTCTCCTCTCCGTTGACTGTCACTACTTTCCAGAGTCGTGCCGTGTATCCGGTATGGCCGCTGGATTCCAGAGTCACGGAACCATAAGCGGCGGAAGAATCCGCCTCAAGCGCTGTGGTGGATTCCGTCGTGGTCAGGGTTTCGCTTTCATAGGTTACCGTCCGGTTGGGATCTCTCGTCTCATGCCCGTAAATGACAAATCCAATCTCGCTTCCGTCCGCATATCCCATAATATAGATCGGGGCATCCGTATTGTTGACAAAACGGAAATCCTTATATCCTTCCGCAATGGCTGCATCCATCGAAGGCTTCACATAGCTGACAATCATCGAATGGCTGGAGCGCTCCGTGACTTCCAGCTCCGCACGGAGCACCGCCAGATACAGGGTCGTCGAAACCTGGCAGATTCCCCCTCCGTAAGTCTCCACCACGCTTCCCATCTCGTAGGAGGCCGCCGGCGCATATCCGTTTTCCGCGGTAAACGGAACGACAATCTCCTCCATGGAAAACTCCTCGCCGGGATAGAGAACCGTACCGTTTACCAGCTCCGCCCCCCTTTTTACATTCTGCTTGCGGTTGGAATTGCTGCTGGAATAATTGGTGCTGCTGCTTCCCAGCGCATCATGCACCAGCGCCAGCTGCTCCGTATCTCCCTGCGCCTCATCCACGTCAGTTACGAGAACCACGTCGCCGTTGCCGCCATGCCACTCGTCCGTCATATAATTCACCAGTTTTTTCACAGACGCGTCCGCGTTGATCACATAGCCATCCTGGCCTTCATGGACGACAAAACTTCCGTTCTCCAGGGTCAGCGACGCGTCCACAGCCGCCGTATTCATGGCTCCCGCCTGGTTTTCAATCACACTGCGGACCGCCGCCTCATCTACGGTAAACTGAAGTTCCAGAACTTCCGGTCCCGTCTCCTCCAGATAACGCTGTACCTTAAAACGATCCAGGACATTTCCTCTCTGCCCCGCATACAGCGCCTGGCGGACTATATCCATATTTGCACAGGAAAGCCCGAGTTCTCCCGCTGTGGTCTGCATCGACTGACTGCCGGCATTGAGAGTAATCGTACAGTTCTTCAGCTCTTCCACTCTTGCATTGACCGCCTGCGTGATCTCTTCCTCATTCATTCCGCCGACACTGATATTTTCAATGTAAACCCCCTCCAGCGCTGTCTCCGGCACTCCGGCCTGTACGATATCCGGAGCGGCGAGCACGGCAAAAAGGCTGACTGCCAGAGCAGCACAGCCCTGAATCCATTTTTTTCTCATTGGCAATATTCCTTCCCTGTACACCGATATCTGATGCAGAATCTGTCCATCGACGTACTAAATTAAAAATGACACTACGGTTGGCACTACCATCGCGATTACCAGAATCACGGCAATCACGCCGGCAAAGATTCTCCTGCGCTTCGAGTCTCTAAACATTTCTTTTCCTCACAATTCTTCCATAAGTGGACAGGATCGTATCGATCATCCGCGACGCCTCATTTTTCGTCAGGCTTTCGATCTCCACGTCCAGTTTCAGGTTATGATATTCTGTCAGATCCTTCAGATAGCCGATCTGAGCCCGTGTCACGGGTCCTTCCCTCTTCACCTTGCAGACCAGAGGTTTGGTGCGGAACCATTCCGGATGCTCCGCCGCATATCTCTGCTCCAGAATCCGGTACAGCTCCAGCGTCTCCTGGGCGTCGTCCATCGCCCGGTGGGCATTTTCCCGGCAGATGCCGAAATAGCCGCACAGATATTCCAGGCTCCGGCTTTCCAGTTCCGGGAGCGCCAGGCGGGCGACCGTCAGGGTATCCAGCGCTTCTTTCTCAAATTCGAGCCCGAGATTCACCGCATCATGTTTGACGAAACTGTAGTCAAACAGAATGTTATGTCCCAGCAGCGGCAGATCCCGGCAGAATTCCACAAGCTTCCGGACCGCCTCCTCCCTGAGAGGCGCATTCTTCACCATGTCCTGGGTGATCCCGGTCAGCCCGGTAATCCGCGGCGGAATCTCCATCTGAGGATTGATAAAAGTAGAATACCGCTCTTTGACCGCCCCGTCAACCACTTTAATGGCGCCGATCTCCAGAATCCTGTCCGTTTTCGGCGTGAGTCCCGTCGTTTCCAGGTCCAGTACCACAAAATCTTTCATACGTTCCTCCTCCCGACGCACCTGCTGCGCCATCAGGGCAGATCCGGAAGTTCGCTTCCAGACGATTCATCCTCCGGATCCACCCTTGTGATCCGTGCATTTCCCGTCAGCGGATCCCGCACACGGTAATCAAACAGCAGAACGATTCCAGTCTTTCCTCCGTTCTCTTCTCCTTCCCGTGACGCCTGCCGTGTCAGGAAAGGCAGATCCGGAAGTTTGTTCCCGGACGTTTCCGCTGTAAAAAATTCCAGATGCGTCATACGCATCATCTGCTTCCACTGATATCCCTCATAATGCTTCAGATACCTGTGCTCCCGCTCTTCTCTCTGATAGAAGCGGCGCGTTTCCTCCTTGTGCAGTGCCAGATCCGGCGCAAACGCCGGCCTCGCTTTCAGATTCTCCCGGGCATACAGATCCATGAGTGCCAGCTGTTCACAGACACTGCGGTCCGCATGTTTCTTTTCCAGGAAATCCAGCAGAATCTCATACCTGCGGATCCGCGTATGCGCCAGCCCGTCGTACCCGTTTTCCTCATAAAATCCGCCGAGCTCGGCAAAGAAATCAAACATATTCTCATACATCTGCTCCACCAGTCCCAGCAGACAGTGGAACTGCCTGCTGTTGTAGTAGATTTCCACCATTTCCTCCACCGCCTTCAGGCGCAGCACATCTCCGTAGGGAAGCCAGCGGGTGGAAAGTACCTCGTAGGGTTCCTCCTCCTGGTACAGACACTGATACTCGCCGGTATGCTCCGCCATATAAGAGCCGCTCAGCACCTTCAGGAATCCCAGCTGCAGCTGCTGCGGCTTCAGCCGGTACACATCGGCAAACGACCGGCGGAAGCTTTCGTAATCCTCAAAAGGCAGGCCGGCGATCAGGTCCAGATGCTGATGGATATTTCTCCCTTTTTGAATCTCCAACACCGTGGAGGAAACCTTTTCAAAATCCATCTTCCGGTGAATCTCACGGATCGTATCGGGATTTGTGGACTGTACGCCGATTTCCAGCTGAATCAGACCCGGGCGCAGCCTGCGGAACAGCGCAAGCTCGTCGTCGGTAATCAGATCCGCCGCGATCTCAAAATGAAAATTCGTAACCTGATTGTCATGCTCCGCCAGATAGGTCCAGACCGCCATCGCATGCTCCCTGCGGCAGTTAAAGGTCCGATCCACAAATTTCACCTGGGGAACCTTATGATCCAGGAAAAACTGCAGTTCCTCTCTGACCAGATCCAGGGAGCGGAAGCGCAGCTTTTTATCGATGGAAGACAGACAATAGCTGCAGGAGAACGGACAGCCCCTGCTGGATTCATAGTACAGAATGCGGTTGGAAAAGTCCTCCAGATCCTCATACGGAAATGGAATCTCACTGAGATCCATCACCGGACGCCAGGGATTCTCATGGATTGTCCCATCCCCGTCCCGCCAGGTAATTCCCGCAATCTCCGGAAGCCATTCCTTCGGTTTCCCGGCTTCAACGCCGCCCGGCGCTGCCATCTGTCTGGCATTGCCGTTTTCCGTGCCTCCGGCGATGTCTGTTTCCCCATGGCGGCTCTGCCCCGTCTGATAAGCCAGTGCCAGCTCCGCAAAGGTCTTCTCGCCCTCTCCCTTCATGATTCCGCGGAGATACGGATGTTTTTCGAGCATCGAAACGGCCCGGTAAGATACCTCCGGACCGCCGAGCCACAGTTCCGTCTGTGGAAGCACTTTTGACAGATCGCTGATCAGCGCCTCCACATAGGAAATATTCCAGATATAACAGGAAATGCAAAGTACATCCGGCCGCTTCCGGAAAAGACTTTTCAGAATCTCATCCTTCTGCTGGTTGATCGTATACTCCGCAATCTCAGCCTGAGCGCCCAGGGTCTTCCCATAGGCGCTCAGACTGTAAACCGCAAGATTCGAATGAATATACTTTGCATTCACTGCAGCTAATACAATTTTCATAACTGTTTCAGAACTTCCTCCAGAGACGGCATCGCAGGAATCGCTCCGCGGCGCTCAACGCAAAGACCCGCCACTGCGTTGGCGAAACGCACATAGACTCTTGCATTCTCTTCCGTCAGCGTTTCCGGTTTCTCATCATTCTGTGCGAACTGATACAGCAGGCCTCCCCAGAAAGAATCTCCTGCGCCTGTGGTATCGACCACCGCACACTTTCTTCCTTTCTCCTGAACCTCGATCTTTCCGGTCTTCAGCAGCGCGCCGTCTCCTCCGAGGGTGACAACCACGCAGCCCACGCCCTGGGCCAGCAGCGCATCCGCCGCCTCCCTGGGATCCTCATGATCCGTGAGAAGCGCCGTCTCCTCGTCGGAAATCTTCATGATATCCGCATAAGGAATCATCGAACGCATATATTTCTTTGCTTCCTCCTCGCTGCTCCACAACAGCGGACGGTAATTGGGATCATAGGAAATCAGCGCGCCTGCCTTTTTCGCTTCCTCCACCGCATATATGGTTGCGCTTCTCGCCGGCTCATCGGTCAGCGACAGGGAACCGCAGTGGAAAATTTTTGTATTCTGAAGCACTTCCATCGGAACTTCCTCTTTGCGCAGCTGGGTATCCGCTCCCGGTTTTCTCGCAAAAGAGAAACTGCGCTCACCATTTTTCAGAGAAACAAAGGCAAGCGTCGTAAAGTAATCCGGATCTTCGATCAGCCCGGTCACATCGATACCTTCCTTTTCCAGAGTTTCCTTCAGGAGTTTTCCATGCATATCGTCTCCGACTTTTCCAATAAATGCAGCCGTTCCGCCGAGGCGTGCCACCGCCGCCAGCACATTGGCCGGAGCGCCTCCCGGATTCTGTTCAAACAGTGCCTGGCCTCCCTCGGAAGTGCCATACGGTGTAAAATCAATCAATACTTCACCTAATGCCGTTACATCTACCATAATCTGTACCTCTGCAGCAGCTCTGATCCATACAGTACAGCCAGGTCCATGCATTCCATGCACAGACTGCTGCCTCTGACCCGCAGTGCGGACGGCTCCTGTTTTGCTTTGTCCTGCCTCCGCTGCGTTCTCTCATTCCTGCCGCATCCCTCTCTTTATTCTTTTGAAATTATAGTATCATGATACAGGCAAAAATTCAAGAAACGTTCCAAATGTTCCGGCACGCCTGCAACAGTTCAGCCAGCTGAACTGTTACGGCATCCGCCATTGAAAATCGCTTCGCGACGGGACGATGCCCGCAGGCTCTGCGTTTTCATACGGTCTGTGCAGCAGTTCCGTACATGTCACTTTCAGACCACATACCTGCCGCTCCGTTGAACAGCAATAATTATTTTCCATTTTTTCCCTCTTTTTATAATTCAACTGTCATTTTTATGTATCGTTTTCTTTCTTTTTGTGTTATTAAGTGACTTCTTTTGCAATTTTCCTTGTTTTTCTCCGATTTTGAGCATAATATTTGAAAAAATAGGAATAATACGACCCCAAGCATACGCCGGGAACCAGAAAACCTGGCGGAACTGCTGCATTCCGGTAACAGTTCAGCCAGCTGAGCTGTTGCCCCATATCAGTAACTTTACGGACCGGAGGACTTGAATTATGCGACAATCTTACTTTTCCTATGAATTTGATGTTCCGTCTCCCTTTCAGTTCATAAAGACAGGAAAATGTGAAGCGGTTTCGTCCATTCAGCCGCACGGCCCGCAGAAGAATAATGAGTTTGAACTGATGATTGGATCGGAAGGTACGCTTTCTCTGCAGTTCAGAAAAAATACCTGTACGGTATCCCCCGGAAAATTTCTGATCTTTCCTCCATCGCTCTCTGACCCGAAGCCATCTCCCCCGGTCAGACCAAAAGGGGCTAAGGAAACATACTGCAGTTACTATTGGATGTGTTTTTCCTGTTCCGCCGCTTCCTTCTTCACCGGACCGTATGACAGCAGCCGGAAAACCAAACCCGGCGCCATCTTTCTGCCGCCCCATGGTTCGCTGCTTCATCCCCACAAAGCGCTTCTCCTCATGCGGCAGCTGCAGGACTGCGTCCGGTCAGGATATGACGCCCACTACCTGAATTATATGGCAACACTGATCCTCTGTGAGATCTCCAACCAGCACCGCTTCCAGCTTTCCCGGGAGAAAAACGACATCGTAAACGGCAGAGAGCAACTGTACAATGATATCATTGATTACGTCAATTCCTTTATCAATGAAGACCTGAAGGTCACAAACATCGCCCGTCATTTCGGTTATAATGACAAGTACCTGTCCCGATATTTCAAAAAAATATCCGGCGTCAGTCTCAAGCATTATATTCTCAGCCAGAAAATTGAACGTGCCAATTTTCTTCTCACAGATACCAATCTCACAGTCGGTGATATTTCCGACTCTCTTGGTTTTTCCGATTACCATAATTTTATCCGGGCGTACAAGTCCATCACCTCCATGACTCCCTCAGAATACCGGAATATCTATGCCAGGAGAATCGTGGAGCATGACTGAAGTTCTGCATATCATACGAGGCCGTACACCAAAACGCTGATGCGCCCGGTGTACGGCCTCGTTCTTTCTCTGACATCTTTTGTTCCGCTTTCATCTTTATTTCCGCGAACAACCAGCCAAGGGGACATGCTTGCATGTCCATTTGGCATCTGCCGCGAGAGTCAGTTACACCATCTGGTGCAGAAATTTCTTTCCGAACTCTTCCGCCGGCATCGGCCGGCTGTAATAATAGCCCTGCCCGTAACTGCAGTCGATTTCCCGGAGGAATTTTTCATCCGTCTCGGTTTCCACACCCTCCGCCACAGTCCGGATTCCGAGATCCCTGGCAATCTGAACCACATTCCGCATCATGGCCTTCTGCTTTTCTTCCCGGCTTGTTCCCATAGACAACAGAAATTCCCGGTCCAGTTTTACCTCGTCAATCTCAAGTCCCGACAGAATATTCAGGGAAGAATACCCGCTGCCGAAGTCGTCCATGGAGATCTGGAAGCCCTGCTCTTTCAACCGGAAAATCGTGCGGTTCAGTTCTTCCAGGTTCTCTGCCGCCAGGCCTTCCAGTATTTCCAGCACCAGATACTTTCTGGGTATCCCGCAGCGGTCTGTAATCTCGCACAGGCGGTCGATATAGTCTTCCTGATAAAACAGAAGCTTTGACTGGTTCACAGAAATCGGAAAAATCTCCATTCCCATATCCAGCCACGTTCTCTGCATCTCACACACTAGCTCCACCATATGGAGATCCAGCTGCGCGCAGAATCCGTCCTTCTCGAACACAGGGATAAAACGGTCCGGATAAATCATCGTGCCATCTTTCCGAATCCAGCGCACCAGCGCCTCGGCGCCGGAAATTCTGCCGGTCCGCAGATCCTTCTTTGCCTGAAGATACAGATGGAACTCTCCGTTTTCCAGCGCTTCCTGCCGGCTGCTTTCAATCATCACACTCATCTGCTTTTCTTCGTGCATCTTCTGATCATAGAAAGCAATCTCGTTTCCATGGCCGTTTTTGAGCATTTTCAATGCAAATTCAGAATCTGCCAGAAGCCTCTTTCTCTGCTCTTCCCGGTTCGCGCACTGCTTCTCCAACGCCACTCCGCAGTACAGAGTGATCGTATAGTTTTTATGAAAAATCGCCGCAAGACCACTGATCTGTTCCAGAATCTTTTCCAGACGACGTCGGATTCTCTCCTCGTCCGTCTCCGCAAGAAGAAGATAAAACTGATCTGTCTTCTCCCTGCAGCATCTCTCATTTTCCCGCAGCACACGCTTCAGCAAAGCCGCCGTCTCCACCAGAAGCTCGTCCGCCTGGTCCATACCGAAAATATCATTGATATACTGAAAATGCCGGAAATTGATCACAGCCATACAGTACTCCGGATTCTCCGCCAGCAGCATGTCCGTTTCCTGCTGAAATTTGCTCAGATTTTCAATTCCGGTCAGCTGATCCTGCTCCGCCAGAGAGCGAATCCTCCGGTTGTCTTTTTTCGTATTTTTATAGGTATAAATAATGACCGTGATACAGGCCAGAAAAAGAATCGCGAAAGCGCCTGCAACAAGAATAATCATAGAATAAATCGGGCTGTGAATCTCTTTCCCGTTGTCGATATAGATCAGGCTCCATCCGTTATCTCCCACAGACGCGCAATAAAGCGTATAGGACGCGCCTTTCCAGCGCACCGTCTGCCGACTGATTCCTTCCTGGCTGCTTTCCGTCCGTCCCGCAGACTCTGACAACAGAATCAGATCGCTCCCGTCCTCAGGATCCGCCTTCCCCTCCGAGGCTGCGATCACCGATCCATCCTCGCCGATCCAGAAAATGTGAATGCTGTCCCCGGTCGTAGTGCTGCTGTTGATGATATCACAAAACACATCCAGCTCCCGGATCGCGGTCAGAGCTCCGCAGATCCCACCATCCTCATAGACTGGAACCGCGTAAGTGATCGTCTGGATCCCATTCTCTTCATAGACCTGAGAAACCGCCGTCTCACCCTCCCAGGCGCTCCGTATTGCCTCCCGAGCCTCCGCCGGCCGATTGGCAAATTCATATGCTCTGTCACTGTCCGGCAGATGAACCTCATACTCCTCCGCATGAATGTCGTAATAGCCGACCTTAACGAAAGAAAAACTGTCCGACAGATTTCTCACCTGATCGCTGACAATGGTTTCCTCAGAGAGCAGTCCCTTCTCCATCAATGCTTCCAGAAGATGCAGCGTCTCCAGATCGGAGGCCATCTGTTCCTCAAACCGCAGCCGGTATTCGCTGACCAGCGAATCCACATAAGCCGTGTAGGAGCGTTCTTCCGCCGTTCTCACAGCCACCACAACAATGACAGAGGAAGCGATGATAACCGCGCTGATCAACGTGAGCACTATCGTATATTTTACTATTTTTTTTCTGAAATTTTCCTGGTGCACGTTATTCTCCCGCCTGTTTTTCTTTGTCCTTCCGGTCAGAACGGCCGGAAACATTTCCGATTGATTAAGTCCATTTTAAAACATCTGCTCCGCAATGTCCACGGGAAATCTTCTGGCAATTGCTTCTCGATGGACCGGATGAGACTGGACAAGCGCAAAAAGGGAGTCTATAATAGAGGCACAGCAGTTTCGCGAAAGGCAGACAGCAAATCCGTGCTGCCATTTTCCCGGAACATATCGCTGAACATAAGAGAAAGGATTGTAACTACAATGAATCATTCCAGATCAAAAAAGGCAAGAAAGAGGCAGCCGATTCCCGGCATTGTACTCTCTGTTCTGCTTCTGGCTGCAGCCGCTGTTTTCGTCTGGCTGCTTTCCATGACGCAGATGCTTACAAATACTTATCTGTTTGTGGCTGCGGGAGCATGTCTGATCGCTGTTCTTCTCACATTTTATCTCACCAGAAACTTCAGGAAGCGGATTTCCTTTGTATTCGGAAGTCTGTGGTTTCTGCTCTGTTTCGGAATCTTTATCGTCGGAAGCATCTATCTGTTCCGAACACAGGCAGCCCTGCAGGCAATCGCCGGAACAGAGACGGAGATTTCCAAAGTTTCCGTCTACGTGCGGACGGACGATCCGGCGCAGACTCTGGCGGATGCGTCCGGCTACTCCTTCGGTATTTTGACCACACTGGACCGGGAAAACACGGATACTGTGGTATCCAGGATCAACGAACAGCTAAACACTACCATTCAGACTGCAGAATATGAAGGCCTTACCCAGCTCGCCGACGGTCTCCGGAATCACGAAGTAGACGCCCTGATCCTCAATGACGCTTATCTGGATCTCTACGAGGAATTCGACGGATACGCAGAATTTCCGTCTGAAATCCGGGCGCTGACCACCGAAAACATCGAAAGTGCAGTGCAGGAGACCGGAGAACTGACCACAACCGGCGTCCAGGATCTGAACGACAATCCGGTGATAAATATTTATATCAGCGGAAGCGATACCAGGGAATCCACACTTCCGTCACGAAGCCGCAGCGATGTGAACATCCTGGCCAGCATCAACACAGAGACCCGCCAGGTTCTGCTGATTTCGACTCCCCGTGACTATTACGTGCCCCTGTCCATCTCCAACGGTGTGCCGGACAAACTGACCCACGCCGGAATCTACGGTGTCCAGGTCAGCATGGACACGCTGTCCATGCTCTACGAAGTGCCGGTGGATTATTACTTCCGCGTAAACTTCAACGGCTTTGTGGACATCATCGATGCTCTGGGCGGAATTGACGTTTATTCCGATTACACCTTTGACAGCGGGAATGTCTCCGGCTATCACTTTGAGGAAGGCTGGAATTCCGTCAACGGGGAACAGGCGCTTGCCTTCTGCCGGGAACGTTACGCTTTCGCTTCCGGAGACAGACAGCGCGGCAGAAACCAGATGGCCGTCATCCAGGGAGTACTGAACAAAGCCACCAGCCCCGCGATCCTTGCAAACTATACTTCGGTGCTGGACAGCGCGGCAGGCTGCATGGAGACGAACGTTCCCTATGACACCATCGCCGAGATCGTTCGGGATCAGCTTGCCGGCGGAGGAGACTGGAACGTCGTCAGCTACAGCGTAGACGGCACCGGAGACAGCCAGGTACCGTATTCCATGAGTTCCTCTGTTTACGTCATGATTCCGGACACATCCACCGTGGATCAGGCAAAGAGCCTTCTGGCTCAGGTTGCGGCGGGAGAAACCCTGCAGCAGCCGTAAACGATTTTGACGTTTTGATATAACAGGGAACGTAGTTCCCTGATTATATCAAAGCCCCCGGTTTTCACAACTGTTTCGTGAAAGCCGGGGGCTTTTTTCTGGCCAGTCTGACCGGCCGGAGTATTATAATATTTGTTACAGTTCAGCTGGCTGAACTGTTACTGACATTTTATACCTCGATCTCTTTCAGATACCGTTCCAGCGCATCCTGCCAGGAAGGAAGGCGTTCGAAACCGTTCTCTGTCAGCTTCTCCTTGCTCATCCGGCTGTTGGAAGGACGTTTCGCCTTCGCCGGATACTTGCTGCTGTCCACTGGCGTCACATGCACTTTCTCATAAACCGGATTGATCTTCGCCGCCTGGCGGAAAATCTCGCAGGCAAATTCATACCAGGAGCAGAGGCCTTCATTGGTCGCGTGGTATCTGCCATATTTGTCCGTCTCCACCATATCCACCAGCAGTCTCGCCAGATCATACGTATACGTCGGAGAACCGATCTGGTCGTCCACAACCGTAAGCTGATCGTGAGTTTTTCCCAGGTTCAGCATGGTCTTGATAAAGTTTTTTCCGTTGACGCCGAATACCCAGGCGATACGGACAATATAATATTTCGTCAGATATTTCTCAACGGCAAGCTCGCCCTCATACTTTGTCTGACCGTATACATTCAGCGGATGGCGCTCATCGTCCGGCTCCCACGGACGTGTTCCCTGTCCATCGAATACATAGTCCGTACTGATATAGATCATCTTCAGATCAAGTTCCGCGCAGACCTTTGCGATATTTTCCGTACCGTTGGCATTGACCTGGCGCACTTTATCAATCTTGTCCTCATCCTCCGCCAGATCCACAGCCGTCCATGCTGCACAGTGAATCACCGCTTCCACATTGGATTCCTTAATCACACGCTCTACAGAAGCGGCGTCGGTAATATCCATCTCCTCAATATCTACGCCGATTCCCGTATGATTCCGCTTCGCAAGTTCATTCATCACATCATGGCCAAGCTGTCCCTTGACCCCAGTCACCAATACTCTCATATCTCTGTTCTCCATTTCCCAATGCCGGTACAGCGTACCGAAAATAACCTCAACCGGATCGCCTGCCTTCTTTCCCGTCTGGTCCGGTTATTAAGCGGACGCTGCACGCAGCCAACAATCCCCGTTTCCATACTCCGAAGGTAACCGTTCAGCCAGCTGAACGGTTACGGCATCAATACAGTTTTTCCATATACTTCCCGTTCAGCACATCCATCAGATAGCTGCCATACTGGTTCTTCTTCAACGGCTGAATATCCTCCAGCAGCTGTTCTTTGCTGATCCAGCCGTTCAGATAGGCAATCTCCTCCAGGCATGCAATCTTGCGGTGCTGATGCGTCTCCATTGTCTTGACAAAGTTTGTCGCCTCCACCAGAGACTCATGGGTTCCTGTATCCAGCCAGGTAAATCCCTGTCCCAGAAGCTCCACATTCAGTTCTCCCGCTTCCAGATAGATTCTGTTCAGATCCGTGATTTCCAATTCTCCTCTTGCAGACGGCTTCAGCTCCTTCGCATACTGAACCACCCGGTTGTCATAAAAATACAGACCGGTCACACAGTAATTGCTCTTGGGATGCTCCGGCTTCTCCTCAATGGAAATCGCCTTGCCCTCCGCGTCAAATTCCACAATTCCGAAACGCTCCGGATCGTCCACATAATATCCGAAAACGGTCGCGCCCTTTTCTCTGGAAGCTGCGCTTTTCAGCCGTTTGTTCAGGCCATGCCCTGCAAAGATATTGTCTCCCAGAACCATTGCCACAGAATCGCCGCCGATAAACTCCTCGCCGATCAGAAACGCCTGTGCCAGGCCGTCCGGCGACGGCTGCACCGCATAGGACAACGAAATTCCAAACTGATGGCCATCCTTCAGCAGAGCCTCAAACCGCGGCGTATCATCCGGTGTGGAAATGATCAGGATATCACGGATCCCTGCATTCATCAGCACAGAAAGCGGATAATAAATCATCGGCTTGTCATAAATCGGAAGCAGCTGCTTTGATGTCACCATCGTCAGCGGGTAAAGACGCGTACCGGAACCTCCGGCCAGAATAATTCCCTTCATATTCTCTGTTTCCTTTCACATACTCTGCAGCTGTTCAGCCAGCGTAACAGTTCAGCAGGCTGAACTATTACCAGTCAGCCGAACGGCTGCCGTTCTTTTGTTACCTGTTACACCTATTATAAAAGGTGACGTTACGTCACTTTCAAGCATTTTATTTATTTTTCACAAATCTTTGTAACCATTCAGCCGACGGAATTGTTGCAAACCTTTTTCCGCCATACTCTCACCGGCTCACAAACACGCCCGCTTCCTTCGTCACCTCAAACACCCGCGAAGTCTTCTGCTCCACATAGTTTCTGAAATCCTTGTACCGGTCCAGCAGATACTGATTCTGGTTCCCGTGACAGGACAAAACGTACTCCACCAGCGGTTCCGGCCGGTCCACCAGCAACCGGTCCTCGTACATCCTCATCTCCACCTGACGAAAATACGGCTCCAGATACTGCCGCCCGTTCTCCAGCCCAAATTTTTCATACAGCCGGTCCGCCGACAGCGTTATCCTGCTGTCGAAGCCCTGCACCAGTTCACTGATCTCCTTCATATGTCTGCTGCTGTAGGTGCTGCAGACAAAAATGCCGCCTTCCCTCAGTACCCGGCGCACTTCCCTGCAGACAAGGGGAATATCCTCGCAGTAAAACAACATATGATTGGCAATCACCAGATCAAAACTGTCGACCGGAAACGGAATCCTGTGGGCGTCCACCGTCTCAAAATGAAATCTTTCATCCTCCCAGCCGATTTCACGCCTGGCGTCCCTGAGCATTCCTTCAGAGATATCTGAAACGACAATCTCAAGATTCTCCGGAATTCTGCCGCGGTTTTCTGTCCAGAGATTTCCGTTTCCGCTTCCCAGTTCCAGCACCCTAATACCGCTGTGGAGACCGCACTGGTCCAGCAGCCAGGGAAACCAGCCCTGGGGATTCTGGGAATACAGACTGTGCAGGCGGATTCTTGCGGAGATATTGCTGGCATTCTGATACTGGCTCTTCAGACTCTTCTCCATTCCTGTCAGCCGGATCAGCTCCCGCATCTGGCTCCAGTCGATTTCATGCTCTGCTTCCAGCGCGGCCGCCGTGTCCTGCACTGCATGTTCCACCAGCTGCAGCTGGTCAATCCGGTCCTGCACCAGCTTCTGCTGCAGTTTCAGGGAGTTCAGCATATAATGCCAGTCCATATCGTTGATCGTCATCTCTCTGATATCGTCCAGAGAAAACCCCAGATACTTTAAAAGGAGGATCTGCTGAAGCCTGGCAAAGTCCGAATCCGTATAGTAACGGATCCCGGATTCGCTGACCAGAGACGGCTTTAATATATTTTTCTTGTCATAAAACCGGATGGTTCTCACGGATACATTGGCCATCCCGGCAAACTCTCCGGAAGTATAGTACCCATCTTTCTTCATACCTATCCTCCCTTGCACCCGCATCTTTTCTTCCGCAACAGTTCAGCTGGCTGAACTGTTACACTTTCTTTACTGTTTCATCGCAAGCTCATACATCGCCGCAGCTGCAATCTGATAAGACTTTATCATATTTTCCACATCCGCGCACTCGTCCGGCTGATGGATCATCGCCTGTTCTCCCGGAAATACAGGGCCGAAGGCAGCCATATTTTCAAATGTCTTTGCATAGGTTCCCCCGCCGATGGCCAGCGGTTCTGCGTCTGTACCCGTCTCTTCCCGGTAAACTGTCATCAGCTTCCGGACCAGCTCCGAATCCTTCGGAAGATACAGCAGCCGGGCCTGGGACTCCAGCCTGGCCTCCAGACCGTACTCCTCCGCCGCGGCCTTTATATTCGCAATCATCCGTTCCCGGTCCGCATTCTTCGGATAGCGGATATCCAGCGTCACGCTGATCTCCTCCGGCGTCCCACGGACAATCCCGAGATTCACCGTCGTCTCGCCGGTCTCCTCATCCTGATAACAGATTCCCAGGGAAGCGCCGTTGGTCTCATCCCCGATCTTCTCCAGCACAAACCGGATCATACGTTTCAGATCCTCGTCAAGATCCGCATCCGCAACCGCCTGAAACAGCTTTTTCGCCGCATTGATTCCCTGTTCCGGCGTACTTCCGTGGGCGCCTTTTCCGATCGCCATCACCGTCGTTTTTCCGTCTTCCTCCCGGACAGAAATCCCGTCGCCCGGCGTTACCTTCAGCGTTCCTTCCACCTCCAGCACACAGTGCGGCGTCACAACATTTCGTGCCGTGCCGCCCTCCAGACGGAGCAGCTTCGCCGCCGGTCTGTGCTCCCGGCAATTGTCGTCGTCTGTACGTTTCCTGTCTCTGACCACAGTCCAGCCCAGCTGTCCCTTTTCACAGAAAATCAGCGGATAATCCGCATCCGGCGTAAAACCGATCGTCGGAAGTTCGCCTCCATTCTCCACATAATACTTCACACAGCTGGAACCGTTCTCCTCATCGGTTCCGAAAATCACCCGGATTCTCCGGTCCGGTTTCAGCCCGGCGTCGCGAATCGCCTTTAATCCGTAAATCGCCCCGATCACCGGTCCCTTGTCGTCCAGCACACCCCGGCCGTACATTTTTCCGTCATGAATTTCTCCTCCAAACGGCGGATAGGTCCATCCGTCGCCTTCCGGCACCACATCCAGATGGCCGAGAACCGCCGCCATCTCCTCTCCTTCGCCGTATTCCACCCATCCGACTCTGTCCGCCATACTGCCTGTGCGGAACCCGAGTTTCTCTCCAAGCTTCAGCGCATGCTCCAATGCCTGCTTCGGCCCTTCTCCGTAAGGTGCTCCCGGCGCCGGCGCGCCTTTCACGCTTCGAATCGCGATACTTTCGCGAATTGATTCCAGAATCTCTCCCTGCATTTCGATCACACGACGGTTTATTTCTTCATATTCATGTTTCATATCCTCATCCATTCCTTTCCACAGATCATCTTCTCAGATTATATTAATCTGTGTCCGACATGAAGTCAATCCTTTCCTGGCATCCTCCGCGCAGCGGCTATCAGAAAATGCAATGCCTCTGCGGAACAGTCAGTTACAATCCAGTTACCGTTCAGCCAGGTCTGTGCATTCACTGCACAGACCGTATGAAAACGCAGAGCCCGCAGCCCGTGCAGAAAGCCACAGACCACATGGACAATCTCCCAAAGGACGGTACTCCGACAAACATTGTTTATTATTTTTAGAATATTTAGATTATTCTTTCATTATTTTATGACTTTTTTCTTACGATTTTTATATTTATCTTTTATTTTGGTATTTAGCTTTACTTTTATCAGAAATTAATATATGATAAAGGTAACAGGAAAGAACGTATAATTCCAGACAGAAGGGAGGTAGGAATTATGAAGACCAGAACAAAGAAACGTATGTTATCTATTTTATTGTCGGCACTGATGTGCATCTGGCTGATTCAACCGGTTCCGCTTTGGGCCGCTGCAGCCGGAGATCCTTCGGATGATGTGGCCGTCTCGCTCCCGGACGGCGCCGAATCTGACGATGCGGCAGATGTTCTGCAGCTTCTGGACAGTGAAGGCGTCCCCGCGGCCAGCGGATTCACCACCGAAGACAATCATGTAACCATCACGGAACATGGAACCTGGACCGCTCTGCTTCGCGGCGCAGATCCCGCCGCAGAGCTCTCCGTTGCTGCCGGCTTCCGGGGCATTCTGATTCTCCGGAATCTTGACGAAGCCGGAGACGCTCTGTCGGAAGAACGGATCTTTCTGTTTGACGGCACTGCGGCAAATGCAGTTTCGGTTTCCACCAAAGCTGCGTCCGGCGGAACACTGCTCACCGACAATCAGGGCCAGACGGTTCCCGTTTTCCGTATGGAGAACCCGGCAGGAATCACCTCTCTGCAGCTGGATGATTCCACCTTTACACTGAGCGCAGTGTCTTCCGGCGCCGCCCTCTTTCTCGCTCCGAAAGCTGCAGATCATACTGTCACCGTCACACGCAAAGATTCCGCACCGGAAATCCTGAAAATCGCCTGGAACGGAACGGCATTTGCACTCCGCACCCAGCAGCAGAATGCATGGACAACCGAACCGGCCATGCAGGACTGGACCTTCGGCCAGACCGCACCGACGCCTTCCGGCAAGGCAAAATACGGCGAGGTACTCTTTACTTATTCCTCTTCCGAAAACGGAACCTACAACACAGCGCCTCCTTCCGCAGCAGGTACCTGGTACCTGAAAGCGGAAGTCGCGGCAACCGATGACTATACCGGCCTTTCAAAGGTAATTTCCTTCACAGTGCACCAGGCAGACAGCACGCTTGCCATCACAACCACATCTCTGGACAAGACATACGACGGCTCGCCTGCCGCAGCTCCTGAATGCGAGAAAACCGGAAGCACCGGCGACGTACGGTTCCTCTGGCAGCAAAAAGATGGTTCCCAGTGGACAGATCTGCCGGAAGCTCCCGTTCACGCCGGAGAATACAAGGTTATCGCTTCTGTGGACAGCGACAGGAATTACAAATCCGCATCTGCGGAGTTGACTTTCACAATTTCAGCGACGGAAAATACCTGGACCGTACAGCCCTCCGTCTCTGATACAGCCTACGGAACCGCTCCTGCTCCAACGGCAGAAGCCACATTCGGAGAAGTTCAGTTTACCTACAGCAGAACAGAAGACGGCTCCTACGGAGACCTTCCGGCAGATGCTCCGGCCGGCGTCTGGTACATGAAGGCAGAAGTTCCCTCCACCGGCGACTACAGTGGTCTCAGCGCCATTGTGGAATTCCGGATTACAAAGGCCGAAGCTCCGGCGCTCACACTTCCGGGTCCGCTCACTGCGGAACAGGATTCTCTCCTTTCCGCCCTGACGCTTCCGGATGGATGGACCTGGGCGGACAGCAGCCAGAAAGTATCGGTCGGAAACACCGGCTACCCGGCACGTTTCGCCGTTGACGACGAGAATTACGACTATACTTCCGTAGAAGGCTACCACGCAGACGGTCACTATGTAGAACGCCTGATTCCGATCACCGTGACCCCGGGAGACAATGTCTGGACTGAAGCTCTCTCCATCAAAGACTGGACTTACGGACAGAAACCTGCATCTCCCACTGCCAGAGCAGCACACGGAGAAGCTGTCTTCACCTACAGCGCTTCTATGGGCGGACCGTTTACTGATGAAGTTCCGACACAGGCAGGCATCTGGTATGTAAAGGCCACCGTTCCCGCAAGCGACGCCTATGCAGAGCTGACTCAGATTGCGGAATTTGTCATTCACAAGGCAACTCCTGCTCCGGATCTTCCAAATCCTGAGGCCCGCTACGGACAGACCCTCAAAGACGTTACTCTCCCCAAAGGCTTCACCTGGGAGCAGCCGGATCTGACCGTTGGAAACGTGGGCGACAGACAGTTTACCGCCGACTATACGCCGGAAGATACCGCGAATTATAATACTCTGACCGGCCTCACGCTCACAGTGACCGTGCAGAAAGCAGAAAACACATGGACCGAAAAACCGACGATCAAAGGATGGACCTACGGAAGCAAGGCAAATACACCTTCAGCAAAGACTGCATTCGGAACCCCGCACTTTATCTACAGCGATAAGGCCGACGGAACCTACACATCCACAGTTCCCACAACGGCAGGCACCTGGTATCTGAAAGCGGTTACGGACGGCACCGAAAATTATAAGGAAGCGGTCAGCGAGGCCGTCAGATTTACGATCGAGCCGAAACCCTACGAGGAAGACGGCTCCATCACGATCCCGAAGATCGACAGCAGCACAGATATCTCCAAACTGCAAATCAAGGACGGAGACACCACACTGAAACAGGGTACAGACTATGAAGTAAAGAAGACACTGAAAGACAAGACCATGTCCGTAACGATTACCTTCAAAGGCAATTATAAAGGTACGGTTGTAAAGACTTACACGGCAACCGACGAAGAAATCGAAGCGTACAAAGCCGCGCAGCAGAAAAAGAGCGCACAGACCAGCGACAGCAATATGACCGAAGTCTGGGCAGCGCTGACAATCCTTTCCCTGTCCGCCGTACTGCTCCTTCTCTGCATCATGCGGGTGAGAAGAAAGAACCGTGAACTGACTGACTTCTGATTCCCAGTACAGCCAGCTGAACTATAACGATTCCTACCCTCACTTTCTAAAAGAAAGCCCCTGCCCCGGGCGTAGATTCATAAGAATCCGGCCGCCCGGGGCAGGGTGCTGTCTGCTTTTTTTCTGTTACCTTACCGTCACTCTCAGCTGCGCTGTATTTGAGTTGTTTCCATCGCTGTCTGACACATAATACTCCAGTATGTATTCGCCGGGAGTATTTGTATCCACTTCTCCGGAGATCTGAATGCCCCGGTATAATTCCTCACGGCTGTCCTGATCGTCGGTAATGTCCTGAACATAACTGAGGCGGTTAAATTCCGCCCCTCTCTCTATCTCAACAGAATACTGGGTCAGATAAAGTCTCGGACTGTCGGCAGGAAGAGCCGCAATCGCGGCTTCGTTCTGCGCCTGTCCGTCGTCTGCTCCCTGGGAATCGACGCTCTGTCCTTCCGCCGAAGTCGCATCCGCGCCCTGTCCCTCTGCGGCAGCTGCATCCGTACTTTGTCCTTCCGTATCCGCTGCCGGTTCTCCCGCGGCATCGCTCTGTCCGGTCTCTCCCCCGGCCGCTGCCTGCACTGCCGCAGCGGCGTCCGTCGTATAGCTTACTTTTCTCGTCTCTTTCGTCACATTATTTTTGCTGTCCTTCGCAACATAGATGACAGACGCCTCTGTTCCATCTGTGTTGGGAATAACTGATTCAATCGTCACAGTATCCGTCACATCCCCGTCGCGTTCATCCGTCGCCGTGACGCCGGTCAGCAGCAGGGAGGTATCCGTTCCCGCCACATAAGTGACAGCTTCCTCCGGAATGGAAATCTCCGGTCCGCTGTGATCCTCGCCCACATAAGCCACCACATTTCCGGCCAGCAGAACTCCGCATACCAGAAACAAAATTGCAACAAGCCCTTTTCTCATGATTTATTTCTCCTGTTTCTTTCCGTAATCTCCATAGTACTTCCCATAATACTTTCCATACTTCCCATAAGCCTGTTTCCGGACGTCAAATTTGTTCAGTACTACGCCGAGAATCGGACAGTTACTCTTTTCCAGCTGCGCCTTGACCTCCTGCGCGAAACGATAACTGATCGCGCCGGACTCAATCACCAGTATCGCACCGTCGCATTCCTCCGCGATCACTGCGCTGTCGATCACACTTCCCAGAGGCGGCGTGTCGACGATGACATAATCATAAACCTTGCGCACCGCTTTCAGAAATGAACGGAAATTCTTTCCGCCCAGCAGCTCCGCAGGATTCGGCGGAAACGGCCCGGAATAGATCAGATACAGTTTTGGCACATTCGTAGCATACACCACATCTTTCAGCTCCGCCTGACCGGTCAGATAATGGGTCAGGCCCTTTACCGTCTGCTGTCCCGCCTTCGTCCGTCCAAGAAGCACCGATTTTCTCAGATCCGCGTCGATAAAAAGCACATTCTTTCCGCTCTCCGCAAGAGATATCGCAAGCTTAAGGCTGACACTGCTTTTGCCTTCATTGGGCGTACAGCTTGTGATCGCAATCACCTTCTTGTCCTCGCCGCAGAACTGAAGGTTCGCACGAAGAGATTTATATGCTTCTTCGATCTGGTAATCGTTTTTTTCTTTTTTGACAATAACCTGATTCACAGCAGTATCCTCCTTACCTTCTTCTCTTTGCTTTCATCTTTCTGGTATTTCCCGTTTCTGTTTCCGCAAGAGGTATGATTCCAAGCATACTCAGATGCAGATACCGCTCCACATCGTCCGCCGTGCGGATGGTATCATTCATCAGATAGGAAATCAGGATAACAGCCACCGCAGCCACAAATCCCAGCGCAGCCCCGATCAGTGTATTTCTCACTGTGGAAGGTCCCACCGGCGTCTCCGGGATATTCGCCGTCTCAAACACGTTTGCCGCTTCAATATTCATAACGTTCTGAATCTCATGCGCCGCAAGATCTCTGACCGAATTGGCGATGCTGCAGGCCAGATACGGATCGCTGTCCTCCGCATGGATCGTGATGATCCGCGTGTCCGTGGACGTCTCTACCGAAATTTTCTCCAGCAGTTCTGACGCCTTCATATCAAGATTCAGATTGCTGATGACAGCTTCCGCCACCTGCCGGCTCCGAATCATCTGCGCACAGTCCTGGGTCAGCTGCTCGCTGGCCTGCAGGTCGCTGCTTGTCAGAGTATCGCTGTTCTGCTTTGTCAGAATATACATTTTGGTCGTCGACTGATATCGGGGCGTCAGAAACAGCTGAGTCACAAGCATCACAGCCAGCCCTGCAGCCGCCGCTGTCAGAAAAATCACCAGCGCTTTGCTCCACAGTACATGAAGAAGCTCCAGTAAATCGATCTCGATCTCATCGTTGTTCTGCTGCGTCGTTTCCATACCTATTCTCCTTTTGATTCTCTTTTGTTGTAACAATTCAGCCCGCTGAACGGTTACCCTTTCTTTTCTATTATTCTCCGCGGATTCCGGATTAAAATTCGCTCAGCATAGGCTGTTCCCATTTTTTTCTCCATATATGCCGCGCAGACTCCCAGATTCGGGACGCGCCTGTCCGTCCTGTGACAGTCTGTCCCCACAAAATCCAGCAGATCCTCCTTCATCAGCTTTCTGCAGAATCGCTTCACTGCAAAGCCTTCTTCTCCCAGAATACTTCCCGCATTCACCTGCAGAAACGCCCCGATATCCCGAAGCATTTCCAGATTTCCCAGATCCTTTCGCAGCTGCGAATACCGCTCTACATGAGCGATAATGGGAAGGAAGCCGTGACTGACCAGATCATAGATCCGCTCCTTTACAAAAGCCAGGTCGGCTCCCGAAGAAAATTCCGTCAGGACATAATCGGAACCGGCCATCGAAGGCCGCTCCCTGCAGAGCAGGGTTTCCGACATCGTCATATTTGCGTGAAACTCACAGCCAAGATACAGCTGCAGTCCCTGGAATCTTTGTTCCGCCTTCTCCTTCAGACGGGCAAACTGATCCTCTATCTTCTCCTGAGGAGTCTCAAACATTTCACGCCGGAAGTGAGGCGTCAGAATAATGGAACGGACACCGTCGTCATACTCCATCTTCAGCATCTTCAGCGCCATGTCCATATTCCTGGCGCCGTCGTCCACCTGCGGGAGAATATGGCAGTGTATATCGAACAGATTTTTCATATCGTATCCACCCAAAAAAAGTCTTTCTTACTATTATTATCATTTACACCAGAAAATGTCAAGGTTTAAGCAATACTTTTGAATGGATTTTGTAATAATTCAGTCAGGTCTGTGCATTCACTGCACAGACCGTATGAAAACACAGAGCCTACGGGCATCCGGCCCATCGCGAAGCGATTTTTAATGGACGGATGCCGTAACAGTTCAGCTGGCTGAACTGTTACTGGATTTTGTAATAATTCAGTCAGGTCTGTGCATTCACTGCACAGACCGTATGAAAACACAGAGCCTGCGGGCATCCGGCCCATCCCGCTCATCGTTTTTACATAACAGGGAACGCAGTTTCCTGTTATATAAAAAGATCCCGGCCATATCCTAATGGCCAGGAACCTGCAGCATCCGTTCAGTCTTACTTTTCTTCACTCCGGTAATACTTTTTGTAATATTTTTCATATTTCTTTCCGTAATATCTTCCGGTCTTTTTCCGGTCGATTTTATTCAGCGCCACTCCCAGAATCGGGCAGCCTGTGTGCTCCAGCTTCTGCTTGACTTCCCGGGCAAACCGGTAACTGATATTCCCTGACTCAATCGTCAGAATAGCGGCGTCACTGTAAGCAGCCACAACCGCCGCATCGACAACCATACCCAGCGGCGCACAGTCCAGAAGAATGTAATCATAAGCTTCTCTGCATTTCTGAATCAAACGTTCAAAAGCTTTGGACGCCAGCAGTTCTGCCGGGTTGGGCGGCAGAGGTCCTGCAAAAATAATATGAAACTTCGGATCTTCATTCAGATAAATGATATCCGCAATGGAAGCTTGTCCGGACAGATAATGTGTCAATCCCTTCTTTGGGCGCTCACCGTTCACCTGATGACCCAAAACGGATTTTCTCAAGTCCACATCAATCAGGAGCACTTTCTTTTTGATCTCTGCCAACGACTTCGCCAGATTCATCGTTATCGTACTTTTTCCCTCGCCTGCAAGGCAGCTTGTAACCAGGATCACTTTTTTATCGCTGCCGCAGAACAGTAAATTTGTCCGCAGAACCTTCGTTTCCTCACGGGTTTCGTAATCCTGTTCCCGAGATTTTAATCTAATTGTTTCCACAGTATTTCTCCCTACGTTATCTCTGAATTTTTTATCACCATAAAGGGGTTGTGGCAGAAAATCTTTCTTGCATAATCTTTCCCCATTTTTTTCAACACAAATTCGCTGCACTTTCCCAAATTGGGCTTTCTCTTTTTCGTATTGTGAGCGTCGCTGGCGATAAAATGAATTTTATCGTTCTCCATCAGCTGCCGGCAAAACCGCCGGGCTTCCCTGCCATTCTCACCGAGAAGACTTCCGGCGTTGATCTGGAGATACGCTCCGATTTCTCTCAATTCTTCCGCCCTGTTTTTTTCATACAGACATGGATACCGCTCAATATGTGCAATTACAGGACGGTATCCGGTGCACAGCATCTTTTCAACAGCATTTCGAATTAACTGGTAACTGTGCCTCCCGGAAAACTCAGCCAGCACATAGGAAGATCCCGCCATCGTCGGAAGGCTCCTTTGCTCTGCCTGTTCTTCAAACTTTGAACTGATGTGATATTCCCGCCCCAGAAACAGCTGGATGTTTGTCTCCTTTGCTTCTTCCTGCAGCCGGTAATACGTCCGGTAAATCTGAGACACAGACGGTTCAAACATTCCGGGACGATAATGAGGCGTAAGGATAATCTTTCTCACCCCGTCCCGGTACTGCATTTTCAGCATTTCCCGCGCTTCTCTGACTGTCTGAGCGCCATCGTCAATTCCGGGAAGAATGTGACAATGGATATCAATGATTCCCTGCATGCCTCACTCTCCTTATAACAGGAAAAGCACCCCACGAAGGGGGTGCTTTTCCCCATACACCGGTATCTTACGCGTTCTTTCTCTTAACGAAAAATACGCATCCTGCACCCAGGACAAGAACTGCCGCTGCAGCGGAAGCCGTCAGCATTCCCGTATTTTCTCCGGTTTTCGGAGAAACGGAGCTGCCATTGGAAGTCACTGCTCCTGTCGCGGTATTCTTATCTACTACAAATGCGACCGGAGACAGGGATGTAAAGGTAGCGGTGATTGTTCCATCACCAACCGTTGCTTCCACAACTTCCCATTCACTGCCGTTGAAATGCAGTACAGCGACCTTTGTATCCGGACCCACACCCGGAACATCAAAGGTAATGGTCACAGGCATCGGAGTGCCTTCCGGAACGGAAACATCCATAGCGTCAACAACTTCCATGCCTTCTACGTAAGCGTCTCCGAGTACAGTCTGCAGTCCTTCTGTCGTCTTGATCGCGTTCACTGCCTCTGCATACTCTGCCGGCACAGACGAAATCGACGCAGACACACTGTTTCCGTTTGCATCCTGCGCTCCCTGTACCTCCACTACACCGGTAGACGCAACGCTTCCCTGTGCAAACGCAGTCACTGACATTGCGCAGATTGTGAGAGCCGCAGTCACTGCTGCGACAGCCTTTTTGAGATTCAGTCTCATGGTTCCCACCTCTTCCTTTCATAATATTATTCAAAGCGGAGATCCCGCCGCTGTCCTTCTCAATCCTGTTTTATATAAAAAAGCTCCAGAATCAATTCGTACAGCGCCTGATCGTCCACAGTGAATTCCTCATGTTCTTCCCCGGGAGCAGCCGTTCCCGGAACTGTTTCTATTTCCTGATGAATGGTATAATTCTTTAAATTTTTCAGCTCTTCCGCCGTCAGATCTGTCGTCAGATAAGGCTCCGCGCTGTCCAGCAGTTTCTCATATGCGGCAGAATCAATGTTCTGCATCTGCTGAAACATTGCCTGAATAAACTGGTTCTGACGTTCCATACGGTCGTTGTTGCTTCCTGTCACCGTAATATCGCGATACCGCACATACCGTTCCGCCAGATCTCCCTGAAGCGTCAGGGTGGCGCCTTCCGTAAACGATGGGTCCACAGATGTATAATCTCTGGGAACCGTCAGCGTCACACCGCCCATCGCAGATGTCACCTCACCGATACCGTCCACTGTAAGCGCCATCACGGAACTGATTGGTATCTCATACAGAAGATGGGAAACCGCATTTTTAGTCAGCCAATTACTGCGGCTGTCACTCTCTCCAAAGGCATACTGAAGCGCGATCTGCGCATGCTCCGTTGCCAGATGGCTCCCGGTAATTCCGTAAATTTCCACATCTGTCATCGAATCTCTGGAGATCTGCAGCAGCGTGGTCTCCTTTGTTTCCTGATTCATAATCATCAGAAGAATGCAATCCGCCTGACCGTTTCTTCCTACCGTCTCACCGACAACACTGTCAGCTTCCTTGTCCACGCCCAGGAAGAGAACATTTCTGAGATTCCTGTTGTATTCATAGGTCTCACCCTGATAGGTGACTGTATTCTCCATTTCCGTGCCGCTCTCCGCCTGTGTCCCCGCCTGGGGCATCTCTTCCGTTCTGCTCTTATTCTGCAGAAGCAGAAAAACTCCCGCCCCGGCCGCAATACAGAGAACCAGCATGACAACAAGAAGAACTTTTTTACTCATTCTGAAGCACCGCCTCTACAATCAGTCGTTTGTCTTCCTGACTGCCGATACATGTACTCAGTGTCAGGAATCGGTCGTCCGCCGAGACCGGAACGTCCTCCCGGATTGTATCCGACATTCCTCTTGCGGAGAGAATCGAATCCAGGAACTGCTGGCGGCTGCTCTCTTTCGTGTAGTCAAACGCATAATACAGATGTGTGTCACTGTATATGACTGCTGCAAAAATCTGATAATGATATACTTTGTCCGGCGTATATATGATTACTTCCGGATGTTCCGCCATATATTCACTGTCCTCATAATTATGAAGATTCTGGAACATACTGCCGTCTCTCATATTGTGTCCGTAAACAATTGTATTGAAATCCAAGAAATCTTTGCTGTTTACACGTTCCGTATAAATCGAGCCGGGATATCCTTCCGTCCCTTCAACCGTATGGTTCAGATAATAAGTGTCGTCCGTGGAACTCTGTACGATCGGATAGTCGATATTCGTCCCTTCGATTCTGATCCATGCATAAATCTCCGGATTCACCGCCTGCAGCGCGGCAAAATCAATCGGAATCTCTTCCTCCGGTTCCGTGTCTGCAGGCTGTTCCGGAGGCGTTTCCTCCGAAGAAACCGGTGTGGGAGAAACCTCCGCCTCCTCCTGAAGTTCCTCGTAGATTTTACTGTTTTCCCTTTCGGAATAAAAATACCAGAAGATATATCCGCAGCAGCATCCAAAGAGTACCGCGCAGATCAGACATCCAATCGTCAGCATTTTTCGTTTCATGTTATTTTCCTCTAACTATACAGCCAGAACAAGTCATGCTGATTTCCTTTTCTCTGCTGCCGCAGCCGATACCTGTTTGTTGTAGGTGAATGCTGCCAGCGTATTCAGCTGGAGATATTTTTCCACATCCTCCTCCGTCTTGATGGTATCATCCATCAGATGACGTACGATGAGGATCGCTGCTGCCAGAATCAATCCCAGGGCTCCGCCCATGAGTACGTTTCGGAAAAGGCTGGGGCTGGATGGGTTCTTCGCCACTATCGCCTCTTCGACAATCGTCGGCCGGTCGGTCACCATAATCTCCGCGACTCTGTCCGCGGTTGCATCCGCCATCGCATTGGCGATCTGCTGCGCCGTTTCCGGATCCGGATATGTAGCTGTAATTTTAAGGATACGCGTATCTGCCGGATTGGATATGGTCAGAAGTCCCACAAATTCATCATAGGAAATTTCTTCCAGACCAAGCTTTTCCCGTACGTTATTCACCACAGGACGGCTTGTCGCCAATGTTTCAAAATCGATGGTCAGCTGTGAACCAATCTGCAGATCCGCAAGCGAAGTCACACTTGTGGTCTTCGTCAGGATATAAATCATCGACGACGACTGATACTGGGGCGTAATCAGAAACTTTGTACCGATCCCGGCTGCCAGCGCAAATACCAGCAGCGAAGCCAGAAGCAAATACCATTTTCTCCTGAGCACATAAAAAAGCTCCAGTAAATCAATCTCAATTTCATCATTCTGCATCTCGTTTAACTGTTCCATTCTTGCGTTCTTTTCCTTTTCTGTGTTTTCTATTTAATACTTAAGTACTGTATCATTTGTCACTTTTTCCAATTTTATCAATTATTTATCATAATACTCTTTCCTGCCTTATCTGTCAACCGCAAAAAAGGCCACCGGCATTCTCTCCACCCAGGCTTATTGCTGCCTGAAGGGAAAGAAAGCCGGTGGCCATCGTTTTAAGCCAGCACCACCATACATTCCTTCTCACAGAATGCGATTCCATACTTCATCATTTTTTTCACTCCGCGGCGTTTCAGCCCTTCCGCGTACTTCTTTTCTTCGATCTGGTTTAACGCTTTCGCGCACGCTGCCTCCAGATTTCCATCCTCCGCATACTTCAATTCAATGATCATGCCAACCCTGTCCGGCGTCTGAATGGAAATATCACTGTATCCTTCTCCCATCTCCGCATTGGATTTTACAAGCCAGCTTCCCTGACTACGTAAAAGCCCAAGCAGCATTCCATGATAAAAATTTTCTTTCATATTTCTGCGTACTGCCGTGTCTCTCACGCTGATGGAATCCCACAGGTAATCGTTGAGCATTTCTTGGATCGTATTTATGTCTCCGGCAGAAAACGCCGCGCAAAAGCGGTTGATCCTCTCTGTATCCGACTGTGTTACTTCCCGGAACCAATCCTCTACCAGTTCATAGAATAGTTTGTGGATCTCGCCATTTGGAATCCACAGCCGGAATATGTCTGCATCAGCCTGATCCACATGCCTGCCAGTCAGATATCCTGTGGCATAAAGGACACTCCAAACATTTCCAACACTGTCCTCAATATCTCGATAGGTCAGTTCCTGTCTGACTCTTTTTGTGATTTTTCCGCCGTTTAACAATTCTTCCACTTCATCTTTTGTTGTCTGGTCTGCTTTTTCAAGCAAACGGAGAATGAGGCCGTTCCCACTGGTATTTGCCCAGTAGTTTTTGGGCGGAGTACCCGGAGCTGCCAGCAGCTCATCACAGTAATTAATGACATCCCAGGGACAATATACGTCTGTATCCCCAAAACAGTATCCATCGTACCAATCACGGATCACATCCTTATAAGAGGACAGGCCGTAGAATGTCAGCATTTCATCCACATCTGCATTTGTAAAACCAAAATATTCATCATAACGTACATCCGAAATCGTGTGTACCTTCAGATTGTTCAGGCCCGTAAAGATACTTTCTTTGGAGATCCTCAGGCACCCGGTAAGAACAGCAAAGTACAGGCTGTCGTTGGTTTTCAATGCATTGCCAAGCAGGTTTCGGATAAGGCTCACCATCTCATCATAGTATCCCCCCTGGAACGCTTTATCTAACGGAACGTCATACTCATCAATCAGCAGAATCACCTTCTGGCCATAGTGCTTTTCAAGGAGTTGGGAAAGAGTCTTCAGAGCAGAAGCTGCAACCTCCTCCGTCATGGCATACAGCCCGCCTTCACCGGAACCTATCTTTATCAAGCTGGCATAAGCCTCTTTTTCTTCTTCTGAAAGTTTCTTGCTTTCCTTTAAAAAGCGGAACCGCATAGCCTCATTCCCAAGAACGGTTCGCAATGCTGCCACCGCTGAATCATATTTCTGTCCGTCCACACTTTTCAGGCTGACAGAGATCACCGGAAACTTCCCCATGTATTTCTCACACAACTCTTTTTCCTGCGCAATCTTTAAACCGTCGAACAGTGCCGGATCGCTCCCGATCTCAAAAAAGCACTTCAGCATGCTCATGTTCAATGTCTTTCCAAAACGCCTGGGGCGGGTAAACAAGTTTACTTCCCCCCAGTTTTGCAGAAGTTCTTTAATAAACAGCGTTTTATCTGCATAATAAAAATCATTCGTCCTGATTTTTTCAAATCCATCGATACCGATGGGAAGTTTCTTTCTCACCTTCCCAACACTCCTTTCAGACATCAGTGACCTGGAGACTTCCATACGCAATTCTCCACAACGTCACCAAAGGGTAGAAACCACCTATTATGCATCCATTTTACCGTTAAGCCGCAGGACAGTCAAGTTTGTCCATTGAATGATCTGCTAATTATATTACAGATTTTTAGTTACAGGCACTATGCTTTTATACGGTCCGTGCAGGGAATGCACAGACCGTATAAAAGCATAGTGCCTGTCTCACATGGAATCCGCCGTTTCTTTCGTTATATACAACCGCTTCAGCGTCCATGTCTTCCCCGGCGCGTCTGTAATATAGACTTCTCCGCACTGCCGCGTTTCATCTTCCCACTGAATATTTGTCACAACCATATCGCTCATGGTTGTCTGACTGTAGATTTCGAATTCTGCTCCCAGTAGTTCGGCGGAAATCGGACCTTCCATAAATTGCATACTCACGCTGCCGGAACCGATGATACTGTTCACATCCTTGCCGTCATCCGCCACTTTAAAATGATTTACGTGGAAACTATCAAACGGATGCCTCCACACAATCTGCTTCTTCTGTAAGAGACAGGTGTCCAGTTCCGCAAAAAATCTGGAGTCGTCCATCGGAAATTTCGCATCCGGGCGGAATCTGACCTTTAATCTCTCCTCCAGTTTCTGCGCCGTCGTCCAGAAAGCAATCACATCTTCCATCTTCTCCTGATCAAAATTTTTCTGCGCTTCCTCCGATATCATAATCTGCCCGTTTACCTTCGTCGTCCCTGCAAACAGGCCGCTGAAAATATGCAGAGCCTTTACCGCATCCGACACGGAATCCGCCTTTGTGGGCGTCACGGAATACGTTACGCTGACAGGATGTTTCTGATTCGTTCTGGCATCTTCTTCCTCCTGGTCGGCAAGAGGACTGTAAAGAAACATGTCGATCTGTAACGCCGGAAAATTTATATTGGAAAACTTAATCTCCGTGAAACTGTCATACGGCTGCTGCCGGAAAGATACAAATACGCTTTCTCCGTTTTCACATTCAAACAGCATCTCGATCGGATCCGGGAATTCCGACGGATACATCACACATTCCACAAGTTCACTTTTTTTCTCATGCAGCGGATTTCCCACCATCCGTTCCAGTGGTATCTGCTGATGATCGTTGCCCAGCTTTACATTTTTAACCGGTATCCTTTTCTGAAGCCGGTAAAAATACTGATCCCAGTTCTCACGCGGAATGATTTTCAGTTTTGCTCTCAGCGCGGAATCCTTCTCCGGATCAAGAGCAAACTGCGTCGTCAGGTTTATTCTTTCAGAAAAAAATTCCGGACGCAGAACAACTTTACAGTCGCCGTTGTCGTCCTGCATATACATCAGATTTTCCGGAAGTTCCTTATTCAATTCATCCAGAATCTCCCGGGGAATTCTGCTGTCCACATCTGCATCGTCGCCAAAAACCCGATAAAAATCTGTCATCATAGAGAGACCCTCCGTTACATATTATCCGAAAACCGTCGGCTGATCTCAATTTTTGAAATCAGCAGCTCTTTTTCCGATTCTTCCATATTTTCAAGCGTCTTTATAACAGAAATTGTATGCTTCGCGGAAGCTTCATCCGGCACAATCAGATATCGAAGCTCTGACCAGTCGAATTGCAACCAGCATTCCCTGTGACGTTTCAAAACCTCCGAGTATGTATTCTTCCCTTTTTCTGTCGTCTCGCTTTGTCTTAAAATCAGAGGCAGCTCCGGAGGGAAATGATCCGAAGGGATATAACGCCACTCGCACTCATCCTGATAGACGTACTCTCTCCTGTCCCCGTTCTGATCCGGCTCCAGTCCCCAGATCGGCTTCATATACATCAGAGTACTGCAGAGATAAGAAGACAAAACCTGTGTTTCCTGATTGAATTTTTCCTGTATGGAAATCTGAAACGCTTCCCTGAAATCGTCCACCAGCGGAGAATTTCCGTTTATATAATGGATCGGCTGTACACGGTATTTCTTCATCACAGCATTCTTGTCCAGAGCAATTCCGTATTCTCCATAGTACCTCATATGCGTCGCCACCCTTGAAAACGGAATATCGCAAAAACATGTCATCGGGAAACAGATTTTTCTTATATTATTCAGATTCAGGTAATCCAGATTCTCATCCACGCCCAACTTGTTAATATAGTGAGGAACTCCTCCTGTGATTCCATAAATCAGGGAATTGTCTTCAGTGGACAGATTCGGGTGGAACACAGCTGTTTCCTTATAGTCCAGCGGCTCAATCTTAAACTGGCCGGTGCGTCTGCCATATAGCGGACTTTCCTGGCCAAGTACCTGGCTTTCCATAAAGCTCATAGACGAGCCGCAAAGAATCAGATACATCCTGGATTCTGTCCATTTGTGGTCGATGACATGCTGCAGCATTGCTGAAATGGCAGGCTTGGCTTTCGCAAGATATGGATACTCGTCAATGACAAAAACGATTCGTTTCTCCTTTGAAAGTGCTGTCAGTTCATCCAGGGCGGCATCATAAGACCTAAACTCAGGTGCAGACTCCATATCCGGCCGCTCAAAGCTCATAATCGACCTCGAGAGAGCCTCCAGATTTTCTTTTCCCGTCGTATTCAAAGCAGAGAAGAAAATGGTCGGCTTAGCCATTCCGCTTTACTTTCTTTCGCTTTATAATGGCGGCATCGACGCGCAAAATACTCATTTTCAGAGCAATAAATCGCAGAATG
>DWWU01000007.1 GCA_019119555.1 Candidatus Fusicatenibacter intestinigallinarum | reverse complement strand
CTTTTCTGAGTATGTCCTTTACGTGGCACGTTACTTCCCTCCTTAATCATAATTCGATTAAATCATCGGTACTCACACTTAACTGCAGTATGTCCGTACGAGTAAATTCCTCTATAGGCCCGCAACCGTTTTGGGATAATGGAATGACCGTACAACATAGTTTTGGTGATCCTGGATCATCGAATAAATTTAATTATTTCTTTTTCGGTCTCTTTGCTCCGTATTTGGAACGAGCCTGTTTTCTGTTAGCAACGCCTGCTGTATCCAGCGTTCCGCGGATGATGTGGTAACGGGTACCCGGAAGGTCTTTTACCCTTCCTCCACGAATCAGAACAACGCTGTGCTCCTGAAGATTATGTCCCTCTCCCGGAATGTAGCTTGTTACCTCGATACCGTTGGACAGACGAACTCTGGCGATTTTACGAAGAGCTGAGTTAGGCTTTTTCGGTGTAGCGGTCTTTACTGCTGTACACACACCTCTCTTCTGAGGAGAAGACATATCACTTGTTTTCTTTCTCAGAGAATTGTAGCTTTTCTGAAGTGCCGGAGCGGTAGACTTCTTTACAGATGTCTGACGGCCTTTTCTTACTAACTGATTAAATGTTGGCATTCCATTTCACCTCCTGATTGATTTCTCCAAATGTCTTGGTTTTACGGTTGCTATTCATTCTGAATTTGTGCGCACAAAAATAACTGCATTTTCATGCACGCTTGTTCATTATAACTGTGTCTTTTTTTAAAGTCAAGGGGTTTTGAAATTTTTTTCCTTCTCCGGAAAAACTCCGTAAGCCACCATCGGTCCGTTTTCCAGGATGGTCAGGCTTGCCGTCTGATAAAGCATCATACCGTCCTTCCGTGCCCTGCAGGTATGAATCGTCCGGCCAAAATAATCCCGGATCTGCCCCAGCGCTTCGCCCTTTCTGAAAGAATCGCCGGGATGCAGAAATGGATACCAGCATCCGGCCACAGGCGCCTGTTCGTAAACAACCTCCCGAAACAGGAGTTTCTCCTCAGGTTCTGCTTCCTCCGTCCTGTCTTTCAGGAAGCCCAGATATGTGAGAATCCGCAGGACGTCCGCCTTGTCCAGGTCCACCTCCTGCCGGCTCCAGACACCCATGCCGCCCCTCTCAATCAGTACGCTGGGAATACCGGAAGCGCTGGCATAATTATATGCGCCCCCCGTTGTGCAGGAAGATTCCACCAGACAGCGGGCGTTTACTCTGCGGGCCATCTGAAAGGATTTTTCACGGACCTGCGGGTCTGCCGGTCCCACATAATACGCATACGGAAAAAGCTCCTCGTAACCGTCGCCGGAATGAAGATCAATATAATAATCTGCCCTCGCGATCAGTTTCTCCGACACGGTATGACAGATCTGATCGGCGGTGGTTCCTCCTGCGGCCCCCGGAAATTCCCGGTTCAGATTTTTGTTGTCTTCATAGACCATACTCATCGTCCGGCGGACAAAACCGCTCACATTGATCAGCGGTGCAAAAACAATCGTTCCCTTTACCTGTTCCGGCAGGATCTCCCCAGCCAGCTCGATCGCCGCCTGGATTCCCACATACTCCGCGCTGTGAATTCCCGCAGTAATCAGAACAGTCTCGCCCTCTTCTCCGCTGATCACGGTCACAGGAAGCTCGTAACCGCATCCATTCACTTTCAGGACTCCCGACGCTTTCTCCCCGGAAATAACTTCCACCGTTCCTATTCTCATTCCAGTCTCCTTTTTTCCATTCTCCTTTTTTCTCTGAACTCCAGATGGCACGCCACCTGATGCCCCTCCTCCACGGTACGCAGACGGGGGCGTTCTGTCCGGCAGACTTCCGTACAGTACCTGCAGCGCTGCCGGAACGGACAGCCTTCCGAAACGTCCGGAACACCGGACGCCTCCCCTGAGATTGCAGTCCTGCCGCCGTCTTTGCCGCGCAGATCAAACACCGCTTCGATCAGCGCTCTGGTATAAGGATGAAGGCTGCCCTCCGCCAGCTGTTCGCCGGGAAGCACTTCCACGACATTTCCCAGATACATCACTGCCACTTCGTGGGAAACTGCCCGGACCAGTGCGATATCGTGGCTGATAAAGCAGTATGAAATATTCTTCTCCCTCTGAAGTCTGACCAGAAGCTCTGTCACCGACTTCTGCACCGACACATCCAGGGCGGAAGTCGCCTCGTCGCAGATGACGATCTCCGGTTCCAGCGCCAGGGCCCGCGCAATTCCCACCCTCTGTCTCTGCCCTCCGCTCATTTGCTGCGGATCACGCAGCGCAAAATCTCCCGGAAGCTCTACCATTTCCAGAAGCTTTTTCGCCGCCGTCTCTCTGTCATGGCGCCTGATGCGCTTAAAATTCAGCAGAGGCTCACAGACAATATCCATCACCCGCATTCCCGGAGGAAAAGCCGCCGCCGGATCCTGAAAGATCATCTGAATCTTCTGTCGGTGCAGCCGCAGCGCCTCTCCCTTCAGCTGTGCAAGATTCTTTCCGCGGTACAGAATTTCTCCTTCTGTCGGGGGTTCCAGTGACGCCAGCATACGCGCAAGCGTGCTTTTTCCACACCCGCTCTCTCCGACGATCCCGAGCGTCCGTCCCCGGTAAAGCTCCAGATTTACGTCATAATCCGCCGCAAGCTGCCCGTGTCCTGCTGCCGGATATCGCTTTGTGACATGCTTCACTTCCAGAATCCGTTCACCTGTTTCAGACAAATCGAACACCTCCCATAGAGGGAACGCTGTCAATCAGCGCCCGGGTATATGCGTGTGACGGGCGGTACAGAACCTGCTCTCTGGAACCTGCCTCCACAATACATCCTTCCTTCATGACAAGGATTTTATCCGCCATATAAGCCGCCACTCCCAGGTTATGTGTCACCAGAAGAATTCCTGTGCGGTACGTTCCGCGCAGGTCAAGCATCTGGCGGACAATCTGCGCCTGTGTCGTCACATCCAGCGCGCTGGTAGGCTCGTCCGCCAGAAGCAGCTTCGGCTGAAACGTCATCGCCATTGCAATTCCCACCCTCTGGCGCATGCCTCCTGACAGCTGAAACGGATAGCTGCGCATCACGCGGTCACTGTCCGGAAGTTCCATCCTCTCCAGCATCTTTTTTCCCATGTCCCACGCCTCTTTCCGGGACATGCGCTGATGCGCCCGGAGATACTCTGCATACTGAGATCCGATTTTCCGGATCGGATTCATCATCGCGCCGGAATCCTGGAAAATCATCGAAAGCTCCGTTCCCCTCAGTCTGCGCCATTCTTCCGGGGACAGATCCGTGAGGGATTTTCCCTCAAAAAGAATCTCGCCGCCGCTGACACGGCCCTGTCCGGACAGGCAGCCCATAATCGCCCGGATCACTGTGGTCTTCCCGCTGCCGCTTTCTCCCACAATTCCGATAATTTCCCCCTGCTCCATCTCAAAACTTATATTCCTGACCGCCGGTTCCGATTTTTTTCCATATGTGACCGAAACATCCTGTATGCTCAGCATGGATTTCCTCCTCTCACTGCGCCGGTCTGATGTTTGTGGTGATCCAGTAATAATCGAACGGCATAATATCCGCGCCGCTTACCACAGAGGCGCGGCTTGCAAATGTACTGTTATAGTACCCATGTACCAGAGTGGCGGCATCATCGATCAGAACCTGCTGCAGCTGAACAATCAGTCCCAGCTGTTCGTCTTGATCCGTCGTTTCCAGCAGCTGCTCATACAGCGCGTCATACGTGTCATTCGCATAATATCCGTAAGCGGCTGAATTCTCTGAATAAAAATTCCCCAGAAAGCCCGTCGGATCTCCTGTCGGCACAACGATGGCGTTTGATGTGATCATATCAAAGTTTCCCGCGCTCTGATTTGCCAATGCGGTGTCATAATCCTGCACCGTCACTTTGCATCCGATTCCCAGAGATTCCAGGGTGATCGCCACCGCCTGAGCAAATTCATCCAGATTCCGGCTGGAATATGCCAGATAGTTCAGCTGAATCTTTTCCCCGTCCAGTTCGCGATATCCGTCCCCGTCCGTATCCACGATGCCGGCGCTGTCCAGGAGTTCCGCCGCCTTGTCCGGATCATATGCCCAGGGGTCGTTCAGCTGGTCATACCCATAAGGAAGAGAGGACGGCAGCACCGAACATCCCGCCGTGTACATTCCTCCGACCGTAACATTGCACATGGTTTCATCGTCAATCGCATACTGAATCGCCTGGCGAAGCGCATCATTTCCAAGAACGCCGTTAAAGTTGAAATAAGAATTTCCCAGCCGCACGCCCGCCGTTTCCGATACATAATACGCGGGATCCGCCTTCAGTTCCTCCAGATCGCTGGCAGTGGTGATATTTTCCGCCAGGTCCACATCGCCGCTCTTTAAGGCCATGGCTTTTGTGGAACTGTCCTCCGTCAGGTAAACCGTGATGGAGTCATAAGGAACCTCTCCGTCCCAGTAATATTCATTTTTCACCAGGTTCACCGTCGTGTTCTCCTGAACAGAGGATACGCCGTACGGTCCGGTTCCGATTACCTCACGGTCAATCACACTGGTATCCACGATTCCATACCAGGGATACGCAAGAATTCCCGGAAGATTCACCGTACGGCTGCTGCACACCAGAGTCACGGTTCCGGCCTCGTCGTCCGCCTCGATCTCGGAGAATGTCACATACTGGGAAGGCGTTGAATTTCCGGTACCGTCCGCCTCCGACGCATACAGCCGTTCCAGAGAGTTTTTGACTACTCCCGGCGTCAGGTCATTGCCGTTGGAAAATTTCACTCCGTCCCTGATATGCAGCACCCAGGTGGTATAATCCTCTGTCTCATAGGAATCGCAGAGCCCGTTCTGAACCACTGCGTTCTCGTCAAACCGAAACAGGCACTCGCCAACCCCGTACCGGAGAAAACACCAGCTTGCATTCACATTGGTGACCGGATCCATAGAGTTGGAATAGTTATAGCAGCTGAAATTCAGATGGACTCCGCTTTCAGAAACGGAAGCCGAACGGTTCCCGCCGGAACCGCCGCAGCCGGCCATGGAGACCGCAAGCACAGCCGCCAGCGCCGCAGCCGCCGTTTGTTTCAGATATTTCATCGATCATTCACTCCTATCTTTCTTTGATATCTCTCTGTATTTTTGCAGCCGTTCAGTCAGCGGAACGGTTACCGTTTCCCGACGCCCGCCGTCAGAGCGGAATTCAGAAATTTCCGGGATCAAGCACATCCCGCAGACTGTCTCCCAGCAGGTTAAATATCATCACGGTGATGAAAATTGCAAGCCCCGGAAATATCATCAGCCAGGGGGCCGCCGTCAGATAAGCTCTTCCCTCATTCAGCATCAGTCCCCATTCCGCCGCCGGTGCCTGTGCGCCGAAGCCCAGAAACGAAAGCCCTGCGATTTCCAGCATCATACTTCCGATGTCCGTCGCTCCTGTGATCACAATCATCGGAAGCACATTGGGCAGCAGATACTTCCAGAGAATATGGGATGTTTTCGACCCGGTCACTCTGGCCGCCGCAATATAATCTCTGTTTCTGATTTTCAGCACCAGGCTCCGGGCCAGCCGCGCATACTTCGTCCAGCTTACCACGGCGATGGCGACGACTGCATTCCTGAGATTTGCCCCCATAATTCCTGCCACAGCGATCGCCAGCACCATCCCGGGAAAGGAAACCATCATATCAGAAAGTCTCATAATCACCACGTCCAGGATTCCTCCGAAATATCCGGACAGAATCCCCAGCAGCGTTCCCACAGCCATGACAATGCAGACAAGCGCAAACGCCGCCGTCAGGGAGGCTCTGGCTCCGTAAATCACGCGGGAGTACAGATCGCGCCCCATCCGGTCCGTTCCGAACCAGTGTTCCGCGCCCGGAGCCTGCACGGCGTCGGCCAGAACCGCTTCATATGGATCGTGGGTTGCCAGCAGAGGCGCAAATACTGCGACTCCAAGCACCAGCAAGGCCAGAAGAAAGCAGACTGCAAATCCCGGATTCTTTTTTATAAATGCCAATATTTTTGCCATATTCTTACCTGTCCCTTTCCTTCCGTCTGGCACGGCGGAACATAAATCCCCAGCCGTTTGACTTGTTTACTTTTCCTATTGATTTTCCGATGTGCCCGGAGCCAGAAAACGGTACGACAAATCCACCAGCAGATTGAGCGCCATATAAATCAGCGCAATCCACAGTACATATCCCTGAATCAGCGGATAATCCATGGACGTAATCGCATCCACCGCCAGATTTCCCAGCCCCGGATAGGAAAAGATCACTTCCACCACCGCAGTTCCGCCCAGCAGGGAACCCAGAGACAGGCCCAGCATCGTAATAAGCGGAAGAACGGCATTGGGCAGCACATGCCTCCAGAGAATCATACGCTCGCTGATTCCCCGGCACCGTGCGCCTGTCACATAATCCTGATTCAGTTCCCCGAGAAAAGCGGTCCGTACCTGCCTTGTATACTTCCCCGCCATCGCAAACGCCAGCGTCACTGCCGGAAGAATCATTTTTCTGAATCCCTGTCCGTCCGATACCACCGGAAGAACTCCCAGACGTACGGAAAACACATACAGCAGCATCAGCCCGACCCAGAAATTGGGCAGCGACACTCCGAAAAAGGTACCTACGCGAATGATAAAGTCAGCAGGCCTCCCCTTATGCGTTGCAGACAGAATTCCCAGCGGCACTGCGACAATCAGCATCAGTGCCAGAGAAAAAAACGCCAGTCTGAGCGTCGGCCCAAGCCGTTCCAGAATCAGTTCCGCCACCGGCCGGTGATACATATAAGATGTGCCGAAATCTCCCCGCAGACAGTCGGTCAGCCAGCTGAGATACTGGGTAAAAAACGGTTCATTCAGCCCCATCTTTTCTCTTGTCTGTTCGAGAATTTCCTCCCTGGGTATGGTACCGCTGGCCGCATACATCGCCCGTACCGGATCGCCCGGCGCGATGTAAGTCAGCGCGAAGGTAATAAAGCTGATCCCGAAAAGCACGATAACGATCTGCAGAAGCCGTCGGAACAAATCGCCCTTTTTCATTTTTTCCTCCTCCTGGCGTATTTACTGCGCCAATAATGACAGATTTGGAAGTTTCCTTCCAAATTTTTCGTAACAGTTCAGCCAGCTGAACTGTTGCAACTTTTCTCTCATTGTCAAACTTGCGGCAGCAATTCAGACGCGCAGACTGCTGCAGTTTATGAAATTATGTATCATACTTACGGGGAAAGCAAAACAGAACTTTTCATGTAACCGTGAAGGGGCTGAACAGCAAATGAACAGCTTCTTTTTCAGAAAATTTCAGAGAAAACCGAAATTTTGACACGAAAAAAAGATGCTTCTTATCGTCCGTAAGAACCATACCACACGCAGCTACAAGCAGTTCTCCTGACTTAAGATCAACGCTTCAGAACGCCTTCCCGGATATTCTTCCAGTGGCATACCTCTGTTCTGAAACTCCCTAACACAGTGACGGGATCGTACCGGACTCGCACCGATTTCTCTATGAATCCTTGCGGAACTTGTAACGGCCGGCTGAACAGCCGGCTGAATTTATGAATTGTTATCTCTATCATAAAAACAACATCGGAAAATGTCAAGTATTTTATAATTTCTGTCCCATTGTAACAGTTCAGCCAGCTGAACTGTTACGGCATCCGGCCATTGAAAATCGCTTCGCGATGGGCCGGATGCCCGCAGGCGCTATGCATTCATACGGTCTGTGCAGTGAATGCACAGACCTGGTTGAACTGTTCCCATTTCAATTCTGACCTCGCCGCGCTGAGGATCCTGGTTGGAATAACAGTACAGATCGAAACCAATGATCTCAAACCCGCAGCGCCGGTAAAACTGAATGGCATTCACATTGCAGCTCTGCGTCTCCAGAACCGTCATACGGGCCTTTTCCTCCCTGGCGCGCCGCAGCATCCGCTGCATCAGCAAAGTTCCGATGCCCTGGCGGCGAAACTCCTCAAAAATCAGGAAATTATTGATGCGAAAACGGTTGTTCCAGGATTCCATACTTCCTTCCGCAATTCCAGCCAGGCATCCGTTCCGGAAGGCTCCGTACAGGCAGGGGGATTCCAGCCATTGGCTGATCAGACTGTCTGTAAAGGATTTTCTCACCGGCCGTTCAAAAGATTTATATTCCAGTGCAAATTCATTCTCCCGGACATCAAAATCGTAGAAACCCGGCGTCTCATAGACAAATTCATAAGTCTTTCCCCGATATTCTTCAATATCCAGTTCTCTGATGACAAGAGTTTCGGAAAGTTCCCGACCGGCGCCGTCCTGTTCGACTGTCCGGCTGCCGCTTCCGGTTTCCCCGCAATCCGTAATATTCCCCATATGCTTTCTGTTATCCATATCCTTCTCCTTTTTGCAGAATCTGTTCTGTCCTATTTCAGGCAAAAACATCCCCGGATAGCTTTTCAACTATTCGGGGATGTTATATAAGGACATTTTTCACAAAGCTCCGGCAGATCCCTCCGCTCGGCGTTGCACCATTTCAGGCGTTCCGCCTGTTCCCGGCACTGTCCGCAGCGCTCATACATTGTCACGTCGCTGAGTTCCAGATCACGGAATGCGTAGGAATCATCCTTGTTGATATAATATTGCTGCCGTCTGCTGATTTCACTTTTGTGTTCCCTCAGCCACCGCTCCTGTTCCTGCGTCAGTGTATGCCCGTGGGAACACAGAACGTAATCCAGGTCCGGCTGAAGGCTCTCCTTTGCCAGAGGATTTCGGAATTCAATAAACGCAATATACCCGAGGCGAAGCAGTTCCTGGATTGGTTCCAGCACGTCTTTACCCGCTTTCAGTATTCTCCGGGCCATCTCCGCATGATACGTCTCCTCTTTCGGGAAAAAAATCCCCTCCGGCGATAAGAATCCATCTGCCATTGATATACTCCCCTCACTTTATCCGGCAGTACGCTGCTTTTCCTTGTAGCAGTTCAGCCTGCCGGACTGTTGATTTTCTGTAACAGTTCAGCGGGCTGAACTGTTACGATTTTCTTGTAACATTCCAGCTGGCTGAACTGCTGCCTTTTATTTTTTCTTTCCCAGGTTTTCCCCTTCCTTTGCCCGGTCAATGACCTGCTGCCGGAAGTTGATGACCTGATGTTCATATTCTTCCTCCATAAAACGGGAAGTAATCATAAAATCCGCTGTCGCCTTATTGTTCGCGATGGGAATGTCATACACCTGAGCAATCCGCAGCAGCGCCTTCACATCCGGATCATGAGGCTGCGCTTCCAGCGGATCAGAAAAGAATACGACAAAATTGATCACGCCCTCCACAATCTTTGCACCGATCTGCTGATCGCCGCCCAGCGGGCCGCTGTTGTATCCTTTCACCGGAAGGCCTGTGGCATCCGCGATCATTCTGGCCGTTGTTCCTGTTCCGCACAGAAAATGCCGGGATAACACATCCTTATGTTCTTCACACCACCGGATCATTTCCTGTTTTTTTCCGTCATGGGCAATCAGGGCAATGGTTTTCTGTTTTCCTATTGTAAAACTGATACGATCGTTGCTCATAAGAACTCCTCCTTCTGTGACGGCAGACCACGCCGGTTCGTCCCTGCAAACCGTTTTTCGGTCAGCTCGCTCACACAGACAGGCGTGTCTGAGAGCCTGCGGCGGCGTTACGCTCCGCCGCAACGCTCAGCCACACCGTTCCTGACTGCCGTTTAATATTCCTGAACGTATGCCGCAACCTGTTTATCCCAGATCTGGATATGGTTCAGAAGCCACTCCACAACATTCTTCTTCACAGCTTCCACAAAAGCCTCGGTCGGACCTTCCTCTTCCTCCAGCATTTCCCGCAGTTCTTCCACTGCTTTCACAAATTTCGCATGCTGGTCTTTGTGCGCCTGAAGAAGCGGATAGCTGTGCGCTTCCTGCAGTTTTTCCTCGTCATTGAAATGAAATTCTGTATAATCCATCAGGAAATCCAGGGTCTGCACAGCTACATTCTTTTCCTTGCCCGGCAGACATTCCTCGGTCAGTTTATTGACTCTGGCAATCAGCTCTTTGTGCTGTTTGTCAATCTCCTGATTCCCTGTCTCGAGATACTTGTCAAATGTGATGCTCATTTACTGCTGTCCTCCTGTTACAATTCAGTCATGTCTGCGCAGTCGCTGCGCAGACCGGATGATCTCTCCTTACTCTTCCGGCTGGAACTCGTCTTTTCCAACGCCGCAGATCGGACATACCCAATCTTCCGGGAGATCCTCAAATGCCGTTCCCGGTGCAATTCCGTTATCCGGATCGCCGATCTCCGGATCATATACATATCCACATGGTTCGCAAACGTATTTCTTCATTTTTTTCATTCCTTTCTTCGATTTTTCTGTTTTGATTTTCAGTTTTCGTTCTTTCCGAACTGCCGCTTTCATTATAGCAGATCGTCTGAAAGATTACAATGAGCAAGTCATCACTCCGTTTTCCCGAGTAACAGTTCAGCCAGCTGAACTGTTACGGCATCCGGCCATTAAAAATCGCTTCGCGATGGGCCGGATGCCCGCAGGCTCTGCGTTTTCAGACGGTCTGTGCAGTGGAATGCACAGACCTGGCTGAACTGTAACTCTCCCGAAGCTTCTTTTCCACTGTCGGGTACTGACTCAGATCTGTATGGGGCAGAGCCTCAGCTGCAATCATCAGATGCAGAAAGTCGTCAACAGCGCCGAACTGTATATATTCCATCTTTCCGAGGATCTCTTCCATCCGCTGCCCCGCCTGACGGTGGAGGAGCCAGTACATGGCGCCCTCCAGGGAAGCATTCCCCTCGCTGACGATCCGGCTGCGATCGATATCCGGATACAAGCCCACCGCCACGGCAGACTCTTTGTTCAAATATGTTCCGAACGCTCCCGCCACATGGAATTCTCCGACATCATCCATCGTCAGTCCGATCTGCCGCATCAGGTACTCCACCATCGTGTGAGCCGCCGCTTTTGTCTTTATAAATTCCGAAATGTCACTCTGGTAAAACCACAGGTCCGGCGCATATTCCACCGCAAGTTCCTGTTCCGGCTCCCGCCGCTGAATTTTTTCCGACGCCTGAGGAAGAAATCTGCCGCGGATATCCACCCAGCCATGCAGAAAGAGTTCCGCCAGAAGATCTACGATCCCTGAGCCGCAGATTCCTCTTGGAGCTCCCCCTCCGATAACGGTCAGGTGAAACTCGCCGTCTGTGAGCTTTACATAAGACACCGCGCCCTCTTCCGCCCGCATTCCCGTTCTCACAACGCCTCCTTCCAGCGCCGGGCCTGCGGCGCCTGCTCCGCCAAGCAAAAAATCCCGGTTGCCGATGACCAGTTCGCCGTTTGTCCCGATATCCAGAAACACGCCGATCTCCTCCTGCCGGTCCAGATCGGATGCGAGAATTCCGCTGATAATATCCCCGCCCAGATAATTCGCCCGCGCCGGAAAGCTGTACACCATCCCACCGATGGGAATGCCGAGACTTCTGCCGGTATAGGCCGGAAAATGTGTGGCCCGGAGCGCATAAGGGGACGCAAATACACAGAAAGGATCCAGCCCGTAAAAGAAATGCATCATCGCCGCATTTCCCGCAACCGTCATACACAGACACGCCTCCGGCCCGATTCCCGTCTTTCGGCGCAGGACTTCCATCGCCTCCAGGAAGCTGTCCCTGGCAGCTTTCGTCAGTTCCTGCAGATGCTCCGGATGATCTTTGCAGTAAAAAATTCTTGTGAGAATGTCTGCACCCCAGGCTATCTGACGGTTATTGACGCTCACTTCCCCAAGTGTCTCCCCGCGTCTGCAGTCCACCAGACGCATCACCACCGTCGTGCTTCCCAGATCCGCACAGTATCCATAATGACAGTCCGCCGTATTTCCGGGCTCCAGCCGGAGGGCCTTCCATCCCTCCTCAGAATATGCAAGCGATACCGTAACCTTCCATCCGCTGTCTTCGCAGCAGGGATACAGCATCTGCAGAACCTCCAGAGACGGGATCACCCGCCCAAACTTCTCCCTCAGAGCATCCTGTATCCGCTCCCAGGAGGAACGGTTGTCTTCCTCCGTCGGTTCTTCCAGTTCCAGATAAATTTTCTGACTCAGGCCTTCCATCGCTGCCTCCTTATCGTTCTCGCAACCGTTCAGCCAGCTGAACCGTAACTCTTTTTCACATTTCTATCGCTTTTTATCATACCACACTTTCGCTTCAGAAACATCCTCCGTCACAGAATCAGGAACCGTTCATCCGGCTGAACGGTTCCTCCATCCGGCCATTGCATTTCTTTGTTTTCTTTCTTGCTTTTCCATATTACCTGTCATATAATCAGTGCAAATACGCATTTTTTGTAAACTAGAAAACATCCGGCGAAGGAAGTTTGGCCGGGAAAAGGGAGGATTTATGAGCATCCGCAGCAACTACAACCATACTCTGTACGCCTGTTACACCGGGTATATCACACAGGCAGTCGTAAATAACTTTGTCCCGCTGCTGTTTCTGACCTTTCAGAGCACTTACGGGATCCCGCTTTCACAGATCACACTGCTGATCACTGTAAATTTCGTCGTTCAGCTTCTGACCGATATCGCAGCCACAAAATTCGTCGACCGGATCGGATACCGGGCGTCGGCTCTGATCGCCCATATTTTCGCGGCGGCCGGTCTGATCGGCATCGGTATTCTTCCGGAGCTTTTTCCGTCTCCGTTTGCCGGACTTCTGGTGTCGGTAGCCTTTTATGCGGTTGGCGGCGGCCTGATCGAAGTGATCATCAGTCCGATCGTCGAAGCCTGCCCCACGTCCCGCAAGGCCGCGGCCATGAGCCTGCTCCACTCGTTTTACTGCTGGGGTTCCGTATTTGTCGTGTTGCTGTCCACAGTCTTTTTCTCAGCTGCAGGAATCCAGAACTGGAAAATCATGGCATTTCTATGGGCGCTTATTCCCATCGCCAACACCTTTTACTTTTCCCAGGTGCCCATCGCAGCGCTGGTGGAAAAAGGAGAGGGAATGGGAATCCGTCAGCTCCTCGGCATGAAGCTTTTCTGGATCTTCGGTCTGCTGATGTTATGTTCCGGCGCCTCAGAGCTTGCCATGAGTCAGTGGGCTTCCGCCTTTGCCGAGAGCGGGCTGAAAGTTTCCAAAACCGCTGGCGACCTGGCCGGCCCCTGCCTGTTTGCCGTGCTGATGGGAAGTTCCCGTGTGTTCTATGCAAAATTCAGTGAGAAAATACGTCTGGCGAATTTCATGGCTGCCAGCGGCGTTCTCTGTGTCTGCAGTTATCTGCTGGCCGTCTTCGCACCGGTTCCCGTTCTTGGGCTGCTGGGCTGCGCGCTGTGTGGTCTCTCTGTAGGCATCATGTGGCCCGGAACCTTCAGCCTTGCTGCCGCAGCATGTCCGAAAGGCGGAACCGCCATGTTCGCTTTGTTCGCCCTGGCGGGAGATCTCGGCTGTACCACAGGCCCTTCTCTTGTGGGTTTGGTCTCCGGGAAACTCAGCGGCTCACTGCAGAGTGGACTTGCCGCCGCGATCGTATTCCCGATTCTGTTTCTCCTCGCCCTGGTTCTGCTGAAGCGCAACAGGGAACACACTGCAGAGCTATAGAAAAGAGTTCCGCTCGCGGAACTCTCGCGCCGAGCGCGGTCGCCCTGGCGACATATTTCTGCTCCGCGCGAGTGCGCATCCCGCGGAGCGTTTTTATATAACAGGGAACGCAGTTTCCTGTTATTATATAATAAAGTCATGTCAGCCGATCCGTGAACATACGGTCCGCTGACATGACTCTTTTGTTTTAAAACCTTATCCGTTCCACTGGCTGAACGGATACTTAAAACTGTCTTACGCCGTCACAACCATAACTCTCTGCCGCCAGCTGAGCGCAAACGGAATCCGTACCAGTTCCAGACTCGCACACAACTTATCCGCACAGGTCACCACCCATGCCTCCCGGCATTTCGGCATTGGTCCGAGCGGGAACATATGCGTAAGAATAATGCTGCGCACCCGCTCATCGATTCCAAACTGTTCCTCACTGGTCCATGCGGCTGCTTTCGGATGGTAAAACGCCTGATGCAGTTCACCTTCCGGAAGCTGATCTTTAAAATCATAGACACAGAAATCGTAAAGCATCCCCGCAACGGCCGCCAGCTTTTCATCGCAGTCCATATTTTTCGCCATCTTCCATGCAATATAGGATACATTGATGCTGTGCTCCAGCCGCGAAGTTTTCCGATGCTGCAGATAACCTCCCAGTTTCAGAAATTCCTTATTCTTCAGAATCGGCTCCACGATCTCCAGAAACCGCGGGTCAATCTCTTCTGATACAAGCAGCTCCACCGGTACCACCTCCTGTTTTCCCCGTATCATACGATACAGGAGCACTTTCACCTGTTCAACAGCTCTTTTCTCTATTATGAATCTATTCACAGAACATGTCAAGGATTCCGGATGTCCACAGGCACGATGCTTTCCTGCGGTCTGTGCAGTGAATGCACAGACCTGGCCGAGCTGTAACACTCATTGTGACATTTCAGCCAACTGAACAGTTACCATTCATTCTGTAAATCCAGTACCTTCATCTCAAACAGGCTTACCTCCATGGCCGCCAGTTCCGCAAACATGGCCAGATAGGTTCCCGTAAAAGTCATGGTTCGGGTTCCCTCGGTGCAGAGTCCTACCGCCAGCCCGGTTCCCAGCTTCCGGTAGGTTTCTCCATCTGTGCTGAACAGGAAGGTATAGGTTTCCCGGTTTGTCGCAATCCGCAGCCACAGCGTCCCGTCCTCCGGGAGTTCCGCCTCCGTCTGCTCCGTGACTGCAAAAATGTCATGCACATGCTTTGCCAGACAGATCTTCCATTGATCCAGCTCCCGGGTCAGATAAATTTCATAATGGTAATCGTTGTTGTAATAGGCTGTCAGACCGACACGCATTCCCTGTACCCGCCCTGCCGGGCGCAGTTTTATCGTCGTCACAGTGTCGAAATCTTTCTGGCGGACACCAAGCCAGGTCGGCGTATCCTGTTCATTCAACGTGATCTCCGTTCCCTTCAGAACCAGCTTCTTTTTCTCAGGCAGAAACACATAATTTTCCATGCGCGGATTGCGGAGGAAATTGTAATGTACAGAAAATGTCGCGCCGGAAAATTCCTCCCGGAAATCTCTGCATACCGGTTCCGCTCTGCCCGGAAGCGGCCCTTCCATTTCCAGAGCAATCCGCCCGTGATCTCCGACCACAGGCCAGCCGTCCTCATCCCACACCACAGGCGCCAGAAAGGTTTCCCTTCCAAGATTATGCATCATGACACGGTTATTTTTTCTACCGCAGGGCCGTATCGCCAGACAGACCATCCACCAGTTTCCGTTGGCATCCTCCAGCAGATCCCCGTGTCCGGTACAGTATATTTCCCCTCTGCAGTCTTCTCTGTGGGAAAGAATCGGATTATGGGGACATGGCTCATAGGAACCCCAGGGACTGTCCGACCGCTGTATCGTCTCCATATGACCATATTCCGTGCCGCCTTCCGCCAGCATCAGATAATATTTCCCATGAATCTTGTACAGATGCGGCCCTTCCGGATTCCGTCCGCCGCAGCCATAACTGAGAATTCTGCTCTCCGTGAACTTCTCACCGGTAAAAGGATCCAGTTCACAGATCAGAATACAGGAACGCCCCTTTTCATCGGCGGCCGCCGTTGTGTAGTATACTTTTCCGTCGTCGTCAAACAGCAGAGAAGGATCAATGCCTCCCTGATCGATCCATACAGGATCTGACCATCCCTGGTCCGCTTCCCGGCTACTGACAATAAAATTCCCGCCGCCGGTGACATTGGTGGTCGTCATGAAAAACCAGCCGTCGTGATACCTCAGCGTAGGCGCAAATATCCCTCCGGACACCCGACACTTTTCCAGCGGAAGCTGCCGCGGGGTAGTCAGGCAATGCCCGGTCAGTTCCCAGTTCACCAGATTTCTGCTGTGATATACCGGCACGCCCGGAAAATATTCAAAGGAGGAATTTACAATATAATAGTCGTCTCCCACACGGCAGATGGACGGATCCGGATGGTAGCCGGAAATAATCGGATTATGATAAGACTGTTTCTGCATGTTTTTCTGTTGTGCTCCTTTCCCGGAACCGTTCCTCTGGCAGAACGGTTCCCTTCTCTCTCTGCGCAGCTCTGACGTAACAGTTCAGCCAGCAGAACGGTTACCGCATCCGGCCATTGAAAATCGCTCCGCGATGGGCCGGATGCCCACAGGCACTGTGCTTTCACACGGTCTGTGCAATGAATGCACAGACCTGGCTAACTGCTACGCCCCGATATCGCCTGCTGTCCTACACCAGAAGAAAGCTCTTTTTGTTCTCCGACGCGCTGCTCTCGCCGATGATCACCTCAAAAACGCCCGGCTCGCTGTCCCAGGTTCCGTCAGCGGTATAGAACCGCAGCATATCTTCACGGATTCTGAACACAGCCTCCGCCTCTTCTCCCGGCTCCAGAGTGATCCGCTGCCAGCCCTTCAGCTGTTTCACCGGGCGCACCACGCTGGCCGCCACATCGTGCAGATAAAGCTGAATCACATCTGTTCCCGGCCGGTCTCCGGTATTCCGGACAGTTACCTTTGCGGTAATACATCCGTCACGGGTCATTTCCTCCCGGTCAAGACACACTGGGGATACAGAGAATGTCGTATAGCCAATGCCATAGCCGAAGGGATACAGCGGCTGGTTGGGAATATCCAGATATTTGGACAGGAAACGGTTCTCATCCGGCGCATGATAAGGCCTTCCCGTCGGAAATTCATCATAGTGTACCGGCACCTGACCGACACAGTACGGAAAACTCATCGGCAGCCGTCCGGTGGGTTCACAGGCGCCGGTCAGCGTCCGGATCAGCGCCGTTCCGCCCTCGGTTCCCGGCATCCATGCCTCCAGAACTGCTTTCGCATGTTTCCTCACCAGACGAAGATCCAGCGGACGTCCGGTGAACAGAACAACCGCAGTGTTGGGATTGACCGCGGTGATTTCCCTCAAAAGCTTCTGCTGAATCTGCGGAAGTTCCAGAATGCCCCGGCTCGTTGCCTCGCCGGTCTGGAGAAAATGCTCTCCCAGGAACAGCACCACTTTGTCCGCCTCCCTGGCAGCATCGCAGGCCTCTCTCCACAACCGGCTCTGTTCCTCCTCTGTATATGCTTCCTCCCGATATTCACCGAAGCCCACCAGCTTCGTCCCGGGATCCAGGACCGTACAGCCCTTTGCAAACGTAACGTTCCATTCCGGCATCAGAGCGCGGGCCGCCTCCTCCACCGTCACAGTGTCCCCGGAGTCCCCCAGGAAAGACCATCCGCCCAGCAGCTGCTTTCTGCTCACATACGGCCCGATCAGCGCAATTTTTTCTTCTTTTTTCAGCGGAAGAAAATCATTCTCATTTTTCAGAAGCACGAAAGAACGCTCTGCAGCTTCCCTGGCCAGCGCCCGGTGCTCCTCACACAGAATCACCGCATGTTCTTTCTCCGGATCCGCTCCCTTAAACGGATTCTCAAAAAGTCCCAGTCTGTTTTTCAGTTCAAGGATCCGCATCACCGCCTCGTCCAGCAGCTCCTCACGGACTTTTCCTCCCCTGATCAGCTGTTCCAGCTGTTCCGGATAAACGCCGGACATCATGTCGATATCCACGCCGGCTTCCAGCGCACGCTTTGCCGCATCCGCCCGGTCACTGGACAGTCCGTGGGCAATGGTCTCTCCGATCGCACCGAAATCACTGATCAGCACACCGTCGAATCCCATCTCATCGCGGAGAATTCCCCGCATCAGCTGTTTGTTGACCGTCGCCGGAATATCGTTGACCGTATTAAAAGAAGTCATCACCAGCGCCACGCCGGCGTCCACCGCCGCCTGATAAGCCGGGAGATAATATTCCCTGAACGTCCGCTCTGTCAGCTGCACCGTGTTATAATCTCTTCCTGCCTCCGGAGCGCCGTAGCCTGCAAAATGCTTGACACATGCCCCCAGCGTCTCCTCCCCGGCCAGATCGTTTCCCTGATACCCTTCCGTCATCGCTTTCGCAAACTGGCTGTTCAGGTAGACATCTTCCCCTGTGGACTCCATGACCCGTCCCCAGCGGGCGTCCCGCACCAGGTCCGTCATCGGCGAAAACGTGACGTGAAGGCCTGCGGCCGCCGCTTCACGCGCAGCCATCTGCGCACATTTTCCGGAGAGCTCCGGCAGGAAGGACGCCCCCTGCGCCAGCGGAATCGGATAAACCGTGCGATACCCGTTGATGACATCCAGCATGAAAATCAGCGGAATATGATGGGGATGACGTTCCATATATTCCTTTTGAATTTTGCAGATTTTCTCTGCGCCGCATATGCCCAGCACCGTACCGGCCAGCGACAGATCTTCCTGTGTCACTCCCATCTCCTGCATGGGCCCCATTGCGGCGGAATCCTCGGCCAGAAGCTGTCCGGAAATCTGGAATACCTGGCCGATCTTTTCTCTTAAACTCATGTCCTGAAGCAATGCTTCCAGTTCTGTGTGATTCATGTCTGCTTCCTCCTTGACCTTGTCGTCGTCTGCAATGTTGCGAAAAAATTTCAGATATTTTCATTGTACCAGACTCCGGACCTCAGGAAAATGTCTTTTTCTGACCTTTTCTTTGTATTAATCTGACATCACTTGCAGCAGTTCAGCCACCGGAGCGGTTACGACAACTCTTATTCTGTTATTGGAAAAGTCAAGAGAATATGTTAAACTTATCAGATATGAGGCGGCAGTTCATCCAGGTCTGTACATTCACTGCACAGACCGTATGAATGCATAGTGCCTGCGGGCATTCGGCCCATTGCAAAACGATTTTCAATGGCCGGCTGCCGGTTTACAGATCAATGATACCAGGAAGGGCCTTTATATATGAAAAGCGATTTCCATAACGACAGTGGTACGGGATATATCCGTCCGATGCGGGAAAACGATGCTTCCCGTGTCGCTGAAATTCTGATTTTCGCCAAGAGGGTTGCCTATCGTCCAATCTTCCGCAACGACTATGTATCTTTCCAGGAAATGAACGTGCTGGATCTTGCTCTGTCCTACCGGAAAAATTCAAAGCTGCGGGAGGATGTTTTTGTCTATGACGATGGAATTGTTCGCGGAATGATTTCTGTTGACCGGGCGTTTGCCCCCGGGGAATGGCATCTGAGGGAGCTGTATGTCGATCCGTTTTTTCAGCATAAGAACATCGGTACCCTGCTGATGCGGGAATTTCTTTCCCGCGCCTCCGCGTCCGGCAGCCGTCAGGTTTCCCTCTGGGTTCTGGAAGCCAACCAGGCAGCGCGCAGTTTTTATGAATCCTTCGGCTGGCGCCCGTCCGGCCAGCGCAGACCGGAACCCGGAACCGATCAGTTTCTGCTGATGTACCGGAGAGCGGTCCTCTGAAAATATTTTTTTAAGGAGATTGGAATTTTGAAATCAAACTTTAACATCCGCCGGAAGAAATCCGCAACAGTTCAGCCAGCGGATTCGAAACGGAAATCCCGTTGGCTGTTCTTTCTCGTTCTGTTTCTGCAGCTCCTGTTCGCCGTATTCTGGTGCACGCAGAAAAGCGGGTATTTTGTCGATGAATTGTGGTCATACGGACTGGCGAATTCTTATTATAAACCTTACGTCTATGTGGGGAGCCCCGTGGAAGACGGATGGGTTTCCGGGGAATACTTCGGAAATTATCTGACTGTGGACGCGGAGCATCGTTTCGACTACGGCTCCGTTTTCTATAATCAGGAGATGGACACACATCCGCCGCTGTTTTATCTGATTCTCCACACGATCTGCTCCTTGTTTCCGGGGACCTTCAGTAAATGGTACGGTCTGCTTCCAAATCTCGTCTGCTTTCTGGCCGTCTCCGTGCTGGTCTATCTGTGGGCCGGAAAGCTTTTCCGGAAAAGCCGGGGCTTTCCTCTGGCATGCATGATATTCTGGAGCTTCAGCATCGCTGCGATGAGCTGCGTCGTCTTTCTCCGGATGTATATGCTTCTGACCCTGTGGTTTACAGCTTCCCTGTACCTGCATACCTGCATGATCATCGATCACCGTCAATCCCTCCGGCGCCTGGCTGCCCTGCTGGCACTTACCTTCCTGGGATTCTTCAGCCACTACTATTTTGCAATCCTTGGGGCCTTCTTATCTGCCGGCTATGTATTCTGGCTGCTGTTTCACAGATACTGGAAGCGGCTGTGGCAGTATGTGGTCACCATGCTTCTGTCCCTGGGCCTGGTATGGCTGGTATTTCCCGATACCTTCACAAAAATTCTGGGACTGGATTCCAACAGAGGCGTACAGGCCTACCAGAACCTGCGGAACACGGACACCCTTCTTCCCCGTCTTGGGAAGTTTCTGGAGATCATCAACAACGAACTGTTCGCCGGTTTTCTGCCGCTGTTTGTACTCCTGACTGCCATTGTCTTTCTGGTTCTGAAAATTTTTCAGGTTCGCCGGATCCGGCGCAAAACGGTGCGGAAAAAAGTTTCCGGAACAAAGGATTTTTCCGCCCGTCCGGGGACTGCCGCCGTTCTGGCAATCACAGCCGCCGTCATCAGTCTGTATACTGTGCTGATCGCACTGATCGCCCCCTATCAGGCGGACCGCTACATTTTCTGCATTTTCCCGGCCGTGTCCGTTCTGTTTACCGCAGCGCTGTTTCGGTTATTTTCCCTGCTTTCCTGGCGCGCTGACGGAGGAAAAGCCGTCTGGCTGCTCCTGCTGCTGCTGACGGCCGTTCAATGGCTCACCGGAACCACAAACTACCTGTATCAGTACAAGAAAGATAATGTCGCTGTCAGCCAGGCATACGCGGATCATGACTGTCTTTATATCACTTACGACTATAACCGGTATCTTCCAACGAACAATCTTCTGGAACTGCAGAACTACCATCGGGTTCTCACCGTAAAAATATCCGGAGAGGACTACACTCCCATCGCCTCTGCGCTCAGCCAGGCCGCTGCGTCTCCTGTCGTCTATCTGGACAACACGATGGATACGGCTGCAGTCATTCAATTTATCCGGGAGAACGGAAATTGCGGGGCGCCCACTTTGCTTTACCAGGACGACAAAATCACAGCATTATGCTTTGAACCGGCACCCTGAATCCATTCCGCCCGCTGCAATCCGCATGAAAACAAAGAGTTCCGCCCGCTGCAGAACATGCCTGAATATGCTCTGCAGCGGGCGGTCTTTTCCTCTCTGCCCTGATTTTCTGCGGAAAAGCGCTTTTTCAGCACTCCCACAGGTGTAATCCTATCACAGTCCCTCGTAGGAAAACCAGCCAAAGTCCGCAAAACTGCTGCTGTCTGCCCCTTCTGCCGACGCGTACATTCCCACGGTACAGCCGGTAAATCCTCCTGCGATCTCTGTGCTGAGCGGTCTCAGATCCACGCCCTGCGCCATACAATGCTTTACACCGTTCTGCTCAAAATAGAGATCTGCCTCCAGCCCGCGGCACACGATCCGCAGCACGCAGACTCCGTCCGGCACTTCCGCAGCAGCGATTTTCTGATCCACCCCGTCCTCGCAGCGGCGGATATGGATACATGCGGTTCCCCTCTCATTGCGAACCTTTTCAAACCTGAGATTATAACGGTCGCTCTGTACCAGCGCCAGCCCTGCCGCCTCTTCCTCCTGCTGTGCCGTAAAATCCAGAAGCGCAGCCGCCTGCCAGCAGAAGTGACGCTGGCGTACGCCGACATAGGAAGGATCCGCCGCATCCCGCAGAGTCTCCCGGCGCAGCCGGAGGCGAAGCCAGCCCTGCCGTTCTGCCAGGGAACACATTTCTTCCGCCGAATTCCTGAGCGTCACAAATTCCATCGGAAGTCTGTCTCTCCAGAAGTGAAAGACCGTATCTGCAGGCTCAAACCGGCTCTCCTCCAGGGGAATGGTCACCTGCTCCTCCAGTTTTCCGATTCCCGGATTCACCACCGGCCATCCGTCTTCCCATACGACTCTTGCCAGAAAGGTTTCCCTTCCCATCATCGTATAGCCCTGCTGCGGACGGGAAGCCAGCATGACCATATACCAGTTCCCTGCCGCGTCTTCCGCCAGGTCTCCATGTCCCACATAAGTCACAGGATAATTTTTTCCGAGATGACGGTGTGTCAGAATCGGATTGTCCGGATTTCCCTCATAGGGTCCGAAGATCTCCCTGCTTCTCGCCACCGTCACAGAATGGTCCGGGCCCGTGCCGCCCTCTGCGATCATCAGATAATAATATCCGTCTTTCCGGTAAAGGTGCGGCCCTTCCGGCCAGATAACGCCGTTCATCGCACCCTTCCAGATCTTCACACTCTCCCCGGTCAGGCAACCCTGCTCCAGATCCAGCCGCTGCACCCAGATTTCCCAGTCCCCGTTGTAGCGGACGCCGTCCGGATTCGGTCTTGTTCCCACATAATAGCAGGCGCCGTCTTCATCAAAAAACAGGCTCGGATCGATTCCCGGCGCATCGTCCCCCAGCCACACCGGATCCGACCACGGACCGGCAGGATCCTCTGCGGTCACATAGAAGTTCCCGCCCCCAGACACATTCGTCGTGATTACATAAAATGTCCCATCGTAATACCGGATGGTCGGCGCGTAAATTCCCTGGGAATGTCCACATCCTGCCAGGGGCAGCTGGGAAGTACGGTCGAGAACGTGCCCGATCTGTTTCCAGTTTTTCAGATCTCTGCTGTGAAAGACCGGAATGCCGGGAAAATAGGCAAAAGTTGAGGTAACCAGATAAAAATCCTTTCCCACCGCGCAGATGGACGGATCAGGATAAAAACCATTTAAAATCGGATTATTGACTGTCAGCATGATATCTCTCTCCTTGTAGTAAAACTATAGAAATCCAGAAAAATATTACAGCGTTCTTTCTATTTCCAGATCCTGTATCTTCCGCTGAGCGCAAGCAGCGCAAAGAAATACAGACAGTTGTCATAATATCTTCTGTCCCCCTGTCTGAGCGGCGTCTCAAAAAATTTTTTCACACACTCAGAAGCGTATGGTCCCCGGGCCGCCAGGGACGCCTGGGCATTGGTCGCAAGAATCGCCACCGGATGCAGCGCTTTCATTCCTTCCACCGGAGTTCCGTCGATCAGATACACTCCGTCGGTTCTTCCTTTCTCTGTCTCACAGAAAAACTTCTGGAGATGATCAGCGGTCTGGCAGGCCCACTCATCCGCTGCAAACCACGCGTAATCCAGACCGATATTGGCAATCGTGCGGTAAGCGTCGCTGTAGTACCAGTCGTGGCGTCCTCCGAACTCCTCCTGGTGCGCCGTATGGGGCGTTCCGTCATAGTTCGCGTATTCCGCGCAGAGTCCGGTCTTTGGATGGCACGCCTTCTTCAGGTATTCCCTGCTGGCTCCGGCCGCCTCTTTCCAGAACGGCCGGTCTTCCTCGTCCGCCCACAGCGCAAACAGCTCGTAAAAATGCGGCAGATGATAAGAGGGATCGGACCAGTCACAGTTGGGAATAAATTTGATCAGATGGTTTTCTGCTTCCCACATAGGCTCGCCGCCTTTACCGTCCTCCCCCTGGTGAATACATTCGCGAAGAATCGCCCTGGCCTCCCGGGAATAATTGAAAATGCCTTCTCCGTCGCCCCAGCGTCTGGATGCAAAAAACAGCGCCATCGCAAAATATTCCTCCCCGTCCGGCGCAGGGCCGTAGGAATTCTTTGTTCCGTCCGGCTGACAGGACCAGGCGAAATATCCGGCGTTTTCTCCATCCTCCATGTACATATACGTTTTCGTCCACTTCCACAGACGGTCAAACTCTTCCTTTCTGTCCATCTGCACACACATCATCATTCCGTAGGACATGCCCTCCGTGCGGGCGTCGTGGTTTCCGGTATCCTCCATATATCCCATGTCCTCTCCCACCGGATGGTAGATGCGCTCCTCCTCCGGCCCATAAAACATGGTCTGAAAACTGCTTTCGATTTTTCTGTCAATTTCTTCCTGTGTATACCCGTTTTCCAGAAACACATTGCGGTACACACCCGTCTCAAAGGCTCCTTTCATCTGTCTTCCTCCCTACTGTTTCCATATAATGCCTGCAACTTTTCCGGAACAGCCGCAGGCATCCGGCCGTAACCTACCTGAAAACGGACCGGATGCCTACACCTGCTGTATCCTCAAACGGTCCGGCCAAGCCGCAAAACCGTCTGAAACTCTATCGTTTTTTCACTGTCAGCACCGTGATTCCCGACAATGCCACAAGCACAAGAAATACATACACGGCTGCCTGTGTCTGATCGCCGGTTCGCGGACTGCTGGTCTTCTTTGTATCTGTCGGATTCTCAGCCGCATCGGAAAGCTTGTCGGTTTTCTGCCCTCCATTCTGTGTGCTTCCAGGCGTCTGCGATGTTCCCGGCTTTGGCGTATCTGTCGGCACCGGCTCCGCTGTGCCGGGAAGCGTCGGCTTCGGTGTATCGGTCGGTGTCGGATCCGGTGTCTCCGTTGGATTTGGGTCCGGCGTCTCCGTCGGCGTTGGGTCCGGCGTCTCCGTCGGCGTCGGGTCCGGCGTCTCTTCTCCCTGCTTCGCAGAAGTTGTCAGAACGCCCCAATACTGGGTAGACTGCCAGGAATTATCCGTACTGTCATTGAATTTCGCAATACTGATACGTTCCCCTCTTTCATTGCTGTCGTTGATCTGTGCCTCGAATCCAATCACATCCTTTTCCTGCAGAGTTCTGTCCACAGGAATCTTCATCTCGACCAGATAACCGCTGTCTGTAAGAGAAACCGCCGATGCAAATCCTTCTTTTTCTCCATTGCTTCCGTAAGATACCACATTCTCAAAGGACACCCGGAACTGCCCGTCGTCCTCTTCGTAATAAGGCGTTTTTCCATTGTTCTCGTCAATAAAAATCTCGACGGAATCCTGTTCGTGGGCATTGACACTGTCCGCGTTCAGAACAGAATCCTGTACATCAAAGAGTACATAAACCGCGTGCTCATCCCACAGGGTACGTACCGTTCCCACTGCGCCCTGCCATGCCATCGTCATGAGATTCACCGGCGCGCTCTCAGAAGTCTCCCAGATCTCATCAGCCACACCGTCGATCTGCGGCGTGCCATAGGCGGCAGTAATCTCCTTTGGTTCCGGGATTTCATCCCTCGGATGTTCTTCCAGATATCCGTCAGGATCAATCACCGCATAATACGCCTGTTTCGGGGAATAATCGCGGCGGAACAGACACGGAAAACTCTCGCTTCTCCAGCTGTGTGCATCGTCGATGCCCCAGAAAGTTACACGGGCAATGGAGTCCGCATGCTCCCTGTATATCTGGAACAGCTCCGCATACACCTGTGCCTGCGCAATTTCCTGCTCCTCCGTAAGCCCTGAGGATGACGCCCCGTTTACCGTTACATCCAGCTCTGTAACAGAAATTTCCGCGCCTGCCTCCTCGAACAGTTCAATGGAGCGCTCCACTGCGGCAGACGCCAGATTCACATTGTAATGAGACTGCATTCCGATACCATCCACAGGGATTCCTCTGCTTTTCAGATCCTTGAACATGGCGGCAACAATCTCTGCCTTGTTCTGATCATTCAGGTTGTAATCATTGTAATACAGCCTGGCTTCCGGATCGGCTTCATGAGCGAACTGGAAAGCCAGTTCGATATAGTCGTCTCCGATCGCCTGGTACCATGCGCCCTGACGCAGGCACTGTTTCCAGTCGCCGTTCTCCGGAAGCTTCACGCCATCCAGAATTGCCTCATTTACCACATCCCAGGCAATCAGCTGTCCGGAATAGCGGGAAGCAACCGTCTGAATATGCGTCCTGAGATGTTCGATCGCTTCTTCCCGGGTACAGTTCTCCGCCATCCATCCGGGCGTCTGCTGATGCCATGCAAAGGTATGCCCCACGACGGCCAGATTGTTTTCTTCCGCAAACTGTACCATCGCGTCCGCCGGTGCAAATCCGAAATTGCCTTCCGAAGGCTGCATCGCATCCGGCTTCATAAGGTTTTCAGGTGTGATTGCATTGAAATGATACAACAGCATTTCCCGTTCCGTCCCCTGGAGACTGGACGGATTATACACATTTCCGATCAGGAAATCATTCTGATATACGGACTGAAGCGGAGCCAGGGTACGATCCACCTCCGGATCCTTTTCCTCCGGAGCTTCCACATAGCTGGAGGCGTCGGCAGCCCCGAACATTACCGTATCCAGATAAAATTCTTTTCCGATTCCGGCATCTGTCGTCTCAAAATTCCATTTCAGGCCAGAGAACTCCTCGCTGCCCGGCTGGTACGTTCCTGAAATCTGTGTCCAGACGCCTGCGGGCACTGTGACTACAGACATTTCGTCCCAGGACTGTTCGCCTGCCTGAGATACTTTTTCTGTGGACAGCTTGAATTCTGTCTCCTGGGGCACATACACCCATACGCTGTATAAATAGGTGCCGCCTGCACGTACTCTCGACGAGAGATCAATCACGGCGCCATGCCAGGCCTGATTTCCCCGTCCGGAAACTTTCAGGGAAGCGGATCCGTCGTGGGCCGCCTCCTGCGTCGCACTGACGGAAGCCGTGCCTCTCACCTCCACAGATTCTGTTCCCTCTTCAAAGGATTTGCTGAAGTAAAGCAGTTCCTGCGGAATCTCCACATCCCCTGGTTCTCCCTCTTCGGGAGTCTCAGGCTCCGACCCGGGATTCTCTCCCGGGACATCGTCTGCCTTTTCGGTCAGAACAATGGAAATATCATCCGCATAAAAATTCTTTGTCTTGTTTTCATCCCCGTTGGTTTCCAGATTCAGGGAAATCTTTTCCATCTGATCAGGCACCTTATAAGTGCCGGTCAGTTCCGTCCATTCCCCTGCCACGGTATCCGCCGAGTCAATCCACGGATATTCGGTCTGCCCTCCGGACACATTTTCCAGTGAGAGCACCATCTTTGCAGCGTCTTCCGTCTGTACCCATGCGCTGATCGTATAGGTATTTCCCGCCTCCAGAACTTCCGTAACGTCTTTTGTAATACCGTTCCATCCATCCGTACGGCCCGTCACGTAAGCTGCATGTCCGCTACCTTCCTCCAGGCCCTCCGTGTGATTCTGCCCGTCGGTCACTTCCATAGTAGCACCTCTCGCAGAGAATTCATAGTATGTACCTTCAAAATCTTCCGACAGAATCACGGAAGTTTCCTGAGAGCTCCATACGGTCTGCGGGATATTCAGAAGAGAAACTCCCATAACCGCCGCCAGGAGATACGCCCCTGCACGCCTGCCTTTTTTTATCATTCACTATTCCCCCTGTGTGATTACTCTTTTACACCTCCGATGGTCAGTCCGGCCACAAAATATCTCTGCAGGAACGGGTAGAGACATACAATCGGAAGCATGGTAATGATCGTCGCAGCTGCACGGATGGAAGTCGGAGTAACCGCTCCGGCCGCCTCCACGGCATTCTGCATCGTCTCTGCCGTGGCGCCCTGATTAGTGACAGAGGACAGCAGCTTCATCAACTCATACTGCATCGTCGTATACTGATCGCTCATTCGGTTGTACAGCATCGCGTCAAACCAGGAGTTCCACTGTCCGACCGCAATAAACAACGCTACCGTCGCGTACACCGGCTTGCACAGCGGGGAAATGATCTTGATGAAAATCGTCATATACCCTGCACCGTCCAACTGCGCGGATTCCTCCAGGCTGTCGGAAATTCCAAGCATATATGTTCTCATGACCAGCATATTAAACGCGCCGAGCATTCCCGGGATCACATAAACCCAGAAGCTGTTCGTCAGGCCCAGTCCCTTGTAAACCAGGAAGACCGGAATCATACCGCCGTTGACGTACATGGTAATGACCCAGAACAGAGAAAGCTGACTCTTGAATAAGAATTTTTTTCTGCTGACGATAAACGCCAGGAGCGCGTTCGCCGCCAGGCCGAACACGGTTCCAAGAACGGTTCTGGCAACGCTGATATATGCTCCCGTAATCAGGTTATCCTTCTGAAGAACGGTAGAGTAGTTCTGCAGGGACCATTTTCTCGGCCACAGATAAATTCCGCCGCGCAGCGCATCGGTTCCGTCGTTGAAGGATACCGCCAGTGTGTTCAGTACCGGATACAGCGTGATTACCACAAACGCGATCATAAAAATCGCATTAAAGATCGTAAATAACTCACCGCCTACGGTTCTCTTATATTTCGGCATGGATGCCGAATAATCCTGTTCCTTTGCTTTTGTCCGTTTCATTTCTACGCACCTCCTAAAACAGCTGCTCGTCGCCGGTTCTCTTCGCAAACTGGTTGGCAAGCACAATCAGCACGATGCTGACGAAACTCTTGAAAATACCGGCTGCAGTACCGATTGCATAGTCTCCCTGGCTGATGCCCCATTTCAAGACGTAGATGTCGATGGTCTGGGATACGCTTTGCACCAGGCCGTTGCCCAGCAGGTACTGAATCTCAAAGCCTGCGTTGAGGACATTTCCCACATTCATCAGAAGCAGGATCATCACCGTCGGACGGATGCCAGGCAGAATAATATGACGGATCTTCGCCCATCTTCCGGCGCCGTCGATCGCGGCAGCCTCGTAAAGCGACGGGTCAATCGCCGTAATTGCCGCCAGATAGATAATCGCGTTCCATCCAGTTTCCTTCCATACATTTGAGAAACCGACGATCCACCAGAAGTAGTCCGGATTCGCAAAGAAATTGATCGCCTGATCGGTCGCTCCTGCCTTCATCAGCAGTTCGTTGACGATACCTGTTCCGGAAAGAATGTCTCTCAGGATACCGGTAACAACGATCCAGGAAAGAAAGTGCGGCAGATAGGAAATCGTCTGCACTGCTTTTTTCGCGAATTTCATCCGAATCTCATTCAGCAGAATCGCAAACACAATCGCCGCCACAAAGGTCAGCACCAGGTTGATAACGCCCATTGCCAGCGTGTTGCGGATGACCCCCAAAAAGGAGGAGTCGGAAAACAACTGCTGGAATTTCTGAAGTCCCACAAACTCGGATTTAAACATGCCGAGCGCCGGTTTGTAATTCTGAAACGCAATCACCCAGCCGCCGAGCGGCAGATAGTAAAAGATTACTCCGTAGATCACGAAGATCGCTGCCCAGAACATCAGAACCTTCTGACGTTTAAATTCCTTCCAGTCGAATTTTGTTTTCACTCTTTTCTTTTTCGACGCCATAATTTTTTCTCCTTTTCCATACCTCAAAACCTCGACAGGCGACTATGGATCGTTTCCACAGCCGCCTGTCCTTCAACCGTTCGCTTTATTCTGCGTATTTTGCAGCTTCTTCGATTCTGCGGTCAAGCTCTTCCTGCATCTCATCCAAGAAGTCCTGTGGATTACATGCATTGTAAGCTTCCATATATTCTTCCCAGCCCTGCTCAAAATCGTCAGCCATTACAACCTTGGGCAGCCACTCGTGCTTGCACTCACCCATCTTGGTCCATGCGGTTCCGCCCGGTGTCGCGGTCGTCATACTGTTTGAATAGGTATACATCGCATACCACGGTCCCGGCTGCGGTGTTCCCTCGCCCAGCATTTCCGCATACGTCTGGCATCCGTATGCCTCCAGACATCTCTGTACGTCAGACGGAAGTGTCTGCTCAAACATACTCGGCTGCTCTCCCGGGTTTGCCGCGTTCAGCTTGTCGTCCAGCATACCGGTATAGTTCGGCAGGTAAGAATAGCCACAGAACTCGGACGCCTTGTAAGCGGTATCTGCTGCCTGCGCGTTCTGCTCTTCTGTTCTGTAATACAGTCCATCGTCTCCTACCTCATAGTCGACTCCTTCCACGCCCCATCCGCGGAGAATTCTGACCTCCGGGCTGAGCAGGTCGTTCAGGAACTGAAGAACACCTTCCACATCTTCACAGCTTACAGTAATGCCGACGCCATTGGACGGGTCAATCATCTTTCCAGTCGTTCTCCACTGATTCGGCGTATCCTCATCAATACCAATCGCCAGCGGTACATAGTTGCAGCCCTGTGCGTCCAGTCCCTGCTGCTTCATTGTGTCATAGACCTGCGAAAACTGCCACTGCTGGTCAACCATTCCAAGCACCCGTCCGGTGGACAGCTTCGCGATGTACTCATCATAGCTCTGTGTAAAGCACTCCGGATCAACGATTCCCTTCTTATACTCCTCATTCAGCTTCTGGAAATAGCGCACCGCAGTGTCTGTTGTGTTGTAATCCACGATCGTCTCTGTCTCCGGGTCTACGATAACAGAACCGTCGTTCGGATATCCGGCAAGAAACTGCGGCGGATTCTCCAGACAGAAGTAACGCCAGTCATCACAGAGAATGGTATAAGGAATGTTTGGCGTTCCGTCCTCCATCGTCGGGTTGGCTGCGTTGTAATCCTCGAGAAGCTGGAAATACTGATCCAGTGTCTTTACCTCCGGATATCCTGCCCACTCCAAAACTCTCGTCTGAATCCAGAAAGCCTC
>DWWU01000006.1 GCA_019119555.1 Candidatus Fusicatenibacter intestinigallinarum | reverse complement strand
TGAAGCAGCAGCTAAAGCAGGAACAGTTTGCAAACCTGTACCGCCTCATAAAAAGCAGCGCCTCATTCGAAGAAGCTTTTAAGTTTGTGGGATAAGTTTGTGCAAAATTCGATATTTGCTCATTTATAGTTCTGAACTTAAATTTTTCAATGTATAGGAAGATTTTAATTTCTGGTTTGGGTTTTTTACATCGTAAGCCTCAATTGTAAGTCGTCCCAATGCGTCAATACCCAGCCGTGTCATGGATTCCGTCCCTTTTGGAACAGGCGTTCCGTGATCCAGTTTCACCGCCATAATATTAGTATAATCTGTATCGATTTTATATTTATTGGGGTTGTCTCCTTTTGCCTCATATACCTCAAAAGTCGAATATCTTTGCTGTAGAGATCTGGTATAAGAAGACCGATACTCTGTTTGACAGGGGATTTCCGTTCCCTTTTTTATATAAGTATCTATGTAGAGGATTTCCGTTTCGTCTTTCTCAAAAAAGCGAATTCCAAGATCATACATAGTTCGCTGCACTATCACGGATCCTGTAGATGGATTGCTGTTTTCTTCGGAGGTTCCGTACCTTGCCGCTCCATATGCAATCGCTCTGCTTGGTCTGTAATATATGATTTTTCCCCGGTATTCCGGAAATGCTTTCTCCATTTCATTCAATACCATTGGCATCTGGCTGGCGCCGCCTGTCAGCAAAATCGCTTCCGGCCTTTGATTCTGGTGATTTTTCAACATTTCCTGTGTCTTTATGATTGTACGCATAAGCAGCGGCCGGGCCGCTTCTTCAAATTCTGCCCTGGTCACTGTAATCTCGTCATACTCTCCCATTGTATATCTCGGGATAAACTTCCTGATTATTGGAAAGTTCAATTTTCGTTGACTCGGATAATGTTTTCAATATGTTTTTTTCGCCCTGAGACAGCTTTCTTACTGCTCCAAACTTTTTAAGCAGTATCTGATACATCACCTCATCAAATTCAGTGCCGCCAAGATCATTGATGCCATCTGTATTGATAATATCATAGTAATATGTATGGCCGCTTGCATTTTGCCTTCCCTTCGGATATGCCGCAACCAGCCCGAGATCAAAAGTACCGCCGCCAAGATCGTAAGTTAACACAGTTGTTTCCGCAGAAGATTTAGCAAATTCTGCCAGATAGTCCAACGCAGCAGCAGCCGGTTCCGCAATCGTTCCGAACACTTTCAGATGCTCGCCGTTTTCCAGTGTGGCTTTTTCCACCAGTTCAATCAGCCGTGTCTTCTGTGCATTGGTATATGTTGCCGGATAAGCAATAGAAACCAAATTTGTCTCTGTAAGGTATCCCGCCTTGAGTACCTTATTTGCACTTCGGATACAGTGCTGAATCACCTGCGTGATCGCTTCATCATAGGTAAACGTTCTGTCGTCAAGCACTAACTTTTCACCAAGATGTCGTTTGAGTGTCCGCACTCTGTTTTTTTGCGGCTTTGCTGCCGTTCTGACCGCATCTTCACAGCACCATGGCAAAGGCTTTGAATTTTGATTTAATTGCACTTTGTTCGAATAAAAAAATACACTTGGAATCCCATCATTCCTGCCGTTCGGCAGCAAATCATGTACAATTCCTCCTATTCTTCCTTTACTCAGGTCAATTTCAGAAATAAAGCACGGAAATGAATAACAATTTCCAAAATCCAAACCGATAACATTTGCCATCATTTGTTCCCCCTTCTCATATTTCACTCTCTTTTACGATCTCCCAAACGATCATTTTCTGTACTTTTTCTTAAATTCCAGCTGTTGTTTTTGTACTTTCTGATTACTTTTTTGGTATATCTGTTAATATTTTATAACACGAATCCAGACAAAATTTTTTCTGCGTCTCAGAAACTACGGCATCTGATTCCGACAGAAGCTTCTCCAGTTTTCTCATGACATCCTCAACTTCTGTTTCTCTTTGCTGAAAGGTCTTCGGAGCGACCGCCTTTCCATCATCCGAAAGAAAATAATCTTCCGGAAGTTCAAAAACCTTCGCGATCTTTACCTTCATGGCGTTTCTGGGAATAGAAGCACCGGATTCCCATGCCCCTATCGTTCTCACCGTCGTTTGCAGCATATCTGCCAGCTGTTGCTGCGTCCAGCCTTTAGCGCCTCGCAGGATAATAATCTCCTGCCCGATATTTACACTGTCCATTTACTCCTCCTGCTTTTTTTCTTAGTATACCATTTCGTATATGTAACAGCAAGAAGTTTATTGATGTTTTAGGAAGTTTATTGATGTTTCATGAAATTTCTTGTTGCTTTTTGTTATTTTTAACTCCTATACTTTTTATGTGACTGTTCACCCTCCGAACCGCTACAAAACATTCTGCTTCAGGCAAATTCCCGGACGATTTCTTTCAAAATCCCAGGTGTGAAAGGAATCTCCCCCGCATAGAAATGACTCCGGACAGTTCCGGCACATTTCACATGAAGAGGTTCTGTCCCACCGGTACTCGTGGAAACGATTTTCCCAGACATCGCAGAAGTTGTCTTTTTTCACGTTACCCTGCACCAGTTCCGGACGCCGTTCAATGTCAAAACAGGAATAAATATCCCCATTGCACAGCACTCCGGCAATGTTTATTCCCGCACCACAGAGAAAATAGTGATCCCGCACCATTTTTTCCCATTGGGGAGTCAGATAATGAGCGCATCCAAAGGTGACTTCCATGTTATCTGTAATGCAGAATCTCTTTTCACGGATAAAAGACAGAAGCGTCAGAAATCCTTTCCGGTCAAGCAGAAGATCCGAATGGTCTTCCGCGCGCCCGATCGGATCCATATTGGTCAGACGCCAGTGTGTGATTCCCATCTCTTTCAGATAACCATACATTTCTTCCAGCCGTCCGATATTCTTTCTGTGAACCACAGTTGTAACCTGCAGAATTCCGCGGTATTTCCCGCACTTCTGCAGGCTCCGGATTCCATGAACCGCCATTTCGAAAGCACCCTTCCGGTTTCTCAGAAAATCATGGTCTTCTGCAAATCCATCCAGGCTGACAGAAACACTCCCGAGACCGGCTTCGGCCAGCGCGCAGGCCGCAGCATCGTCGATCAGGGATCCGTTGGTTGTCATTCCCCACAGAAATCCTTTTTCCTGTATCAGATTCGCAATTTTATAGAAATCAGGATGCAGCATAGGTTCTCCGCCGGTGAGACAAACCATGATCTTGCCTGCGTCATACCGTTCTGCCGTTTCATCCAGGACCTTTTCAATATCTTTCACAGGAAGAATCATCTGATTCCCTGTACTGCAGCTGCTCCCGCAGTGCAGGCAGGACATATTGCACCGGTCTGTCAGCTCAAAAAACAAATAGATCAGTTTCGGGTGTTTCCGAAGATGCTCTCTGTATCCGGCGACCTGCTCCAGCTCTCTGATCCGAAGCATCCGGTCTTCAGTCAAACATGTCATAAGAATTCCCCTTCCTCCCTGTCTATCTCACAGCTGCCGCACCGCGGACAGTAATTCTCGCTGTCCAGCATCTCAATGCGCTGCCATTGATTTCCGCAGTCTCTGCAATGGTAATGTCTCTCGATCGGACACGGACCATAGATACAGGCCATGGCTGTCAGTTCCGGTGAGAAAGATCCTTCTCCCCTCCGTGTTCCGCAGTGGGAACAGAACTGCTCGCCGGGAGCCAGATAATGATGGCAGTTGCCGCATTCATTCTCATCCCATGGTTCTGTTTCCATTCCCCATATCGTCCGGAACAGATCCATCGGATATCCGATCTTATCCATCGCCTTTTTCGCGACAGGCTCGGGAACCCTCGCCGACCATCTTTCATACGTCTGAAGCAGAGGGTATGCTTTGTCCCGCGCTTCCGACAGCATATCCTGCCTTTCCAGAGACCGCAGATATGGATTCATCATTACTCTGTACATCTCCGCAAACTCCTGCCGTGTCATCTTATATGCCATCTCCGACATACGTCTGCGAATCAATGCGTCAGTGATGGTCGCGTCGTTAAAATTCAGCTGAAGCACGGCGTAATAATTTTTTCGTTTCCGATTCATCTCAGCACCTCCCTGAAAAGAATTTGAATGTGAATGTCTGTCATTCAGGAAATACATTTCATTGATCTGATAGTTTTATTATGCCAGCTTCACGAAAAAAATTTTTTTTGAAAATACAAATACAGCGCATAATAAATATCTGGTCAGATATTTATTATGCGCTGTACAAGTCAAAAACCCCGCAGCAGAACTGCGGGGTTTTGACCCTCGCGGCAGTCGCCAAATGGACATGCAAGCATGTCCGCTTGGCTCGTTGCTCGCGGGAATAAAGACACTTATTAGCTTTCAGTCTTACAGAGTCATTTCACCGATTCAAATGCCTTACAAAAGACCTCCTCCCGGATAACAATCCCAGACGGTTTCATTTCCAAACAGAAACAGATCGCCTTCCTGCCTGCAGTTTCCTCCTGCCTCTGTCAGTACCAGCTTCCCCGCGCATATGTCCCACACATTCAAATCCAGTTCAAAGTATATTTTTGCCTTGCCTTCCGCCACCATACATATATCCAATGCCGCCGGCCCAATACGTTTCAGATCTGATGCGTGCGAATATATTTGTTCCGCAACCGCAAAGATTTTTTCTGTTTTTTCTCTGTTATACGGCATCCCAAATACAGCAATCCCTTCATTCGCCTCAAAAGAACCCACGTGCAGCTGCCTTTTTATGCCATTTTTAATGACAAAACTTCCGCTGTCCTTGCATGCATAATAGATAACGTTATCCCTGGGATTGTATACAACGCCAAGAATGACATTATCTATATTCCCGGATGTGAGCGCCACAGAAATTGCAAACGGCAGTCCATAAATAAAATTTGTGGTGCCGTCTATGGGATCAATGACCCAATTATATCCCGTATGTGAATCCTCCCCGCTTTCCTCTGCAATGAAACCTGCGGCCGGCGCCAGTCCATGTAATCCCGTTTTCAAATCCTGTTCAATCTCCTTATCCGCCGTTGTGACAAAGTTTCCATGGCTTTTTCTTTCGATCTGATAGGATGACGACAGGCGTCTTTCCGCTATGTTTCTGATCAGGGGAATCAATTTTTTCTCGCAAAAATCCAGTGTATATTCATTACTTTTATTTTCCATCGCATAACCTCTTATCACTTAATAGATCCACATAAAGCCACATTGATCCGTTAAAAAATTGCTTATTTCTTCAAAATAAGCGTTTCCTCCCATAAAATTTGTTTTTCCGTCAAATATTTTCAACGGAGGAAAAATAGAATCCGATATTCTGTTTTTCTGTGATGTGGAATCCCCAATCATAAACTGTATTGTCATACTATTCTGATTTTTGGCAAAAAATATTCCCGGATATGTCTTCAGCTTTCTGACCCTCTCATTGCAGACAACATCCAGCACCTTACTTCCAATACAGATTCTGAAAGTATACGCAGGCGTAAATGTACACTCTTTTGTGTCGCTGTGCATATTTTTACATTCTTTTACGCTGTTGACAAATAACTCTATCAGTTTTTCTATCTCGCTGAAGTCTACTTCCCAATAAGTGGAACGGTTTGTAATATACTCCATCAGCTCTATGTATTCTCTCCAGTGCAGTCCTTTTCTGTATGCAACGATTCTTTCCATATCCCACTCGTCAATATAAAAATCATCTCCGATTTCTCTGATGGTCTGAAATATGGACTGATTTTTGAAAAACTCTGAAAAAGCATACTCCAGTTCATCCGGACCCACTTCCTTGATGCCATGCTTCAGATACAACTGATGAATGAACGTGTCCTCCGGTCTTATATTGCTGGGGATCTGAGCTGTACAATTGAAATAATTCGTAAATATGGAATTGTAATACACATCAATGATCTTCTTCAGTTCTTCATGGAACGGCTTATTCTCATCGAAAATACAGTTCAGAACAGGATCCGGATGTTCCTTGCTCTTTTCCGTTACGATAAAGCTTTTGTAAAAGGATGATCTGCTGTACCCTTCCACGGTAGACCTGTGCCCGGTTCCGATGATATGGGTCTGCAGAAAGACCGTCATCTCAATTTCTTTTAATATTGTATAGAATTCCTGTTTTTCTGCCGTATCGAATCCAAAACATTCCGCAAGCATCTCATTTGTTTCCGTATTGAATGCCAACGTGGTACAGTGTTTTACAAATTCCTGTTTATGTCTGTCCACAGGTGTTTCCCAGTTTTCCCTGATGCAGTACATGGAAACATGGGTACACAAATCATTCCACGCTTCGACAGAATGCCTCATCGTCGAATATTGCGGCAATTTTGAGATATAAGGAGTCAATTCGTTATCCCCATATAAAAATACGATGATGCTTCCATTTTGCAGCAGAGAAGCAAACGCCTCTTTTTCTTTATCCTCATAACCATGATCATCACAATAAAACCCCTGCAAGCTCCGGCTGTTCAGGATCGATGCCCTGTTCAGGATAATCTGTCTCGTATGCATTAACGAAAGGTACAGATTCTTCATCTGAAATTTCTCCAGATGCTTCTGCACGTTTTCGGATTCAAAACCATATTTCAAAAACTGCCCCCGCAGCTCCGAATCCGAAGATATGATTTCATCCGGCAGCCATTGATTATCCAGCGCAAACGGAAAGGCCGTAGATGGCGCCAAATCGCTGGAATGCACCCTGTAAAAGCTATTCTCTGCCGCATTGTCATAAACTTTTTCCGGCATGCCTGCCTCATAGATATAATCGCTGCTCTTGGAAAAATCAATCCCGCCGGAATAAATCATTTTTCCATTCAATGCCCTGAGAATATTCTGCATACTTGCAATACTGATGGTTCCCCTGGCGTCTAACTGCACAAACTGAACAGCCTCCAGATACTGAATGATTTTTTCCTCAACTTCTCTGTCTCCACTGACAAACCATGACGGGTGCACGTTTCCGATCACAACAAAAATGATTCTGAAATCTTCTTCTTCCTCACTTCTCTTTATTGCTTCCGATATTTCTCTCAAAACTTCTGTTCTTCTTACAGAATTTTTTGAAATAACTGCAAACACAGTATCAGCGGTTTGAAGCGCTTCATTAATATCTGCGGCCCATTTCTGTCCGCTTACAATTCTTTCGACGTCAATCCACACATCATAATTCTGCCGCAGCAGAAATCTTGCGATACCCTGCGCACACACATGATCCTGATGTGAATAACTTATGAATATCTTTCTGCCCATTCTCAATTCTCCTGTTCTCTGCAGGCTGTACACTGACCGGCGACAGCTTTCTCCATTTATCACAATGAGTATATCACGCGTCTCGGACACTGGTCAATTTTGAGTTTATTCTTCCTTCAGATCGTTTGACCCACAGAGCATTCCCGGCTACAGTTCAGCCAGGTCTGTTCGTTCACTGCACAGACCATATGAATGCATACCGTCTGTGGACATCCGTCCCCTCGCGAAGCGATTTTCAATGGACGGATGCCATAACAGTGCAGGTGGCTGAACGGTTACGGGAAGTGATAAAAGATTCAAAAAAGGGTTCCGCAAACAAGACCAAAGTATGGTATAATATATCATATTTTCAGAACCATCTGTTATCATTTTCATAGCAGCCGTTCCTCTGCCGGAACGGCTGCATTTCCCCACAATACTACTTTCAGGAGGATATCTATGACCAGCTTTTCCGCGCTTCTGTCCGCTCTTGTGGAACAGAAAAACATACAGATTTACCCGCTGACACAGTACTGCAGCCTGGACCGTTCCACCATGTACAAATACCTCAACGGAAAACGCCTGCCGCCAAAGCAGGCGCTGGTGGAACGGATCGCCGACTACATGCGCCTGTCACCGTCTGAATACGAAGAGCTGATAACCGCATGGAAAATTGCGCAGGTCGGAGAGGAGAATTACTACAACCGCAGAAATGTTGAAAATTTCATCCTTAACTTTCCGGATGTGACCAAAATAGACCCTGTCATTCTGTCATCAGCTTCAGGCTCCGCCGAAACGAAAAGCGGAAAAGCATCCGCCGGCTGTCAGGCGCTCACTTCACAGACCATGGTGAACAACGCGCTCAGCCGTATGATTCTGAAAGAAACCGCAAAAGAAAACGGCCGCCTGGCGCTTCTTCTCCAACCGGACAACGAGTATCTGTTTCATTTTCTTTCCAGCCTCGGAGAATCCGAATGTGCTCTCAATATTGAACAGATTCTCTGCCTGAACAATTCCGGCCAGCTGGACAAGAGTAATCAGTCTCCGAACCTGATGTATCTTCAGGCAGTGCTTCCTCTGTATATCCGCGCGCTGGACTATACGATCTACTATTATTACGATAATGTAGAATCGCATTTTTCCAGCTTCAACGGCCTCTCCTGCATGGTACTGACCGGCGATGCAGCCGTTGCCTGTACGTCCGACTACCGTACCGGAATTTTTTACTCGCAGACGGAAACCGTGCAGCTCCTCTGGGAACTGTTCCGCAACTATAAGGAAAAATGCTCTCTGCTGTTTCATCCGGTCCGTTCCGTCACCGACGAGCTGAATATGCTTCAGACCCTTGGTCAAAGTGCGGAAGTTAATTATGCCGTCCAGCCGGAACCATGTCTTATGCCATTTATTACGCCGGACATGGTGGAAAAATATGTGTATCCGGAGCTTCCCGACCGTAAAACGCTGGTTCCCATGCTGATTGACTTTCTGGCGTTTCAGAAAAAAGGAATCCTCTCCAATCATTTTCATGTGTATCATACATTGGACGGCATCCGTTCGTTTCTGAAAACCGGAAAAATCTCCGAGATCCCGGAAGGTCTCTGCGCTCCGTTCTCACCGGAAGACAGAAAGCTTCTGATCGCCCGGATGCTTGAGAACCCGCAGGACAATTACCAGCTGCTCCGGGGACCGCTTCAGTACCTGCCCCATAATTTTCATCTGTACGTCTCACCCTCCGGCGGATACCTGTTATTTACCAACCGGTTGAACCAGACCGTTTACCTCCTGTTTGAAGAACCCTGCCTTCTGGCGTCATTTCTGGATTATCTGAACAACCTGGATGTAAACTGTCTGTATACCAGCGAGCAGAGCCGGCGTCTGATCAGCAGCCAATGCAGCCATTCAGACAGCTGAACTGTTACTGCATCCGTCCATTGAAAATCGCTTCAGAAGAGGAGAGAACGATCATGAACACTTTTTCCGGACTTCTCAGTTCGTTTGTCCATCAGAAGGACATTTCCGTGTACCCGATGACCCGGTACTGCGGCGTCGACCGTACACTCATGTACAAATATCTTAACGGAAAAGATTACCCGAAAGAGCAGGCCGTCGTAGAACGAATGGGAGATTTTATGCGCCTTTCCCCATCGGAATACGAAGATCTGCTGACTGCCTGGAAAATTGAAAAAATCGGCTGGAAAAACTGGAACAGCCGGCGGAATGTGGAAGATTTCCTGCTGAATTTTCCGGACGTCTCACGATTGTCGGAGAGTCTCTCTCTGACCGGCTCAGGCTCCGGGCCGGCCACATATCCGGACTGCCGTGCGCTTCCCACGCACACGGCGCTAAACCATGTGGTCAGCCAGATCATCGTGGATGAACTCCAGAAAGAGGACGGCCGGATCTGCCTGATGCTTCAGCCGGACTACACCTATCTGTTTCATCTTCTGACCGGACTTGGGGAATACGATCGCCAGATCCCGATCCGCCATATTGTGTGCTTCGAAAATACTTCTCAGCCGGACAGAAATTCACAGGACCATAATCTGCTTTATCTCCGGAAGATCCTGCCTCTGTACATCCGTGCGCTGGATTACAGCGTCTTCTACTATTATGACGCTGTGAATGCGCATTTTTCCAACCTCAACGGACTTTCCTGCCTGATTCTTACCAGCTCCTGTGCGGTCACCTGCACCTCTGACTATCAGACAGGGATCCTCTACGGAAATCCGGACGTGGTACAAACGCTGCAGAGCCACTTTGATTCCTGTCAGGAAAAATGCTCGCCGCTCTTTTCCCCGATCCATTCCATCCGGGACACCTGTGAAACGGTTCTAAAATTTTTCCCGGCAAGCGACGAGTATTATTCCCTGCAGCCGGAACCCTGTTTGATCCCGTTTCTGACTCCCGATCTCGTAAACAGGATCGTCAGAACCGAAACACCGGAACGCAGCGAACTGCTTCCCATGCTGAACAATTTCATCAGACAGCTCCAGCAGAAAATCTCCGGCGGGACCTGTCACATGTTCCATACGTCCGAGGGAATCCGCCGCTTTATGAAAACAGGGAGAATTTATGAAATTCCGGAGGAGCTTTACCAGCCGTTTCCCCCGGAGGACCGGAAGCTTCTGCTGTACCGTCTCAGTCAGCACATTTCCGGGCGCTACAGCATTCTGCGCGGCCCTCTGGAAAATCTTCCCCAGAATTTCCACCTGTGGGTAAGCTCCGCCAACGGATACCTGATGTTTACAAACAGAAAAAAAGAAACCATCTATCTTCTCTTTACGGAATCCGGTCTTCTCACCGCTTTCATGGATTACCTCAGAAATATTGATGAGAAATATCTGTATACGGACGAAGAAGCCCGGCACTTTATGGACGAGCTTCTGGAAGCTGAGATAAAATCATAATCCGTTCAGCCAGATGAACTGTTATAGAAAAAAGAGTTCCGCTCGCGGAGCTCTCGCGCCGAGCGCGGTCGCTTTAGCGACAGATTTCTGCTTCGCGCGAGTGCGCATCCCGCGGAGCGTTTTTCTATCACAGGGAACCCAGTTTCCTGTGATAGAAAAACAGCCAAAACGGCTGCAGGCACCGGGAGTTACCGTCCCAAAACCTGCCGCCGTTCTGGCTGAATTTGACTTTTCATTATTCTCTGTATTTTCAGCGTCTCTTTTTCGCCGCCGCCCGTTTCTTCCCATACCAGATAATCGCTCCGGTATAGGCCGCGGCCGCACAGATTCCGATCACATACGCGCCGGTCCACGGAATATTGAAACCGATCTGCGCATTCATAATATATGTAATCGTGATAAAAGCGTACCATGCACCCGGAATCAGCGGCATCCATACAAATCTGGCCCGTCCGTTCTCAAACATCCACACAGAGATTGCCAGAAATGCGAACAGGGACAACGTCTGATTGGACCATGCAAAATAGCGCCACAGAATATTGAAGCCGTTGGAATTCATCTTGGCAAACACAAGAATCACTGCCACCAGGACAAAAATGCCGGCTGCAAGCGTCAGTCTCTTCCGGATAGAAGTCTGATCGATGTGGAACGCGTCCGCAATTGCAAGACGCAGAGAGCGAAGCGCCGTATCTCCGGATGTGATCGGAAGTACGATGACGCCAAGAAGAGCGATAACACCGCCGACCGGTCCCAGGATATTCTTACAGACAATACCGATCGTAGCCGTCGCCAGAGAGGCATCCGCCGCCTGAAGACCAAGATTATAAACGCCCATTGCGCCTGCTGCCCATACCATCGCGATAAATCCTTCCACAACCATCATGTTGTAGAATGTCATGCGTCCCTGACGCTCGCTCTTCATGGTTCTGGAAATAATCGCCGTCTGTGTCGAATGGAAACCGGAAAGGATTCCGCAGGCTACAGTGATAAAGAAAACAGGGATAAAATGATTCGCCTGAAAATAATCGCCGTAAGAAACCAACGCACCGTTCCAGTTCTGCCAGATTTCAATCAGAGGGTAACCGTGAACAAACAGTCCGACAAAAACTCCCACTGCGGAAAACAGCAGAATCGCTCCGAAGACCGGATAGATTCTTCCGATAATCTTATCGATCGGAAAAACTGTGGCAACCAGATAATATACAAAAATAATTCCGTAAATCACCCAGGTGGAAACCGAGGTGGCTTTGCCGTCAAACCCGAATACCTGTGTCGCCGCAATATCACCCGGCGTATAAATAAACACAGCGCCTACCAGAAGAAGCAGAAGACTGCAGAAGATCTGGTAAAACGTATAGATTCCCTTGTTGCTGTATCTGCGGATCATGTCCGGCATCTGCGTTCCGCCGTCACGCAGGCAGATCATTCCGGAAAAGTAATCATGCATTGCCCCTCCGATAATGTTGCCGATCGGAATGGTAATAAATGCAATCGGCCCGAACAGAATTCCCTGGATCGGTCCGAGAATCGGTCCGGTTCCGGCAATGTTCAGAAGATTGATCAGACTGTTCTTCCACTCCCGCATTGGCACGTAATCTACACCGTCCTGTTTCGTATACGCCGGCGTTTTTCTGTCGTCCGGCTGAAACACATGCTCGCAGAATCGTCCGTAAAGCATTGCGCCAACCACAAGAATGACAAGTCCAATAATAAAGGTTATCATAGCGGTATCCCCCCTGTTTCAAATGATACCCCATTATATCACCGCCATATAAAATTGTAAATATTTCTCTATTTTGCGTTTTATACAATTATTTTTTCTGTTTTATGTGTATTATGCAGAATTTTTTATTTCACCAGGCAAGGGGCCATACGGACATGCAGAAAACCGGCGCCCTGAGAGCCTTCCATGGCTCATACAGGGTGCCGGTTTTCTGTCACTGCTGCATATTCCCGGTCAGCAGATTTCCGCTCCGGACGGCATCTCCCGCTCCGGAACCATAAGGCTCAGCGTCCCGTCCGCGTCCTCCGCGCACAGCAGCATGCCTTCCGACAGCACACCCGCCAGCTTCGCCGGCTTCAGGTTCACAAGAACCATCACCTTTTTGCCGACCATCTCCTCCGCCGTATAATGCGCTTTGATTCCCGATACGATCTGTTTGACCTGATTTCCGATCTTCACCTGGGAGCAAAGCAGCTTTTTCGATTTCTTCACTTCCTCGCAGGCAATGATCTCTCCCACCTGGAACTGAAGTTTTTCAAAGTCCTCAAAGGTAATCTCCGGCTTTGGCTCCAGATCGATTCCCTGCTCCGTTTCCCCGGCGCCATCGTTTCCATCTGCTTTCGCATTCGAGGAATTTCCGCCGTTTCCGTCAGCTTTCTCCGCCTCAGCCTTCTGCGCAGCCTGAATGGCCTCAACCTTTTCCATAACCTCTTTTACGTCCAGTCTCTGGAACAGAATTTCCGGTGTATCCGTCACCTTGTTTCCGGACGGATACAGTCCGAAGCTGCCCAGTTCCTCATAGGAACGCTTTTCACAGTTCAGCTGCGTGAGAATCCGGCTGGTAGTCTCCGGCATAAAGGATTCCAGCAGACATGCGCCGATGGAAATTCCCTCCACCAGATTATACAGAACTGTTGCCAGACGGTCCTTCTTTGTCTCATCCTTCGCCAGCGCCCAGGGCATTGTCTCATCGATATATTTGTTGCAGCGTTTGAAGAGATTGAAAATTTCCGTAATCGCATCCGCAACACGAAGCTCTTCCATCTTCGCGGTCACTTTTCCCACAGCCGCCGTCGCCACTGCCCTGAGGTCAGCGTCTACTTCCTCCTCGACGCCTGTATTGGAAACCACTCCGCCGAAATACTTGTTGCTCATGGAAATCGTCCGGTTTACAAGATTTCCCAGAGTGTTTGCCAGATCGGAATTCATGCGCTCTACCATCAGCTCCCAGGTGATGACACCGTCGTTTTCAAACGGCATCTCATGGAGTACAAAGTAACGGACTGCGTCCACGCCGAACAGAGATACCAGATCATCCGCATAAATCACATTACCTTTGGACTTGCTCATCTTTCCGTCGCCCTGCAGCAGCCACGGATGACCGAATACCTGCTTCGGCAGCGGCAGATCCAGCGCCATCAGGAAGATCGGCCAGTAAATGGTATGGAAACGGATAATATCCTTTCCGATCAGATGCAGATCCGCCGGCCACATTCTTTTGAACTGCTCCGAGCTCTCCCCGTCGCAGTCATAACCGATGCCTGTGATATAGTTGGTCAGCGCGTCCAGCCACACATAAGTGACGTGCTTGGGATCGAAGCTCACCGGAATGCCCCACTTGAAAGAGGTTCTGGACACGCAGAGATCCTGCAGACCCGGAAGCAGGAAGTTGTTCATCATCTCATTTTTCCTGGATACCGGCTGAATAAACTCCGGATGCGCGTTGATATGATCAATCAGACGCTGAGCATACTTGCTCATTCTGAAAAAGTACGCCTCCTCCTTCGCCGGAGTCACCGGACGTCCGCAGTCGGGGCATTTGCCGTCCACCAGCTGAGACTCTGTAAAGAAAGATTCGCACGGCGTACAGTAAAGCCCTTCATAATATCCTTTATAGATATCGCCCTGGTCATACAGCTTTTTGAAAATTTTCTGAACCTGTTTTTCGTGATAATCGTCTGTTGTACGGATAAACTTGTCATAGGAAGTGTTCATCAGATCCCAGATTCTGCGGATCTCGCCGGATACCTGATCCACAAACTCCTTCGGAGTGACTCCCGCCTCCTCTGCTTTCAGCTCAATTTTCTGTCCGTGTTCGTCGGTACCTGTCTGGAAGAATACATCGTATCCCTGCTGACGTTTGAACCGCGCAATACTGTCCGCCAGAACCGCCTCATACGTGTTTCCGATATGGGGCTTGCCGGAAGTATAGGCAATCGCAGTCGTGATATAATACTTTGGCCTGATCTTTTCCATTTTTACTGATTCCTTTCTTATCGTTGCTCTGTTCTGACAAACACTTTCAAATGAAGATGCAGGGGCATCAGATTTCTGCTTCGCGCGAGTACGCATCCCGCGGAGCGTAAAAAAACCGCCTTCTCAGTTCTGAGAAGACGGACAATTCCCGTGTTACCACTTCTTTTCATCTCCGCCTCACGGCGGAAACCTCAGCAGGTACGAAAAACAGATACCCTTCCGCTGTAACAGGCGGAACCTGTCGCAGCCTTGCCGTCTCCGGTTCGGTGCGCCTCTCAGGAGCCATCTTCCATAAAACTCTGCTTATCCCTCTCAGCTTGCTGTCCTTCCGTTTTCCGGGACAGTCTGCGGGAATTCTCTGTAAAGCGTCCGCTTTATGTACTCTCTCCGTCTCAGTGTTTGCCATTGCTATAAAATCATGCTAACATATTAAAAAACATTTGTAAACCCTTAAAAATGGAAATTTAACCGCGAAGATCCGGATCTGCCGCCCGTTTGATCCCGCAGCCCATTACAAAAAATGTGGAAATATATGGAATTTTGTTGAATTTTAATTTTTTTTCATATATATTATATGTATCTTTCATTTGTTTGCTTTCAGGTAGCATTCAAAATTGTTATAACAATCGTTATAACTGTTCGCCACATCCGCGTATTTGCTGCGCGGAGCGCATGAGAACATAATGCCTTGAGCATTCCGACATCATGGCACGATATTTTACGACCGGACAGCCACAGGATTCCGCCAGATAAGCGGCTGAGACCATTATGTTTTCGTGCAGAATCAATAGGAGAAATGTATATGGAAACCAAACGTACAGAAGCAGTTCCTTTTCCCGCACAGAGCACAGGTGAAATCGCAGATTTGAGCAGCGAACTGGAACAGCAGCTGAATCAGCAGCTGGAGTCGCTGGATTACGGATCGGAATTCTCCGGACAGAATTTTTCCAGGACAGAAGAGGATTTCTCCCGGGACAGCCAGGGACTTTCCGGAACCAGACCGTTCATCACGGAAGGGGAAGAAGGCGGAGAACACCGGGAAAGCGCTCCGGAGAAACCTTCCGGAAAAACTGCTTCGCTGATTAACGAAAGCAAATTTCTGCGTTACATTGCCGACCTGCGCAAAGCAGACAGTGAGTTGGCTCTCGCGAAAGCAGAATCTGCAGAGCTGGTGCATCAGATTGACAATTTCAGGGAACACTATACGGAATACGAACAGAAAATCTCCGGGCTGATCACAGAACAGGATCAGAGCCTTCAGAAACAGCTGGACACCCTGACTGAACTGGCACATTCTGTCCAGGTCAGCAGCGATTCCCTGAGTACCCGGATTGACCGGGAGATCCAGCGTCTGACCCAGGGACTTGAGCAGGCGATTCAGGGAAGCGTCAAGGACTCCTGCGATCAGGAACTTGCAAGAGTCAAGGACGCAACCGACGTGCTCCTGAATTACTCAGAGACAGTAAAAAGTCAAAGCATCAGATTTCAGAATCTGGAAAAATTCAAATTTGTACTTTTCATAATAAGCAGCGTTTCTTCGCCCATTGTTCTGATTCTGTTTCTGCTGAACCTGCTGCATGTTTTTTAGACAGGCAGCCGCCCCGGCTTATCGCGATAAGGCGGGGCTTTTTCACATCCGCCGGTTCCCGGAATCTTTGGGAGGAATCCCAACGCAGGCACATGTTTTCACAGGGTCCGCACAGAAAATGCGCAGACCTGACCCAACTGTTGTGAGGATTGATATGACCAGAAAGCTGAAAAACCTGGGAGTGTTTCTCCTGATCGTATTTCTCTATATTGCGTTTATGACGGTCACCGGTATCGGCTGTCCGATCCGATGGTTCACGGGAATTTCCTGCCCCGGCTGCGGAATGAGCAGGGCGTTTTTCTCTCTGCTGTACCTGGATCTTTCCGCTGCCTTCCGGTATCACCCGCTGATTTACCCTGTGCTTCTGTTTATTCCCTACTATTTTCTGGGCAGCGAAAAAACTCCCCGCAGGAAAAAAGCGAAGAAAATTCTTTTGATTTTACTGGCAATTCTTGCGATTCTCCTGTGGATTTTCCGAATTTTTCATGAAGATCCCGTTGTCAGTATTGACCCTTTCAACGGCGCCATGATAAAATGTCTGAAAAGAATCGTTCTGCCGGGCAGCCGGTAATATTCTGCGACAGTTCAGCAGCGGAACTGTAACCTGCATTCTGAGTTCTGTGAAGGGGGGGAATTTGACATGTATGTAAAGGATGACCGGAATTTTGTCACCTTTCTGATTCTGAATTTTATTACCTGCGGAATCTACGGCATTTACTTCTGGTACCTGTATGTAGAAGATATCAACACAGTCTTTTACGGGGACGGGGAGGACAGTCCGAATTATATCCTGGTGCTTGTTCTGTCGTTGATCACCTGCGGAATCTACGGATTTTACTGGTATTACAAGCAGGCAAACCGTATCTATCGCGGAGCCTACGATCGATACGGCGTCCAGGTCAATGAGACAGGCACCTCGATTCTTCTCTGGATGATCCTGGGCAGCCTGGTATGTGGGCTTGGCACATTTGTCGCCCAGTATTTCATGATCAACAATATGAACAAAGTGGCAAACGCATACAACCAGGACCAGTACAACCGTTTCAACGGCGGACCGGATTATTACTGATCTCTGCAGTTTCGGCCGGTGCGGAATTTTTTCCGCATCGGCCGTATTTTTGCAATGGCTGTATGCCGTAACAGTTCAGCTGTCTGAGCGGTTGCACTGCTTCCGCTTTTCTGTGGGTCTCAGCCAGCCTCCACATCTGCGGTCGCCGAACCTACGGCAAGCGTGTATGTCTCCCCGGATACAAGATCCGGGCTGCTGAGAATCACAACGTCAAAGGACAGTTCCGGCGTACAGCTGAGAAGTGCATTTCCATTCTGATCCGAAAGCGTAACGGTCGTTCCTGCCTCCTGCGAACCTGCACTGACCGCCACAACTCCCTGCTCCGCATCGCTGAAGCTCTGGGCCATTCCGGAAGCTCCGGTTCCGATAAAGGTTCCGCCGGCGATCGTCGCGCTCACATCATAGTCCAGCGTCGACGTATCTCCCTGTGTCGGTCCGACGACCACCGTATACCCTCCGGTAATGGTCAGTGTTCCATTTGAATCAATTCCGTCGCCGGATGCATTGACATACAGATTCCCGCCGGAAATCGTAATACTTCCGTTGGACGAGAACGAAGTTCCCTGTCCCATGCCTCCGCGGCCGCCGGGAACCATCGCGTCTCTTCCGCCCTCAGTACCGCTGGAGTCCACACCTCCGGCGGCGTTCAGTCCGTCGTCGTCTGCCACAAGGCTGATATCGCCGCCTGCAATGTTGAGTTCCAGAGCCTCCAGTCCCTCATAGCTTTCCGTGATATTGATAGATCCGGCCGTAACCGTCAACGTCTCATCCGCATGAAATCCGTCGTCACCGGTAGCAACTTCAAAGGTTCCTCCGTTTACAGTGATCGATGCGTTGGCGTGAACCCCGTCGTCGGCGGAATTTATCGTAAAGGTTCCCCCGGAAATCAGCATATTTCCGGCAGCCTTCAGCCCTTTCATGCTGGTGCTGCTGTCGTCGCCAGTCTCATCCGCCGTGCTTGCCTCAGACGTTCCCTCTGTACTGCTGACCATCACAGCCGCCGGAAGATTCTCCCCGCTGTCTCCCGCAGACGCCGTCTCTGCGGTAAACTCCCGGCTGTTTTCTGCAGCTGCCTCTTCTGCTGCATTTGCACTGCCGCCTGCGCCTGTGCTTCCTCCGTGATCGTAACGGTAGTCCCGGAAATGTTTACACTGTCAGAATCCGCAGAAACAGAATCTCCGTTCAGCTGAATGGAAACGCATGCGCTCTCATCATATTCCGTCCGGCAATCCCGGTTGGTAAACATATCCGCGTCGCTTTCCGCAGCCGCCTCCGTTTCGTCTCCGGCGTCCGCCGTATCCTCCTTACTTTCAGCTACTTCCCCACCATCCGTCTCACCGGAAGTCTCTTTGCTCTCCGCCACAGAACCGGAAGTCTCTGTCTCCGCATCGTTTCATGCGTCGGCTCCGCTGCAGCCGGAAAGAAGACCGGAAGCCAGGGTAAACGCAGCCACTATGGATATCCATTTCCTCATAAAACAACTCCCTCTTTCTGTCAGAGCTCTGGGGCAGCTGTTTCCTGCCTGGAAACGGAGATCTCAAGATTTCCGTTTCTGCATCGAAGCTCGTCAATCATCTCTTTCTCACCGGAAGCATCACGAAGGGTGATATGATACGTAAGGCGGAACATGCTGCCCATATTGGTAGTCTTTACATAAACCAGATCGCATTCCTTCGTATACTCTCTGAAAACATCGTCGAACACACCGGTATAATCCAGATCCTCCGGAATCATAATCGTCAGCGTCCTGTAAGCGGCAAAATTTTTCTTTGCACCGAAGTCAAAGCGATTGTAAACGACATATACCACACACATAATCGCCGTAAACAGGACGGCAAATCCCGGATATCCCATTCCGACGATCAGCCCTGCGCCCATGGCAAGAAACAGCGTACAGATTTCCTTCGCCGTTCCCGGTACGGAGCGAAATCGTACCAGGCTGAACGCTCCGGCCACCGCCACTCCGGTCCCCACATTTCCGTTGACCAGCATGATCACAACGCAGACGACTGCAGGAAGCAGCGCCAGCGTAATCACAAAGCTTTTCGTATAGCGGGTGCGATATATGTAAACCAACGCCAGAATCAGTCCCAGTACGAGAGCCGTTCCCATACACAGGAGAAAGTCCCCAACACTGATCACCGTGATCAGATCCGAGTCAAAAATTCCCCGAAAAATTCTGTCAGCCATAGCACACCGCCTCCCGAACCGTCCCCGGCTCCGTCGCCTTTGCATAATATACCGGCTGTACAAGCCCCGGGTAAATCATGCTCTGGTAAGCCGTTCCGTACTTTGAAAAGGATGTCTTGTAAATCCGTTCCTCCGAAAAGAAAGCTTCTCTCTCATAGGAGAGAAATACCACCGGCGCCAGATTCCTGTAATAACTGAGAAAATAATCCACTTCCCTGGAGATCTGGACATCCTGACTGCAGCTGCCTCCCTGCAGCCATTCCATCGCCTCTTTCTCCGGCAGCGCAATCCTTCTCTTGTATACCACATTCCTGTATTTTTTCTTTAACTCCACAAACACAGGGCTTTCCGGATCCGCCTGACTGTAGCTTCTCATACGCAGTTTCTCTTTATAAGAAGGCTTTTCAATGGAATGGCGGGCCAGACGGTAATTTCCGGTGTCGAAATAAAGATTGCGGATCGTCGTCCGGCCGTACTGATCCAGTTCCATATATGGCGCCATAGCCTGAAGTATTTTTTTCTTCTGTTCCTGCGTCAGCAGATACTTCAGTTCATATCTCTGAAAGACTGTCTGAAAAGACATAAAAATTCCTCCTGTACCTGTTATTCAAAGCAGCTGAAATTCTGCAGCCGTTCATCCATACGGAACCGCAACAGATGTTACCGTTCATCTGGCTGAACTGTTACCAGAATTTTACCGGCTGTTAACATTGTACAGGAGGAAGATTGAAATTTTCTTGAAATTTTGCTTCCGTGCCTCTGAATTCCTGTGAAATTTCTGTGTCCTTCGGACCGGCTCCCACAGATTCCCGCTCCATCCCGCCGGACGGTTGCTTCTGTGCTAGGCCCGAAGCAGAGGAATTTTTACAATAAACTCCACATTTCCGTCGCCGCACTGAAGATCTATGCTTCCTTCGTGGGAAACGGTGATCGCCTTTGCGATGGCAAGTCCCAGACCGTAGTGATTGTCCTCCCCGGTTCTGGCGGAGTCCGTGCGGTAGAATCTCTCAAACAGATGGCTGCGCTGTTCCGGAGGAATCTCGGGACCCTCGTTGGCGACGGAAAGCACCGCATGGCTTTTTCCCTTTTTCAGCGAGATCCGGATCTCCCTGCCGCCTTCCCCGTGACGGATCGCATTGTCAATCAGGATCGAAACCAGCTGCTTCAGCTGAACGCTGTTCCCGCTGACCCGGATCTCATCGTCGATCTCGCAGTTCAGCATCAGCCCCTTCTCATAGGCCACAGTCTCAAAGGGAAGCGTCTCTCCGCAGACCAGGCGGCTGAAATCCAAAGCTTCCATCGGCGGTTTTGCATGCTCCGCTCTTGCCAGGTCCAAAAGCTGTGAAATCAGGGCGGACATCCGTTCACTCTCATACTGAATGTTGGAAATCCACTGATTCTCTCCGATCTCCCTGGAAAGAAGCTCCGCGTTCACATTGATCACCGCCACCGGCGTCTTCAGCTCATGGCCCGCATCGGAGATAAACTGTTTCTGACGTTCATAGCTTTCCTCCAGAGGCTTTACAATCCTGCCGGCCAGATACCAGGACAGAAAAAACAGAAGCACAAGCGCCACGCCTCCGAAAAGGAGCGTATAGTTAATCAGTGTCCCTGTGGTTCCCGCCATTACCGTATTGTCCAGAAAGGCCACCAGAAGGTAGTCGCCTTTGTCTGCCATCTGATAGATCAGACGGTTTCTCGTTCCTTCCTCCTGCCCGCTCTCCGCAATCTCAACAGCCAGATCCGCCAGGGCGTCCTCTTCCAGCCCCGACACATCCGCAGTATCCACATTCAGTACCTCTCCGTCTTTTGACAGAACAACCGTATAAAAAGTGGACAGCTCCAGCATGGGCGGCGCCGCCCGGCCCCGCCGGGGCATATTTCCCGGCCCGCCGCTGCCGGCTTCACTGGCGTCGGAAAGATCCCGGAACATGTATTCTTCCACATACTGCCTCAGCATTTTCCGGTTTTCTCCGGTCACTTCCACATAGCTGGCCGTATAGATCACCGCGACCGTCCCGAAAAACAGCAGCGCCAGCACCCATACCAGCGACGCCACGATTTTTCGCCTCGACTTTTTAAGCATGAAAACACCTCAGCTCATATCCCATGCCCCGCACCGCCTTGATTTCCGTTTGCGCTTTGACGAAATTCAGTTTCCGGCGCACAAAAGACATGTAGACTTCCACATTATTGTACTCCGCATCGCTGTCGTATCCCCACACCTTAACTGCAAGCTGCTCCCTGGACAGAATCCGTCCCTGATTCGCAATCAGATACTCCAGTATGCGGAATTCTTTTTCGCTGATGCGCACACTGTTCTCCCCGCAGATCAGCATGGAAGTATTTCTGTTCAGCGTAATATCCCAGAAACTGAGCGTCCCGTCCGGCGTATGGATATTTCTTCGGGCAAACGCCCGAAGCCGCGCGAGGAGTTCCTGGGTCATAAATGGCTTTGTCAGATAGTCGTCGGCGCCGCAGTCAAGTCCGGTTACCTTGTCTTCCAGATCGCTTTTTGCCGTCAGCATGAGAATCGGCGTCATGATTCCCTTTTCCCTCGCCTCTCTGGCAATCTCAAATCCGTTTTTCCGCGGCAGCATAACATCCAGAATCACCAGATCATACATGCCGCTCTCCACCGCGCACATACCATCCATTCCGTCGGCGCAATGATCCACCTCATATTTTTCCAGCCGCAGGACCTCACAGAGGGCCTGGGCCATTCTCTTCTCATCCTCAATCAGCAGAATTCTCACCCGGTTACCTCTCAATCCCGTCCCGCGCAGCAAGCCCCCTGTCGAACGGGTGCCTGATTTTTTTCAGTTCCGATACATAATCGGCGCATGCAATCAGTTTCTCTCCCGGATTCTGACCCGTAAGAATCACTTCCAGATGTTCCGGTTTTTCTTTCAGCCAGCAAAGAAGCAGGTCTTCATCAAACAGTCCTGCACGGATCGTGTAAATGATTTCATCCAGGAACAGAACGTCATAGCCTTCCCGTTCCGCCTTCTGGGTCACCTCCCGGAACTTCTCCTCATAAAACTGTTTTCTCTCCTGCTTTTCCTGGTCGGTCATCTGAAACGAAAATTTTTCCTGCTTCAGCCCCGGCACAAATGTGATCTCCGGAATTTTTTCCATCGCCTTCCGCTCGCTGGTACCGTTGTCCTTCATAAACTGATAGATCAATACCCGATATCCGAAGCCCGCTGCCCGGACACAGAGCCCCATTCCGCAGGTTGTCTTTCCCTTTCCGTCTCCACAGTAAATATGCACGCATCCCGTTTGTCTCTCCATGATCCGCCTCCCTGTCATTTTTCTGCTCATGCAGAAAAGAGTTAACCGTTCCGTCCGCGGTACGGTTACGAAAAGAGAGCAGCACATCTCTGTCCGCTCTCCTCTCTCATCCTTTTTATACTTTTCTCATCTTGACACTTGTGTGCCGCCAAATGCGGCGGACAATGCTCTGACCGGTTCTGACATCCGCCCGGAAAACCTTCCGCACAGGTCGCCGGGCATTCCGCCGAAGAGCCGGTTAATAATTTTCCACTTTTCTCTCGAAATATGCTTTCGGATGGGCGCAAACCGGGCATACCTCCGGAGCCTCTTCTCCTTCGTAGACAAATCCGCAGTTGCGGCATTTCCATCCGAGAGGCGCATCGCCCCGGAAGGTTTTATTCTCACGATAGGATTCCAGAAGCTTCAGATAACGTTTTTCATGAGCTGCCTCTACGCGGGCAACACCCTCGAACTTGGCCGCCAGCTCAGGAAATCCTTCCTCTCTCGCCTCTCTGGCCATTCTCGCATACATATCCGTCCACTCATAATTCTCGCCGGCCGCGGCATCTTCCAGGTTTTCTTCCACATTTCCGATTCCGTGGATTTCCTTGAACCACATTTTCGCATGCTCTTTTTCCTGATCTGCAGTTTCAAGATACAGAGCTGCCAGCTGCTCGTATCCGGCTTTCTTCGCAGCAGATGCGTAATATGTATATTTGTTTCTTGCCTCGGATTCTCCTGCGAAAGCAGCGAGAAGATTCTGTTCTGTCTTAGTTCCTGCATACTTATTAGCCATTTTTGCCTCCTCCTGACGCATTTGCCGCGTCACCATAGCAGATTTGAAGTTGCAGCTCCGCTTGCGGAACTCCCGCGCCGAGTGCGGTCGCTTCAGCGACAAGTTCCTGTTTCGCGCGAGTGCGCATCCCGCGGAGCGTTTTTTCTATAACAGGAAACACAGTTTCCTGTTATAGAAAAAACGGAATGGTTCCATGCGCTCTAAAACCATTCCGTTTTCAATGTTCCTGATCAGTCACAGGGATCTCTCTGTAATTTTGACAGCCGCCCTGCAAAATGCAGTTCCGTTTTCGGGATTAGCCGAAATATCTCTCCAGTAAGCCCTTGAACGCTTTTCCGTGACGAGCCTCGTCTCTTGCCATCTCATGTACTGTGTCATGGATCGCATCCAGGTTCGCTTCTTTTGCACGTTTCGCCAGATCCACTTTACCAGCGGTAGCTCCGTTCTCAGCCTCTACACGCATTTCCAGATTCTTCTTGGTGCTGTCGGTAACAACTTCGCCCAGCAGTTCAGCAAATTTCGCTGCATGCTCTGCCTCTTCGTAAGCTGCCTTCTCGTAGTACAGACCAACTTCCGGATAACCTTCGCGGAATGCTACGCGGGACATTGCCAGATACATACCAACCTCAGAGCACTCGCCCTCGAAGTTAGATCTCAGATCTGCCTTGATATCCTCAGATACGTCTGCTGCAACACCAACCACATGCTCTGCTGCCCAGGTCATCTCGCCGCTCTGCTCGATGAACTTCTCAGCCGGTGCATGACATACCGGACATTCCGCCGGTGCTGCTTCTCCCTCGTAAACATATCCACATACGCTGCAAACAAATTTTTTCATAGTTTTAATCTCCTTTTCTTTTATATTTTAAAATTAGTAACTATTACTAATTTTAAGTTACCACATACTTACCGCTTTGTCAAGCTTAATTTTTCTTTTCTCTTCCGGTCTTATGCCATCGCAATGCAGTTTTGACTGCCGGACACCGGCAGTAGGTCAACACGTCTTTCCCGGCCGCACAGGCCGGGAATCCCCTGCACAGCGCACTGTTGCCGGTGTTCTGAGAGTGCCGTCCCGGCTCAGAATTTCTGTCTGCATTTTCCGCAGACGCCATAGAAATTTACCGAATAGCTCTCAATAAGCCCCTCGAAATTTCTCTCTGCCTGTTCCTTAATCTCACTGATGTCATCCATATCCATGTCGAGCACCGCGTGACATTTCCGGCAGATAAAATGATTATGCGGAGACGTATCCGCATCAAAGCGGTCCGGACCATCGCCTGTCGCCAGACGTTTGATCTCCCCCAGATCCGAGAGCAGCGCCAGATTTCTGTAAACTGTCCCCAGGCTGATATTCGGGTATTCCTTCCGTATGTCCGTGTAGATCATATCGGCAGTGGGATGGTCGTTCCTCTGCATCAACTGATTCTTGATGGATTCCCGTTGTCTGCTGTATTTGAGATTCGACATAGGTCAGTTCCCCTTTCCGTTTTGATAATAGTAACGATTACTATATTTATATCTTAAAAGGAACTTTCCAAAATGTCAATATTTTTTTGAAAAAAATTCAGCGGGCAGTCGGGCTGCCTGAACAACTGCCAGGCAGCCCGACTGCCGTAAATGTATACAATAATGAGGAGTGGCCAGACACCCAGGAATATATCTGAAACCCTTTCCTTCAGATACACTCCCGGATGTCTGGCCTGTTATTATGAAAAAAATATTATGTGTAATGATATTGTTCTTGTGTGCAAGCGATAGATCATATCAACACATCGGTTATATCTTATCCTATACTTATGAATAAATTGTGAATACATCATAAATGTTTTGTTAAATATGACGAATAACTCTTCAATCAGAATATATTTTTATGTATTCCGCACAACCGGAAGAAAACTTTAAACAATACGTCCTGTCTTCTTCTTCCGGTCCGCAGAAAGCAGCTGCGATCCCCCGGAACCGCCGGCGAAGCGCATTTTCCGGTTCTCAATCCGTGTTTTCTATGATAAAATAAAACATGACCCGACAGTTCAGACGGGTGAGCTGTCGCTTTCAGACTGCAGCATATTTTTCCAAAGGAGGTCACCGTATGCCAACAGGCAATCAGGAATATATCCGTGACATGAACCGTTCCCTCGTACTGGAGGCAATCGTCAACCATGCGCCCCTGTCCCGGGCGGATCTGTCAAAAAAGCTTCACCTTACGAAAGCCACGATTTCAAACATTGTCCAGGAGCTGATCGACCGGGAACTCGTTCTGGAACTCGGCAGCGGAGACGCGCCAATGGGACGGAAGCCGATTCTGCTCACATTCAACCATAACTGCGGCCATGTGATTTCCGTGGATTTCGGCGTCAGGAGGATCTCCATCATGACCAGCGACCCCCTCGGCTGCAGCTGTGAGGTACATGAGTACCCTTCCCGGACAGATCAGTCTCCGGAGGATCATCTGATCTCTCTCCTGCAGGAAACAATACATTCTCTGCCGGAAACTCCTTACGGAATTCTGGGGATCAGCATCGGCATTTACGGTGTGGTCTGTGACAACACGGTGCTCTTTACACCATACTATGATCTGAAATATTCCAATCTGCGCAACCTTCTGGAGGAGACCTTTCACGTTCCGGTCATTGTGGAGAACGAAGCAAATCTTTCCGTGATCGGTGAATCATCCATCGGACAGGGACACAGAAATATGATTTTTCTCAATATTCACGAAGGCGTAGGTATGGGAATCCTTGTAAACGGACAACTTTACAAAGGCCAGAACGGCTACGCGGGAGAATTCGGCCATACAATCCTGTTTCCTGACGGGCGCCCCTGCCCCTGCGGCAACCAGGGCTGTCTGGAACAGTATATTTCCGAGTCTGCGATTCTGAAGGAATACGCCAAAGGGCATGGCCGTACGTCGGCGTCCCTCGATGAATTTCTCTACGCATACAGCCAGGAGGATCCCGCCGCACAGAGGGCGCTGCATGATTTTGTGCACTATACGGCGATCAGCCTGAACACTGTTCTGCATACGTTCAACCCGGATATCATCGTTGTCAACAGTTCGTTCACCAATGACATTCCCGGTCTCCTGGACCAGATCACCGCGTCTGTGCAGAACCGTCTGCGCTGGTACCTCCATGTGGTTCCGTCGCAGCTTCAGGATGTCTCCGCGCTCCTCGGCGGCGTCTGCCTGTGTACAACAAACTTTCTGGGAATCCGTGACCTTCATCTTCATTACTGATTCCGCTGCTGTGGGATAGTAACCGTTCAGTCAGCTGAACGGCTACCATTCACAATTATTTCCAATTTTGTTCATTATTTTTTTACATTGGAATCACGTTTTCAACACATTTTCTGACTATACTATAAGCATAAAATAATTCAAGCCAACATTATTTTATAACAATTTTCTTTTTCATATTGCCGATGAACAATCGGCTCTCCTTCCTTTAATTAAATAGAAACAGCAAAAAGACCAGAGTTGCTGCTGGTTTTTTTGCTGTTTCTGTTGTTCTGCAAACAGGGGCTGCTGCAAAACAGTATGCATTTAAAGCGGACTATGCCAGTTCATCTGCCAGTCTCGCAAAGTCTTCCAATGTAAGAGTTTCTCCACGGACAGTCAGCGGAAGTCCGCAGGCAGTAATTGCACGTTCCACTTCTTCTTTTGTAAATGTCAGCGCAGCACTGTTTTTCAGACCGTTTGCCAGTGTCTTCCTTCTCTGATTGAAGGACGCACGGATCAGCGCAAACATCAGTTTCTCATCCTTCACCTTCACCGGAAAAGACGTATGTCTCGTCAGGCGTATCACTGCACTTCCCACCTTCGGGCGCGGCATAAAGCAGTTGGGAGGCACATTCGCGACGATATACGGATCCGCATAATACTGAACCGCCAGGGACAGAGCACCGTAATCCTTGCTTCCCGGTCCCGTCTGCATCCGGTCCGCCACCTCCTTCTGTACCATTACGGTTACAGATTCCAGCGGCACATGGTTTTCAAACAATCCCATGATAATCGGCGTGGTAATATAGTAAGGAAGATTGGCGACAACCTTAACCGGACGTCCCTGATTCCTTTCACCGGCCAGACGATTCAGATCCACCTTCAGGATATCCTCGTTCAGCACCGTGACATTGTCATAGCCGGACAGCGTATCCTCCAGAATCGGAATCAGGTTTTTGTCAATCTCCACTGCGCAGACCTCCCGGGCCGCATAGGCCAGGTACTGTGTCAGCGTCCCGATACCGGGACCGATCTCCACCACAAAATCATCCGGTCCAATCTGGGCCGCCGCAACGATTTTGTCCAGAACGTGGGGATCGATCAGAAAATTCTGTCCGTATTTTTTCTGAAATACAAAGCCGTACTTCTGCAGTACGGCTATCGTATTTTTCGGCTCACCGAGCCATGGCTTTCTTTTTTCCATAAGATTCTCTTTCCTGCTTATCAAAAATCAAAATCCTTCTCGTAAAGGATCACGCGGTCTTCGGAATCTCTGTGCTTGCGGGACACTTTCCGCCCCAGCTTTCTGGTTCCTCTCTCGGCATGGGCGATGGCTTTGTCCACCATATCTTTGACATTTGTAATCGTCATCGGCTCTCCCTCTTTCTGATTGTTGCCAATCTGTGTATACAGTGCAAGCACTCCCATCTCGTCCATTTTGTATCCGTTTTCACGGGCATAGGTTCTCGCGAAAGTCACCAGCTCATCATTGGTAAATACCGGAATGGATATGACGGTATCGAATTTCTTTGCAAAATCCGGATAATTATGGAACAAACCTCTCATACTGGTCTTCTCATCCTCGATGATCAGCACCAGACTGTCGGTTCTGAAATCCAGCGCTTTGGAAAGCTTTTCCACCGTTTCCGGATACATCAGACCCGCACGTTCAATCAGAAGGAATCCGCCGGCCAGTTTTCCAACCACATGAGCCGGATCCTTTTTGTTCAGATCTGACGCATCCAGCCGGGCCATCTTGGTCGCCGGAATCTTCAGGTCCACACAGATTGCCCGTACCAGTCCCTCCGACAGACGGGTTTTTCCAGTCCCATAGCCGCCCATAATCGCGATATTTCCGTGACGGGACGTCCGGTCCCCCGCATGGCTGTAGACTCCGTGCATCGCATCGAGAATCTGCTGATCCATTCCCGGAACCTTTGCAAAGTATGTAAACAGCGCTTTCTGTTCATCATTCAGTTTATCCGGCTGTGTATCGTTCAGGATGCGCAGCCTGCGCTCCTCCGGCGTCTCCTCTCTCAGCACTTCCTCGATAGACATCGGCGTCGTCTCTTCTTTTCTGACGGCGGACGGCATCTCGATCGTGCGGTCCGGAGCATTCTCCACAGTCATGACCTTCGTCGCGTCTTTCGCGGCCTCCTGGGACGGCTCGGAAGGGATCTCCAGGTCAAGATCTTCCGGTTCCACCTTCACCGGTTCCGGAATCTCTGTCGTCTTGTCCAGATCCTCCAGGCGATGGAACGGCGCTTCCTGCTCCTCAGCCGGAACAGGCTCGCTCCCGGCAGCTTCCGTTTCCTCCTGTGTTTCATCCGAATCTTCTTCTGTCTTCTCCGGAGATTTTTCTCCGGCCTCATGGACAATTTCACCGGACAGACTATCGGCGGTTTCCTTGAACAGCGCTTCCAGATCCAGATCCTCAGTCTCATGACCCGGTGCGGATTCCGGCGCAGGTTCCTGCTCCGGTTCTGCCTCTTTCTTCTTTTCCGGCTCTTCTGTTTTCTTCTTTACATTCTCAGGTCTCGTCAGAATCGTTTTTCCCGCATCCGGCTCCGGAGTCACCTCCACATCCATGCGTTCCGGTTCCAGATCCCTGACTGCGTAATCTTCCTCTGATTTTTCATTCTGCTCCGTCTCAGCAGCCTGCTCCTGTTCTTTCTTTTTGACGTCAGGAAATACGTTTCGGATACTGCGAATCAGTTCATTGTGAAGATCAACGGTATTTCCAAGAAATGCAGGTGTTCTGTAGGAGGAATCCTCCGCCTGGGTTTCCCGGGCAGCCGCCGCCTCACGGGCTCCCGTACCCTGAGTCACCGCAGCTCCCGCCTGATCCATACGGTTCAGCAGACTGTCCACCTGCTTCTCGCTGAGATCCTCGCCGGCGTTCTCATACTTCATCTGCTGCGACGGTGTCAGCGGGGCGTATTTCATCTTCAGTTCCAGCGCCTTTGTCACATACTTTCCTTCACTGAACCAGAGTTCCAGTTCGTCGCAGGTATCGATACATTTCTGCGTCTGCCCGTTTTTGCTGTACAAAAGCGCCAGTTCATAGCTCCATCGTTCTGTAAACTCCGCATCCTTGTAGGCTTCCAGCATCTCGATCTGGTCATCCAGCGGCGCTTTCTTTCCTCTCAGAATCTTATAGCGGAGCAAATATCTGGAAGTGTCATGAGGTGCCACAGATACAAACTCTTCATAATATTCCTCTGCGCTCTCAAAATCCTGCATCTTCACAGACACTTCCACCAGACGGTACAGAATCCCCTTTCCAATGGAAGCACGATCATACGCCAGCAGAAGAATATCATTCGCTTCCGGATACATCTTGTTGGCCTCATAAACATCCGCCACCATCGACAGGGTTCGTATACTTTTGACACGACGCCAGTCCACAGATTCCACAATCGCCAGGGCGCCTTTGTAGTCCTCTTTATCGGCAAGGCTGGTAAGCTGGTCCAGCTTGCTCCGATATTCTGCTTTATCCAATGTTTTCACCTCATTCTGCTTCTGTTTGCCTGCAGCCGCAGCAGCACAGCCTCCTGAACTGCTGCCGCAGCCTTCCATGCACAAACGGACGGACGGCTGCGTCCGCGTAACAGTTCAGCCAACGGAACTGTACACGTCTGCTCAACATCATAGACAGAATTAAGTGTATCACACTCACTCTGGAATGTCAAAAACTATTCCTTGCCGGAGCCCGCCGCCTTTGGCCGCCTGGCAAAGTCTGTGCCTGCGCTGCAGAAAAACACCGAACCCGGCGCAGCGCCTGCGAGACGCCAGTACCGGGTTCGTATCAACCATTATTTTACTGTGATTTTATTCAGATGCCAGATCTCATCCACATACTGCTGAATAGTCCGGTCGGAAGAGAATTTGCCGGAGTGCGCCACATTGAGAATCGCACTTCTCGCCCATTTCTCTGTATCGCGGTATCTGTCTTCCACACGCTCCTGCGCCGCTGCATAGGACTTGAAGTCCGCAAGAATAAAATACATATCCGCGCGGGGAGCTCCCTTTGCGGTCAGCAGAGAGTCATACAGATCGCGGAACATATTGGTGTCTCCTTTGGAGAATTTTCCGCTGATCAGCTCCATCAGAACCTCATGGATATCCGGATCGTTGATGAAATAGCGCATCGGATCATAATTGCAGTTCTTTTCATAATTGATGATGTCGTCGGCGGAAAGTCCGAAGATAAACGCATTTTCCTCTCCCACTTCTTCGACGATCTCCACGTTCGCGCCGTCCATCGTGCCAAGAGTCAGCGCGCCGTTGAGCATGAACTTCATGTTTCCGGTTCCGGACGCCTCCTTGCTGGCGGTGGAAATCTGCTCGGACACATCGGCCGCCGCGAAAATCATCTCCGCATTGCTTACGCAGTAGTCTTCAATAAATACGACTTTGATCTTTCCGCGGATCAGCGGATCGTTGTTGACAACGTCTGCCACACAGTTGATCAGATGAATGATGGCTTTCGCTCTCTCATAGCCTGCGGATGCCTTCGCGCCGAAGATAAAGGTTCTCGGGTAGAACGGCATATCCGGATTTTTCTGAAGCTTGTCATACAGATACATGATGTGCAGGATGTTCATGAACTGTCTCTTATATTCGTGGAGACGTTTTACCTGGACGTCAAAAATGGAATTCGGATCCACATCAATGCCGTTGTGCTCCTTGATATACTGCGCCAGGCGAAGCTTGTTCCTACGTTTGATCTCCATAAATTCCTGCTGTGCCTGACGGTCGTCCGCATAGGGCGCCAACTGGCTGATCTTCGTCAGGTCAGTGACCCATCCCTTGCCCACATGCGCGGTTACCCAGTCCGCCAGCAGCGGATTGCCGTGAAGCAGGAAACGTCTCTGGGTGATACCGTTGGTCTTATTGTTGAATTTCTCCGGCATCATCTCATAGAAGTCTTTCAGTTCCCGTCTTTCCAGAATCTGCGTGTGAAGACGCGCAACGCCGTTGACAGAGTATCCTCCCACGATTGCCAGGCGTGCCATGTGAACCTGACCGTCGTAGATAATCGCCATCTGGCGTACTTTTTCCTCATTTCCCGGATACTGCTCGCGCACCCGGATCAGGAAACGGCGGTTGATCTCTTCCACAATCTGATAAATACGCGGAAGCAGTCTGGAGAACAGGTCTACCGGCCATTTTTCCAGAGCCTCGGACATGATCGTGTGGTTGGTGTACGCACAGGTCTTTGTGGTAACCTCCCAGGCCTCATCCCATCCAAGTCCTTCCTCATCCATAAGAATACGCATCAGTTCCGGAACCGCCACCGTCGGGTGTGTGTCGTTCAGCTGGAACGCTACTTTTTCGTACAGTTTCCGGACATCGTCGTGGGTTCTCTTATACCGTGCCACAGCACGCTGCACACTGGCGGAAATGAAGAAATACTGCTGTTTCAGACGCAGTTCTTTTCCTTCATAGTGATTGTCGTTGGGATACAGCACCTCTACGATTGTGCGGGCAAGATTTTCCTGCTCAACCGCCTTGTCATACTCTCCCCTATCGAAAGAATCCAGGTTGAAATCGTCAATCGCCTGAGCATCCCAGATCATCAGGGTGTTTACCATGTTGTTGTCATATCCTACAATCGGCATATCGTAGGGGATCGCGCGGACCGTCTGCGCGCCTACCTGGCGGAAATTGGTGCGCTGCGCAGCTTCATCATAATACATCTCCACATGGCCGCCGAATTTTACTTCCTTTGCATACTCCGGACGACGCAGTTCGAACGGATATCCGTCTTTCAGCCAGTTATCCGGCACCTCGATCTGACATCCCTCATCGTTGATCTCCTGCTTGAACATACCGTAACGATAACGGATTCCGCAGCCGTAAGCCGGATAACCGAGCGTCGCCAGAGAATCCAGGAAACAGGCAGCCAGCCGGCCGAGACCGCCGTTGCCCAGGGCGGGATCTCTCTCCTGATTTTCCAGGACGTTCAGGTCAAATCCCATCTCCTCCAGGGCTTCCTTCACTTCCTTATAAGCCGTAAGGTTGATCAGGTTGTTGCCGAGCGCACGGCCCATCAGAAATTCCATAGACATATAGTAGACCATTTTCGGGTCTTCTTCGTTCATCGTATTCTGAGTCTTCAGCCAGTTGTCCATGATAACGTCCTTCACCGCATAGCAGACCGCCTGGTAGACTTCCTGCTCTGTGGCATTGTCGATGGTCTTGCGGTACAGCTTTCTGACGTTTTCCTCGACACTCTGCTTGAATGTTTCTTTTTTGAACTGAGTAGCTAACATCTGTTCCTCCTTTTCCGGCCTGCTATGCTGCCTCTTTTTTCCCGTATTCTGCCGGTCTCTCTTTCTCCAGTTTTACAGTCCCGGTTTCCCGGCCGCCGCTGTTTCCCGGCAGACCTGTCCTTCGGGCTTCTGTTCTCCTATTTTATTCCAAAACCGCCTGTGCCCGACGGCCCACGTATCCCGTGAACCGCCGGGTGGCAGCTGTCAGCTCAGGCGCTCTACAGACAGCGTTACGTGCTCGGAATTAATGTTCCATTCCTTCTCATATCCGGAAGTTTCTCCGACGGTAACCTCCTCTGCGAGAACCTCTGACCGGATCTCATCTCCGTGTTTCCGGAAGATTTCGATGATTCTGTCGTTGTTCTTTACACCGACTCTGATCTTATCCATAACTTCAAAGCCGGCTTCCTTACGCATGGTCTGAATCTTACTGATCAGCTCACGCACAAAACCTTCCTCAATCAGCTCCGGCGTCAGATTAGTGTCCAGCACAACTGTGATGCTGTTGTCGGATTCGGATACGTATCCTTCCATCTGCGCCGTGTCGATCAGCAGATCCTCTTCTAATAATACGATTTCCTGTCCGTCAATGTCAAGCTTTAGTTCTCCCGTGGATTTCAGCTCCTGCATTGCACTGTTGCCGTTCAGTTCAGACAGAGCGGTTTTAATCTTGTTAAGCAGTTTTCCGTATTTCGGTCCCACGGTACGCATCTGCGGCTTGAAGGTGTAAGAGATAAACTCCGCGATATCGTCGGTAAACTCAACGTTCTTCACATTCAGCTCGTCGGCGATGATCTCCGTATAGAACGTATCCAGAACAAAGTCGCTCTTCACAAGCATTCTGCCGATGGGCTGACGGTTCTTGATGTTTGCAGTGTTCCGGCAGGCGCGTCCCATAACGACAACCTCCAACAGATCCGACATATCCTCTTCCAGCTTGCTGTCGATCCATTCGGTCTTCACTTCCGGATAGTCGCACAGATGGATACTTTCCGGAGCCGCGTCGTCGATGCTCTTCACCAGGTTCTGATAGATATCCTCTGTCATAAACGGAATCATCGGAGCCGCAGTCTTGCTGATATCCACCAGCGCGGTGTACAGCGTCATGTAAGCATTGATTTTATCCTGCTCCATTCCCTTCGCCCAGAAACGCTCACGGGACCGGCGGACATACCAGTTGCTCATATCGTCCACAAAGGACTGCAGCGCTTTTGCCGCCTCCGGAATCCTGTAATTCGCCAGGTTGTCATCCACAGCCTGCACCGTGGATTCCAGTCTGGACAGGAGCCACTTATCCATCACAGACAGTTTGTCATAATCCAGCGTATATTTTGTTGCGTCGAAATTGTCAATGTTCGCATAGAGCACAAAGAACGCATAGGTGTTCCACAATGTTCCCATAAATTTTCTCTGGCCTTCCACAACGGCCTTTCCTGAGAAGCGGGACGGCAGCCACGGGGCGCTGCTGGAATAGAAATACCAGCGGATTGCGTCTGCGCCGTAGGTCTGCAGAGCGTCGAAAGGATCTACAGCATTTCCCTTGGACTTGCTCATCTTCTGTCCGTTCTCATCCTGTACCAGGCCGAGAACCAGAACGTTCTCATACGGCGCCTTGTCGAAGATCAGCGTGGAGATGGCCATCAGAGAGTAGAACCATCCGCGGGTCTGATCCACCGCCTCAGAGATAAACTGCGCCGGGAACTGCTGCTCAAACAATTCCTTGTTTTCAAACGGATAGTGATGCTGTGCAAACGGCATCGCTCCGCTGTCAAACCAGCAGTCGATTACTTCCGGCACACGACGCATCTCTTTTCCGCAGTGCGGGCACCGGAGCGTCACCTTGTCGATGTACGGACGATGCAGTTCAATATCATCCGGACAATTGTCCGATTTTTCCTTCAGTTCCTGAATGCTTCCGATACACTCCTGATGGCCGCATTCACACTGCCATACAGGAAGCGGCGTTCCCCAGTAACGGTTTCTGGACAGTCCCCAGTCCTGCACATTCTCCAGCCAGTCCCCGAAACGGCCTTTTCCGATACTCTCCGGAATCCAGTTGACGGTATTGTTGTTGCGGATCAGATCCTCTTTCACCGCTGTCATCTTGATGAACCAGGTCTCGCGGGCATAATAGATCAGCGGAGTGTCACATCTCCAGCAGTGCGGGTAGCTGTGCTCAAACAGCGGCGCCTCAAACAGCAGCCCTGCCTTTTCCAGAGCGATCAGAATCTCCTTATCCGCCTTTTTGCAGAATTCTCCGGCCCACGGAGTATCCTCCGTCATCTCTCCTTTTTCATTGACCATCTGGACGAACGGCAGATCATAGCGGCGCCCCACCTGGGAGTCGTCCTCACCGAATGCCGGGGCGATATGGACAACGCCGGTACCGTCGGTCAGAGTAACATAATCCGCGCAGGTCACATAAAACGCTTTCTTTCCGTTCAGACGTCCCGCGGAGTACGGGAACAGCGGCTCATATTCTTTGTACTCAAGGTCCGTACCCTGATAAGTCTCCAGGATTTCATAAGCCTTTCCGTCCTCCTGCGCCAGCTTTCCGAGAACCGTATCCAGCAAAGCCTCGGCCATATAATAAACATGTCCGTCGGCAGCCTTTGCCTTTACGTAGGTCTCTTCCGGATTCACACAGAGTGCCACGTTGGACGGCAGCGTCCACGGAGTCGTGGTCCATGCCAGGAAGTACGCGTCCTCGCCCTTCACTTTGAAGCGAACGACTGCAGAGCGCTCCTTGACATCCTTGTAGCCCTGTGCTACCTCGTGGGAAGACAGAGGCGTACCGCAGCGGGGGCAGTAAGGAACAATCTTATGGCCCTTATACAGCAGCCCTTTCTTCCAGATCTCCTTCAGCGCCCACCACTCGGACTCGATAAAATCATTGTGATACGTCACATACGGATGCTTCATATCCGCCCAGAACCCGACGGTATGGGAAAAATCTTCCCACATCCCTTCATATTTCCAGACGCTCTCCTTGCACTGTTCGATAAACGGCTCCACACCGTACTCCTCGATCTGCTCCTTTCCGTCGAGACCGAGTTTTTTCTCAACCTCCAGCTCTACCGGAAGGCCGTGGGTATCCCATCCTGCTTTACGGGGAACCATATACCCTTTCATTGTGCGGTAACGGGGAATCATATCTTTGATGACACGCGTCTCCACGTGGCCGATGTGCGGCTTTCCGTTGGCGGTCGGCGGTCCGTCGTAAAATACGTAAGACGGATTTCCCTCCCGCTGCTTCATACTTTTCTCAAAAATCTCATGCTCTTCCCAGAACTTCTCTGTCTGCTTTTCGCGTTCCACAAAGTTCATATCGGCCGAAACCTTTCTGTACATGAAACTGTCCTCCTTTTTATTTGATATAACAAAAAGTTCCGCTCGCGGAACTCTCGCGCCGAGCGCGGTCGCCTTAGCGACAAATTTCTGCCTCGCGCGAGCGCGCATCCCGCGGAGTATTTTTATATAACAGAGAACGCAGTTTTCTGTTATACAAAAAAATAACCCCCGTCCTGTAAAAGGACGAGAGTTCAATACCCACGCTTTACCACCTGTTACATACCATCATATGCAGTCCCTGTAACGCTGGACGGGCGGCGTTTCCTACCATTCCGGACCAGACCGCCGGAATCTTCAGAATTGCAACTTGGAAGTGATCTTCTTCTGCCGTTACTCGCACCGGACTTCCACCAACTCCGGCTCGCTGAAGCTTTCCTGAACAGAATACTCTCTTCGTCATCGTTTTTGCTGTGAATAATTATCTAAACTGTTACTATTATAATCATCAAATTGCCGGATTGTCAAGCGTCAGCAGTTGCCGAATCCCAAAAAATATTTTATAATAGTTACCATATATACACCAAACACAAAATTCTATTTTATGAGGGGTACACCACTGCAATGAAAACAGATTTTTTCCGCAGAACACACATAACCGTTCAGCCAGCTGAACCGTCACGCAAACGCATCAGAAAATTCCTGTGTTCCGCCCTGGCGTTCGGGCTTGCGGCTGCGCTTCTGACGGGCCGTCCCGTCTGCGCCTCGGAGGGCACGGAACTGCCTGCCGCTTACTATGAAGCCGTACAGACGGATACGCTGGCCGGCTGGCCCCAGGGTCCTGCGATTTATGCCGAGTCCGGCATCCTTGTGGATCTGGACACACAGGAGATCCTGTATTCCAAAAACATCGACAAGCAGCTTTATCCTGCCAGCATCACAAAGATTATGACAACCCTGATTGCCATCGAGTCTTCCTCTCCGGAGGAACCGGTTACGTTCTCACAGACCGCGCTGGACAGCATTGAGTGGGACAGTTCCAACATCGGCTGCTGTCTGAACGAGACGTTGACCATGGAACAGTGCTGGTACGCCATGATGCTGAATTCCGCAAACGAAGTATGCAGCGGTGTTGCGGAGCATATCTCCGGTTCCATCGAGGCCTTTGTGGACCGGATGAACCAGAAAGCCGCGGAGCTTGGCTGCACCGGCACCCATTTTACCAACCCAAACGGTCTGCCTGACGAGAATCATTACACGACGGCTCACGATATGGCGCTGATCGCCAACGCCGCCTACCAGAACGAAACCTTCCGTCAGGTATTCACCACCCGACAGTATGAGATCGCGCCGACTCCTCAGTATACGGAACCCCGCTATCTGTATAATCATCATAAAATGATGCAGCCTGACACAGAATACTATTATGAAGGCTGCCTGGGCGGAAAAACGGGATATACGGAGGCGGCTCTGAACACTCTTGTCACTTTCGCATCCCGGAACGGGAAAACCCTGCTCTGCGTCACCATGCGCACCCAGGGACGGCAGGTTTACACCGATACGGCAAGCCTGTTCGACTACGGATTTACCCAGACATTTCCGGCGGGAGAGGCGGCTCTGCTCACCGTCACCGAACCCGCAGCGACGGAAACTCCCACTCCGGAGCCGGGTTCCGACACCTCAGCAGCTCCGGACGCGGAGCATGACAACAGCGGTTCTGAGGAAGCGGCCGACGATTCCGGTGCTTCTGCCCACAAGGCAGCCTCCGTCTTCCCGGTCTGGATTCCTCTCACCGCCATCTTTGTCATTGCTGCGGGGCTTCTGATCTTCAGAATCTTTCTCACCGCCTCCCGCAGAAAGAGAAGAAAACGCCGCAGACGCAGGAGATAACTGTACAAAGGTTTTCACGCGGATGCCGCCAGAACATCAGGAAGGACCTGACACAGTATGAATTACATCGTATTTGACCTGGAATGGAATCAGTCGCCAGGCGGCAAAGAAAAGGAGAATCCCCGCCTTCCATTCGAAATCATAGAGATCGGAGCCGTAAAGCTGAACAGCAGCCTGGAAGAAACCGGACAGTTTCACAGCGTCATACGCCCTTCGGTTTACCCTTCTCTGAACTATCACACCAGGGAAGTGGTACGGCTCAGCGAGGATTCCCTCCGGAACGGAACGCCGTTTCCCGAGGCCGTCAGAGAGTTTCTCTCTTTCTGCGGAGGGGACGCCATGTTCTGTACCTGGGGGCCTTCCGATCTCACAGAGCTGCAGCGGAACATGAAATATTATGGTCTGCTGTCCATGCTGCGGGGACCTCTCCACTATTACGACGTCCAGAAGCTGTTTGCCATTCAGTATGAGACAATGAAAAGCCGGAAATCCCTGGAGTACGCCGCAGATTTTCTGAAGCTCGATCACTCTCTGGCTTTTCACCAGGCGCTGTCCGACGCCGTTTACACCGCCCGGGTGTTCCGGACAATCGATCCGTCGGTCCGCAGCGCCTACGATTCCATCGACGTATACCAGAACCCGAAAACGAAACACGAAGAAATCCACGCCGTATACAACGGCTATTCCAAATTTATCTCCCGGGAATTCGATTCCAAAGAGGAGGCCGTGGCGGACCGGGAAGTTTCTTCCACCTACTGCTGTCTCTGCGGACGGCGCGCCAGGAAAAAAATCCGGTGGTTCTCCGTGGGATCAAAAAATTATTACTGCGTCGCTCTGTGCCCGGAGCACGGTTATCTGAAAGGAAAAGTCCGAATGAAGCATACCGACGAGGGAAAATTCTACGTTGTGAAGACGATAAAAATCAGCAGTCCCCAGGAAGCGGAGGAAATCCGCCAGAAAAAAGAAACGATCCGAAAAAAAAGAAATCAGAGACATCGTTGATTGTCTCTGATTTCGTATGTTTCAGTCGTTTCCTCTGGCCTTGTCCAGCAGTTTCCCCCAGAATCCTTTTTTCTTTTTCTTCGTCTGCGTTTCCAGAGAACCCCGGATTCCTCTCACACCTGTGATATAAATACCGCTTACCGTAGCCTTTACTTCCTTTTTCACCGGAATCTGATCAAAAATCGCTCCGTCGCAGACCAGCGTCATAATACGGGGACCTACCTTCGCCTTTACGATCGGCATCTTGGTCCGGCGCATCAGCTTCGGGGTCTGATCAATCACCATCTGCGGAAGGCCCGCATCTTTCAGCCGCATTTTCTTCTTATCTATAATCAACATGGATACGGTCTGTTTGATCGCCTCCATCTGCTCCTGCTGCTCGGCCTGTTTCTTTTCCGCCTTCTTGCCCAGGAAATATAATGCGACAAGAACACCGGCAAGTATAACGATAACGATCAGCATGATTGCCCAGAATGGCATACCTGCACCTCCTCCTGTAAATTCTTGTAACTTACCTTCTGACATTTTATCATTGTTTAATTTAAAAGGCAATTGTTTATTTTTCTTTTATAGAAAAAACGCTGAAAATCAACGGGAAAGATGGTATAATGAATAATATGTGCAGTGACAACAGGGGGAAAAAATGAACAGATCGAAAAAGAATTCAGAAAAAGAAAATACATCGGAAAACGATACACTCAGCGAAGCCGCCGTCTCCTCCCGGGAAGCCAGGGAGCGTCTGCGGGAACAAAAGAGGAAACAGAGAAAACGCAGGGTCAAAAAAATCCGTATTCTCATCGGAGCCGCAGTTTTCCTGTTGGTTCTTCTCGCCGTCATTCTGGCGGCAGTTCTGATTACAAACAGACGCCGAAAGGCAGAAACGCCCCAGGAAACGATGACGCAGGCGGATGTACTGACCGTGCCGCATCTGTCCTTCGATTCACTGGTCGTCAACGCGGAAGCCGCAGGAAGCGACCGGATGACGGTCGACGAATTCAATCAGATTCTGCAGCTGCTGTATGACAACGATTACATCCTGGTAAGTATCCGGGATCTGGCGAATGTGACGGAAAACAGCGACGGAAGCGTTTCGATAGCCGCCGCAGAACTGGAGCTGCCGGAAGGAAAGAAACCTTTTGTTCTCTCCCAGAACGACGTCAGCTATCCTCTGACGCTCCCTGCCGGAGGATACGCAACCCGGCTGCTGGTGAATGAAAGCGGAAACCTGGTATCGGAATATCAACAGACCGACGGAACCGTTGTGACCGGAGCTTACGACGTGATTTCCTGCCTGGAAGCATTTCTGGAAGAGCATCCTGATTTTTCCTGGCAGGGAGCAAAAGGAATCATCGGAATCACCGGCCGAAGCGGAATTCTCGGCTACCGCACGGATGAGCTTTTTGGAAAATCTGCAGAGGAGGGCAACATCTACGCTGACTACGGAACCTTCGACCCGGCGTCCGAGACGGCGTCTGCCCAGGAAGTTCTGAACGTTCTGAAGGAAAAAGGATGGGAGATCGCCTGTCAGGGATATTCCGGCATCAGCTACGCCAGCGAATACGACCTGGTTGTCTCTGACCTGGAACAGTGGAAACAGAAAACGGAACCCGTCACCGGAAGCACCGACATTCTCCTGTATCCCCAGGGAACAGATATCGCAAGCTGGAAAGATTACAGCGACGCCAACCAGAAATATACCTACCTGAAAGAGCAGGGCTTTCATTTCTTCTGCAGCATTGATTCCCTGAATCCTTACTGGGTTCAGATCCGCAGCGATTACGTGCGCCAGGGACGGATGGATGCGCGTACCTGGATGACAGACGCCGGGCTTCTCCCGGGAGATTCAGATTCCGCCTCCGGAGAAGATTCTTCCGAGTCAGACAGCGCATCCGGGGAAGACTCCGGCGAATCAGGCAGCGCCTCCGGAGAAGACACGGACAGCGGCGAACTTCCGGTCACACAGTTTCAGGAAGAATAACTTCAAAATTTTCCGGCATAAAACAGATGCCCCGCAGACTGCTGCGGGGTATTTGTCTGTCATCACAGCCACGTATCTTTCGAAGTATAAATTTTCCCCAATTTACAGATAATACATTTATCGCAGCAAAGTTCATTCATCTGACCTGCTGCCATTTACCGACAACGTGAAAGATAAATGCAAGAAAGTAAAATGGAGGAATTTTTCATATGAAAGCAACGGGAATTGTACGAAGAATCGACGACCTGGGACGGGTTGTCGTGCCGAAAGAAATACGAAGAACCATGCGAATCCGGGAAGGACAGGCGATGGAAATATTTACCGGACGGGAAGGAGAAATCGTTCTGAAGAAATATTCCCCGCTGGAAGAGATGACCGACTGCGCCGCAGATTATGCCAAAGCCCTCGCATCGGTCTGCGGTCATCTGGTCTGTATTTCAGACCATGAACAGATCGTCGCCGCCAGCGGTCCCGAACAGAAAAATTACCTGGGCAAAGCAATCAGCCCTGAACTGGACCAGGCTCTGACGGACCGGCGTCAGATCGACGCGCCGCCGGACAGCCGTGAGAACATTCCCGTAATCCGCGGTCAGGACAGTCTCTCCGTACACGAAATCGTAAGCCCGATTCTCAGTTCCGGGGATATCCTCGGCGCAGTTATCCTGCTGGCCAAAAACGCAGGCACAAACATGAGCGACACAGAAAAAAGCCTCGCCAGAGTAGCCGCTCTTTTTCTCGGCTCCAGAATGGAATAAACAGGAAACAGAAGGAACTTTTGCCTCGCAGCTGCGAAGGCACCGAACGGCTACAGGCAGCAAAAAACAGCCGATACATGCTTTCATACGGTCTGTGCAGTGAATACACAGGCCGGACTGAACCGTAACCATGTATCGGCTGTTTTTCAGATTTTTTATACCGGGTTTCCGTCAGCGTCGACCATTACCTCGTTGATGGTTGCGTTGTTCAGAACCAGATCCAGAACTCTGTCCTGATTGATGCTCAGGTCGATATTTTCCTGACCATTCTGCTCTACATACTCCTCCTGGCTCAGACCGGAGTTTTCTACTCTGTTATCCAGCCGGGTGATATAATCCTCATCCTCTGTGGTCCATCCCTCATTCTCAGCGATCGCATTGATTACCAGGGCAAGTTCTGCCACCTGTCTCGCATATGCGTCCTGCTCCTGATCATAGGTGTCCTGTCCCACATACTGCTCGATAAACTCGTCCAGCGTCACGCCGTAAAGAGACGCATAGGAAGAATAGATCTGCTCATGCATCTGCTCGCCCATCGTAATATACGACTGGGGAATCTGGCTGATCTCCGAATTGTCCAGAACGGTCTGAAGTACAGTGGAATTGAGATCATTCTCCGCAGAAAGCTCGTTTGCCGCCTCCATCTGATCCCTCTGCGCCTGACGGTATTCATCAATCGTAGAATAATCAGTGTTTTCCTGTACCCAGGCTTCCGTCAGTTCCTGCGGCCGCATGATCGCGTTGATGGTCACGGTAAATACAACGTCTTTCCCGGCAAGATCTGTGGCCCTGTAGTCGTCAGGGAATTTCAGGTTCAGATCTTTCGTCTCATCCTGCTTCATTCCCACAAGCCCGTCTTCGAAGCCTTCGATGTATCCGCCCTGGCCGACAACCAGCGTGGAAGAATCGCTGCTTCCGCCGTCAAACTCTTCGCCGTCGATCTTTCCTACGAAAGCGATATCCACAGTATCTCCCTCCACAACCGTCGCGTCGGGATCTGTCACAGCCGCCAGCAGAGCGCTGGAAATGCTCTCTTCCACATCCTCGTCTGTTACCTGACGAATCCGTTTTTCCAGCGTAATTCCCTTGTAGTCGCCAAGCGTTACACATTCGCTGACCGGAAGATCCTCATCCACAATGGGGATTTCTTCCTCCGCCTGGGAACTGCTCGCGCTGGCTGATGCGGAACTGTTTCCCGAGCTTGCAGTTTCGCCGTTATCTGTATTGCTGCATCCTGCGGCAAATGCGCCCACAGAGACGCACAGGATAAGCATTAAAATTTTTTTCTTCATTGCTGACTCCTCCATTTCGAAAACATCTTAGCATATTTTCTCCGCAAATAAAAGCCTTTCCACCGCAAATTATGTTTTTCGTAAGAATTTAAATTAAGAAACCGGCCGGGACTGCAGCGCCAGATTTTCCTTTGTTCTCGCCTGCACCAGCACCTGGATATTGCAGTCGCCCACATAGTTTCCGCTCATCTCCAGCGCGTAATCAACCTCCAGAACAATGCGTTCCGGCTGCTCTGTCAGTGCAATTCTGGTGGTCGCTATCCCCATGTCCATCCGCCCGAACGGCGTCTGGTACATGGAAATATTCTTCTTGTTTTCCTCAAAAATCATATGAACTTCCAGAAGTCCACGTTTCCGGACCTCCAGTTTCTTTTCATTGAATTTCAGAATATTGTGAGTTGTCTCCTCAAAGCCCTCTGCGGGTTCGTCGTAGAGTATGTAATGCTGATGATTTTTATAATAATACTGTCCGGTATTCAATACCTCCACCGGTTCCTGCTCTCCGTTCTCGTCTACCAGAACCTGCAATCCCCGGATACTGATTATCACATCTTTCGTCATGGTTCATCTCTCTTATCATCGATGGTTTAGTTAAAGTTCAGCCAGATCTGTGCATTCACTGCGCAGACCGTATGAAAATGCAGAGTCTGCAGGCATCCGGCCCATCGCGAAGCAATTTAATACTCTTCGATGGGTATCTGCCGCGTCCCGACAATCTCATAGGGCAGGATCCTGCGGGCAAACTCATTCAGCCGTTCTACGGCGTCACTGGCGTAGAAACAATATTTTCCCTCTTCCTGATCCTCCGACGGATCTCTCTCCAGATTCAGTTCCGCCAACATTCGTTTCAGCGCCTGGGCCGTCTCATAGGCGGGATTCACAAGCGTCACCTTTTCCCCCACCACATGGCGCAGAAGGGAACGCAGCAGCGGGTAATGGGTGCAGCCCATAATCAGTGTGTCGATGTCCTTCTCCAGAAGCTCCTTCAGATACCGTCTGGCAACCACCTCCGTCACAGGATCCTTGGTCCAGCCCTCCTCCACCAGCGGCACAAACAGCGGACACGGCTGTCCATACACGGACACTTCCGGATCTTCCTGGGAAATCAGCCGCTGATAAAGGCCGCTGTGTATCGTTCCTTCTGTGGCAATAACGCCGATCCTCTTATTTTTCGTGGTTTTCAGCGCCATCTCAGCGCCCGGCTTCACAACGCCCAGAATCGGCAGATCGATTTCCTTCTCGATCGTCTCCAGAGCAAACGCGCTCGCCGTATTGCAGGCGATCACGATGGCTTTGACGTTCTGTGTCTGAAGGAAACGGACGATCTGTCTTGAGTAACGGGTGACTGTCTCCGCAGACTTGGAACCGTATGGAACTCTGGCAGTATCTCCAAAGTAAACTATTTTTTCTTCGGGAAGATTTCTCATAATCTCCCTGACCACCGTAAGCCCCCCGACTCCGGAATCAAAAACGCCGATCGGCGCGTTGTTATTTATACTCATCCTTCTTAATCTCCATACTGCATTCTGGCGTATCCCGCCATTTTCCGGCAACCGTTCAGCCGGCTGAACGGCAATAACGCTTTATACATTTTAACCTGAATGCCCGAAGAATGCAAGGAAAAAGGAAAATCGCAGGTTCCCGTGCTTCAGAATGGAATCGTATGCCTCATCGCTCAGAATTGTCTCCAGTTCCTGTTCCCCCTCCTCGTCCGGAACCGGATGAAGCGCATCGGGAAAGCAGAGAGACGGATACACCATACACCACCAGTTATGCCCCCCTCCTTCTCCGATTCTCACATTCAGCGCCTCGTACTCTCCCGACGGAAACGTGTACTCCCCATAGGTCTTCCGGGGAAACCAGGACGTTCCAAACGACACTTCCACCTGCTGATCACAGTTCCGTTCCCGGAGGACGTTCTCCGCACAGAACTCCAGTTCCGTCAGGTTTTCCCTCAGAATCTCTTCCGTCTCCCGTTTCCCGGAAGCTTCGCCGAGCATGCGCTCCATCTCCTCCAGAAGCGCATTACGAACCGCCAGCTTGTTCTCCTGATCCTGTTTTCTGTCGCTGTTCGCTTTCACGTGAAACCGCACCACACAGGATGCGATCTCCTGCTGTATCTGCACTTCCTCACGGTGCAGCGCCGCCACAACGGCAAGAACGATCAGCCCTGCAGCCACTCCGGCCGCCCAGGCAAGATTTCTTCCGAGTATTGTTCTGATTGTTCTGTTCATATTCCGCCCCCTGTTATGTAACAGGCCCGGCCAGTCCGGCCTGCCTGTCTTCTCTCATTCTCTGACAGAAAAAGTATTCCCCGCCAAAGCCACAGTTATTCATCCCCGCTTTCTCCGAACCCCGGAAATCGTTCCCCGCAGAACGGCTGTGATTTCCGGCAGATCCTGTGCTTTGGCTCAGCGTTCAAGTTCGATTCCCTTTTCCGACGGACGGATCACAGGAATTTCAGGCAGCTCCCGGTCATTGTACCAGCAGTAAAAGACATCGTCCAGCGTCACCGGACGGCGCTCCTTGTTTTCCCGGTTCTCATAAATCCCGTTCAGAAAGACTCCCACAGAATCTCCAAGCACGGCTCTCTGTTCCATGATGGCTGACGGCTGCTCCGCCTGAAACACCAGCGCATTTCTGCCGAGACTGGTGTCTTTCTCCAGCCAGTCCATCACCTGCCCCAGCTTTTCTTCCCCGGAAACCAGAGCGGTTCCCAGTACCAGAGCTTTCACATGACCGATATCCAGTTCATACTGGCTGCCCCTGTCATAGAGGTTTCGAATCTCCTCCAGAGACTCCGCCGTATAAACGATTCCCGTGCTTCCCTCATTCTCTCCAGTTCCGCTGTCCTTGCTCTGCCCTGTCATTTCAGCCAGATCCGCCATGTCATAGATCACCTGATAGCCTTCCGGAACCGCATCGATAAACACCGTCAGCGGATAGGCCCTCTCTTCCGGTCCGACGCCTCCGCAGCCGCCCAGCAGAAGCATGACCGCCGCCGTCAGCGCTGAAAAAATCAGAACCCGCAGCATTTTTTTATCTTTCATCCTTTCCTCCTTTGGCACGCATCCTGCTCTTTTCAATCCGTGCAGCCGCCCACAGCAAAAGTGTCAGACACAGAAAAAACGGAAGATAGAACCATTCGGTCAGCAGCAGATAGTACTTTGCAATCCCATTCTCGCCGCCCGCCACGCTCCCGGCGTAGATCAGCAGTCCCATGACAATCCGGAACATACGCCCTTTCTTCCCCTGCATTCCGACCAGATGGCCGCCGTAAAACAGGATGCTTCCCAGCGCAAACAGAAGACTGCACAGAAGCAGCGCAAGCCATACGATGTCAAACCGCTCCAGAAATTCGCCCGGAAGTCTTGTCCCTGCCATCAGCTGCAGTACCGGCGCCTCCATCCGGAGAATCCCTCCGGCTCCGAAAGTTCCCAGCAGAATCACAACCGCCGCCATCAGCAGAATCCACAGTTTTCCCATGCCTTCCAGCAAAGGTCTTTTCAGCGTTTTTTCCTCCCTGACCTGCCCCAGCAGAAACGGGAGAACCGCAAGAACCGCTCCGGCCGCCAGCGTCCGCCACCCTTCCCGGGCAATGCCGGTCGCAGAAAGACGCACCGGCTCCTCAAAAGATTCCGTCCGCATATGAAAAGCCGCCAGAGACAGCATCAGAACGAATCCCGTCATCACAAACGGATAGAAAATCTCGGCCAGCCTTGCCCTTCTCTGAAGATCGTTTCCGATGCCAATTCCGGCAGCCGCCAGAAGCAGCAGGCCCAGCAGCTCCGGCTCCGCTCCTGCCGTCAGGTACTCTGCGCAGATCCGGCTGACCTTTCGCAGCACAAAGCTTCCTGTCATAATCAGGAAAGAAAGATAGACGACCGTCATGACAGCCTTCCCTCCCTTTCCCATATATGCTTCCATATGCCTGTAACTTTCCGCACATCCAAGCAGCGCCAGCGCCCAGCCGGCCAGCAGAAGAAATCCCAGGGTCATGCCCAGAATCCCATTCTGTCCCTGGCCGCAGATCTCGCCGGCGAGAAACAGAAGCCATGCTCCAAGCAGAGACAGAATCATCTGCCGCAGCAGCTGTCTCCGGGAAATGCGATCATTGTCCGCGAACATCATCTCCTCCTTTCCGGCGCATCCGCACTCTCTGGTTTCTTCTTGCAAAGACCGGGCGCAGGGTCAGCAAATGGAACGGCAACCGGATCACATCATCTCCCGGATTCCGATAATCCTGCAGTCCCTTTCCCACAAAAGGCATCAGATACGGGATGCCGAAGCTGGTAAGCCCCGCCAGATGTCCCAGCAGCAGATACCCTCCCAGCACGATCCCGAAAATCCCCAACATTCCTCCGAGAAAGATAAATCCGTATTTCAGCAGACGGAACGGTACAGAAAACTCCTCCTTCGGAATCGCAAAAGAGCTCAGAGCGCTGAACGCCACCACAACCACTGCCATCGGGCTGACCAGATTGGCCGAAACGGCTGCGTCTCCGATAATCAGGCCTCCGACAATCCCGATGGTTCCGCCCAGCGGTCCCGGCATCCGGATCCCCGCCTCACGAATCAGCTCAAAAGCCAGTTCCATCAGGAGAATCTCTATAATGCCCGGAAACGGCACCCCTTTGCGCGCTTCCGCAAAGGATAAGAGGAGATTGGTCGGAAGAATCTGCGTGTGAAAGCAGGTGACCGCCAGATAAGTTCCCGAAATCAGCAGTGCGGCCGCCATGGCCAGATACCGCAGAATTCTGAGAAACGTTACCATTCCGAACCAGTTGTAACGGTCCTCGCTCACCTGCATGAAGTCGTTGAAGGTGGTGGGAAACAGAAGCGCAGTGGGAGAATTATCGCACAAAAATACAATTCTCCCGTTCAGCGCCTCCATGGCTGCCCGGTCCGGACGCTCCGTGGTCTCAAACTGAGGAAAGGGCGACAGCCAGTGCTTCTGACAAAGCTGCTCCAGCATTCCCGTATCCAGAATTCCGTCGATTTCCCACTGACGGATCTCCGCCTGAATCTTCTCCAGAATCTCCGGATAGATCAGTTCTTCCATGTACACAAGCGCCGTCACAGTGTCCGAGCGCCCGCCCAGAGGCGTCTCCTCAATCTTCAGGCCGGTACTTCGGATCCTCTTGCGGATCAGCGCTTCGTTGAGCTTCACGGATTCCGTAAAACTCTCCCTGGAACCCCGCAGCGTCTTTTCCGTCTCGGCTTTCTGGATCGTCATTGCCGGATAGCCTTTGGCGGATATTTTCACGGCTTTCGGATAACCGTCAAGAAACAGCACTCCGTTGCCCGCCAGCAGCGCCGCCATTGCCTGCTCCATCTCACCGAACGTCATCATGTCGGAAACACCCAGTGCATTGCTGTCCAGCACGTCGGCCAGCGCTTCCGACGGAATCTCCCTCAGTCGGTTCAGCAGTCTTCCGATCAGCGAATCCTCCAGCAGCGTGTTTGCCACAGTGACCTCAACATAGACCAGAAGCGCGTCCACATCCACCTCCCGTCCCAGTTTCATCCGGTGCAGCAGAATGTCCGCACATCCGTCACATTGTTTGTTCAGCCAGGCCTCATTCTCCTTCAGAGAAGCACTTACTTTTCGTCCCATACGTTTTTCCAGACACCTTTCCGTTTCCATTTGTGCAGACGGCGGCATTCTCCTCCTGCATCGGGAGCCTTCCTGCCCATTCCGCCGGCAGCCGTTCAGCCATCTGAACAGTTACGGATAGCATACCCGGGTTTTTCAGAAATATGTATCCGGCGGCCGCCTGTCCCTGAATATAGGAAAAGGCTCCGCTTACTGCGGAGCCTTCTGGCTGTCCTCGTGGGAAATATTGTGGACAATATTTTTCTGCTGTCTCTCGATATGCTCGCGGATAATCACCTGGGCATGCTCCAGGTTCCGCTCCTTCAGAGCTTTCCAAAGGGCATCGTGCTCCTCCACAAGGGATCGGCGCGCTTTGACGTCCTTGAGATATTCGATCCGGTAACGATACATCTGCTCCCGCAGATTGTTCAGAAGCTGCACCAGCCTCGCATTGTCCGTGGCCTTATAAATAATATCGTGGAAATCCACATCTGCCTTTGCCAGAGCCTGCAGATCGTCAGTTTCCAGAAGAGACTCAAATTTCCGCGACGCCTGGTACAGATCCCCCAGTGCTTCCGAACGGATTCTCTCGCAGGCGAACCGGGCCGCCAGCTCCTCCAGTCCCAGCCGGACTTCCAGAACATCGTTCAGATCCTTCTCTGTAATCTGTGCCACCTGGGCGCCCTTTCTGGGAATCATAATCACAAGCCCCTCAAGTTCCAGCATTCGAATCGCTTCCCGGATAGGCGTCCGGGATACCCCCAGCTGATTTGCCAGCTGGATCTCCATCAGCCGCTCCCCCGGCTTCAGTTCGCCGCGCAGGATCGACTGACGCAGCGTGTTGAATACCACGTCTCTCAGAGGGAGAAACTGATAATCTTCCATCTTCATCCTGATCTACCTTCCTTTCACTCTTCCGACGGCCATTCAGCCGCTGAACTTCCTTGTCGCCACAGTTTCCACGAGACAGCGCAATGGCGCTCTTACCGGTTTCCTCCTGTTCTCCCGCCGCTTTCGGAGATCGTCGTCAGAAACATCTGTCTTGCCAACCCGCTTTCCCGAAGGCTGTCGCAGGCTTTCTGCGCCGTCTCTTTGTTGTCAAAAAGGCCGAATACCGTAGGTCCGCTGCCGCTCATCATCGCATTCAGCGCTCCTTTCCGGAGCATCAGCGCCTTAATCTCATCAATCACCGGATACGCCGGACAGGTAACCGTCTCCAGTACATTCCCCATTTTTGCGGCGATCCCTCTCAGATCCTTCTGCTCGATCGCTTTCCGGATTCCATCAATATCCGGATGCTGTTCTATTTTCTTCAGGTCCAGATTTCCATAGACGAATTTTGTCGACACATTGATTCCCGGCTTTCCGATCAGCACATAACAGAACGGCATCGGCGGCAGCTTCGTCAGCTTCTCCCCGATTCCTTCCGCGAGAGCCGTTCCCCGCATCACACAGTAGGGCACATCCGCTCCGATCTTTACCGCGCGGTCCATCAGTTCCCTGGTGGAGAGCCCCAGCTGAAACATGCGGTTGACCCCGACCATCGCCGCAGCCGCGTCGGAGCTTCCTCCCGCCATTCCCGCAGCCACCGGAATAAATTTGCTCAGCCGGATGTTCAGGCCCTCCCTGATATCAAACTCTTTCATCAGCAAATCTGCCGCCCGGTAAACCAGATTGTTCTCATTGCATGGCAGGAAAGACAGATTCGTCTCGATCCTGATTCCCGGCTGGCCGGATTTTTCCATTTCCAGCTGGTCAAACATCTGGATGTTCTGCATGATCATCCGTACCTCATGGTAGCCGTCCGGCCGCTTACCCGTCACGTCCAGCCCCAGATTAATCTTAGCAAGCGCTCTCAGTTTCATTTCCGCCCTCCATCTGTATCGCAGTTATCCTTTTGCTTTTTGTATACAAATATTTTAAAGCAATTCCCCTGGACATTGCAACCCTGAACTTACTCTTTCACAGAAAACCGGTATAACCGTTCAGTCAGCTGAACCATTATGGAAAACCAGCTGGTAGTTTACAATATCCAGGTATCTGCCAAACTTCTTTCCTGCCTCACGGATCGTTCCCGCATACGCAAACCCGAATTTTTCATGAAGATGTACACTGGTCTCATTTTCCCCGGAAATCACGGAAATAACCATATGGACGTCCTCTCTTGCCCTTCCCCAGGCAAGTATATGTCTCAGCAGGCTGTCTGCGATCCCCCGGCGGCGGTAACCGTGATCCACATACACGGAGAGCTCCACAGTGTCATGGTAGGCTTCCAGGCTCCGGTAAGTGGAAAAGCTCGCATATCCGACGGCTCTCCCGTCCTCCTCCGCGACAAACAACGGATGATTTCCCACATTGTGCTGCCGGAACCACTCTGTCCTGTCCTCCAGCGTCCTGGGATGCACATCAAACGTCGCGGTCGTATGTTCCACCTCGTAATTATATATTTCCATCAGATACGGAATATCCCGCTCCTGCGCTTCTCTGATATACAAAAAAATCCCTGCAGCTGTCCGACCCCGGCAGTTACAGGTTCCTCCCTTCAAATCGCGGCCGCACGGCAGTTTTACAGTTCTACACAGCCCTGCACAGACTCGTTTGCCACATAATACGCTCTGGATTCCTCAGGCTTCAGATAAATATTCAGCTTTTCGAGACTCTCCGCCGTATTTCCCATGGCCTCCCACTGCTTTTGGATCTGCTCCACAATATCCGCCTGACAGAATTCTTTTCCGTTCCACTGAATATAGAAGTTCATAGTTTTCATCTCTTCGCTCTCCTTTTTCAAATCCGTCTCTATCTGAAAACAAATTCCCTGCTTTGTTTCTTCCTCCGGTGTCTGTTCCCTTGTTTCCCCGGGCCTTTCTGTTTTCACAGCGCCGTTTTCCGGTTCCGTCCGTTTCTGAAGAACCGCTGCAGCCTGTTTCTTTTTTTTCAGTCTCTTGCTGGCCATAGATACTCTCCCTCCATTTTCTCGCCGCTGCCGGAGCCTTCCGGCGGCAGACTGCCGCCGTCACTCCGCCGCAGCCGGCGGTCTTTTTGTCTGATTTTTCATATACCCGTACATTATATCACGTTTTTCTGCAATCTGCAGAATATTTTCCGACGCAATTGGAAAATACGTATAACAGTTCAGCCAGCTGAACTGTTACAAATTCATAAGTTCCGGCCGTGCGGCGGCTTCGCAGGACAGGTCTCAGAACATCGAGGCCGCAGCCTCCAGCACTCCGCACAGAATCATGACCGGCACCGGTCCCAGCTTTGTTTTTCTGAGCAGGACAAAACCCAGAACAAACCATACGATCGCCCGCACCGACACGTTTCCCGGGATCAGTTCCGCAGCTCCGCTTCTGAAAAACGCAGTGATCAGAATATCAATCCCGGCCTGTGCAATCAGTGCCACAACCGCAGGCCGGAGCGCCCCCAGCGCGCCCTGCAGCAGATCCAGCTTCCGATATTTTGTATAAATGTAAGCAAGCGCCGTCACAAAAAGGCAGGAGGGAAGAATACATCCCAGAGTGGCCACAACCGCTCCCACAGGGCCGGCAATCTGCGTTCCCACAAACGTCGCCGCATTGACCGCGATCGGTCCCGGCGTCATCTGCGAAATTGTGATAAGATTGGTGAATTCGGAAGCAGTCAGCCACTGATGCCCGTCCACAATCTCTGCCTGGATCAGCGGCATTGCCGCATAGCCTCCTCCGAAGCTGAACGCTCCGATCTGAAGAAAGCTGAAAAAAAGCTGAAGATAAATCATTTCCGTTTCCCCCTTTTCTCAGCCCACAGCGTCCGGAAGACGCCCAGAGCCGCAGCCGCAAGAATGATAAACACCACATTTACCTTCCAGACCATACAGGCCAGAAAGCTTCCCGCCATAACTGCGATGGAGAAAACGCTTTTCTGCTTCACAATTCCCGCGGCCATATCCCATACAACAGACGCGATCACGGCGCCGATTCCGGATTCCATTCCCTTCAGCAGCGCCGCGATGACCGGGTTTGAGATAAACGCATCGTAGCACAGCGACACCACAGACAGAATTACCATCGGCGGAAGAATCGCCCCCAGCACCGAAATCAGCACACCCGGAATTCCCGCCAGCTTATATCCGACGACAATAGCGCCGTTCACCGCAATCGCCCCCGGTGAGGACTGGGCAATCGCTGTCATATCCAGCATTTCGTCCTCCGTGATCCAGTGAAGCTCATCGACAAATTTCGTCTTCATCAGAGAAATGATCACATAGCCCCCGCCAAAAGTAAACGCACTGAGGCTCAGCGTCGACAGAAACAGTTTTTTCAGCACAGTACTCTTTTTTTCCAATTTAACTTCCTCCGCCCCCGACATATCCGATCTTTTTCAGTTCCAATTATACTCACTGTATGGACGGAAGTAAAATAGGTATCCTCTATATCAGTCATAAAAAGGGGCTATCTGTCGCGGCCCGCACCGCTGCGCGGCTGACGTCCGCCCGACGCCGAAAAAAAAACGACGCACAGCCACGGATACCTGCCATTTGCGCACGTATCTGCGGCGGCGCGCCGTCTCTGTCTGTTCTTTTACATTGCAACAGTTCAGCCAGCCGAACGGTTGCTTTGTCTTTACATCGGCCAGCCAAACGGTTGCCTTTTATATTGCAGCAATCTCGCGAAGCTTATAGACTGCATCCTCCTTGATCAGAATCTCCGCGCGTTTCTGAAGCAGCTGAATCCGGCTTTTCTGGGCGCTGTAAAGGGTTCCGTATTCCATCGCAATCATACAGAACATGTGAAACGGCTCTCTGTCCGTTCCCCGCTCCCAGACATACAGAAAATAATTCCCCTGATCCTTCATCAGGCTGCTGCTGATTCTGCTTTTCTCCGGAGAAAGACTGCACAGCGTCAGGACGTCGTCCAGCGACTGAAACATAAACACCGCCCTGTCGATTTCTTCCTGCTCCGGATCCTGGGATTCCGTACTCTCTGTCTGTTCTTCCTGACTTTCCTCTTCCTGTTCGCCGTCTTCGCCGCTCCGCAGCCGTTCCAGAAATCCCTCAAGCATCTGCTCCTGCTCTGCTTTCTCACCGTTTTCCGTCTCTTTCATAATCTGATGCAGATGTTCTTCCATACTTTCAATCAGCGATTCCTTCAGTTCCCGCGGGAGTTCCGACCAGAAATTACTGGTGATAGTCAGAAGCAGTCCTTTGTCCCGAACCATCTGGATCTGTATCGTCATCATGGAATTAATCTCTATTTCGCCGATCTCTTCTCTGGCAAGGCCAAGAAGATAATTGATAAATTTACGTGCCTTACTCTTGTCTGTCGTCAATTCCTCCACGGTAATTCCATATGCTTCCAGCTCCTCGTTCGAAACATAACATTTAATGGTACTGCTGTCAACTTTTTTAAAATTCATATCATCCGCCTCCGTAACAGCTCAACCAGGTCTGCACGTTTCCTTTTATATAAAAACATGGAGCCTGCGTCACAACAAAAAAACCGCCGACACACTACCAGCAGGTTTATCACCTGTCGGCATGCGCCGTGCGGCCAATATCTTTTTTTATCAGGCAATCTGTTATTTATATAGTAACAAATTTTATCCTGAAAGGCAACTGTTTTCAGAAAATTTTTCCTCTCCGCGGGTAACAGTTCAGCCTGCTGAACTGTTACCCGCAGCGGTTACAGAAAAGCGGAGCGTAATTGAAAGGCATCCTAAACAAGCGGAACGTCCCTGTCATAGTCCACATTGTCGAAATGGAATCCGAACATATGGTAGAAGTCCTCCCAGTATCCGTCCACATCGGCAATCTCGGACAGTTCTGTGGTCGTGATCCTGTTCCAGGCGTCCATCACCGCCGCCTGCACGTCCTCGCGCAGTTCCCAGTCATCCATGCGGATAAATCCCCCGTTATCCTGTTCCACCTGACTTCCGCTGAGTTTTCTGCGGAACAGACGATCCATCTGTTCGATGCAGCCTTCATGCAGATGTTTCTCTTTCATCACCTTATACAGAATCATGAAATACAGCGGAACCACCGGAATCGCCGCGCTGGCCTGCGTGACAACCGCCTTGTTGACGGAAACATAGGAGCGGATTCCCTGACCTTGATATTTTTCGTTCATCCGGTCGGAACATTCCTTCAGATTCTTCTTCGCCCTTCCGATCGTTCCGTCTTTATAAATCGGATATGTAAGCTCCGGCCCGATGTAGGAGTAGGCCACAGTCACCGCATCCTCAGACAGGACGTCCGCCGTATGCAGCGCTTCGATCCAGTCCATCCAGTCTTCGCCGCCCATAACCTTAACCGTAGCCGCAATCTCTTCCTCATTGGCCGGTTCCAGAGTTACGGTAGTCAGACTGTTGTCCTTTGCGTTCCAGGAAAGATTGGTGAAAGCTTCTCCCACCGGTTTCAGAACCGACGTATACGTCTGTCCGTCCGGAGTGGTTCTGCGGGGAGCCGCAAGGCTGTAAATCACCATATCAACTTTCCCCAGATCTTCACGGATCTTCTGAATCGTCTTCTCCTTGCACTCCACGGAAAACGCATCGCCGTTGATCGTCTCCGCATACAGCCCCTTCTCTTTCGCGAACGCCTCAAAGGCCTCCGTGTTATAGTAGCCAGGAGTCGCCGTTCTGGTAGCCGTCGCACTCTTCTCAAACATGATTCCCAGCGTATTCGCACCGCCTCCGAACGCAAGCGCGATCCGGGACGCAAGACCGTAGCCCGTGGATGCTCCGATGATCAGAACATTTTTCGGACTGTTTTCCATTTTTCCGTTTTTCTCCACATACTCGATCTGTCTTCTGACATTCTCTCTGCATCCGTCGGGATGAGCCGTGATGCAGATAAACCCTTTGACTCTTGGACTGATTACCATAATTGGCCTCCTTTATATTTTTCCTGCAGCCGCCCATCCGGCAGAACTGTTTTTCCTGCTTCTAGTATAAGCCGCGATAAATAACCATATGTTTCGCTGGTCTGCTTTCCCGATAGCACAGTTGTAAAAGCCTCAGCGTAGCCCGCTACGCCTGCGTTTTTACAACTGTACTCTCGAAAAAGCATCCTCACCGAAACAATAAGGTATTTATCGTGGCTTATACTGGGCGGTCACAATCTTTGCAAATACGGTACTCTTAATTTGATGATCAAACCTTTTTTGATGCTAACACAAATCGCCGGAAACGTCAATAGTTAAGGAAACCCTCTTACAGCATTTCCATGCTGCAGCAAAGCTTCCCCGCTGCGTTTCCGGAACTCTGAGCAAATTCATATTCCACTCTCTCCATAACCTTCCGCCCATCCTCATACCGGCATCCGGACAGCATCACAAGAAACCTGGACGTATCATACTGCGCAACCACATCGCCCCGGCGCAGAGACGCAAGAAGCACGTTTTTCAGCCGATCCATTTCCGCCCGCAGCGTCTCTGTTTCTGTCTCCTCCGCCGGATGCAGCGCAAGCAGCACAAGCAGCACCGGCCTTCCGGCTCTTTTCTCCCGCCGGATCTCCAGTTCGTAGATATCCCGAAACGTCTCATATCCACAGAAAAAAACGCCGGGAGCATGAGGCTTTTCTCTCAGCCCTGCCTGTATCACAGAAAAACTGTCCATGTCCTCTTTCTGTGAAGCCGCCAGCTGCCGCCACAGTTCCTGAAGGGAATCGGCGGGGACGGATGCAGATGTTCTGTACAGCAGCCCGGAGATCCGATGGTACTCCTCCGCGGCGGACTTCTCCCTTCCCTCTCCGATCAGAGCCCGGATCAGCCAACCGTACAGCCCCTCATCCAGCGGTTCCATATCGATGGCCTTCCTCGCCATCTCCTCCAGCTCTCTGAACTGCCCGTTTTCATTCAGATATGCTGCAAGATCCCTGACCATTTCAAGATACAGGGAATGAAGGCAGGCAGACCGCTCCGTGACCCAGCCCTGATCCCGGATTCCCTCCAGAAACCGTCCCCGGTATCCGGCAGCCGCCTTTCTCTGGAATTCTGCCTTTTCCTTTCCGGTTTCGCGACGGGCGGCAAGACAGAGCTGTTGGAAGTATTCCACATCCACGGCAAGTTCCACCTGCCGGTTCCACTGATAGGACGCCCTTCCTGTCAGAATAAATTCCGTCTCAGGCCAGACGGAGCGCAGAATCGTTCTCAGGCGATACACCAGATTTTTCAGCGCGCCTGCAGGATTCCTGCTCTGACTCCCGTCCCACAGAATCTGTGTCAGCTCGCGCACGGACAGCGGCCTTTTTCTGTGACAGATGATGTATGTCAGTAATTTCAGGACCATCTCCGAGCGAAACGACGCTTCGTCCAGCATACGTTCCCCGTCATACATGCGGAAATGGCCGAACATCTGAATCTGCAGCATGATTTTTCCCTTCTTTGCAAAAACTGTTTTCATTTTTTCTGTTGTCGATTATAATAAAAATAAGTGTATTTTTGCAATACTTTTATCCTGTTTTACGGAGGTTTGTCATGGGGAAATGGAGAATACTTCTGGCTTTTTTCTGCATTTTGTCTCTTTTGACAGCGCTGTCCGGCTGCCGGAAAGCAGCGGATACGGAGGCAGGCTCTTCCGGAAGCCGCGATAATACGCCGCAGGTTCTCGTTCCCACGGCCCCGGGAACTTCCGTGATCGGAAACGAACGGATTTCGCTGGACATTTCCAATACGGCGGAGGGATACCTGTGCGCCAGGTACGCCGGTTCAGCTTCCAGAATCAAAATTTTTATCATCACACCGGATGAAGTGAAATATACCTACGATCTTACAGCCGCGGATGACTGGGCGGTTCTTCCGCTGACCGGAGGGAACGGCGTCTATCAGATTGAAGTGTATGAGAATGTCGAGGGAACTTCTTATTCCACCTTATTCAAAGAACCTTCTCTGTCCGTCTCGCTCAACGATGAATTCCGCCCGTTTCTGTACCCGAATCAGTATACCTGGTTTACCGCCGACAGTGAGACAGTAAAAAAAGCCGCCGAGCTGGCGCAGAATGCAGACAGCGATCTGGATGTGATCACGAATGTATACAATTTTACGATCGGAACGATTGTCTACGATGACGACAAGGCGGCAGAAGCGGAAACCGGAGCTCTCGCCGGATATCTTCCGGATGTGGATCAGGTGCTGGAATCCGGAAAGGGAATCTGTTTCGATTATGCAGCTGTGATGACAGCAATGCTCCGCAGTCAGGGGATCCCCGTCAAGCTGGAGATCGGATATTCCGGCGAAGCATACCACGCCTGGATCAGCGCATGGGTAGATGAAATCGGATGGGTGGACAACGTCATCCAGTTTGACGGAAAATCCTGGACGCTGATGGATCCCACACTGGCCGCAAACAACAGCGCCGACGCCGTGAAAAAATATGTGGGCGACGGTTCCAATTATATCGTCAAATATTCCCGATAACCATCGAAAGGAGTCACAGCGATGACAAAAGAAACCCAGAAAAAAACTCTTTCCAATACAGAAGTCGCCTCCTTCTGTTCCCAGATGGGAATGATTCTTCATGCCGGCATCCCGGCAATCGAGGGCATCACGATCATGAAGGAGGACGCCGCTTCTTCCCAGGAGGAGGCGATCCTCCGGGATATTTACGACACCTTCATGGAAACCGGAACATTTCATGAGGCGCTGAAAAGCTCCGGTGTGTTTCCTTCCTACTGTCTGCATATGGTGCAGCTGGGGGAACAGTCGGGCCGGCTGGATGAGGTGATGCATGCCCTCTCCGATTATTATGAGCGGGAGGCAGACCTCTCCTCTGCGATCCGCCATGCGGTCACCTATCCGATGATTATGGTAGTCATGATGCTGGCCATTATTCTTCTCCTTCTCACCAGAGTGCTTCCGGTCTTCCACCAGGTATTTGAACAGTTTGGCGCCGGCGTCACCGGCATCCCGAAAACCCTGATGGATCTCGGGACTGCAATGAACCGCTATTCCATCGGATTCGTTCTCCTGTTTCTCATCCTGGCCGGGATGTTCCTTCTCCTTTCCAGAACGAAAAAAGGCCGGGAACTGTTCCTCCGGGCGGCCGGAACTTTCCGCCTGTCCCGCAGCATCAGCGAACGCACGGCGGCCTGCCGGTTTGCCGGCGGAATGGCCCTGACCCTGAGCAGCGGCCTGAGCACGGAGGAGAGCCTTACGCTGGCCGGTTCCCTCAGCGAAAGTCCCGTCTTTCAGCAAAAGCTGGAAAAGTGCCGCAGCCTGACAGCCGCCGGACAGGATCTGGCTTCTGCCTTGTCCGAATCCGGGATCTTTTCCGGATTCTACGCGCGCATGGTGACCGTGGGATACAGAACCGGTTCCCTCGACGAAATGATGAAGAAGATCGCTGCCGGATATGAGAAAGAAATTGATGAGAGACTCAACAGAACCATCAGCATCCTCGAGCCGACGCTGGTCGCCGTACTCGCTGTGATTACCGGTCTGATTCTTCTGTCCGTGATGCTTCCGCTGATGGGAATTCTCAGCGGATTCTGAAGATTCTGAAAGGAGCCAGATTGCCATGAAACGATTTCAGACAGAAAAATCCCGCCGCTTCCCTTCCGGCGTCTTCTCCATTCTTCTGTTTTTCTGTATTCTCTTTGTTCTGTATACAGCCGTTCAGACCTTCTCGCGCCGTTCGCTGGAAGAGCAGGAGCAGAATCTGATACAGGCACTGCGGCAGAGCACGATTCAGTGCTACGCCACGGAAGGATTTTATCCGGAAAGTATCAGTTACCTTGAAGAGTATTACGGAATCCAATACGATCATAATCGGTTTTTCGTCGATTATCAGCCGGTGGGCCGTAATATCATGCCGGAAATTACCGTGATCTGCAAGAAGGAGGGATGGTACAGATGAAAACCCAACGGCTCCGCCACGTCATTGATTTTCTGTTCGCGGCGGCCTTGTTCGGCGTCTTTCTGGTTTCCTCCGTTATGGTCGTCGCCGTGGGAGCGGGCGCCTACCGGAGCATTACCGGAAAAGCACAGGAGGATTCCGCCCTGCGCACTTCTCTTTCCTATGTAAGCGAAAAACTGCGCCAGGCGGATTCCGAGGGCGCTCTGTCAATCGGAACCGTCAGAGACAGTATCTCCCTGGCCCTGAAACAGGAATACAGGGGAGAATCCTATACAACTTATATTTATGAATTTGACGGCTCGCTGTGTGAACTTTTCATACGATCCGACGCCTCCGCGGAACCGGAATACGGTACCCGTCTGCTGGAGCTCTCGGATTTTCAGGTGGAACGTCTGGCCGACGCGCTTTACCGTGTCTCCATTGTCACAGAGGACGGCAAAAATGCTTCCCTGCTTCTGCACCCACACAGCAGAGACGCCCTGGAAGAGGAGGCAGAATCATGAAATCTGTTACAGGAACACAGAGACGGTCCAGCCTGTTTCTGATAGAACTGATGATATCCATCTTTTTCTTTGCCATTGCCAGTTCTGTATGCATCCAGCTTTTTGCCGAAGCCAGACGGATCACCGAAGAGACGACGGCGGAAAACCAGGCGCTTCTCCAGGCACAGAGCGCGGCGTCGGTATTCTACGCCGGAGGCGGCACACTGCAGCTTTTTCCGGAGAGTTTCCCCGGCGCAGACACCGCCGGCGGCACGTGGGCAGCCGTCTTTTTTGACGAAAACTGGAAAATCTGTGAGAACGGGACTGAAGCGGTCCGTCAGATGACCGTATCTGTCTCCGGATCTTCCGACGGAACATTCTCTGACGCAGATATTTCCGTCCGGGATATGGAAAAGGACACGAAGCTCTGTGAACTTCATGTCCGCTATCATGCCCCTGATGAGAACTCTCACATTTCAGAAAGGTAGCCTCTTATGAACAGAAAAAAATATCCGGTTGTCAACATCGGTACCACTTCGCTTCTGACAGTATTCGTCATCCTGTGTATGGTCACTTTCGCCGCTCTCTCCTGGCTCACCGCCGTCCGAAACGCGCAGCTGAACGAGCGGGTGCAGGAGCGGACCGAAGCCTGGTACCAGGCGGCCAACGCCGCCTATGAAAAAATCGCGGAGATTGATGAGACGCTTCAGGAATACCGGGCAGACGGCAGATGGGAACAGGCGCCGCCGGAGTATTCTTTTTCCATTCCCATCGACGAAAATTCCAAGCTCCGGGTCCGGCTGACCACCCACGCGCCGGACAGCGAGACTTCGGCCCTTTATACCATCGCTGAATTTTCGGAGGTCTCCGTCAGAGAATGGGACGGCGACAATTCGATCCGGCTGTTTCCTGCAGACGGAGGTCTGTAACCGTTCTGCACATCTGAATGGTTACGAAATGCCAGAACAAAAACAGGGAATGAAGTCTCCTGTTATAGAAAAATACACCCCGGCGCACCAGTTCAGCCAGTGGAACCGTTACGCCGGGGCGAAAGGAGTAATATCATTATGACAGAAAACACAAAGGAACTTCTGCGGAGAATCTCCGCTCTGGGGGCTTCGGATCTTTTTATCGTCGCAGGCCGTCCCCTGTCCTACCGGCTGAACAATCAGATCATACAGGACGATTCCGAACGTCTTCTTCCCGGCGATACCCGCGAAATCATCGAAGACATCTACCGTCTGGCCGAAGACCGGAACATAAAAACTTTTGAGGAAACCGGCGACGATGATTTCTCTTTTGCGCTTCCCGGCATCTCGCGTTTCCGTGTCAGCGCCTATAAACAGAGAGGCTCTCTGGCCGCTGTGATCCGCATGATTACATTTACCCTTCCCTCGCCCCGGGAGATGGGGATTCCGGACAATATCATCGGACTCTCCGCTCTGAACAAAGGTCTCGTCCTCGTGACCGGACCGGCAGGAAGCGGAAAGTCAACCACGCTCTCCTGTATCATCGACCATATCAACCACACCCAGGAAAAACATATCATTACCCTGGAAGATCCGCTGGAATATCTGCACCGCCATGACAAGAGCATCGTCAGCCAGCGGGAGATCAACACAGATACGGAAAGCTATGTCACAGCCCTGCGCGCCGCTCTGCGCCAGAGCCCGGATGTGATTCTTCTGGGTGAAATGCGGGATTTTGAAACCATGCAGGTTGCGATGACCGCAGCGGAAACCGGACATCTGGTGTTCTCCACCCTTCACACGATCGGAACCGCCAGCACCATCGACCGTATCATCGACGTATTTCCCGCCAACCAGCAGCGCCAGATCACCGTGCAGCTGTCCATGGTTCTGCAGGCCGTGATCTGCCAGCAGCTCGTGCCCTCCGTCCGTGGAAATCTGATCCCCGCATTCGAAATCATGACCATGAATCCTGCAATCCGGAATATGATCCGCGACGGAAAGGTGCCGCAGATCGACGGAATCCTCTATTCCTCCGCAAACAATGAAAATCTCGTGGCTATGGATACCAGCCTCGCGGCTCTCTGCCGCAGCGGGCAGATCACAGAAGAAACAGCTCTGGCTTACGCATCCAATCCGGAAATGATGAAACGGAAGCTCTGAGACGGCTGACAATGTCTGTCCTTCAGACTCCGTCAGAGGCCGCCGACTGCCGGTCTGCCTGCACATCCGGCGGTATCACCAGATCCGCCGGCTTCATCTTCGGAAAGCAGCGCTGCAGCACTTCATCCGTGTAATGCCGGTCCAGATACCGCTCAAATCCATTCTGGGCCGGAAGGTTCTGACTGCGCTCATTCATCCGGAAAAGCGCCACTCCGGACATCAGCGTGGTCACTGCCATAAACAACGCAAACACCTGCGTCAGCAGTCTGCTACTCTTCCGCCTCTTTTCCATCAGAATCCGCCGGATCAGCGGATAAACCTTCTTGCACCAGACCAGCGCCGCCAGCCCCCAGAAGCAGCAGAACATCAGATTTACATACCGTCCCAGGGAAAACGGAAGAGCCGAATAATCCCAGAACGTCACATCGAAAAACTTTTCACAGAGGAAGCCACAGGTAAACTCGAACATTCCTCCCATTATGTATCCCTTCAGAAAAATAAGACCGGGACTGCTGTCCAAATTCCCCTTCAGAACAAGGGTAAAAATCACGGCCCCGAATCCCCACACAACGCTGATCGGAAAAAACAGGTTGCTGCTTCTGCTGCTGTACTCCCCGAACACAAAACAACACCAGATCGTTTCCAGAATACATCCGATCACACCGCCGACAACATAGATCCAGAAAATATTATAAAATGAAAATTCTTTCTGCCGCGGAGTTTCACGTACTGTCAATTCATTTTGCATACTTTTCTCCTCCAGATGCCTTTTAAAATATCTATTCGAAAGCTTATCAGAAATTCTTTAAATTTCTGAAAGAAAAATCTTATTTTTTGATTAATATGCATGTATACTGTATTTAACATTACATCAGAGGAGGATTTGTAAATGATTGTGAAAAACTGTTTTCCCGGCGGACTGCGAAAGGCTGTGACTTTCAGCTTTGACGACGGCGTCCGCCAGGACCTGCGCCTTATGGAAATGTTTCGGAAATACGGAATCAAAGCCACATTTAATCTGAATTCCGGTTTGTCCGGAAAGGAACACGACTGGGAGTACCGCGGAATTCATGTATCCCGCCTGTCCCCTGAGGAAATCCGGGAAAACTACGGCGGGTTTGAGATTGCCGTTCACACGGTTCACCACCCTGACCTGACCGTGCTGTCTGCAGAGGGCGTCATTCAGGAAGTGTTCCAGGACCGCCAGGCCCTGGAAGCGCTTGCCGGATACCCGGTACGCGGGATGGCGTATCCCTACGGCACCTGCAGCGAGGGTCTGACCGGCCTTCTGCGCTCTCTGGGAATCTGCTATTCCAGAACCGTGAAAAGTACCCATGCCTACGGATTTCCGGAAGATTACCTGGCATGGCACCCCACCTGTCACTATATGGAACAGGACGCTCCGAAGCTGGCCGATCAGTTTCTGGCGATGGACAGCGACAGACTCTCTCTGTTTTATCTCTGGGGACACAGCTATGAGCTGGACGGAAATGATAACTGGGAACTGATGGAAGAATTCTGCCGGAAGTTCGGAACTGCCAAAGATGTCTGGCGGGCTTCCAATATGGAGATTTACCTCTATATGGAAGCCCTGGACCGCCTCGTCGTTTCCTGCGATCAGAAGATACTGTTTAATCCGTCGGCACAGGATCTCTGGGTCACCGCAGACGGCAGACCGGTAAAAATAGAAGGCGGAAAGACAGTCCGCCTGTAAAGAGCAGCCAGGTCTGTGCAGTAAATGCACAGACCTGGCTGAACTGTAACAATGTTTCACAGCATGCTGAAAAGAAGATTCCGCACCCGTCTCACCACCGGAGCGACTCCGGAGTCTGTCTTCTGGGTCATCATAAGGATTGTGAGTCTGTCTGCAGGGCAGTTGGCAAAGTAACATCCTTCCCATCCGTCCCAGCCGTATTCTCCCTGACTTCCCATCGCCATGGCTCTGCCCGGATCCTTCAGGACGCGCATCAGATTTCCATAGGTATGGCCCTCCAGCGCCGTCCAGGAATCCATACCCTTCCGCTGTTCCGGCGTCAGGGACCCTGAGGTCAGAAATTCCACCGTCCGCGCTCCCATCAGTCTCCTGCCCCGGTAAACGCCTTTGTCCATCAGCATCTGCGCAAAATGTGCATAGTCGTCGACGGTGGAAACCAGGCCGGCGCCGCCGGACTCAAAAGCGTTGGGGACAGACATATCATTCATGATCGCCAGATTGCACCCTGTGTACGGAACCAGCTTTCCGTTTTCATCCCACATATATGGGGTCATCAGACGATCCTGTTTCTCCGCCGGCACATAAAAATCCGTATCCGGCATATCCAGCGGATCAAACAACTCCTCCCGCAGAAAAGCGCCAAAAGTCTTTCCCGTCACCGCTTCCACCACGGCGCCCAGCACATCGGCGCCTGAACTGTACTGCCAGATTTCTCCCGGCTGATACCGCAGCGGACACTGTCCGATCCTGTTCGCCATCTCCGTCGTTGTCACCGGATGCTCTCCGTACATCTTCCTGGCAATATTTTCATAGACTTTCGTCGTCTCCCTCTCTGCCGCAGTCTCATCTCCGAGATACACAAGGCCCGCTGTCATATTCATCAGGTCTCTGACCATCGAAGGGCGCCGGACCGGAACCAGCGTCCCATCGCTCTGGCACACCTTCTGGCCGGCGAATCCCGGAATCAGCTCCGCCACCGGCTGCGCCAGGTCCAGCTGTCCCCGTTCCACCAGCATCATGACTGCAGCGGCAGTCACCGGTTTGGTCATCGAATAAAGCCGGACAATCGTGTCCCGCCGGATTTCTTTCTTCTCCTCCAGACTGGCAAAACCTTCTTCACAGTACAGAAGCTCCTCTCCATCCTTCAGAATCAGGAGATTTGCTCCCGGCACTTCCTGATTCTGAACCGCCTGCCGCAATGTCTCACAAATTTTCTCTTTCCCTGTCTGACTCAACATCTTCTCTTTCCTCCATAAGTTTCTCCGCAAAAGAAAACCGCGCAATACCGACGCTTCCCCTGATTCGGATTCTCAGCTTCGTTCTCTCGCCGACCGGAATCTTTTCCACAGCGGCAGCGTCGAGAAGATAATTTTTCCACACAGGTTTTCCACAGTTTTCCCACTCTCTGCAAAGAATGGTCCATGTTTCGCCGTCCTTTCCGCCTGACAGGACGGCGACCTCGATCTCCCCGGAACCGTTCCCCTGCGCAAGCACATGGAAGATCCGCGGCGCCGACGCAAACACATAGTCCCGGTACACCATTTCTGCAGCTTCGGAATCTTTTTGCAGCAGTTCGTCCTGCTGAACCATTGCATCTTTTTCTTTTTTCACATATACGGCGCATTCCGGATCATGTCCCTGATACAGAAGAACCTCCCGGCAGTCATCGTAATGGTCTGCTCTTGTTACAGTTTCCGCCGTCCGGGCAGGCAGAACGGTGCCGCTGATCTCTATGTCGGCTTCCAGCCGGATATCCTCCGACGAAGCTCCCGCCATCAGCGTGTAGGTTCCCTGTTCCAGAACCATCTGCTCCGTAACCACATCGTAATACTTCAGTTCCTCTGTGGGAATCTCAAAGCATACGGTTCTCTCCTCTCCCGGCTGCATCTCTCTGATCCGCCGGAACGCTTTCAGCTGCTTTTTCGGGCGGACTGTCCGGGAATTTTCCTGTCTGAGATAAATCTGCACTACCTCGTCCGAGACAGCAGAACCGCTGTTTCTTACCTTCAGTTCTGCCCGCAGCATGTTTTCTTCCAGCCGCACCTGCAGATCACGATATGTGAACTCTGTATAGCTTTTCCCATAGCCAAAGGGATACAGCGTCTCCCCGTCAAAGTACTGATACGTCCGCCTTCCACGGATGATGTCATAGTCCTCCATCGGAGGAAGATCCTCTGTGCTCCGGTACCAGGTCATCGGAAGCCTCCCCGCAAAGGATTCTTTTCCGAACAGAAGATCCGCCAGCCCGTTTCCCAGCTCCTGACTGCCGGACGCACACTGCACAATCGCAGGAATCTCCCTCTGTTCCCGGACAATCGCGTAAGGATAGTTGGTGATGAGAAGAAGGACAATCTTCGGATTTTTTCCCTTCAGCCGGAACAGCTGCCTTTCCTGCGCCGGGGGAAGCGCAAGATCCTCCCGGTCAATCTCTTCCTTGCTGTTGATCACCGGATTGCATCCCGCCGCATAGAGCACCACATCCGCCCACCGGGCCAGTTCCTCCGCGGTCCGGCTTCCGTCCTCCGCCGTTTCCGGATAAAAGACGGCGGCCGCCTCCGGCTGACTGATACAGCCCAGGCATCCGCTTTCATCCATTCCCAGCGTCCCGCCGTCCCAGCTCTCCATTTTCACAGAACCATCCGGCTGCTTACGGAAATGAAACGCTTCCCGGATAAACCAGCCGAAGGCCTCCCGGCTTCTCACAGCGGCTGTGCCGTCCTCCCTGACCGTCAGGTATCTCCCCGTCCGTTCTCCGAACAGCAGATACTGTCCGCTTCCCCAGTCCTCCAGGCGGAAGACTTCCGCGTCATCCTTTGCTCCCGCCGTCAGGGAACCGTCTGCCCGGGTACAGAGGTATCCTCCGGCCGTCCGAAGCCTGATTCTGTCATATCCGTCAAAACTGCGGACCTCTCCGGTCATCTCTGACCGGCGGATTCCCTCTGTAACCGTCACAGAATACGGCGGAATCCCACAGTACCAGTCTTTATACCATACGTCTGCCCACGGACCGATCACCGCAATCTTCTGCCCCTTCTTCAGAGGCAGCAGAGGCGAATCCTCTCCCCGGTTTCCGATTCCCAGGGTTTCGTTTTTCAGCAGGACCGCCGATTCCCGCACGGCCCTCCGGGACAGAGCGCCATGCTCCGGACTGTTCAGGCGCTCCTCCGGGATCTGTCGATAAGGATTTTCTCCCCGGCCGTCATACAGACCCAGACGGATTCTCGTCCGGAAGGAATTTCGGATGGATCGGTCCACATCCTCCCATGTGATCAGGCCTCTCTCCAGCGCTTCCTTCGCCGCCTGCTCCACCACTTCCCCGTCGTCCGTAAAGCAGTCGACGCCCGCTTTCAACCCGAAGGCAACGGTCTCCGCATGGGAGCTGAAATAATGATGCTCTGTGACTGTCTGCTGCATATCGCCGCCATCGCACACCACATGTCCCGGAAGTCCCCAGGCGTCTTTCAGCAGCTCACGCACCTCCGGATTTACGATCGCCGGTACCCCGTTGATTTCATTGTAGGAAGTCATCACCGCCTCCGCTCCGGCCTTCACAGCCCTGCGGAATGGTTCCAGATAATACTCCCTTTTGTTTCTCGGATCCACAGATGAAGAGGTCCGCACCCTGTCTTTCTCCTGGTTGTTTGCATAGAAGTGCTTCAGGGTTGCCCCGCACCGAAGATAAAACGGATCGTCTCCCCGCATCCCGCGGATATACGCCCCCGCCATCTCCCCGGTGAGAAAGGGATCCTCCCCGTAAGCTTCCTCTGTTCTTCCCCAGCGGGGATCCCGCTCCATATCAATGGTCGGTGCCCAGCGGCACAGGCCGCCGCTCCCATCCTTCTGATACAGTACCCTTGCTTCCTCGCCTACGGCTGTCCCGATCTGTTCCATCAGCTCCCGGTCCCAGGATGCGCTCATGCCCACAGGCTGCGGAAATGAGGTCGTGGGCTGAGGCTCTCCCCGGTTAAAATCCTGATCGTGGCGCGCCTCGATGCCGTGGGCTGCTTCGCCTCCCAGATGAAAGCTGCGGATTCCCAGTCTTGGAATATCGGGGCATCCGGTTGTCAGGCATTTCAGCTTTTCTTCTCCGGTCATCGCCTCCAGCAGCGCGTCCAGCCGTTCCTCCACCGGCAGGCTGCTGTCCCAGAGCGGCGTATCCGGACAGGTTCCGGCCTTGCTTTCCTTCTGATGCTTCATACTGTCTCTGTCCTCCTCTTTCTGTATATTTTCGTAACAGTTCATCCAACCGAACGGTTACGGCATCCATCCATTACAAATCGCTTTACAATGAGCCGGATGCCCACAGGCTCCGCGTTTTCATACGGTCTGTGCGGCAAACGCACAGACCTGGCTGAACTGTAACTGCCATATATCTTACTACGCAGGCCTGCAGAATTTCTTCCATTTTTCGGCAATATTCCCCATACTGACGATATAATTTATTATATCTGCCGCCACTTTTATCGTAAACCCGCACTATTCCATATCATTTACGCTAAATTTTAGAGTGCCCTCCACACTTTTTTCTGGTGTTTTGATCAAATTTTTATTATAATAATAAAGATAAATCTGATCTGCAGAAACAGTTGATCTGCAGGCAACAGTTCAGCGGGCTGAACTGTTACGGCATCCGGCCATTGAAAATCGCTTTGCGATGGGCCGGATGCCTGCAGGCTCTGCGTTTTCATACGGTCTGTGCAGTGAATGCACAGACCTGGTGTACTGTAACATCTGCAGAGACATAACAGAGGAAAGACATCTATGAATTTCAAAAAAATACTGGAAAAATTTTTCAGCCAGATCCGGGTTCAACGGCAGCTCACCGGCGTCTTCATGCTGGCCCTGCTGGTTCCCGTGACATGCATCGGCTTTCTGCTCCTGTACAATTCCCAGAAAACACTGTTCAACCATTACCAGGAACAGGCGGAATCCGACGGCCTGCGGGTCCGGTCGATCATGTTTGATCTTACCACAAACTTTTATAATCTCTCTGAGGATATCGTTTCCGACGAAAGCCTGCAGAATCTCCTGGACGGTTCCTGGGATTCCATTGCCGAGGCCCATATAGCCTCCGACCGTTACAACAGGATTACGGAAATCCGGCAACAGGATACGTCCATCGAATCGATCTCCATTTATACATACAACGAGCAGCTTGCCGGTTACGGGAACTTTCTTCCCATTACCGAGGACCTGAAGGAAACCGAATGGTTTCAGCAGGCCGCTTCCACCTCCGCAATTTTCTGGCGGACCGCCAAACGGGAGGACACCTACGGAAACACCTACTGGGAGCTGAATATGGTCCGGCAGCTGACTCTGCCGTCCAGCCGCAGCTACGCGGTTCTTGTCGTCACTGCCAGCAATAATTACCTGAAAAACCGGATTGACAACAACGCCCTGAAGAACATCATCACCGTCAATGACGATCCTGCGTTTTTCAGCACCGACAGAAAATACGTGGGAAACCCTGTCCCGCTGGAGCTTGACACCTCCCAGTACTCCTATACGGATTCCGGCGTCCTTTCGCTGGACGACAGCAATACCATGGCTTCGGTCAACACGTTGGTTCCCTATAAATCCGACGACAGGATCTATGTAATCTCCTACAATCCGCAGGCGCTGGGAGAGCTCAGACAGATCCAGAGCAACTATGCTCTGATTCTGGTGTTTGCGATCCTCATTCCCTGCCTTCTGATGTATCTGTTTATCCGGTATTTCAGCGCAAGGGTAAACACGCTGCGAAGCGCCATGCACCAGGCAAGCCAGGGAGATTACAACATCATCGATTCCTTCCACGGCAACGACGAACTCTCCGAAGCGTTCCAGGATCTCCAGATGATGATACAGGAAATCAAGCAGAAAGAAGCGCTTGTCTATGAGGCGCGCCTCAAGGAACAGGAACTGGAAAACAGACAGCAGCAGATGGAGTACAAAATGCTGGCCAGCCAGATCAATCCGCATTTTCTGTACAACACGCTGGAAACCATCCGCATGAAAGCCTTTGCCGCCGGAAACCGGGAGGTTGCCATGGCAATCAAACTGCTGGGAAAATCGCTGCGGTACGTCCTGGACAATACCGGAACCGTCTCGACCACACTGGCAAAGGAGATCGATTATCTCCGCATCTACTTTTCCATCCAGCAGCTGCGTTTCGGAGACAGGATTAATTATACGGTGAATATACAGGATGGCCTTGATCTGGAAAACTATCAGATCCTTCCGCTTCTTCTCCAGCCCATCGTGGAAAACGCAGTCTCTCACGGTCTGGAAAACGTGGACGAAAACGGTCAGATCCTGCTGAACATCTACGAAGAGAACGACACCTGTCTTTGCATAGACATTTCCGACAACGGCGTCGGAATGACGGAAAGGGAACTGGCCGATCTCCGCAAAAACATTTCAGAAAAAGACACCAGCCGGACGCAGAGTATCGGCCTTTACAATATCAATCAGAGAATTCAGCTATGTTATGGGCCGGAATACTCCCTCTCTATCGCCAGTGCGCAGGGAAAGGGTACCACCGTCAGTCTCCGGCTTCCGCTGAACAAGCTTATGGAATAAAACGTTGAAAGGATTGGGACAAATTATGAAAGTGCTTATTGCAGACGATGAGTCGGTTGTTCTTGAAGGTCTGAAATATATCATCGACTGGGATGCCCTTGGTTTTTCCATCTGCAGCCAGGCCTCCAACGGCGAAGAGACGCTGAAGAAAATTCTGAATCTGCGCCCGGAACTCGTCCTGCTGGACATCCGCATGCCACGGCTTTCAGGAATTGAAATTATCCAGATTGCCAGGGAAAAGGGCTTTGACGGCCACTTTATCATCCTGAGCGGTTATTCCGATTTCACCTATGCCCAGACTGCGATCCGGTATGGAGTGGATTTTTATCTGACCAAACCTATCGACGAGGATGAACTGATCTCCGCAGTGACCTCTGTGCGGAATTCCATTGAAGAGGAACGGAGGGAGAAAAACGATCTCAACAGTTACCGGGAAAACGCGCTGGACACCATCCTCCGGAATCTCCTGGCGGGAAAAACAGTGGATATCCCCCCCTCCACCCAGCGGGACCTTCACCTTTCGGCTGAGGTTTATCAGGTGATTCTTTATGAACGGTACAATCAGGATTCCTTCCAGACTTACTGGAATTTCGCGGAGCTTCTCCGCGTCACCAATCAGGACCAGAACTCTTTTAATCACATTATCATGGACAAACGGGAGATTTTTCTGCTGAAAGGCACCTTTGCCTCAGAGCGTTTCGATTCTCTGCTGCACCACTACGACGTCAATCCCCAGAAAGGCTCGCCGCTTGACTCCCTGTTCCTGACCTACGGACGGCGGGTCTATCGCCTGGAGGATATCTGTCTCTCTTATCAGGACGCCTCCCGGCTTCTGGCACGGCGGTTTTTCTGCGAGCCGAATCAGCATGTGCTCGGATACGAAGAGCTTCCCTCCCAGGACGCCGTCATGCTGCCCCCGGAGAGCTGGACCCAGAAATCGCCGGAGTACTCCCGCTTGCTGACCGACTACATCCAGACCCAGAACCGTACGCGAATCGCCGAGACGCTCCGAACACTGGAACATGAACTCTACCAGACATCCGCAGAGATCCCGGAACTCAAGCGATACCTGATCGATATCTATCTTCAGATCAAGCAGAATCTTACGCATAATTACAGCAACATGGAGATTGCGTTCAGCTCCAATGCCTCGATCATCGACTTTATCGAGAAAAAATATTATCTGTATGAGATTCTGCAGTATTTCTCGGAGCACTTCGAAATGTGCATGAATGCCATCGGAAGCCCGACCAGCAAGACAATCATCGATGACATTCTCTACTACATCAATCACAATTACCGGGAGAATCTGAAGCTGGAAACGATCGCCCCCCTGTTCGGGTACAACAGCTCCTATCTGGGGAAAATCTTTACCCGCGAAGTGGGCGAAACCTTCAATTCTTACCTGGACCGCATACGGATCCAGCGCTCAAAAGAGCTGCTTCAGGACCGGTCGCTGAAGGTCTATGAGATTGCGGAAAAGGTCGGCTACAAAAACGTTGACTACTTTCACAAAAAGTTCAAGAAACTGGTGGGAGAAAGCCCGGCGGAATATCGGAAAACGCTGTAGGATATTAAGCCAAGACGAGGGTGTTGCAAAACAGCTGATTTTGCGACACCCCCGTCTTTCTTTTCTTACCGTAACCGTTCCGTGCAAAGAACAGTACTTATCATATCGTTTCCATCCACTTTCTTACCAGCGAAATCCAGCTCTGGCAGGCCTCCTGGACGCCGGAACCGTCGTTGTTCATCGTCTCCTCGTTTGCCAGACTCAGCCCATGTCCGCCTTCGGGGAAAATATGCAGCTCCGCCGGAATTCCGTTTTTGTGGAGCGCCTGATAGAACAGGAGAGAATTCTCCACTGGTACGCAGCCGTCCTCCTGTGTGTGCCACAGGAACGTCTTCGGAACATCTTTGTTCACCTGCTTTTCCAGAGACACTTCCTCCTTCAGCTCTTCCAGCCGGTCTCCGAGAAGGGCTTTGAAAGAATCTTCATGGGCTTTCTCTCCGGAAGTGATCACCGGATAACAGAGAACCATTCCAGCCGGACGAAGCGCCGCCTCATCCACGCCGACCGCTTTCCGGACAAACGGTTTCCTCCAGAAAACTCCATAGCTTCCCGCCAGATGTCCGCCGGCGGAAAATCCCATGACAACAATCTTATCCGGATCAATGCCGCAGGCATCCGCCTGCTCCTTCAGCCAGCTCACCGACTTTGCCACCTGCAGCAGCGCCTCCGGGTAAACCGCCGGGCTGACGCTGTAGCGCAGGATCGCCGCATGGTATCCCATGGCAAGAAACTGCATCGCCACCGGCTCCGCCTCCCGGTCCGACGTCATCACATATCCGCCTCCCGGGCAGATCAGCACCAGCGGACGTTTTCTCTCGGGACGCATCTCCGGGGAACGTCCGAGAAAATAGGTGTAAAGCTCCGCCTGATGGGAATATCCGGGTACCTGTATGGTTATTTTTTCATGTATCATGTTCTCTCTCCTTTTTATCAACCTGTTTTCACTGTTCCGAAGGAATCTGGTTACCGTTTACCTGCGCACTCTGGCATCTCACCGGTCCATACTGTCGATCGCGTTCTGTACCTGAGTCACATCCGCAACATTTTCAATCATAAAAGCAGTACCGTTCCGGTAACCGTTTCTGGTATAAACCATCTGTCCGAATTTCAGAGTACCGCATCCGTTTTTATGGACCACAATTTCCGCAGACGGAAGATTTCTGCCGTCATGCATCTGAATTCTGCTTCCTCTCCGGATGATGATTTTTTTATTGGTGATCACATAAAACGTCCTGTTCCGCAGATAAGCGGTCATAAAAAACCTTCCCACAAAAAGGTAAATTCCTATTGCCACAAAAGGAATCCCCCACAGAACCATAAACCAGGAATCTGCACTCCGAATCGCCGTCATCTCCCAGTAGACAGAGAAAGCCAGCCACAGAAGGCTGAACGGAAGCATCACAACCTCCTGGCCTGTAAAAAGATTTCCCTTTTCCGGACGTCCCTTCCACAGAATATATTCTCCGTCTGTCATATAATTCCGGCAGAACTCATAACCCTCCAAATCGTTCATCTGTACCTCCGTGAAAATTGTTGAAGTTTAGGTAACCGTTCAGCCAGCTGAACGGTTACAGACTTTGATCTGTCAGTATTATATCATCTGACTTTTCTGTTTACCAGAGTATATTTTACAGAAGACGGACGCCCGCAGGCATTATGCATTCATACGGTCTGTGCAGTGAATGCACAGACCTGGCCGAACGGTAACGAGGGGATTCCAGAACCTCCTCCGGTTCTGAAATCCCCTCCGGATTTCCTGTATCTTTTTGTGTACCTGCGTACTCTTTCCCTGTACCCGTTCATCCATCTGAACGGGCACTTCCGCTTTCTTCAGAAGCGTAACAGCTCAGTCAGCTGAACTGTGACTCATAAGCTTCTGTTCTTCGAATCACTGAAGCACAGGATTTACTCTGCTGCGGAAGAAGAAGATGCTGCAGAGGAAGAATCCGTTGCTGCGGAAGAAGAGGATGCTGTCGCATCGCTTCCGCTCTCTTCTGCATACTGCTCTACAATTGCAACACGGGCATCGTTCTGCTGATGCGCCAGATCCATATCATAGTCCAGAACCGTCTGATAATCCAGACCTTCCAGAGTATCCTGCATCTGTTTCTGGAGAGACTGGAACTCTTCATCATTGGATGCGAAGATCATCTGCCATGAAGTATCAACAATCGTAGTTCTGCACTGCCCTCTCAGAGTTGTGATCTGAGAATCTTCCTCCGGAGCTGCAAATCCGCTTCCCGGCGCTACGATAATCTTATTGTTGTTTTCCAGATATTCCATGGTCGTCTGTGCGCCCATATGCTCCTGCCAGTCAAGGTCAAGGGCCGAATTGTTCTGTGACAATACAGAATCCCACAAGGTATAATCATAGGTAAATCCATTGTCCGGATTGATATCCTTCTTGTTTACTGCAGTATAGTTCAGCTGAGATACACCATCAGACCAGGATCCGCCGCCCCACTCATCCGGAACAGTAGGATCATTTCCGTTCAGAGCTTCCTGTCCGAACTCAGTAAGTACCGGCTGTCCGTCCTGCATCTCCCAGGTCAGACCTTCCGGACCTGCAGTAGAACCTGTCTGACTTGCGCTCGCCATAATTCCTTCCGGAGAATACAGCCAGTCGATAAAGTCTGCAAGTCTCTGCGGATCTTCTGCCTTGCTTCCGATCATAATACAGTTCTTAGCGTTTCCGTTCGGGATGCAGCCGTATGAGAAGATCTGCATGTTGTCGATATCCGCCAGCATGAATCCCTTGCCTTCCGCTTTATGCTCGGTGGTGTTGTATGCAGCCTGTCCAAGCCACGGCCAGAAGGAGAACAGAATCTGTCCATCCTGATATTTGGAATACATGGTATCATAGTTCTGAGTTGTAGATTCCGGATCTACCAGACCCATCTGGTTTGCCTTATAGAAGAATTCCAGAACATCCATGTAGATAGAATCAGAATCCGTGATATCCTGATAGTCAGAGCCGTCTGCCTTTGCAAGTACAAATCCAAGCTCATCATATCCGTAATAACAGGTCGGCTGTTTTGCATTGTTCATCATGTTTCCGTCCCAGTCTTTGAAGAAGGACATTGCATAGGTCGGTTTTCCGCTGTCACTGGTCGGCACTGCTTCCTGCATCTGTTTCATAACGTCCAGAAGTCCATCCAGATCTTTGATTTCCGGATAACCTATTGCTTTATAAGCATCCCAACGCACATATGGGCCGAAGGTCGGCTCCAGAGACTCACCTGCCTCTGTCGGCGCATTGCTGGAAACCTCTGATGGAATCGCGTAGATACCGTCTTCCTCAACCAGGCTGTTTGTGGATTCGATTGCCGTGTCATATCTGTGAACGTTCTCTGCATCTGCCAGCAGATCCGTCATATCCATGACGAGGCCTGCGGTAACAAGGTTCTGAAGACGTCCGCCGTCTGCGTTTGTCAGGATCAGGTCACCCAGATCTCCTGCTGCAGAACGGGTCTGGAACAGAGTATCACCGCCGCCCGCTACGTTCGGAGCAATGATATTCAACTCCATATTGAATTTTTCCTTTACAAGCTGTGCAAACCATCCGGACTGCGTTCCCTGGTAGTTTGCCTGTCCGTCAAAGACATCGACCGTGATGAAGTCCTCATATTTACTGCTGCCTGTATCGCTTCCGCTGGACGTACTGCTTCCGGAATCTCCGGAGCTGCAGCCTGCCAGCGCAGACATCGCCATTGCCGCGCATAATACGAGACTGATCATTTTCCTTTTCATGAATCATGAACCTCCTTTATAAATACTTTATTTTAGCAAAATGTCCTGCTGACGTCTCCGCTCAGCCGCTGCTGTTCCGCCGGCAAAATCTGGCAACGATCCTGCTGACGGGATTGCCGCAGCCGCTGTACGCAGACGACAGCCATTTTGTTTTGCTCTCAGTAACAGTTCAGCCAGCTGAACTGTTACGGCACCCGGCCATTGAAAATCGCTTCGCGATGGGCCGGATGCCCACAGGTTCTGCGTTTTCCTACGGTCTGTGCAGTGAATGCACAGACCTGGCTGAACTGTAACTGCTCTCATCATCCCTTGACAGAGCCGATCATAATACCTTTTACAAAGAATCTCTGGAACATCGGGTATACAAACAGGATCGGCAGCACGACGATAACCGATACGGTCATACGGATCGAAGTCGGCGTCTGCTGGGTTGCAAGAGCCGCCATGTTCAGCGCCGAACCGGAGCTGTTTCTTACCATCGCCGCCAGTGAGTTCGCCTGGTTGATGTATGTATACAGCAGATACTGCAGAGAATACAGTTTCTGATCGGTAATATAGATCAGAGTATCCTGGAAAGAGTTCCACTGTCCGACTGCGGAGAAGATTGCCACGGTCGCCAGAATCGGCGTACATGCAGGAAGAATAATCTTTACGAAAATTCTCATGATGCCGGCGCCGTCGATTTCCGCCGCCTCCTGCAGCGCCCTCGGAATAGATTCCACATAGGTCTTCACAAGGATAATGTTGAACGGCTGCACAATCGCAGGAATTACATATACCCAGAAGGTATTCGTCAGATGAAGGGTTCTCATCGTGATGAACATCGGGATCAGACCTGCATTGAAATACATGGTAATTACGATAAAGCGATACAGGAACTTTCTTCCCCACATTTTCTCCTGCGTGAACATAAATCCCAGAAACGCAGATGCAAGTACCGTACAGATCGTTCCGATCACCGTTCTCGCAAGAGATACCAGAGCTGCAGTTCCAAGACCGCTCAGCTGAAGGATCTGCTTGTAGTTTTCCAGATGAAGTCCCCGGGGAATGAAGTTGATCATACCGTTGGAACTCAGGTCATTGGCGCTGATCGTGTTGATAATCAGATAGTAAAACGGATAGACACAGATCAGAGTGAACAGACCGAAAATCAGATAGTTTACGATATTAAAGGATACGTCTGATCCGGAATAATGTTTCTTTTTTTTCTTGATGTTTGCTTCCATCTCATTCTCTCCTTTTTAAATAATCGATTCTCCACGGGTCTTCTTGGATATTACATTTACGATTACCAGCAGCGTGACGCTGATGATACTCTTCAGCATACTGATCGCCGTCGCCAGCGACAGACTCGATCCGGTCATACCTATGTTGTATACATACAGGTCAAGCACCTGGATGTGCTCCTTGTTGAAGGAGTTCTGGAATACGTAGTACTGGTCCATACCATTGTTCAGGAAGTTTGCCACAGACATCATCAGCAGTACGAAGTATGTAGGAAGCAGTTCCGGAAATGTGATATGGCGCATCAGCTGGAAACGGTTTGCTCCGTCCACACGGGCCGCTTCGTAAAGCTCCGGATCAATACTTGTGATGGACGCCAGATACATGATGGAATTCCATCCAAGTCCTTTCCATGTGCTCCATGCAAGCATCATCAGCCAGGTATGGCTGTCGCTGTCCAGAATCTGCATCGGAGCGTCGATCACTCCAAGATTCTGCAGTACGGTATTCAGCATACCGGTGTTGGAAAACAGACAAAACGCTACGGAATATACCAGAACCCAGCTGATAAAGTTCGGAAGCGTCGTCAGCGTCTGTACCACACTCTTGAACCATTTGCACTTGATCTCATTGAGAAAGATTGCAAACAGCATCGGGAGTATGGATGTTGCAATGCCCAGCAAACTCATCGCAAAGGTATTCTTCATTACCTGAATCATCTGGGCAACCTGCGTCTTATTGCCGAACAGCATACGGAACCACTGAAGTCCAACAAAGTCGCACTGGCTTAAAGAAAGCGGCGGCTTATAATCATAAAATGCATAAATCCATCCGTGCAGTGGAAAATAAGAAAACAGAAAACTTAAAATAATAAACGGCAGAACAAGCAATGTCCATTTTTTATTCGTCTTACTTTTCTTTTTCACGCCGTCTTTGGCAGGCGTACCTGCCGTAACTGATCTGGCCATCTTTTTCCCTCCTTTTTCTTGGCTCTGCCTTTTCTTTATGTCTGGTATTCTAGCATCATTTTTTCGTCATATATACCACAGAAATTTAATAATTTTATTGGATTTTTTAGAATCCATACGTTTTTTTCCGTGAAATCTCTAGTTTTTCCGGTAAAATATCTAGTATTTTTTCTGTAGATTTTTTACCCGTTCCATAACCCGAGGCCTGAGACACTCTGTTACAGAGTCCGTGCAAAACTCTGTGCAGAAAATACAGCAGTTCAGCCGTCCGGATATCTAGTTTTTCCGGTAAAATATCTTGCTTTTTTTCTGTAGATTTTAAAGGTCTTTGACGGTAAGATAAAACTATCAAATCAATTCCATTGTTTTCTGTATAATTTTACTGAGGAGGATACAAATGAGATTTCGTTATGACAGCCCTGTATTTGAATTTCTGAATACCCTGGCTTCTTTTATCGGACTGAATGTGCTGTTCCTGATTACCTGTCTTCCGGTGTTCACCATCGGGCCGGCGCTGACTGCGCTCTACACGGTGACCATGCAGGAGGCACGAAAAGAATACGGATACATCTTTTCTACCTATCTAAAGACATTCAAGTCGTCCTTCGGTCCTTCCTGCCTGGGATTTCTTCTGTATCTGGCGGCGGCGGCGATTCTTATTTTTAATGTGGCGTTCTGGGCGGCGCTGGGAACTGTTCCGGCAAATGCAGTGCTCCTGCTGCTCACATTTGCGCTGATGGTGACGATTATTTCCTTTCTCTATACCTTCCCGCTGCTGGCAAGATTCGACGGTTCTCTGAAACAGGTGATCAAAAGTTCCTTCCCGATTGCCATGGCTCACAGAAAATATACGTTTGGACTTCTGGCCATTCAGGCGGCGGCTGTGATTCTGTGTCTGATCATTCCTCAGGCAAAAATTTTCATGGTGCTTGTGGGCTTCTCTTTTCTTGCCTACTGCAATTCCTTCCTGTTTATCCGGGTGTTCCGTGATTATGAAGAAGAGGATCCGGAGGAAGAAGGCACAGATATCGGACAGCCGGAGGAAATCACAGGCCGCACCGCCGTACATCTTACGGAAACACCTCAGGCAAAACCCTGATTCGTAAAGACACGTCTTTCCAACGACGTTCTGAATATTATAAAAACCATATGATGGAGGATTTTCGAAATGAAATACGGATTTTTTGACGACACTGCAAAAGAATACGTGATTCAGCGTCCGGACACCCCGCTGCCCTGGATTAATTATCTTGGAAACCGGGATTTCTTCCGGCTGATTTCCAATACCTGCGGCGGCTACTGTTTCTGCCGTGACGCAAAGCTTCTGCGGCTGACCCGTTACCGCTACAACAATGTACCCTATGACAACAACGGACATTATTTCTATCTGAAAGAGGGAGACACAGTCTGGAATCCTGGCTGGCAGCCGTCCAGAACTCCGCTGGATTTCTACGAATGCCGTCAGGGCATCGGTTACAGTCGTTTCACTTCCAGAAAAAATGGTCTGATCGCTCAGGCGCTCTATTTTGTTCCCCTCAGCGATACCTGTGAGATCCAGCAGCTTACTCTGACCAACGACACCGAGGAAGAAAAAAAGATTCAGCTTTTCTCCTATGTAGAATGGTGTCTGTGGAACGCGGACGACGACTCCCGCAACTTCCAGCGGAACCTGAGCACCGGGGAAGTCGAGGTGGAAGATTCTGTCATCTACCATAAGACCGAGTACCGGGAACGCCGCAATCACTTTGCATACTATGGCGTCAATGTACCGGCAGATCACTTTGAGACAAGCCGCGACGCGTTTCTGGGCGTTTACAACGGACCGGACCATCCCAATGCTGTAATGAACGGATGTCTGACGGATTCCATCGCCAGCGGCTGGTATCCGATCGCCTCCCACCAGTTCGACCTGACCCTCGCGCCGGGCGAAAGCCGGACCTTCCTTTTCGTTCTGGGCTATGCCGAAAATCCTGAGGAAGAAAAATGGGAAGCACAGGATGTCATCAACAAAAAGCCGGCAAAGGCTGTTCTGAAAAAATACAGCACACAGGAAGGCGTGGACGCCGCCTTTGCAGAGCTGAAAGCTTACTGGGATGAACTCCTCTCACGTTTCCAGGTTTCCACCAGGGATGAGAAAGTCAACCGGATGGTCAATATCTGGAACCAGTATCAGTGTATGGTAACCTTCAATATGTCCCGCTCCGCTTCCTATTATGAATCCGGCATCGGCCGCGGCATGGGCTTCCGCGATTCCTGTCAGGATCTGCTGGGCTTCGTACACCTGATTCCGGAACGTGCCCGCGAGAGAATCATCGATATCGCATCCACCCAGTTTCAGAACGGAAGCGCTTACCACCAGTATCAGCCTCTGACCAAAAAAGGAAACTCCGATATCGGAAGCGGCTTCAACGATGATCCGCTGTGGCTGATCGCCGCAGTTTCCGCCTATATCCGCGAGACCGGCGATACCACAATTCTCGACGAGCAGGTGCCGTTTGACAACGACTGGGATACGGCGGTTTCCCTGATGGAACATCTGAAACGCAGCTTTGATTTCACCACGACGCACAAGGGACCCCATGGCCTGCCGTTGATTGGACGCGCCGACTGGAATGACTGTCTGAACCTGAACTGCTTCTCCGAGCATCCGGGCGAATCCTTCCAGACCTTTGGTCCCAGCGAAGGACCTGTGGCGGAATCCGTGTTCATCGCCGGAATGTTTGTGAAGTACGGAAGAGAATACAAAGATCTGTGTCTCCTGACCGGCCGTCAGGCGGAAGCGGATTACGCAGAAAAAGAAGTGGAAAAGGTATATCAGGCAATTCTTGACTACGGCTGGGACGGAAAATGGTTCCTGCGCGCTTACGATGCAAACTCCGAAAAGGTCGGCTCCTCCGAGTGTGAGGAAGGAAAGATCTACATCGAGCCCCAGGGCTTCCTGCCGCTGTCCGGCGTCGGCGTCAAAGAAGGCCTTGCAGAGCAGGCGCTGAAATCTGTGGAGGAATGGCTGGATACGAAATACGGCATCACAATTCTTCAGCCGCCGTACCGCAGGTATCACCTGAACCTGGGAGAAATTTCCTCCTATCCGCCGGGATACAAGGAGAATGCGGGTATCTTCTGCCACAACAATCCGTGGGTTTCCATCTCCGAGGCGGTGCTCGGACACGGAACCAGAGCCTTCGAGGTTTACCGCAAGATCTGTCCGGCCTTCCTGGAAGATATCAGCGAGATCCACCGCACAGAGCCGTATGTGTACTCCCAGATGATCGCCGGAAAAGACGCGCCCCGCTTCGGCGAAGCAAAGAACAGCTGGCTTACGGGAACGGCTGCATGGACCTTTGTCAACATCTCGCAGTATATCATCGGCATTCAGCCGACGCTTGGCGGTCTCTGCATCGATCCGTGCGTACCTTCCGGCTTCGGCGATTTCACCGTAACCAGAAAATACAGAGGCGTGACATACAGGATTACTGTTGAAAATCCAAACAACGTGGAAAAAGGCGTTGCCTCCATGACCGTGGACGGCGTCCCGGCGGAAGGAAACGTGATTCCATTCGACGGAAGCAAAGAAACTGTGAACGTCAGAGTTGTGATGGGCTGAAGTCGTTATGAACGAAAAGTCGTTATAAGCGAATGCAAAGAGAAAGCAGGGTTTCGGGGGTTTTTCTTCGAAACCCTGCTTTCTTATTATCTTTCAGTTCTGAAATCTGCGGCATCCGCCCGACATACCACCGCAGGTTACGTGTGATCTGCATCCTCACGATACGAGAACAGAAAAGAACCTTTTCCGGTACGCTTCGCCTGATACAGCGCCTGATCCGCTGCACTGTACATCTGATCAAAGGTCTCCTGACCGCCTCTGACAGCGATTCCGATGGTGACCGAAAGCTGTACCTCCCCGTATTTTCCCTGGTTCAGTTCCCGGAACTGACGGCGGATCATCTCCGCACGTTCCGCGGCTGTTTTTTCTCTGTCAAGTCCTGGGAAATACACCAGAAACTCATCGCCGCCAAGCCGCGCGCATACATCATCTGTCCGGCTGTTCTTTTTGAGAATATCCGCAAACCCTGTCAGTACCTGGTCTCCCGCCCGGTGTCCCCAGGTGTCGTTCAGAAGCTTAAAATCATCGATATCCATCACGAAGAGGACACCGTCTCTGTCCTGCTCAAAAGACGCCTCAATCAGACGGATCGCCGCCTTCCGGTTCAGAATACCGGTCAGCGCGTCATGATCCGCCTCCTTCTGCAGCATTTCCTGTCGTTTCATCGATTTGGAAATATCAATCACGACGCTGATAATCGCATCACGGCCTTCCTCCGTCACGATCTTACGTCCCTTGTCGACCACCCACATCCGCTCGCCGTTCTTTTTCAGCAGACGGTACTGAATCTCATAGGATCCTGTTTCCTGTACCTGCTCCATCACATACTGTTCCACCCGGTCCCGGTCCTCCGGAGCAATCGTTTCGATTACCATTTCCTTCGTCTCCCGGACGAGTTCCTCATAAGTATATCCCAGATATCCCAGCATCTCATCGTTGATCACGTACAGCGGAAATCCCTTTTCCAGATATCCTCCGATAATCCCTCCGGGAAATGTATTTGTCATCAGCCGGATCAGCTCCCGGTTGGATTCCATGCTCAGTTTCCGAACCACCTCACGGCCATATTTCAGGGGAAAGAATTCCTCCTCACTCTGTTCCGCGGTAGGTGTGGACAAATGCATACTTAAAATTTTCCACTGTCCCTGCTCTATCCCACAGACGGCAGAAAACCGGGTATTCATCGAATAAAAATCACCGTGGGAGTCTTCCATTCTGACCGTCAGAACACAGAAGGCACAGCATACCTCCGGATGCATGACTGTCTCCGTATAGTTTCCCATCACAAAATATACCGGCGAAGAATTCACAGAAAACTCTTCCTTCAACAACTGTGCCAGTTCGCTTTTGTTCTTCGCAATCTCCTGCTCCCCCGTTCCCACACTGATGATCTCCTCCGACACACATTCCAAAGTCTTCTCCAGATTTCTTTCATTCATATAGGATTTGAAAAACTTTTCCAACGTCTCTCTGACCCTGTACTCCACAGCCGGCAACCTCCTTCGGTATCGTCTGAAAATATTATATCATTGCCTCATGGGGTTTTTCAACTTTTTTACAGCCAATCAGCCGCACAAAACAGCTGTTTCGTCAGAAAATCATCCGTGGAACGCGGTTCCAAAGTATTTTTTGAAACGAAAAAAAGCCTGGAAATCCTAAAAATTCAGCCAGATCTGTGCAGTAAAATGCGCAGACCTGGCTGAATTTGTAACCTTCCTGCATATACCTGGCTGAACGGCAACTCTTATTTTAAAAGTTTTTCTGTTACATGTTCCAGATTCTCGCGGATTTTAATATGCTGCGGGCACACTTCTTCGCACTTTCCGCACTTGATACATTCGTCCGCGCGCTTCAGTCCGTGGCCGCCTACCAGCCAGTTCTCCTGTCCGACCGCTCTCTCCTTGTCGTTGTACAGCGTCAGATAATTCATTGCCGTAAAGGAACCGGAAATTCCGATGTGCATCGGACAGACTTTCGCACAGTAATTACAGGTCGTACACGGAATCAGCGGAATACGGTTCAGCTCTTCCTGAGCCGCATCCAGTGTCGCCTTCTCACTCTCGGAAAGTCCTTTAAAATCTTTCATATAGGACAGATTATCTTTCATCTGCTCCACGCTGCTCATACCTGACAGAACAGTAATAATTCCTTCCAGATTTGCCGCAAAGCGAATTGCCCATGACGCGGCAGAAGAGTCCGGCTCTGCGTCCTTCAGGATTTTTGTCACAGATTCCGGCGGAGTCGCCAGCATTCCGCCTTTGACCGGTTCCATAATCACAACCGGTTTTCCATGCTTTCTGGCAACCTCATAGCAGCGTTTTGACTGTATTGCAGGATTCTCCCAGTCAGCATAGTTAATCTGAAGCTGAACAAATTCCATCTCCGGATGAGCGTTGAGGATTTCTTCCAGTTCTTCCGGTGTGGAATGGAAAGAAAAGCCCACATGTCTGATCAGGCCTTTTTCTTTTTTCTTCATTACCCAGCTCCACATATCGAAGTCGTCGAAATATTTTGTCCTGGATTCTCCCAGGTTGTGCAGAAGGTAAAAGTCAAAATATCCTGCATTTGTCTGCTTCAGGGACGTCTCAAACTGCGCCTGCGCCTCTTCTTTCGTCTTGCAGTTGATCCACGCGGCATTCTTTGTGGCCAGCTGATAGGATTCTCTGGGGTAGCGTTCCACAAGCGCCTGGCGGATCGCATCCTCGGAACCGGCATACGCCCATGCAGTGTCAAAATAAGTGAATCCCGCTTCCATAAACAGATCAACCATCTGTTTCGTCTGCTCAATGTCGATGACGCCGTCTTTCTGCGGCAGGCGCATCAGTCCAAAACCAAGTTTCTTAATGTCTTCGCCAAGATAAGCCATTCTGATAACCTCCATTTTCCTTTTGCATCTGATTCCTTTATGTGCTGCTGCCATCCGCTCTCCGCAGAACCCTGACCTTCGCGGCTGTTCCGGTCCATTGCCAAGAACTGCACCAGATCGCTTTCGGATGCCCGAAGGCGCACAGGCGCTGTCCTCTCATACTGTTTGCGCGGCAAAAACACACAGACCGAACTGCTTCGTTCGGGATGGCATTCACTGAGGCGCCGGATACTTTTTCCCCGGAAACAGCTTCCAGACACGCCTAATGTGAACAATACTCCTGAAACATCTGCTCCAGGCAGGTGTCGCAAAACTCGCGGGTACGCTCTTTCAGACTGTATGTGCCGTTGCTCATACTCCAGCAGAGCATCTGGCCGTACAGCAGATCCACCAGACCATGTGCCAGCTGCGGAACCGGAGTATCCGGTTTCAGCATCCCCTGACGGACGCCAAAAGAGAGCAGTTCACTGATGTCCGAAAGATCCGACGACAGCTTTCCCGCATCAGGATTTTCACCTGTCTGCGCCGGCGTCACAACATTCTTCACCCATTCCTGAGCCAGTCTGACACTGCTCTGCTCAATATATCCGGAAAAATTCATCATGTAGCATTTCAGCTTCTCCAGGAAATCTCCGTCCGCCGCTTTCGCATACTCCAGAATCTCCCCGAACATACTGCGGCTCAGCTCATGGACAATGTCTTCTTTTCGTTTGAAGTAAGTATAAAAAGTTCCTTTGGAAACACCGGCTGCCTCCGTAATCTCTTCCACAGAAACGTTGGTCAGACCCTTCCGGCAGATAATTTCCTTTCCGGCATTCAGCAGCTTCTTTCGCGTCTCCATAGCCGCAAGCTGTCGATTCGTCATAAGCATTCCCCACTTTTCCGTATCTTTTTTCTGCGGTTTTATTATATCACGTTCAATGACTATAAGTCAATGAATTTAAGTCAATTTCTGTGATTCCCCGTTACCGTTCAACCAGCTCTGTGCATTTTCTGCACAGGCCGTATGTAAACGCAGAGCCTGCTGAACGGTTGTGGTTCCTCTTTCTCTGTGCTAAAATAATCAAAAATCCTCTGCAGTCGCCATCGCTTCCTGTGCCGCTGCAGAAACATACTCTAACCCGCATCCGGAGGTGCATACCAATGAAAAAATCCAAAAAAAGACAGGCAGTATCTTCTGCCTGCAAATATCGTTTTCTGGCCGCTCTGGTGTTTCTTCTGATCAGCGGAAACCTTCTTCTGGTTTCCACTCTGATTCCCGAAACCGCCGAATGGTACTCTGACAGAATCTACCGTCCGGCCGCCGCCGCAGTTTCCGGGCTGACCGGCCGTGTTCTGTTTTCTCTCGCTGAATTCGGCCTTTACCTGCTGATTCTTCTCCTTCTGTTCTCTGTTGTTTACACGATCCGGAAGATCATCAGAAACGGATCTGCCGGACGCCGGCTGCTCTCCTGGCTTTCGGGAATCTGTCTGGCCGCGTCCCTTCTGGCCTTTTTCTTTATGCTGGGCGCCGGAATCAATTACCACAGGGTCTCCTTCTCGGAAAAGGCGGGCATCGCCGCTGAACCCTGCACAGCAGAAGATCTCTCCCGCATCTGTTCCTGGCTGACCCGGGAAGTCAACGCCCGCAGCACCCAGGTCACGAGGGACGAAAACGGCGTGATGACGCTTACCCGCCCGGAAGGTCCCGACGCGGCGGCGGCAATGGAAAATCTCGGCACCGTGTTTCCTGATCTTTCAGGCAGCTATCCCATGCCGAAAAAGGTTTTCTTTTCTCAGATTCTCTCCAGCCTTGACCTGACAGGAATCTTCTCCGCGTTCACCATTGAGGCAAACTATAACGGAGACATCACGCCTTACAATATCCCCTTCACCGTCTGCCATGAGCTCTCTCATCTCCGGGGATTTATGCAGGAGGAGGAAGCAAATTTTATCGCATTCCTCGCATGCATACAGTCTGACCAGCCGGATTTCCAGTACAGCGGTTATCTGTCCGGGTGGGTCTACTGCATGAACGCACTGTATACCGCCGATCATGACACCTGGAGCACAATCAGAAGTCAGCTTTCTCCCACGGCAGAACCGGATCTCACCGCAAACCGGGAGTTCTGGGCAGGCTACCAGGGGATTCTGTCGGAAGTCTCCACGCAGGTCAACGACACATACCTGAAAATCAACGGACAGTCCGACGGTGTGCTGAGCTATGACCGTATGGTGGAACTGATCGCAGCTTATTTCAGAGACAATCCGGCTGTCAGCGAAGGAGAGCAGCAATAGGTTTTTACGAATTTTCTGATGAAACGGAATGACGCTTTTCCAGCAGGGATGCCATTCCCTGCAGAAACAGCGCCGCAGCAATTACGCCGGCCGCAATAAATTTTCCTTCTTTTCCTGTCAGAATCTGTGCCATCGCACCGATTTCAGGGAATGACCGGACAACCTTTCCGATCAGGTTGCTGTAGGGAACCGGGTTCATATCCTCCGTCTGATTGGCGTCTCCTTTCGTGATGAATTCTCCCATTAGGACACGGTTCTCCACCACCCTGTGCGTGATAATACTGGCGGAATCCGCAGAACTGTAAAAAGCGATCACATCGTCCGCTTCCACATCTTCCGGAGCTGTTTCACGAATATACACAAGACTTCCTGTGGGGATCGCAGGCTCCATACTTCCGCTGACAACCGAATAAATATGATATCCAAACAGCCGCGGTACCGTCAGCGGCAGACACACAAGAACCAGCGCCGCCAGAAGAATCGTCCCAAGGGAACGACACAACACGGCGCCGGCGCTCTTTTTTGTCTTTTTCATATTTTCGGTCTTTTTCGTCTCCCCGGTCTCTCTCATCTCTTCTGTCTTTTCTTTATCTGTCTTTTTTTCCGCATGACTTGCCATAAATATTTTCTCCTCCCGGAAGGCCGGTACATCGTTCAGAAAATCGTAACAGTTCAGCCCGCTGAACTGTTACGCATTTTTCTTTTTCATTTTTCCCGTTCTTTTATTTCATCCTCTTTTTCACTACGACCACGATCACTCCAAGCGCCGCCACTGCCAGCACTCCGATCGCCACGCCGGCTACCATCGGCAGCCCTCTCTTCACTTCTTCCCCGTCAATCTCCAGGCTGCCCTGCGGAACCTCTTCCTCATCCAGGTCCGTCAGATCCTGGTTTCCCTGGGGGACTTCTTCCTCTCCGATCTCAGTGGTTTCATCATCCGCTGTGGTTCCGTCCGTTCCATCCGTTCCTGTCCCGTCGGTACCTGCGGTTCCATCCGTTCCCGCTGTATCGGTCCCGTCTGCGCCTGTCCCTGCGGTTCCCGCTGTCCCGGTTCCTGCAGTTCCCGCTGTTCCGTCGGTTCCGGTTTCATCTGTTCCCGCTTCATCGGCGGTGTCTGCATTGTCCCCTTCCTCCGTCTCCGCCGCGGTTCCCGGCGCCGTCTCGGTCACAGTGGTTGTGTTCGTAATCGTCTGCCCCGGCTCCGTGATCACCTCCGTCGGCACCGGCGTATATACGAACGTAAACACGTTTTCCGCCGCATTGTCCGACAGCGTCTTTGTCAGCGCCAGGGTCTGCGGGTTATAGTTTTCGATATACAGATATGCCGCCACCGGCTTGTCCCCTATGTTCCCGTAGTAGGTCCGGCTTGGCGCCAGCTCGTTTCCTTCCGCGTCCTGGTAGTTTACCGTATAGCCAATCTGGCTGCCGCGGATCCCGTATGCCACCACATACTCCGCATCCCCGTCCACGCGGAACGCCGAAGTCTCCACCGTATCGTTGTCACGGCCGCTCTCACGCACGCCGCGCAGGTAATATCTGCTGTCCTGGGCCAGCTCCACCGCCCCTGCCTGTACGTCGAAGGAAACAATGTCTCCCCGCTTCAGCCCGCTGACGGTAACCGCATCCCCGCTCTCTTCCACCGTATAGGCGGATCCGCTGGAATGGTTGTCCACCGAAAGCCCTTCGGTTCCCTGGAAGCTTCCCTGGTTCCCGCTGTAAAACGTTACCTGGTACGTATATTCCTCCGCGGATACCTTCACCGGAGCGCCCAGAGAACCTCCGAGGGCCAGGCAGAGGGCCAGCGCAAAGGCGGGGAACCTTCCCGGCCCTTTCCCATTCCTTCTCTTGCTCTTCCTCATGATCTCAGGTCTCCTTTCCGGTCATCACGGCGTCTCTTCATCGATACCACCGCCAGAATCAGCAGCACGATACCGCTCGCGAGCGCCGCCGCGCACAATCCCAGCATCTGCGTCGGGTCTCCGGTCCTGGGGGCTGTCGTCACCACCTTTTTCACGACGCGGTGGATCACGTTGTCCTCCCCCTGTTCCACAACCGTGTTCGGCTCCACTTCCTCCACGGCGAAATTCATCTGCAGCCTTGCCAGCGTATCCTGGTAATCATTTCCCTGGGTCTCTCCTTCCAGTTCCACCGTCAGGAGCACGCGGCCCTCCTCGCCGCTCCCCAGGCGTCCCAGATAGAAAGAATCCTCCAGCGCCCCGGTCGCCTGGTGGAGGCCCTCGCCGCCTGCGGTATCCTCGCCGCCCACCGTTTCACTGCTGTACAGCACGGTCTCTTCCCCGTCCGGGGCCGCATAGACCAGCTCATAGCCGTAAGCGCCGCCCTCCGCCACGCTCTGGGTATCCTCCAGAGACTGGAGTACCTCATTGGTCATATACCAGTCCGTCTCACCGCTTCCGGTATTCCCGATGCCTACCTGGAGCTGGATGGTATCCCCCGGCTGGATCCGGTAAATCTCCTCCGCCAGCTCGGACGACCGGAAGTTGCTTTCCACGCCGTCCCCGTTGAATTCCACCCTCCAGCTTCTCTCTCCCTGGAAGTCTTCCGCAGATACTGTCGTTCCCATGCCCACGGTCATCACTGCGGCCATGACAAGGCACATCATTTTCCTTTTCATTCTCCGCACCCTCCTATCGTAAGCTTATGGTTCCGTCTGCGGCTACATCCACATCCACGCCCCAGGCGCTCTTCACTGCATCCTGCGCGTTGTGGGTCTGTACTGCCTGTACTTCCGCTTCCAGTTCAAACGTATAGCCATCGTATGCATACGTAAATGTAATCGTCTGATAGCCGTTCTCATCGGTGGATGTGGTTTCTTCCACCTTGTCCGCCACCGCCGGGTCGATACGGATCGTGTCCGACAGTGCCGGCGTCGTCTCCCCGGCCGGGAGGATTCCCGTGTAATACAGAACCGTACGCTCCGCGGTGGAGGCGTCCTCATCGATGATCCAGCCGTTTCCCTCCGTAAAGTTCAGTCCGATCAGGTCCGGGGAAAGGTTCGTATCCGTGTTCCCCTCGCTGTCGGTCCAGCTTTTCTTCAGGATCACCCGCACGTAACTGTCGATGGATCCGCTGTTGGAAACGCTGATCGCCTCATCATAACTCTTTCCGGGGACGATCTCCTCCTCCCGGAGGTGCCCCAGCAGCTCGCCGCTGGCCTCTCTCCACTGGCCATTCTCCTCATAATCCCGGTAGCTGACAGCCTCTCCGTTTTCCAGGAGGCTTACGCCGATCCTGGAGACGGACACCTGTGCGCCGTAGGTTTCACTGTAATAGGTCAGCGCCGCCCGTGCGCTTCCCACGGTGCTCCCGATCAGGAGCACTGCGGATGCCGACAGGAGGGCGGCCGTCGTCAGCCGGAATGGAAGTTTTCTCTTTTTCATTCTCTCTCACCCTCCTCTGTGTAGACTGTCCCGCCGGAATCCATCACACGGTTCCAGTCCGCGTACGGATTGCCCTGTTCATCGTAAAGCACCGGCGTGCTCTCCTGGACGACGATGACGTTGAAGCTTTCCTCACGGTCCATATGGTCAATGCCGATCCTCAGCTCCTGGGTTTCCCCGCCGGCCGGAACCACATCGCTGTAATAGTAACAGCCGTCCTCCCCGGGCGTCCATTTTCCCTCATCGTCTGCATAGGTCAGTCCGTCCTGATAGGTTTCTCCCGCGAATGCCCGGACACGGACAAAGCAGTCCACATCGCCAGTATTCCGGATCGTCACATGCTTGGTCCAGTCGATCACCTGCTCCTCCGGTATCGTAACCGTATTGCTCAGGCTTAAGGATGCCCCGCCGGAAGCGGACGCGTAAGTGGTAAAATACGCCATCGCGCTCCCCACGCTCACTCCCATCGTAAGCGTAAGGGCAGCCGCTGCCAGGCAGAGATGTTTCGTTTTTCTCCTGATCATTCCTTTCCTCCTCCCTTACTCTCACTGCTGTGCTTCCTGACCGTCCGGCTCCGCTGCTTCCTGCTCTCCGGAAGCGTCGTCTGTCTGCGGCTGCAGGTTCAGCCCCTGCGAGCTGTCCGTCTGCTGTTCCCAGTCCCAGACGCCGTCCGTATACTCAAAGTGGTTTACGATTCCGCTGCCCGGATTCCTTCCTCCGTTATACTCGTTGGTAAAAGATACGGTCGCCGGAGCTCCTTCCTCTCCGTCTGCAACGATCACTGCCGTCTGTGTTCCGCTGGAAGTTACATCATAATTGGATCCCCCGTAGATCTCCGTCACCGTCACTGCGGTTCCCGCCGGAATCCCGGCAATCTCCACACGTTTTGTTCCTGTGCCGTCAAAGTTCAGGGATACCACATCGCTGATCACCTGCGTATGATCCCGTGTTCCCTCTACTCGGAACACGAAGACCGCATCCCCGAGCGTTGCATTGTAGGATGTCAGCGTCTTCTCGATCACCAGGGAACCGTACCGGGGCGTCTGTTCCGGTTTCAGGCCGGTGGTCACATCGTAGACCCAGGCGTCATCCCCTGTGGTGTAATAATAGTTGTTGGGAAGAGAAACCAGATACGGGGCGAATTCATAGGAATACTCCGCCGTCCGTACCGTCTCCGCCTCGATCAGATACATGCCTGTGGGAAGATCCTCCGCCAGGCCGGACGGCGTTCCTTCCGTATCCGGGCGGATGGTAAGGGATGCTTCAGGCTCCGCCCCAAGCGTATCCGTCAGGGAAACCGCTTCCTGTGCAAGGGCCTCCCACTGCTCTGCCGTTGTGCTGTCGCTTACGGTTCCAAGCTCCAGGGATTCATATCCGGCCAGTGGCGCGTACTCCCCGGTTTCTTCCACCTCCGCAACCCGGTACAGATGAACCGGAACCGGCGCCTGGTTCAGCTCCTCATACTGCCCGTCCAGTTCAAAGGACAGGGAGCAGCTTCTTCCCGTCTCAATGCCCGGCGCTCCGTAGACACTGGAGAGCCCTGCTGAGAGTACCAGCACGAAGGCCAGCGCCGCCGCACCTTTCTTTTTTATGTTTCCTGTCATCTTCACTTCTTACCCTCCTTTGAACTCTGTTCACTGCTTTTTCTGTCTCCTTCCGAACAGGAATTTCATGATCAGTATGATAAGCAGCGTAACTGACAATCCAAGAATCAAATACAGCATGTAATAATTCTGTACCGCCCGCAGCATGGTCTCTGCCGGGCTGCTTTCTATTTCTTCCTCGCCCTCATAGGGAACGCGGGTCCCGCGGATCAGAAGGCGGTGGGAATTCACTCCGTACGGAGTGCAGGTAAACAGCGTCACATGGTCTTCCCCCGGGACTACCTGCAGGGCTTCCTCCAGGGTCTCCGTGTCATTCCGGTCCACCATGTCCATGATCTGGTCGACCTGGTAGGCAAGGGTCTCATCCAGGACATGGATGTAAAACATGTCGCCTTTGTTCAACTGGTCGATATCGGTAAAGAGCCTGGCGCTCGGTAGCCCCCGGTGCGCCGCAAGGACGCTGTGGGTATTCTCCCCGCCGATAGGAAGGCCGGTCCCGTCCATATGGCCGGCGCCGGTCTGGAGCACCTCATCCGAGGTCCCGTGGTAGATGGAAATCCGCACGTTGATCTTCGGGATCGACAGATAGCCCATCACTCCGTCGCCGCTGATGTTCAGAACCTTCCAGTATTCCGTCTGTTCCAGGTCTTCCTCATCCGTGGAGAATACGTCCCCATAGATGTTGTTCTGTGTCAATGTACTATTAAACTGCCGTGCGGCTTCCCATTCCCTTGTGAAATCCTCCGGCGTCAGTTCCTGCACCGCCGACTCATAATTGCTGATGAGCCGGCTCTGGCGGTAGGTATTCCACTGGTCGGAGATGGTCGGGTAGGCAAGGATGCCGAACCCGATCAGGAATAAGAGGCCGAACAGGATGCCTGAAAGTTTCCGCTTCATGTCTGCTCCTTCCTGTCCCGTCAGGTTTCCATGTCATGGCCCTGGGATTCCTGCTCCTGTGTCTGGGAAACCCTGTGCCGTTTTCTGTCCATCACATACAGGAGAACCACAAATCCTGCGGTAACTGCCAGTCCCACAAGCACCCAGAGAAGATAATTCGTATGGAGGCTGACGCCTGCAAGGGGCGTCTGGCTCTCTTCCCCGATTACCTCCGGCTCATAGGCAACCCTGGCATTGCAAAAGCAGAAAACATTTTTTGACGTATCAATTCTGTTGTTTGAAGAAGAGCTCTCCGGGTTCTGTTAAAACGACTTCGGCTGCCAATTCCGGGAAATAGATGATGGTAATTCTTTTTCACAAACGAGAACCATGCATTTTCCGAATCAACGCCGATCAGTTCCCCGCAGATGCTGATAGTAATAATCTCTGAGTCGGAAAGCTTTGCATTCAAAACATTCCTTCTTTTGGAAACAGCATCAGGAACATACCGAAAATATAATTCATCAATAATAACAAATGCAGTTAAAATAAAGTCTTCAAAAGTTGCAATAGTGATGGTATTATTATTTTGAAACTTCAACATAATGATGCCCCCTTTCTTATTTATATTCCCTATAAAT
>DWWU01000005.1 GCA_019119555.1 Candidatus Fusicatenibacter intestinigallinarum | reverse complement strand
CGTTCCTGACTGGAGTCGAACCAGCGGCCTATTGCTTAGGAGGCAATCGCTCTATCCTACTGAGCTACAGGAACTTATCTATATTATAACGGTTTTATGCAACCGTTACAACCAAATTATTCAGTTTTGGAATTCTCAATTAGTTTACTATATTTTCACTGAATTTGCAAGCATTGTTTCTGCCCCGGACGCCCGCAGGCGTTTTCCGGGGCTTCCTTGTCCTTGCAATTTCCACAGGTGAATTGTACAATATCTTTAGCTGATTTTATATGACCGGATGTGGGAAGCTCAGAGCTGCCCGGCGCCGGCTGACAGGAAAGGAGAATGGGAAATGGCCGATATTCAACTGATCAGGGAACTGACTGATGCGTTTGGTCCCAGTGGATTTGAGGAAGAGGTGTGCCGCGTGATTTACCGCCACACACAGGAATTTCAGGTTTCCAACGATGCGATGTGCAATGTCTATATGAAGAGGAAGGACTTTTCAGGGAGAAAGCCGGTGGTTATGCTGGATGCGCATCTGGACGAATGCGGATTTATGGTGCAGTCGATCCGTGAAAACGGGCTGCTGAATCTGCTGACGTTGGGAGGGTTTCACCTGACCAGCCTTCCGGCGCATTCTGTAATGATCCGCAACGGACAGGGAGAAAAAATCAAAGGAATCATCACTTCGAAGCCGGTACATTTTCTCAGGGACAGTGAGAGAGGAAGCCAGAGTCTGGACATAGAGGAACTGGCGGTGGACGTGGGCGCCTGCAGCCGGGAGGAAGTGGAACAGTCTTACGGAATCCGGCCGGGGGATCCGATGGCACCGGACGTCTCTTTTGAGTATCAGGAAAAGCGGGGAATCTGTTTTGGAAAAGCGTTTGACAATCGTCTGGGATGTGCCTGCATCATTGAAACCATGCGGGAGCTGGCGAAAGATTCGTCTCTGCCGGTGGATGTAGTCGGTGCGTTTGCCGCCCAGGAGGAGGTGGGGACCCGCGGCGCAGCGGTCACGGCCCAGGCGGTAAAGCCGGATCTGGCCATTGTGTTTGAGGGATCGCCGGCGGATGATTTCTATTACGCGGCCGGTCTGGCCCAGTGCGTGATGGGAAAAGGCGTACAGATTCGTCATATTGATAAAAGCTATATCTCGAATCCTGTGTTTATGGAGGTTGCCCATCAGGTCGGAGACGCCATGGGAATTCCTTATCAGGATGCGGTGCGAAGAGGCGGCAGTACGGACGCCGGAAAAATCAGTCTGGAAGGACAGGCGGTTCCGGTGCTTGTGCTGGGGATCCCGTCCCGGTATGTACACAGCCATTATAACTTCTGTGCGGCAAAGGATGTGGACGCGGCAGCGGCTATGGCGGCCGGGGTCATCCGCAGCCTGGATCAGGAGACCGTTGCCAAAATACTGAGAAAAAATCTTATGTGGTAACCGTTCAGGCGGCTGAACCGTTATCTTATGTGACTGACGGCGCGGCAAAAGCGTCAGGAGGAGGACGAAATGAAGGTAATGACATTTGGTGAAATCATGCTGCGTCTGAAAACTCCGGAATATCTCCGGATTCTTCAGGCGGATGCGTTTGAGGCCAGCTACGGCGGCGCGGAATCCAATGTGGCGGTATCGCTGGCCATGTTCGGAGACGAAGCGGCATATGTGACAAAACTTCCGGATAACCCGGTGGGACTTGCGGCTCTCGGTGAAGTGCGCCGGTTTGGCGTGGACACCTCCAGGGTGATACGCGGAGGCTCCCGTCTGGGAATCTATTATTTTGAGAAGGGAACGGATATCCGGCCCACCAATGTGGTGTATGACCGGGAATACAGCGCTCTGGCGCTGTCTGAGGCTGCGGAGTTTGACTGGGAAACGATATTGAGAGATATTGATGTTTTCTATTTTTCCGGTGTGACCCCGGCGATCAGCGAAAGCGTGGAACAGGAGGTGCGGGAGGCGCTTGCGTTCTGCCGCGCCCATGGGATACAGGTGGTGTGCGACCTGAATTACCGTTCCAAAATGTGGAGCACAGAGAAGGCGCAGAAAGTAATGGGAGAGCTGATGAACTATGTGGATCTCTGCATCGCCAACGACGAGGATTTTGAGTCAACGCTGGGGATTCATGCGTTTGACGGCGATATGGCCCATGGCATCGACCAGATTGACAGCTATAAGGAGGGAATGAAAGAGATCCTCAGACAGTATCCCGGCTGTAAGGCGGTGGCCAGCGTTCTCAGAAACATGCGCACCGTGGAGGACGGCGACTGGATGGGAATTTACCTGAAGGACGGAGTATTTTACGAGAGTCCGGTGCATACGGTCCACAGCCTGGAAGCGGTGGGTGCCGGAGACGCGTTCGCAGGCGGTCTGCTTCACGGGATTGTGCGTGAATTTGACCCGCAGAAAACCATCGATTTTGCGATCTCCGCCAGTGTGCTGAAGCTGATGATTCAGAAAGATTTCAACATTGTCACGGAGAAAGATGTGCTTCAGGTCATGAAGTCAAAGGACACCAACTTACAGCGTTAGTGTACGGGCTGGCAAATCACTGAGCCAATCGCGCAGAATGCTTTTCTACGGGTCGGATGGCGCCGCCGCCTGGCAGGGGTTCGTGCAGGAAAAAGGACAGGCCATAGGAAGGCATAGTATTTGCGGACAGAGTAAGAAAACAGTGGACGAATGCATTCGGCAGGCGTAAAATAGAGACATCGGTAAAATGCGTAATTATTCAGCAGCTGAACGGTTGCCCATAACAGTTCGGCTGGCTGAACGGTTACGGTTGCCAGAATACAACAGAAAGGAATTATGGCTATGAAGTACGATTTTACGACGATTATGGACCGCAAAGGCCATGACGCAATTGCTGTGGATACGATTCCGATTCCCGGAGTGGAGGTGGCAGAGGGATTTTCAGCGATTCCCATGTGGGTGGCGGATATGAATTTTCCGACGCTTCCCACGATCCTGGAAGAGGTCGGAGAACGGCTGAAACATCCGCATTTCGGATATTTTTCACCTTCTGATGAATATTTCGACAGCATTATCCGGTGGCACAAGGATCGCTTCGGTGTGGAGGGACTTACGAGAGAAGACATCGGCTATGAGAACGGAGTGTTGGGATGTGTGGCCTCCGCGCTTCAGGCGTTTACCGCGCCGGGAGAGGCAGTGCTGCTCCACTCTCCGACTTATATCGGATTTACCGGAACTATGAACAATAATGGAAGGAAAATGGTTCTCAGCGATCTTGTGCGGGATGAGAACGGCGTCTGGCGCATGGACTATGAGGATATGGAAAAGAAGATTGACGAAAATCATATTCACTGCGCAATTTTCTGCTCTCCCCATAATCCGACCGGAAGAGTCTGGGAGAGAGAAGAGATCGAGAAGGCGATGGAAATCTACCGGAAGTATGATTGCGTCGTAATTTCCGATGAAATCTGGTCCGACATTGTGCTTCCGGGAGCAAAGCATATTCCGACCCAGAGCGTATCCGAGGATGCGAAGAACCGTACGATTGCAGTGTATGCACCGACCAAGACTTTCAATCTGGCGGGACTGGTTGGCTCCTACCACGTGATTTATAATTCCTATCTGAGAGACCGCGTAATCAAGGTTTCAGAGATGTCCCACTATAATATGACAAACGTGCTGTCGGTTCATGCACTGATCGGCGCATATAAGCCGGAAGGACGTGAGTGGGTGGACGAGCTGTGCCAGGTGCTGGGCAGCAATGTGGATTACGCGTATGACTATATCACCCGGAAGTTTAAAGGCGTTTCGCTGGCGAAGCCTCAGGGAACATATATGCTGTATCTGGACTGCGAGGAATGGTGCAAGGAGCATGGAAAGACGATGGACGAGCTGCTTCGGGCAGGTGTGCGCGTCGGTGTGATCTGGCAGGATGGGCGTCCGTTTAACCGTCCTTATGCGATCCGTATCAATCTGGCTGTTCCCCATGCAAGAGTTGTGGATGCGATGGACCGGCTGGATAAATACGTGTTTAACGGAAGCCTGGAAAATGTTCTTCCGGCAGGCGCTGCAAGGCTCTGTCCGGCTGAAGAATGATTTCTGTCAGACGTTCCGCCAGGTCTGTACACTTATCTGTGCAGACTCGATGGAACGTCTGTTTATCTTTGACTGTTTCCGTGAGCGATCACATCCGGCCGCCTGCGCTGAGAGATATCTTCGAATAGCGTTTTCCGTATGGTGCGGCCGATGGAAGGGATGAAGTTATCCGGCTGGGACAGCTGGGGAAAGAGAGGAGAATAAGAGTTTATGGCAAAACTGGTAATCAACGCAAACAGAAAACTGAGCAGGATCAACAAAGAGATACAGGGACATTTTTCCGAGCATCTGGGACGCTGTATCTATGAGGGACTCTATGTGGGGGAAAATTCCGAGATCCCCAATGTAAACGGCATGCGTACAGACGTTGTGGAGGCGCTGAAGCAGATCCGGATTCCGGTTCTGCGGTGGCCGGGCGGATGCTTCGCGGACGAATACCACTGGAAGGACGGCATCGGACCGAAAGAGGAGAGAAAGAAAATCGTCAACACCCACTGGGGCGGAGTGGTGGAGGACAACAGCTTCGGCACCCATGAGTTTTTCGAACTGTGCCGCCAGCTGGGCTGCGAGGCCTACGTCAACGGAAATATGGGAAGCGGAACCGTCCAGGAAATGTCGGAGTGGGTGGAATATATGACCTTCGAGGGCGTTTCTCCGATGGCGGATCTGCGAAAGAAAAACGGCCATGAGCAGGCGTGGAACGTAGACTTTTTCGGAGTCGGAAATGAGAACTGGGGCTGCGGCGGAAATATGAACCCGGAGTTTTACGGAAATATGTACCGCAGATACCAGACTTATGTGAGATGCTACGACAGCACAAAACCGATCCGGAAGATTGCCTGCGGACCAAATGTGGATGATTATGAGTGGACCGAAGAAGTGCTGAAGACAACGTTCCGCAGATGTCAGCCGGGACAGCACGGATTTATGGACGGATTATCTCTGCATTACTACACGCATCCGGGCGGATGGGATCACAAAGGAAGCGCTACGGAGTTTGACGAAAACATGTGGTACCAGACCATGAAGAAGACCTGGTATATGGATGAGCTGATCCGCCGCCACGGGGCAATTATGGATAAATATGATCCGGAGAAAGAGGTCGGCCTGATTGTCGACGAGTGGGGCACCTGGTTTGACGTGGAGCCGGGAACCAATCCGGGCTTCCTGTATCAGCAGAATACCATGCGCGACGCGCTGGTGGCGGGCATTAACCTGAATATCTTCAATAAGCACAGCGACCGTGTGAAGATGGCGAATATCGCGCAGATGGTCAATGTTCTCCAGGCGGTGATTCTCACCGAGGGATCGAAGATGGTCAAGACTCCGACCTACCATGTGTTTGACATGTATAAGTACCATCAGGACGCACAGCTGCTGGACAGCACACTGGAGACTGAACTGGTGGGACTTGAGGCATGCAATATGGTGCCGAATCTCAGCGAGTCTGTGTCTGAGGATGCGGACGGCGTGATGCACATTACGATGACAAATCTGGATCTGGAGAAGGGATATACCATCGATACGACGATTCTTGGCAAAAAGGCAGGAGAGATCACGGCAGAGATCGTGACGGGAGAAATGCACGCAAAGAATACGTTTGAGGATCCGGAGCAGGTGACGGTGAAAACCTTTGAAGGCGTGGAGAAGGTTCACGGCGGAATCCGCTTTACCATTCCGGCCTGCAGCGTTCTGCATATAGCGGTGAGATAACAACAGTTTGTCGGCTGAACCGTTCCGTGAAAGAAACTTCAGAAAAGAATTGCAGTTCCGCCCGGTCTGTGCATTCGCTTCACAGACCGGGCGGAAAACATAATATCTGTAAATATCCTGGCACGGGTTATCTGTAAAGGGTTGAATGGTAAAAGTTCCAGATGGCAAACAGATCCTGGCGCCGTTCAGGATAGGAAGGGGTTCGTTGGGTGATCAGGCGGTCGTAGGTGACTGTGGCCGCATAGACTTTGCCGGCGATCATGGAGAATCCGGGGGTGTCGGACCGGAAGGGACAGGAGTCCGGGTCCACCAGAGTGTATGCGGGAACTTCCCGGCTGCCGTGCCGGCGGAAGGGGATTGCGCCGTGACGGCACAGAGGAGTGTTCTGCAGAGTCAGAGTTTCGTTGAGCAGGACGTTTGCCTGCTGGTCCGCCTGCAGATAGTGATCCCGGTAGAGACGTGTCAGTGCGTAGGAGGATTCGAACCAGAAACGGCTGATGTTTTCCGCGGGCCAGAGAGGTACTTCGGGCAGCCGGGGTTCGTCGGACAGCGGTGGAAGAGAAAAGACTTCCGCCTGACTGTCAAAGGTGAGCTCAAAAATGAAATCGTAGCGCATGCCGTTTTTCAGAATGATCCGCCAGGTGTCGGTCTCTTTTGCGAAGATGACGCCCAGACATTCCTGTTCCCGAAAGCCGAAACGGTCGATACGGCGCAGATATTCTTCCCGGGAAAACGGCGACTGGGGCGACAGGACCACATGCACATGAATGTCAATGTCACTGACAAAATCGTGATAGCAGCGTTCTACAGCCTGAGCGGCCAGATCCTTCAGGGCTTCCCGGTCGGAGGCTTTGGGAATATACAGTCTTTTGATTACCGCGAATCTTGTCTCCGGAAGAGAAAAAATGGATATCAGGCGCTGCAACAACTCTTCTCTCATGGTTTCTCTGTTGATTTCGATCATAACAGCCTCCTTCTATCCATTTTCCGGATCGTTTCTGAAAGACGGTAATTCAGTTTTTACGGTTTCCGGCGTCAGCCGGTCTTTCTCTGTTTGATGACTTTCAGTCTTGTAAATTCTTCCCGTTCTTTTTCCTCAAGAGCCTCCGCAATGTCTTTGGACAGCTGCATATAGTGAGGAATCGTGATGTTCTTCAGCGCGTTGGCCCGCTTCTGGGTTTTCTTTATCGCCGCAGCCAGCCGGTAGGCGGAATTTTCAATCATGGAAAGCCTCAGGGTCAGTTCCTTCACCTTCTCAAAGGCCAGCCGGGCCTTGTCCAGAGATTCTTTGGTGCTGTAAAATGCGTAGGTGGGAGTTTCCCCAAACGGATCGGCTTCCACAAGAGGGATTTCCACGCCCATAATACTTCTTGTCTTGATGCGGATGGAATCTTCCACAGGCACGGTATAGGAAAGCGTCTGTACGTTGTTGATGCCGATTTCCATATTGGCAACCTGCAGAGCTTTGTAGGCCTCCCGGAAGGTGACGTCAATCTGTCTCTGAATATCCTTCGCCTCGTCGATCATGCCCATCAGTTCTCGGATCAGAATATTTCTCTTTTTATCCATCAGATCGTATCCCATATGGGCCAGTTTCAGTGAATTCTTCGCCAGAATCAGATTCCCTTTTGTGGGAAAGGTATTTGGATCCATCTGTCATCACTTCCTTTCAGACTTGGTTTCTATAGGTTGCAGCAGTCCGGCAGAACGGAACTGCTGCATGCGATTACATCGCGTCCGCTTCCGCTTTTGCCTGCGCTGCCAGATCGATTTCTGTGGGATGATAATACTGGTCGAGTATTTTTGTATCCACACGGTCCAGCTCTTCGCGGGGCAGCAGTCCCAGAAGATCCCAGGCTTTGTTCAGGGTGTCTTCCATGGAACGGTTTTCATCCATTCCCTGTCCGATAAATTCTTTTTCAAAAGCATTTCCGAAAATCAGGTACTTCTTGTCGATGGGAGAAAGTTCATCCTCACCGATGACGGACGCCAGAGAACGGGCGTCTCCCACTTTCGCGTAGCAGGAAAACAGCTGATTTGCCACGTCCTGATGATCGGCCCGGGTATAGCCTTCGCCGATACCGTCCTTCATCAGACGGGAAAGGCTGGGCAGCACGCTGATCGGCGGATAGACCGACTGGCCGTGAAGCTGACGGTCCAGAACAATCTGACCTTCGGTAATGTATCCGGTCAGGTCGGGGATCGGGTGCGTGATATCGTCGTTGGGCATGGTCAGAATCGGAATCTGCGTTACGGATCCTGACGCATCCTGGACGATTCCGGCGCGCTCGTACAGGGTAGCCAGCTCACTGTACAGATATCCGGGATATCCTTTACGGGAAGGAATCTCGCCGCGGGAAGAGGATACTTCACGCATTGCCTCACAGAAGGAGGTGATATCCGTCAGGATAACCAGAATATGCATGCCCTTCTCAAACGCCAGGTATTCGGCTGCCGTAAGGGCAACCTTCGGCGTGATCAGTCGTTCCACCACAGGGTCATTTGCCAGGTTCAGGAACATGACCACGTGGTCGGAAACGCCGCTTTCCTCGAAGGTACGGCGGAAGAATTCCGCCACATCGTACTTTACGCCCATTGCGGCAAACACAACAGCGAATTTCTCATCGCTGTCTCCGCCCAGAGAAGCCTGCTGTACAATCTGCGCTGCAAGCTGGTCGTGGGGCAGGCCGTTGCCGGAAAAGATCGGAAGTTTCTGGCCGCGGATCAGGGTCGTCAGACCGTCGATAGCCGAAATTCCGGTGTGAATATAGTTTCTCGGATATTTTCTTGTCACAGGATTCAGAGGAAGTCCGTTGACGTTCAGCCGCTTTTCCGCATTTACCGGCCCGAGACCGTCGATGGGATTTCCGATGCCGTCGAAGGTACGTCCCAGGATTTCCGGAGAAACGCCCAGCTCCATCGGATGGCCGGTCAGGCGGGTGCGGGTATTCTGCAGGGACATGTTGTCTGTCCCCTCGAAGACCTGGATCACCGCCTTGTCCTCATAAACCGCTATGATACGGCCGAGCTTTTTCTGGTGGTCGTCTATGGTGAACTCCACCATTTCCTCATAAGAGGCATTCTTTACGCCTTCCAGAACAACCAGAGGGCCGTTGACTTCACTCAGGCCAAGATATTCAATTGCCATTGCCGTTTTCCCTCCTTATCCGTTTCTTTCCAGCACGTTGTCGTAGAACCGGTCGATGTCTTTTCTGTATTCGTCGAACATTTCCGGTTTGTCGTTTGGAACATCGTATTTGATAGAAATCACCCGGTCGAAGATATTATCCTCCTTCAGCACGGACATGGGCATTCCCATGGTCACAAGCGCTTTGGATTTCTTATAGAGATACAGAATAATCTCCATCATCTTATACTGCTTGGACAGAGGAACACAGGTGTCTTCCTTGTGGAAGGCGTTCTGCTGCAGAAAGCCCAGCCGGATGACTCTTGCGATTTCCAGAACCAGTTTCTGATCGTCGGGGAGCACGTCGCTTCCGATCAGTTTTACAATTTCCATCAGAGAGCTTTCCTGGTTCAGAAGAGCCATCAGCTGATTTCTCATGGAAACAAAATTCTTGTTTACGTTGTCCTTATACCAGGGCGCCAGATCGTTCAGATATTCGCTGTAGCTGGTCAGCCAGTGGATTGCCGGATAATGGCGGGCGTAGGCCAGAGATTTGTCCAGCCCCCAGAAGCAGCGGACGAAACGTTTCGTATTCATGGTTACCGGCTCGGAGAAATCGCCGCCCTGCGGAGATACGGCTCCGATGATGGAGACGCTGCCCTCCAGGCCGTTGAGTGTCTGCATCATGCCGGCGCGCTCATAAAACGCGGACAGACGGGAAGCCAGGTATGCCGGGAAACCTTCCTCGGCGGGCATTTCTTCCAGACGTCCGGAGAGCTCACGCAGCGCCTCCGCCCAGCGGGAAGTGGAGTCGGCCATGATCGCAACGTCATATCCCATATCCCTGTAGTATTCTGCAAGGGTCAGGCCGGTGTAAATCGACGCCTCACGGGCTGCCACCGGCATGTTGGACGTGTTGGCAATCAGCGCGGTACGGTCCATCAGAGGGTTGCCGGATCTGGGATCCACCAGCTCCTGGAACTCATCCAGTACCTGCGTCATTTCGTTTCCGCGCTCGCCGCAGCCGATGTAGATGATAATGTCAGCGTTGGCCCATTTTGCAATCTGGTGCTGGGTCATGGTCTTTCCGGTACCGAAACCGCCCGGGATCGCCGCGGTGCCGCCCTTTGCGATGGGAAACATGGTGTCCAGGATACGTTGGCCGGTCACCAGCGGTTCGCTGGCGGGATAACGTTTTAAGGCAGGACGGGGAATGCGGATCGGCCATTTCTGGCACAGAGTCAGTGTATGTTCCGTTCCGTTCCCGTCTGTCAGTTTTACGATCGGGTCAAGGATCGTATACTCCCCGTCCGCCGCTGCCCATGTTACGGTTCCGCTGAGATCCGGGGGAACCATGGATTTGTGGACGATGGAATGGGTTTCCTGGGTCTCGGAGATAATCGCGCCGCCGCTGAGCACATCGCCTGGCTTCACGGTGACGTGAACCTTCCATTTCTTTTCCGTGTTCAGAGAATCGACGCTGACGCCTCTGGTGATATAGTCGCCGGATTTCCGGGCGATTTCGCTCAGCGGGCGCTCAATTCCGTCAAAAATATTGTTCAGAATTCCAGGTCCCAGAGTGACGGAGAGCGCATCTCCGGAGGCCTCCACAGAGGCGCCCGGCTTCAGCCCTGTCGTCTCCTCAAAAACCTGAATGGTTGTGGTGTCTTTGGTCAGGCCGATGACTTCTCCGACCAGACGTTCCTCTCCCACATAGACCATTTCGGACATCTTGAATCCGGTAGTTCCCTTCAGGTAGACGACCGGACCGTTGATTCCATAAATGATGCCTGTTCTACTCATGTGTCATACCTCCGTGAAAAATAAATGCTTCCTGTTCTTCATGGATCAGAGAATCGAAGGAATTGTCGATCAGGATATTTTTTTCCGGAATGACTGCGCGGATACCGCCGGTAAACGGCGTATCCGACAGAAGCAGGGAGACGGAACACTCATTTTCCAGTTCCTTCCGGTATTCTTCGTCAGAGGGATCCAGGTAGAGCTGCAGGGCGTCGCCTTCTGCAAAGGCGACTGCTTCCCGGATCTTGGTTTTCAGATATTCCTTGTAGTCTTCCGTCTTTTTGAAATCCGTCATTTTCCGGCGGACCTCAGCGAACAGCTGCTTTTTCAGCTCCTGTGTTTTCTCGGAGATCGTGCGCTTGAGAGAGAGCTGTTCGGCGGAGAGGGTTTTGTTCGCATCCCGTTTCAGTTTTTCTGTCTCAGCGGCAACCTCGTCCTGCGCCTGCTGCTGTTTCACTGTCTTGTGCTCCTCAAACAAACGGTCCAGCGCTTCCTGATGTTCGTTGATGGTTCTCTGGGCTTCGGCATTGGCGCTGTCCATGGAATGACGGTAAAAATTATCTAATTTTTCTTCGAGTGTCAAAATTGTCACCTCCAGATTTCCTACAGTTTTAATCCGATGGATTCATTTACAAAGGAAGTGATAAAGTCAGGTTTCCGTCCCGTTCCGTGACGGTCGGGGATCTCGATCAGCAGCGGAATCCTGTGGTTCAGCCGCACATCCTCGAGAATATCGGGGAATTCTCTGCCGAGCTTTTCTGTCAGAAGAATAATACCGATCTCTTTGTCCGCGAGAGCTTTCTGCAGCGCCTGATACAATTCGTCGCGCTGATGAACCACAACGCCCTCCACGCCGGTCAGCCGCATCCCCGTCTGTGTATCGACGTTATCACTGATCAAAAACATTTTCATAATGAGGCACTTCCTTTCAGAGCCGTCGCTGACGCAGTCCGGAAAAGACGAAAAGGCAGAGCCTGCAGGCATCCGTTCCATCGCGAAGCGATTTTCAATGGCCGCAGACAAACGGTTGTCTTTTCCGGAGGACGCGCAGAACAGCCGGAATCAAAGCTGACCGAGAATCATGAAGGAGATGATCAGACCGTACAGTGCGATACCTTCGGCCATAGCTACGAAGATCATGGATTTACCGAAGATGCTTCCGTCCTCACTGATTGCGCCGAGAGCCGCGCTGGCGCTGGACGCAACGGCGATACCGGAACCGATGCCGGAAAGGCCTGTTACAAGAGCAGCGCCGATATAGCCAAGTCCTGTGGCAAGGCCGGCGCCGGAGTCAGTGGCAGCGGATACGGTGGTAGTTCCGGCGAAAGATACGACGGTGACAACCAGAAGCAGGCCGAAGAAGCAGGCCACATTGGCCCCAAGGGATTTTTTGTAGCGTTTTTTTGTCTTCTCTCCGGAGAAGTAAACAGCGGTTGGGATGACAATGCTTAAAATCATAGCTGTTGCGGTAAGAATCTGGATAACAAACGTATTCATAATAATAAAATCCTCCTTAAAATAAAAGATAATTTCTTCTTCCGTTCTTCCTGTGTCCGGCGGCAGTTCAGCCTTGCGGAACTGTCACTGTGTTTTTTTCAGGAACGGGCGGAAGGCTCTTCCGTCTCCTTTGTAGAAACGGCTGAACATTTCGTAATATTCCAGACGGAGTACCTGAATTCCTACGATCAGGCCTTCCATTGCACATACAAAGATATTTCCCAGTATAATCACCAGCCAGTTGATGCTTCCGCCGTCTGTGGCTCCCGCCAGCATCAGCACAACCTCCATCATTGCCGCGTGGCTGACGGCAAAGGCGCCGACACGGACAAAGGACAGGGTGTTTGAGAAGTAGTTCAGAAGAATCTCAAACAACTCGAAGAAGCTCTGGACAAAGAACATCACCTTTCCGGTTTTCGGAAATGGATTCTTTTTTCTTTCCACAAGTTTTTCCAGCGGCTCCTTCAGGAAAATGGCGATCAGCGGAATCACAAACATAATCACCAGAACACCGGTGGCGGGAAGGGCATGCCCCGTCATGTACAGGACGATCGTTGCCACAACAGCTCCGTAGAAAATCAGACCCGCAATCGCATTCTGACTGAAAATTGCGTCGCCCACCTGCTGGGCCCGGACCGCATTGATGATATGGAAGATCATCGTCACAAGAATCAGAAACATACCAAAGGAAATGGCGACCACAAACACGGTGTTCATCTGTCCGATCAGCGGAAGGGTGATCATCGCTTCCTTGGGTTTCAGCCACAGCGCCGGCAGCACTTCCTCGAATCCGAAGAAACTTCCGTAAAGGAAACCGAACAATGTGGAAAAGACTCCCGCCAGGCTGATAATGGCAGCCAGGGTAATCTTCCGGTATTTGTACAGCAGCGCTCCGCCGATCAGAAGACAGAGCCCCTGTCCCACATCTCCGAACATTGCGCCGAAGATAAAAGAGTAAGTCAGTCCGACAAAGACCGTCGGGTCCATCTCGTTATAGGATGGGAGCCCGTACATCTGAACGTACATCTCAAACGGACGGAACAGTTTCGGGTTTTTCAGCTTTGTGGGAGGCTCCCGGAGCGTATTGTTGTTCTGGTCCTCGATAAAGCAGTAAAGATTTTCGTCATTCTCGATATCATGCTGGAAGGCTTCCGCATCCTCTTCTGACATCCACCCGCACAGGATATAGAATGTTTCCGTACCTTTTTTGCTGGAGGTACATGCGGCGAGCTTCCGGACATCGAAGTTTTCCGACAGCATGGACAGCACTTTCACGGCGCCGTTGAGCTCTTCGGCATGCTTCCGCAGATAATCCTGCATCTGGTCCTTGCAGTCAGAGATAGCGCGGTACGTATCCAGAATCTGCTGATGGAGCTTCTGGAACGCTGTTTCCGGAGTGCCTTCGTACTCATCGGGAACGTAAAACCGTTCAAAATGCATCGACGCATAGACCGCGTCAACTTTGTGGATCTCCTCCCGCGGCGCAAAATAAATGCCCCAGACGAACCGGTCGTCGGAGTTGCAGCGGTAAAATACGGTATCACAGCTTTCATAAACGTATTTTTCAAATTTGTCATAATATTCTTTTGGGATCCGTCCGAAACGAAGACGGATAAATTTAAAGCTGAAGATTGATGACAGGCTGCAGGGAAGATTCTGGAACGGAGCGATTTTGTCCGCTTTCTCCTTGTAATTCTTCAGCTGTTCCTGAAGCCTGTTGTGCTCCTGGTTCAGCGTGGTCAGAGTCTGATCGATACTCTGAACACACGAGAGAGCTTCTTCCAGAGAAAGCTTTTTGGTCTTTCCCTGCAGATTGACCGGAAGCATTCCGGCATAATCACTGGCCAGTTTCAGCGTGTCCTTGTAGGGATTGATCTGGATATAAGGCGTCAGGTTCTGGACGGTCTGAAGCTCCGTCAGTGCATTTTCCAGATGAATCTCGTATTTGGACAGGTAAGTGTTTACCACGCGGTCAATATCTGCTTTCGGGCCTGTGATACTGATAAATTTCATTTTGACAATCAAGCAAAAACACCTCCCCTTCTATCAGGTCTTTGCGACATACTGCATTGCCTCGTCCGGAGATATGCTGTAACGTACGCATTCAAGTGCGATGATGAGCCGGTTGATCTCATGGTCCTTGTGGTACAGATAAGAGTAAACGGTCGCCAGAGAATAAGGATTGCTCCTGGACGCAGTGGAAAGGATGTGCTTCATAATCTGTGCGTACATCGCTTCCATTGTCTCCGCTGAAAACGCTTCAAAATGCTTTGCGTAATACGTTTTCCCGATCAGCTGACGGAAAGCTTCCATATCTTCCGCTTTCACAAGCGCCTGAACTTCCGCCTGGCTCAGCCGGTAATGTACCGGAATAATCAGAGCGTAGATATCGGCTGCAGTCATGTGATAGTACTGCTTTGAGCGGTAGATCCACTGAAGATTCAGCATGTCGAATTTGCTGCCCCAGGCTTTTGTCAGCTCTTCCAGGTCTTTCTTCCTGGCGATTTTTTCTCTCTGCTTCCACAGGTGACAGAAATAATAGAGGTCCAGAGTCATTTCATAATCAAACAGCGTCGGATGTTCAATCGTTCCCAGATGCATCAGAGGATCATAGTATTCGGTCCCTTTCAGGTTGGAAATCAGTTCCTCCGGGGAGGAGGACGATGTAACCAGCGCCAGATCCAGCTGGGAATGCCGGTTGAAGAAATCCTGATAAATGGACAGATTCAGAGAAACGTCCCTGTGATCGAAAATCTTATTCAGACACTCCTTTAAAATGGCGACTTCATAACGCTTAAAATAACTGGACAGAAACTTCCGCTGCTCCAGGTTCGAGAAGCGGTAAAGCTTGCTGAAATCCCTGTACACCGCCAGATGAAGCAGTTGCTCGATCTGGCCCCGGTGAAGTTCTGTCTCCTCAAGTCCCTGAAACAATTCCGCGTAGGAAGGCTGCTGTTTCAGGTAGGAGACGGCGGACGGTACGTCGGGAAGTTCCACAATCTCACGAAAATTTCTGTCATTCAGCAGATGGCCCTGCATGGCACGGATTTTTGTCGTCAGTCCGCTGTAGGATAAAAGTCCCTTCATACCATCACTTCCTTATCAGTTTTTCGCAGATCTGTGTGGATAATGTATCATGGTTTTTCTTATAATAATCATCCAGCGAGGCCAGAAGATCTGATGTTCCGGAACGCAGGTGAAGCAGTTCGTCATCTGTCTTTTTTCTCAGATCGGCCTGGATCTTCTGAAGCTGACGGGCAGTGTCGTCTTCCAGCTTCTGATCAAAAGCGGCGATCCGGGCGTCCTGCTGCTGGTCCAGAAGCTTGTTCTGGTTCGCCGCGCCTTCCAGAATCCTGGAGGCTGCCGCTTCGATCTCTGTCAGTTTATTGATAACAGATTCCATACCTATCCTCCTTTTCAAATAGAGTTTTACCGCAGCTGCTGCCGGATTCGCCCATTGACCGGCAGAACAGCCGTGTTCTAACAATAATGGAAACCTATTGTTTTCATGATACATATCATACACCTTTCCGGTAAAAAAGTCACACATTATTTTGTGAAATGTCAAATTGAAGAAAAGAAAATCATACGCTTTTCTTTTTGGGATTTTTATAGTAAGATAAGAAAGCTGATCTGAGGTAAAACCGTAAAGAAAAAGGATAAAAATTGAGGAAAAAATAAAGGAAAGAAAAGGTATGAGACTGAGAAATATACAGGGGGCAAAGGAAGTGATTGCCAACAGTTCCTGGGTGGTTCAGGAGCCGGAGAAAATGAAAGGAAACTGGAAGACCGCGTTCGGAAAAGAACAGCCGCTTCACATTGAGGTCGGAATGGGAAAGGGACGTTTCCTGATGGATATGGCCGGACAGAACCCGGAAATCAATTATATCGGAATCGAGATGTACGACAGCGTGCTGCTTCGGGCGGTACAGAAGGCGGAGGCTATGGAACATCCGCTGCCGAATCTGCGGTTTCTCAGAATGGACGCCAGAGACCTCCCGGAGGTGTTTGAAAAGGGGGAGGTCAGCAGAATCTATCTGAATTTTTCAGATCCCTGGCCGAAAGACCGCCATGCCAAGCGCCGGCTGACGTCCCATGAGTTTCTGGAGCGGTATGCAAAGATTCTTCCGGAAAACGGAAGGGTTGAGTTTAAAACAGACAACAGGGATCTGTTTGAGTTTTCCCTTGAGGAGATCAGGAATGCGTCTGACTGGACGCTGAACGCCTGGACATTTGACCTCCATAAGGACCCGGAGATGAACCGGGGGAATATTATGACGGAATATGAAGAAAAATTTTCTTCGGCCGGGAATCCGATCTGCAAATTGATCGCCCACTACTGTGGGCAGAAAAATCCGTAATGCCGGGATCCCCAACGATAAAGCGTGCCTGAAAATCGTTTTCTGCGGACTGTAATATACAGACAGGAAAACAGATTTTCAGACACGCGTTTTATATAGCAGGAAAAGGCGTTTCCTGCTATATAAAACGCTCCGCGGGATGCGCACTCGCGCGGAGCAGAAATTTGTCGCCAAGGCGACCGCGCTCGGCGCGAGAGTTCCGCGAGCGGAACTCTTTTTATTATGGCAGGAAACAGCGTTTCCTGCTATACAGCATCTTTTGTTGTTCCGCCGCAGCGATAATCCACCGGCAGCAGCGTTACGCTGGGAGCTATCAAGTCAGTCTGGGATGTGAGAATTTCCACACATTTTTCGGCAATATGTTTTACCGGCTGACAGATGGAGGAGACAAAGAGTTCGTCTCCTTCGTTTCCGAATTTGGTGATGCCGTCAAAACCTATGATCTGAACGTCGTCAGGTACCCGATATCCTTCTTCCTGAAGAATTTTTTTGAACATATATCCATGATAATCCGTGTGAGCGAACACGCCGTCAAAGGTCAGTGTGCCGTCAGGATTTCTGTGCAGATCGAGAAATTCTTTCAGGAGGGCAGGCTCGTTGTCGCAGCCGACATGATCCAGATAGTCGGGTTTTATATGGTGCTTTTCGCAGGCATGGAGATACCCTTCTTTTCGTTTGTCGGATTCTCCCGGGAAAATGGAGTGGAAGCGGATATAAACAGGATGACGGCAGCCGAGTTCCAGGAGTTTTTCGATCGCCAGACATGCGCCTGAGAAGTTGTCGGATGCGACTCTCGGTATCGCGGAATTTTCAAAATAACGGTCGAAAACAACGATTGGCAGGCGCTGCGGAATGTATGGGCCGATATCGGAATAAGTTAATGCGATGACTCCGTCCACTTTATTATTCGCCGCCATGTTCAGATAATCAATTTCTTTTTCCGGAATTCCGTTCGCGCAGCATAGAAGAAGACGCAGCCCCCTTTTATACAAAGAAGATTCGATATAATAGGCAAAAAAAGAAGACAGCCATGCACAGGCTGTCGCCAACAGCACAGGAGAACAGATTCATTTTGAATTATATACAGACGGTTTTGAGAACCAGGCGTTTCGTTTTATGGAGGATGCCCTGCTGTTCGATGGATATTCGATCTGGTACGAAGACCAGGGAGCGTGGTTCCGGCAGCTGGAAGATTTTTCCGTAAGTTTTCAGATTGCGCCGCTGGGATATTCCGATCAGGGAGACGGACTGTTTTCTGCGTTTGACAGGGAGAAAAGCTTCCTGTATAATTTAAATCAAGGAGTTGACCAAAGAAAATACCTCAAGTAAATTTAGATTATTACTGACCTGGCGAGTTGGTAAAATCTAAAAATACAAGAGGTATCTGAAATGAATAGTAAAACAAAAAGA
>DWWU01000004.1 GCA_019119555.1 Candidatus Fusicatenibacter intestinigallinarum | reverse complement strand
GATTCCGTGTAGCTATCGGGCTTCGTCTTGTGTCGCAGACTTACCCTCATGTACAGCCTTCTATGCGGTTTCTGTCCGTCAGACCAGAGGTTTGCCCGTGGGTTAGTAGGTTCCCCACATCCAGCTTCCTTCAGATTTGCAGTCACCTGCAACACCTTTGCTTTCGGCTATATCCTTCCCACTACCGGGCGGATTCGGGACTTGCACCCGCTAGAAACGTGCGCCGCCAGGCGCACGACAGAAACGGGCCTGTGAAACAACGCATTCACGTTTTTCACAGGCCCTTTTTTGCTCTGCAGAAAAATCAGTTTTTAAAGCTGTGAATCGGCGCCGGGATTCTTCCCTTTCTGTTCACAAACGCCTCACAGGAGAAGGAATTCACCGGCATAACCGGCGCATATCCGAGCAGGCCGCCGAATTCCACCGTGTCTCCTACTCCTTTTCCGATCACCGGAATGAGCCGCACTGCGGTTGTCTTCTGATTGACCATGCCGATTGCCATCTCATCAGCGATGATTCCGGAGATCGTAGACGCTTTCGTATCTCCCGGAATGGCAATCATATCGAGGCCCACCGAGCAGACGCAGGTCATCGCTTCCAGCTTCTCCAGCGTCAGAGCGCCCTCGTTCACCGCATCGATCATTCCCTGATCCTCGGAAACCGGAATAAACGCGCCGCTTAATCCTCCTACATAGGAGGATGCCATCACGCCGCCCTTTTTCACCTGGTCATTGAGCATCGCCAGAGCCGCCGTCGTTCCCGGTGCACCTGCGGATTCCAAGCCGATCTCTTCCAGGATTTCCGCCACGGAATCTCCAATCGCCGGCGTAGGAGCCAGGGAAAGATCGATGATTCCAAACGGAACGCCCATTCTTCTCGACGCTTCCTGGGCAACCAGCTGTCCCACACGGGTAATCTTGAACGCTGTCTTCTTGATGGTCTCACATAAAACCTCAAAATCCGCGCCCCGGACTTTCTCCAGCGCACATTTCACCACTCCCGGTCCGGAAACGCCCACATTGATGATCGCATCCGCCTCAGTCACTCCATGAAATGCTCCGGCCATAAACGGATTGTCGTCCGGCGCATTGCAGAACACCACCAGCTTCGCACAGCCCATACAGCTGTTCTCTCTGGTTGCCTCCGCCGTCGCCTTGATAATCTCTCCCATCAGTTTCACCGCATCCATATTGATGCCGGTCTTTGTGGAACCGAGATTCACAGAACTGCAAACTCTCTCGGTCCGCGCCATTGCCTGAGGAATCGAGCGGATCAGCAGTTCGTCCGCCTTTGTCATTCCCTTGCTCACCAGCGCAGAATATCCTCCGAGGAAATTGACGCCTACCTCCTTGGCCGCACGGTCCAGGGTCTCGGCTATGGTCACAAAATCCTCCGGAGTCTTGCAGGCGGAACCGCCCACCAGAGCGATCGGGGTCACGGAAATCCGCTTGTTGACGATGGGAACGCCGTATTCTGCCTCGATCTCCTCTCCGGTAGCCACCAGATTGCGCGCCATCGTTGTAATCTTGTCATAAATCTTGCGGTTTACCTTATCCAGATTGGAATCGATACAATCCATCAGACTGATCCCCAGGGTAATCGTGCGCACATCCAGATTTTCCTTGGTGATCATCTCATTGGTCTCTTTTACTTCAAACAGGTTAATCATCTACTTATCTCCTTTGGCTCAGATCCGATGCATCATATTGAAAATATCTTCATGCTGGCAGCGAATGACGACTCCGATCTCTTCCCCTACCTTTTCCAGTTCCTTCGCCATCTCGGCATTGGATTTCGGGCTCTCGGAAATATCAGCCACGATAATCATGTTAAAATATCCCTGCACAATAGTCTGTGAAATATCTTCGATATTTACCTGATTGTCCGCCAGATAATTGCAGACCTTTGCGATAATTCCAACGGCGTCTTTTCCTACAACGGTGATAATGGTTTTCTTCATTTTGTTCTCCTTTTCTCAGTTCCGGTTTTGTGTTTCCGCGCGGTCCGTATCAGACCTCAATCAGCGGCGATACCTCGCTGCGTTTTGCCACAGAGAGGTGGAAATCCACGGAGCGGTAAGGATTGTCCCCCGACGTCACCTCCGCGGCTACCGTCTCATAAGCCAGCGCCTCATAATTGTTTTCCTTGCTCAGATGTCCCAGGAGCACTTCCTTCAGATTGTCATGGAGAATCTCACAGAGAAGCTGCCCCGCCATCGTATTGGAGAGATGTCCCTTGGCCCCGGCAATCCTGCGCTTCAAAGGATAGGGATAGGAGCCGACCTCCAGCATTTTTTCATCATGGTTTGCTTCCAGCAGCACTGCATCCAGCCCCCGCAGATGTTCTACGATATAAGAATCATAAACTCCAAGATCTGTGGCGACCGCGACCGCATGCCCGTCATGTTCCATCCGGTAACCCACCGGCTGCGCCGCGTCATGAGAAATCGCAAAAGGGAAAATTTCCATATCTCCCAGCGTAAACGACTCATCCTCCCGGATCTCATGGAAAATCCCTTCCGGAAATTTTCCCAGGTTTCTGCATTCCATCACTGCACGGATCGTCCCCCGTGTCGCATAAATCGGTATCTGGTATCTCCTGGCAAGAACGCCGAGTCCCTGTACATGGTCGATATGCTCATGGGTAACCAGAATTCCGTCCAGTTCCTTCGCCGTGCGGTCCAGACTGTTCAGCCCTGCCTCCACGCGTTTTCCGCTGATTCCCGCATCAATCAGAAGGCTCGTTCTCTCACTTCCCGCAAAAATACAGTTTCCGCTGGAACCGCTGGCAATACTACAAAGTTTCATACTTTCCTCTTTCCCGACGCACCGCTGCGTCATCAGGGTATTTAAAAATGATATTCTCCGAACAGTCACTCATACTTACTCATCCTCCGGGCAATCTGCTTTATCGTCTCCTCGAACGCTCCGCTGTTGTCCACCTCAAAATCACAGTGTTCGGAAAACTCTTCCTCAGAAAGCTGATTTTCCATAATACTGTCAATCCTGTCGTCGGAATAGTTCCGGCCTCTGCGCAGCCGGTCTCTGCGTACACGCTCGTCTGCGTAAATGTACCACAGTTCATCGCAGATTTCATCATAGTGATCTTCAATCAGAAGCGCCGCCTCGATAAACACATAGGAGGTTCCTGCCTTTTCCTCCTCCGCGATCGCCCGGCGCACATACGCTTTTACCGCCGGATGTACGATCTGGTTCATCTGGCGAAGCTTTTCCTGATCGCGGAAAATCAGCTCCGCAATTCTTTTTCTGTTCAGATTGCCGGATTCATCGGTGATCTGCCGTCCGAACAGCCGGACAATGGGCGCATAGCATTCCCTGCCCGGCTCCATCAGCAGATATCCGACCTCGTCCGCCTTAATCACCGCAGCATCGTAATGCTGTCCGATATAGGTCATGACCTCCGTCTTCCCTGCGCCGACGCCGCCGGTAATTCCGATAATTCTCATTTGTATCATCCCCTCTTATTTTGCTTCATACCAGTTCTTTCCGGTATGCATATCAATCTCCAGCTTCACCTTCAGATCCGCCGCATGGGTCATTTCCTCCTCAAGGATCTCCCGTGCGTGTTCCACCTCTTCCAGCGGCGCTTCAATCAGAAGCTCGTCGTGAACCTGCAGCAGCAGATGGGAGTTCATCCCCTCCCGTTTCAGACGTTCATTGACACGGATCATCGCAATCTTGATAATGTCCGCCGCGGTTCCCTGGATCGGTGCGTTCATCGCGACGCGTTCCCCGAAGGAACGCTGCATATAGTTGCTGGATTTCAGTTCCGGAACAGGCCTTCTCCGCCCGAACATCGTCACCGAATAGCCCTGCTCCTTCGCTTTCTTCACGCAGTCGTCGAGAAACGTCTTGATACCCGGATAGGTTTCAAAATACTTTTCGATATACTGCTGGGCCTCTTTCCGAGAGATGCTCAGATCCTGGCTCAGGCCGAAAGAACTGATTCCATAGATAATGCCGAAATTTACCGCTTTCGCGTTTCTTCTCTGCAGCGGCGTCACCTGGTCAAAAGGTACGTGAAAGACCTGCGAAGCCGTGATCCGGTGTATGTCCTCCGCCTGCCGGTATGCGGCGATCAGTTTTTCGTCCCCGGACATGTGGGCCAGCACCCGAAGTTCAATCTGCGAATAATCCGCATCGATAAAAACACAGCCGTCCTTCGGAAGAAAAACCTTTCGGATCAGCCGTCCCAGCTCCATCCGGATCGGAATATTCTGCAGATTCGGTTCCGTGCTACTGATCCTTCCGGTGGCTGTGATCGTCTGATTGAAATTGGAATGGATTCTTCCGTCGGGGCCGATATACGCCGCCAGACCGTCCGCATAAGTGGATTTCAGCTTGGCCAGCTGACGGTATTCCAGAATATCCGAGACGATCGGATGATCCGGCGCCAGCTTTTCCAGCACGTCCGCCGCCGTGGAATAGCCGCTCTTTGTCTTCCGTCCTCCGGGCAGTTTCATCTTTTCAAACAGAATGACTCCCAGCTGTTTGGGCGAGTTGATATTAAAGGTTTCCCCCGCCTCCTCATAGATTTTTTCTTCCAGTTCCCGGATTCTCACCTGAAGCCGTTCCCCGTATTCCTTCAGGTCTTCCGCCTCCACGCGGATGCCTGCCTCCTCCATATCTGCAAGCGTGAAGGCCAGCGGAATCTCCACTTTCCTGTACAGGCGGAGCATTTCTTCTTCCTCCAGCTTCCGTTCCATGGTACCGCTCACCCGGTAAACGGCGTAAGCCATGTTTCCGGCATAAGTGCCCGCCAGGTCTTCCGGGACGGAAGACAGATCCGGGAGCTTCGCCGTGCCGAAAATCTCTTCCGTCGACGGAAGGTATACCTGAAGATACTCCTTTGCCAGATCATCATAAGTGTAGGTATTCTTCAGAGGGTTCAGAAGATACGCCGCGATTCCCGCGTCAAAAACTTTTGCCGGTTCCACCTGTTTCACCGTCTTCAGAAGTTTTTTGATATCCATCACACAGATTTTCTTCGCCCTGCAGGACAGTTCCTCCGCTTTTCGGACCAGGATTTCCGGGGTTATTCTTTCCGAAACCGGAAAATAGCAGACCAGCGGCTCCTGATTCTCCTCCCAGGCTGCGGCAAGCCCCTGAATTTCATGTCCTGTGCCTTCCAGCAGTTCAAGACCGACCGCCGGCTGCTCTGCTGCCCGGTCCAGAAGTCTCTCCAGCTCTCCCGGATCCGCCTCCATCCGGATCAGCAGACTGTCCTGCTCTTTTTCGGCCTGTGCGTCGAATCTTCCGAGAAGATTCTTGAAATCCAGTCTCCGGAAGATCTCATAAGCCTCCGCCGTATACAGACTGCCGATCCGGGCATGCTCCAGATCAAAATCCACCGGCGCCTCCGTGTCGATGGTCGCCAGCTTCTTGCTCATCACCGCCATATCATAGTGATTTTTCAGGGATTCCTTCGCCTTATTGGGCTTGATCTCCTCCACATGCTCATATGCATTTTCAATGGATCCGTACTCCACAATCAGCTTCGTCGCAGTTTTCTCCCCGACACCTGGGATTCCCGGAATATTGTCCGAGGAGTCGCCCATCAGCGCTTTCAGCTCGATGATCTGCTTTGGCTGTACCTGATAACGCTCCAGCACCTCGCCGGCATGGTAATTTTCAATGGTGGTCTTCCCCCTGACCGTCTTGGGCATCCGGATCATCACTTTGTCTGTGGCGAGCTGCAGAATATCTCTGTCGCCGGAGACAATCGTCACATCCATCCCCTGACTCTCGCAGCGCCCTGCGATCGTTCCCAGAATATCATCCGCCTCATAGCCTTCCAGCTCCGCCAGCTCAACCCCCATGGCCTTCAGCACGTCCTTCAGCAGCGGCACCTGCTCCCGCAGCTCCGAAGGCATCGGCTTTCTCGTTCCCTTGTATTCCCCGTACATCTGATGCCGGAACGTCGGCGCATGTACGTCGAAGGCTACCGTCAGATACTGGGGCTGTTCATCCTCCAGCGTCCGGAACAGGATATTCAGAAAACCGTAGACCGCATTGGTATGCAGTCCCTCGGAATTCGTCAGATCCGGCAGTCCGTAAAAGGCACGGTTCAGAATGCTGTGCCCGTCAATCAGTACAATTTTTTCGCTCATATTAAAATAATCCTTTCAGCCAGGGTATCTCAACAAACTCCAGATAATTCAGTGTGAATAAAATCAGCAGAATGGTCAGGATCAGAATCAGCACGGAAAAAAACACGTTTCTGCGCCTTTTTTGCAGGATCTGGCGTTCCTTTTCCCGCAGATCCCGTTCCAGAAGTCCTTTCAGATTGTAGGACTGTTTATCGTCATCGTCCAGAGCGAGAGCCGCCCGACGGATGATAAAGTACGTTTCCAGTTCATCGTAGCAGGACGGGCAGTTCCGCACATGGTGGATGAATTCTTCCATCTCCTTTTCCGGCATCTTGTCCTGCACGTAAGACTGTATCAGTTTTTCCGCTCTTTCGCATTCCATTGCCGGCGCCACCCCTTTCCGTCTCTGTTTGCGCTTTTTGTCTCTCCGTATAATTTCGTAACTGTTCAGCCAGCTGAACTGTTACATAATTTCTGTTGCGTTTCTGCTACTTACTATACACTATTTTCTTTTATTTTAAAAGTATTTTCTTTTTTTGCCCGAACGCTGCGCGTAACTGTTCAGCCAACTGAACTGTTAACCCGTGAATGACGCGTCAGGAAACCTTTCAAAAAAATGATAAATTTTTAACAATTAATATTGACAAATAATTAACAATAGCGTATAGTAAGAGCGAAACAGGGAGATACTGATTCCGATGTCTTCTGCCGTCCTCCCGGCGAACGTATGCGATGACGGGATGTCTGAAACAGACGGCACAGAATCCGGAGCGGTACAGAACTTTTATAAGGAGGAATCTTATATTATGAAAATCTTATTTTACGATACACAGTCCTATGACAAGGAGTCTTTCAGCCGCGAAGCAAAAAATTATCCTGGAGTGGAAATGGAATTCCTGAAAACTTCGCTGGCGCCCCGGACGGCGGCTCTTGCGAAAGGCCATGACGCGGTTTGTGCATTTGTCAATTCAGATGTGGGAACCGGCACGGTGGAAGAACTTCACAAAGCGGGCGTCCGCCTGATCCTGCTCCGGTGCGCAGGCTTTAACAATGTAGATCTTCCGCTGGCACAGAAATATGGCATCGAGATCCGCCGCGTGCCCGGATATTCTCCGGAGGCAGTTGCGGAACATGCGATGGCCCTTGCCCTGACGGTAAACCGCAGGATGCATAAAGCCTACACAAAGGTGCGTGAAAATGACTTCAGCCTCAACGGACTGATGGGCTTTAACTTTTACCGGAAGACGGCGGGAATTGTCGGAACCGGAAAAATCGGCGCGGCGATGGCAAGAATCTGCCACGGTTTTGGAATGAAAGTGATCGCTTATGATGTTTACGAGAACGACTCTCTGAAAGATTTCGTGACTTATGTGACGCTGGACGAACTGCTGGCGCAGAGTGATCTGATTTCCCTTCACTGCCCGCTGATGGACAGCACTTACCATATGATCAACCGGGAGACGATTGCAAAAATGAAAGACGGTGTGATTCTGGTCAACACCTCCCGCGGCGGTCTTGTGAAAACGGAAGATCTGATCGAGGGGATCCGTGCGCGGAAATTTTTCGGTGTGGGGCTGGATGTCTATGAAGAGGAAACTCCCAATGTCTTTGAAGACCGATCGGATGAAATCCTGGAGCACTCCACAACTGCACGTCTCCTGTCCTTCCCCAATGTGATGATCACTTCCCACCAGGGCTTCTTCACCCAGGAAGCATTGGCGGCGATTGCACAGACGACGCTTCAGAATGCTCTGGATTTTGAAGCAGGACTGGAAACCGGAAATATTGTAAAAGCGTGACGCTCCGGTGTATATCTGAAGAGACTGTAATTTCAGATTCCCCGAAGTCCTGATGTGCGGCAGGATGAAACGCCGTACGTCAAAGCTTCGGGGGATTTAAACTTCGTGGAATCTGATGGTCAGGTAGACTGCAGCAATTCATCGAGAAACCGGGACGGCTCTTCTTTTTTGTCAAATCGTTCCCGCACCGTACAGAGGGTCAGCTGTTTTCTCGCTCTGGTCATCCCCACATAAAACATCCGGCGTTCCTCCTCAATCTCCTCCTCAAGCACCGCCTTCCGGTACGGAATCACACCCTCGTTTACGTCAAGAATATAGACACAGTCGTATTCCAGCCCTTTGACGCTGTGGAGTGTGGAAATCGTCACGCCCGATTTTTCCTGCTGATTTTTCCTCGCATCCTCCGCCAGCGTTTCCCGGTACTCTTCAATATGGCGGAACCAATCCTCAGAAGTCCGATGGCTCCGCGCAAGCTCCTGAAGCTCATCGAGACGCTCCAGAAATTCTTCCGGCTTCATCCTCCGGTAGGAAGCGTATTCCTTCAGATATTCCTCATAGCCCATCGCATACCGGATATAATTGACTGCTCCAAACGGCGGCATTCTTCCGATCAGCTGAAGATCCTGCTCAAGTTTTTCAATCCGGCGGCACATCCAGTCTTTTCCCTCATAATAGTCATACAGCGCCTCAAAGCTGACCTGGGGACTGTCAAACGCATCTCGCGCCAGATACCGGTTCGGACGATTGCAGATCTGCAGAAAATCTGCCCGTCTGCGGCTCCCCATTCCGATACGGAGATAAGTGAGAATATCCCTGGAAATCCAGTGTTCATACAGATTCGGCAAGCGGTCTCTCATCTGAAAAGGGATGTTGTCCGCCATCAGCTGTTCCACCGCCATTCTGCTTCCTGCGTTCGTGCGGAACAGGAGCGCAATCTCTTCATACGGCGTTCCCTCTGCAGCACAGCTGCGGATATTCTCCGACACTTCCTGCAGCTCCTCTCTGACCGTGCCATACTCTCTCAGGGCCACCGCCTTCCCCTGTCCATGGCTGGCGGTAATGTTTTTCGGAAAACGCATTCTGTTATTGGCGATCAGTTTTCCCGCCTGACGGACAATGGCGCCGGTGCTCCGATAATTCACATCCAGCGTGACAGTTTCTGCATTTGGATAATCTTCTGGAAAATGGAGCATGATTTCCGGACGTGCTCCTCGAAAACGGTAGATCGACTGATCGTCGTCCCCAACTATGAACAGATTGTCCTGCGGCTTCGCCAGCATCCGGACAATGTCGTACTGAATCGGATTGATATCCTGAAATTCGTCAATCAGAATATATTGAAATTTTTTCTGCCACAAAGACAGGATTCCCGGGTGTTTCCGGAACAATTCATAACACCAGACCATGATATCGTCAAAATCAAGCTTCCGGTTCTTTTTCTTCCATTCCTCATACGCCCGGTAAATTGTGCGGAACACTTCTTCCGGGCAGGCGGTCGAATAAAAATGCTCCAGTTCGATCCGGTTATTTTTCACGGTGCCGATCTCCCGGTTCAGATTCGCCGTCAGCTCATCCTCTTCCTCCGTCTCCCGGCAGTAGGTATGCACCAGCTCTCTCAGCAACCGCTGTTTCTGCTCCTCGCTCAGTATATTCTGTCCGGACAGGCGGTACGCGTTTCTGAGAATCCCGTAAAATACCCCGTGAAAGGTTCCGAACGTCACACGGGTCGATGGCCGGTTCATCCGCTTCAGATACCGCTCCTTCATCTCCCGCGCCGCTGCCTTGGTGAATGTCACCACCAGAATCGATTCCGCGGGAATTCCCCGCTCCACCAGGCGGCAGGTCCGCCCGGTGATCACGGCTGTCTTGCCGGACCCCGGGCCTGCCAGAACCATCATCGGACCTTCCGTGTGCTCCACTGCCTGCCGCTGAGAACGATTATATTCCATAGGCATTCAGGCAAGCGCCGCCTGCAGTTTTTCAACCGCCGCGTTCAGACGTCTCAGAGACTCGTCCTTCCCGAGCACCTCAAGAATCTCCGTGGCGCCTGCAGGCGTCATCTGCTTTCCGGACAGCGCTGTGCGGATCGGCCACATGATATATCCCGTCTTATAGCCTTTCTCCTTTCCGAACGCAGAAAGCATCTCAAACAGCGCGTCGTTACTGTAATCCTCCTGTGCCTCCAGAAGCGGGAGAACCTCCTGAAGAAGCGCCAGAGAATTTTCCTCATTTGTCTTCATTTTTTTGTGCACATACATGGATGTATCATACTCCGGAACCTCCTGGAAGAAATCCACCAGCTCGTAAATGTCCGGAAAAACTTCAATTCTTGTCTTCACCATCGCCGCGATTTTGTGGAAATCCAAATCTCTGGAAATCGCCTTTTTCAGATACGGAAGCGCCATCTGATAAAATTTCTCATCATCCATAGCCTTCATATATTCACCGTTCATCCAGCGGAGCTTCGTCATATCAAAGACTGCCGGAGACTTGCTGATATGATGGTAATCAAATACCTGAACCAGTTCTTCCAGAGAAAAGATCTCGCGGTTGTCCTGCGGGCACCAGCCAAGCAGCGCGACAAAGTTGACGATCGCCTCTGACAGAAAGCCCTGTTCGATCAGATCCTCATAGGAGGAATGACCGCTTCGCTTGGACAGCTTCTGATGTTCCTCGTTGGTGATCAGCGGACAGTGAACATACACTGGGATGTCCCAGCCGAACGCTTCATAAATCCGGTTGTATTTCGGCGAAGAGGACAGATACTCATTTCCTCTGACCACATGGGTGATTCCCATCAGATGATCGTCCACAACATTTGCAAAATTGTAGGTGGGATAGCCGTCGGACTTGATCAGAATCAGATCCTCCAGTTCTTCGTTGTTGACAGTGATATTTCCGTAAATTTCATCATGGAACGTGGTGGTTCCCTCCGTCGGCATATTGAAACGGATGACATAAGGCTTTCCTGCCGCCAGGTTTGCCTCCACCTCTTCTTTGGACAGATGCAGACAGTGCTTGTCATAAATGGAAATTTCTTTTCCGTTGACCGTTCTCCTGCACTGGCTCAGACGCTCCTGATCGCAGAAACAGTAATAGGCGTCTCCCTGCTCGATCAGCTGCTTCGCATATTTCAGATAAATGCCTGAAGCATTTCTCTCGCTCTGCACGTACGGCCCGCAGCCGCCGTCCTTGTCCGGCCCTTCGTCATGATGCAGACCCGTCTCAGAGAGCGTGTGGTAAATAATCTCCAGCGCTCCCTCCATAAAACGTTCCTGATCCGTGTCCTCAATACGGAGCATGAAATCTCCGCCCGCATGCTTCGCAATCAGATATGCATAGAGCGCGGTGCGCAGATTCCCGACATGCATACGTCCTGTGGGACTCGGCGCAAATCTTGTCTTAACTTTGCTCATTTTTTCCTCCTTGTTGACGCACCTTCCGCTCCGGGAACACAGGTTTTTCCTGTTTCAGGTGCTTGTAAATACCCCGCAGCATGCTGCGGGGTTTTCAGGTAACAGTCCAGCCAGCTGAACTGTAATGTTTTCACCGCAACCGTTCAGCCAGCTGAACTGTTACGTTCATTCTTACGGGTAAATCTTCGGAACGATCTCCAGCAGGTTTCCGATGCACACTCCGTCTGCTTTCACGTCGGAGTAGTGCTCCGCCCAGTTGACCAGCACAACTTTGGAGCCGTTAAAATACTTAATAAAACTTTTTGTCAGATAAGACTGCATGGTGGAACCCAGAATCCAGAGAACGTCCGCGCGGGAAACCAGCTCCGTCGCACGGGTGACTTTATCGTTGCTGACCATCTCACCGGTCAGAACGATCTGCGGCCGTACCACCGCCCGGCAGTCCTCGCAGTACGGAACCGGCGTGTGTTCCAGAATATAGCGGTAATCATAGGTTCTCCCGCATCGGGGACAGATATTCTGATAGATATTTCCGTGGATGTCCACCACATTCCGGCAGCCGGCCCGTTCCGAAAGAGCAAAAATGCTTCTCGATACCACGCCGATCAGTTTTCCGTCCTGTTCCATCCGGGCCAGCGTCTGGTAAACCACGTTGGGTTCGCCCCGGTGCTTCAGAACCTCTTCTCTGTAAAATTCAAAAAATTCCTTTGTCCGGTTGTTGTAATAAGACTCCGAAAATATCTCTTCCACCGAGAGGCCGTAACGGGATTCCGTTTCATACTCAAAATCACCGTCGTACAGTTGACACCCTGTTTGGAAGGTCGTGCTCCGTCCCACCAGACATACCACGCTTTCCGCTTCCGTCAGCACTCTTCTCACATACTCCAAACTACTCATCTGCATTCGGCCCCCTTTTCATTTTTTATCTTATCGAAAACAAACGGTTTCTTATGCCTCGATTCCGTTGTCTTTCAGATAGTTCATAACATCGCCAACCGTATTGAGGTCAGTCAGATCCTCGGTATTGATCTCGATTCCGTACGCATCCTCCAGCGCCATAATCACCTCAAACAGATCCAGAGAATCCGCACCCAGGTCGTCTTTAAAAGAAGTTTCCTCCGTAATCATGTCGGCATCACAGCCCAGCTGCTCCGCAAGAATTTGTTTCATCTTCTCTAACATCGTACCCTGACTCCTTTCTTCCGTCCCGGAAACGTGCCGTCCCGAACAGCCGCCGCTCATCTGGCAGGCGGCTGTCCGTACATTTTTACCGTTGCCGAAAGACGTCTATTATATCATGAATGAGTGTATCTGTTCTTCCTGTATTTGTCAATAGATTTTTCACAACCGCTTCTCAGTTCGTAACCGTTCGGCCAGCTGAACGGTTACGCCGTTCTGTCTGCGGAGGCGCTGCCAAGCCGGACTTCACTTTCTTCCAGCCGGATTGAATTCGCCACGGACAGCGCGACGCCAAGTTCCGTCATAAGGAATAACAGGGAGGTTCCCCCGTAGCTGATAAACGGAAGCGTAATTCCGGTTGCCGGCATCATTCCCAGAACCACCAGTATATTCAGTATCACCTGGAGCGCTATATGCCCGAAGACACCGCTGACCACCAGAGTTCCGTAGAGATCCCGGGCGTTCTGCGCGATCACGAAAAGCCTGTACAGAAGATACCCGAACATCAGAAGCAGAAGCAGCGCGCCGAATACTCCAAGCTCCTCACAGATAATGGAGAAAATCATATCATTCTGGGCCTCCGGGATCGTCCCCAGCTTCTGCGTGCTGTTTCCCAGCCCCTTTCCGAAAAATCCTCCGGCGCCGATCGCATACAGCCCCTGGTGAACCTGATAGCTTCCTCCCGCAAGCCATTCGTAAACGCGGTTGAGCTGATAACCACCGACTTCGTCCTCCACCATCTCTTCAAGAATACTCAGATGCGTTTTCAGATAAATCAGCACACCGACACCGGCGCAGAAGAGAATTCCAATCGCCGCCAGCACCCTCTTCTTCTGTTTCGGACTGGCCACGATCATAATTGTGACTGTGATCAGCATGATAATAATTCCCGTACTCAGGTTTTCCGTCAGAATCCACGCGCCCAGGGCCTGAATCAGTCCCAGCAGAAACACAAATCCCTGCGCCTTGACGATTTTATATTTTCTGCCCATCTGGAGAATCACCAGCGGCACAAACATAATCACCGCGATCTTCGCAATCTCCGACGGCTGAAACTGGATCGGCCCGATTTTCAGCCATCTTCTCGCGCCGAATTCCTCTATGCCGAGAGGCGACTTAACAAGCGCCATCAGAACAAAAGCCAGCACATACAGGAACCCGGCAAATTTCGCCATAAAATGATAGGACATTTTCGAAAGAATCAGCACCCACACAAACGCTACCACAGAGTTTCTCAGCTGGTGCTTGAAAAAATACATATTGTCCGTAATGTTACTGCTTGTATAAGCCTCGTATGCACTGGCGCTGTACAGCATAATCAGGCCAAACGACATCAGAAGTATCAGGCAGAGCAGAAGATTATAATCATAATAGCCTGCCGTTCTCTTTCGTCTCTGTGTCCCTCCTGCAGTCCCGTTTTGACTCATTTTGCAACCCTTCTTTTAATAACCCTTGTTAAGATCGTAACCGTTCAGCCAGCTGACCGTTGAAAATCGCTTTGCGACAGGCCGCTGCGTTTTTTTCAGTATAGCACAGTTCCCCCTCTATTTCAAAGCATATTTGAGCAGTTCCAGAAATCCCGGAGAACGATCTGTCCCGCCGAGAATTACCTGGCGTACCAGCTCCGGGTCATCCGTGATGATATTGTCCACCTTGCAGTTGACCATTCTCTGAATATCTCCCTGATAATTCAGCGTCCATGCATATACTTCCTTTCCAAGCGCATGAACCTTCTCCACAAACCGTTCGGTAATATAGGTATATTTCACGGAAAAGAAATCCGCACCGTCCATATTTTCCAGATCTCCGTAAGTCATGTTCATCGTATATCCTGTACGTATCTTCGGATTCAGGGCTTTTGCCTGTTCCAGGAATTTATAGTTCATCGACGTCAGCACGCAGTTCTCAGCAAATTCCTGTTCCTCGATGATCCTCACCACTTTCCGGACAAGGTTGGGATTATGTCCGTTGTATTTCACCTCAATATTCAGCTGAATCTTTCCCCTTGCCGCCTCAATGGCCTCTTCCAGCGTCGGTATCTTCTCACCGCGAAAACTCTGGTTGAAACGCACGCCGGCGTCAAGCTGCTGCAGTTCCGCGTAGGTCAGGGTCCAGATGTTCGCATTCAGGCCCGTCGTCCGTTTCAGATTATTGTCATGGAGCAGCACCACTTCCCCGTCCTTCGTCTCCTGAACATCGATCTCCGCGAAATCCGACTTGGAGCTGATGGCATACTCCAGCGCGCTCAGCGTATTTTCCGGCGCCTTGCGCGCTCCGCCCCGATGGGCGGATACCGAAATATAGTCTGAAGAAGCCGTCGCACTGGGATGCTCCCTCTGGACCACGTAAATCAGATAAACACATTCCCCCACGGCCAGCACAGCCGTCAGCACAATGGCCGCAGCTTTTCCCGCGAGAATCCTGCGCAGCCTGGACGGTGTTTTCTTCCTCCGTCTCTCCCTGCGGTATCCGCCGCGCTCCGAACCGGCAAAGAGAAGATAAAAATACAGCAGAGTACCGGAAGTTCCCAGCCCTGCAGCCATACCGCCAAGTACAGACTTTGCACCGTCTGAGTAAACCAGAACTGAGCTGACCAGCGCCTGCGGCGAGCCGACAATCAGTACGTACAGCACAATCAGCATATGGGAAACCAGATACAGAAGCAGCAGGATCCCGAGAAAAATCAACTGGAGAATAAAATAACGGCCCAGCTCTCTTCCCAGCCGCCTGACAGCCTTTTTCCAGCTGCCGCCAAACACCTCCCCCACTCTTTGGAATACCTTCCGTTCCGGCTCCTCCATCAGCACCCGAAACGGAAGCGAATACGTAAAAAGGACGGACAGAAGCAGCAGAAGGACGGCAAGTATCCCGGGAATCACAAAATTGGGAAATGCCTGAAAAACTTTGGCGGCTGTGATCTGCAGAAGCTTCATTCCGGTGATAAATCCGTACATTGCCTGAAACAGCAGACAGGGAACGGCTCCCCCTACAGCCAGAGCCCATCCTGCCGGCTTTCTCCTGATGAACCGGATACTCCCGACGACTCCTGCGCAGATCATTCCCGGAACGCTGATCTTCTCCTTCTTCCAGGACGCTTCCATACAGCCAAACAGCGCACAGATTTCAAACAGAAGCAGCAAAAGTACCATCAGAATCCCCAGAACCATCAGAACAATCGTCAGCGGATGCCCGATAAACTCCATAAAATTTTCCTCTGTCATATAGCTGTAGCCCTGTTTTCTGAGAGAAAAATTCACCGCTGCCCGCGCAGTGCGGGTAACAAGCTCATTGAAAAAAATCCGGTATAGAATTTCAAAAATCAGAAGACTTACCCAGTTTTTCCCCAGTAACTTCCAGACATTTTCAAGAAACTGTCTCATAATATCATCCTTTTTCCGCTCCGCAGATTGCTGCTGTTCTGCGAAACCGTTCCAAAATCTTTTATAAAAGTATAGTATACCACAAAACAGGAAAATATGGTAAGCCTTCTGCCGAATCTTCCATAAACGGACACTCACAGACACTGTGCTTTCCTAGTACATCGGGAAATAAATATCTGGTCAGATAACGCAGGATATTTTTCTGAGAGTACATATCAAAAACACAGGCGCGGCGGGCTACACTGAGTATTTTGATATGTGCTGTCAGGAAAATAGACAAGTCAAATGGCTGGGTATTTATTTTCAGATGTACCAGGGTCTGTGAAATGAATGCACAGAGCTGACAGAACTGTAACCTGTCAGCATAAAAGGGGCCGCCGCGAACACGCAGCAGCCCCTTCTCTGCAGGTACGCCTGCAGATTTCCGCATATGATAAATTTTCCGACACTTTACGATTCTGTGTCCGCCCTTACCAACTCGCCGCGGACTCTGAGCAGTACTATCACGGACAGCACCGCTGCCAGAACGGCTGTTCCGGCAAAGTTCAGCCAGATTCCCGTCAGTCCCAGCGGCCAGAGAACCACTATGAGAAGCACCGGGAAAATCAGAGCTGTCGAGACAGAGATAACGGAAGCCGGCAGAGGCTTCTCCACCGCAAGCATATAGCTCTGTGTGGCAAAGGAAAACCACCTGGTAACGTAGGTGATACTGAAAAGTCTCAGTGCTCCCACAGACATGCTCAGAATCTCCGGTCCGGCGTCAGCCACAAACAACCTGGTAATCTGTTCCGGAAGCAGCGCGATGACGCAGACCGCCAGCAGAGAGACTATTCCGCTTGCCGTAAAGCAGCACTTCTCGACCGCGCGCACCCTGGAATATTTTCCCGCGCCCCAGTTATAGCCGACCGCAGGCTGGAGGGAATCGCACATACCGTACAGAAGCGGCTGGATAAATCCGTCTGCAAACATCAGAATCCCGTACACAGAGACAGCCGTCTCGCCGCCAAGCCGCACAAGGATTGCGTTCATGAGAATCGATGTGATCCTCCCTGCGATATTATTCAGGAAATTAGGACTTCCGCAGGCAATGATCTGCCTTATCATCCTTCCGTGAAAATGCGGCCTGCAGAATCTGAGCAGCGCCTTTCCCCGTATAAACGGAAGAAACGCGATGGCCTCGCAGATCACCATACCGGAACATGTGGCAAGCGCCGCGCCCCAGATTCCGAAACGGAATACGCCCAGGAACAGAAACTCCAGCACGCCGCTCAAAACAGACATGAAAATGTTCAGAAACATACTGCCCCGTATGTAGCCGCAGATTCTGAGATAGTTGTCCAGAGCAAAGGTAATCGTGGTCACCGGTGAACAGAGCGCATAGACCCTGAGATACTGCACCGCCAGCCGGGCAAACTCGCCCTCCGCTCCCATAAACCGGATCAGCGCCGGGGCTGCAGCAAACAGAATCCCACCGATCACAACACCCGCTCCCACAATCATCAGGCAGGCGCAGGTGAAAATATTATTCGCTTCCTGTGTTTTTTTCTGTCCCAGACAGACCGAAATCGGCACGGCAGAACCCACACCGATCAGATCCGCCAGCGAGAAATTGATAATTACAAAAGGCATCGCAAGATTGAGCGCTGCAAAAGCTGTCGCCCCCAGAAACTGTCCGACGAACACTCCGTCGATGGTCTGGTAAAGAGCGGAAGCCAGCATACTGATTGCTCCGGGAATCGAAACAAGAAAAAACAGCTTCAGCGGCGGTGTTTTTGAAAACAAAACCGTCGAGTTCATAATTGATTGGTTCCTTCCTTTCCCTCATTTGTTAAATTTTCGTAACAGTTCAGCTGGCTGAACTGTTGCATATTTTCTGTACATTACTTCGCAACACTTCCACATATTTCCGCGTCAGTGACAGAAGCACTTCTTTTTCTCCCTCTTCCAGTTGGTGAAAAGACTGCCGCTCGGCAGAAACCAGCGGCGAAATAATCTGTCGTACCACGGATTTTCCCTTTTCCGTCAATACCACCTGCTTATTTTTCTGATTTCCCGGCGCAGGTTCCAGAGAAATCAGTTCCTGCCTCTCAAGCGTTTTCAGCGCAGAATTCAATGTCTGGGGCGGATAGTGCCACTCGGAACAGATCTCTCTTTGGGTATAAGGCACATCGCTCAGATAAAGAGAGTACAGCAGCCACAAAGCCGTGTCCGAAATTCCATGTCCCCGGGCATACTGATGATAGATCTCGTCCATCTCCTTATAAAGCTGATTAAACGTTGCAAGAGGATCCCTGTTGTCTTTGTCCATCATTCACCTCCATTTTTATCCGAAAACGGACAACACTCATTATAATCCGAAAACGGATTATTGTCAACATGTGTTTCCGACTGCGCGTTTGTTCTGGTAAGCTTTCTTACGGTCTGTACAGTGAATGCACAGACCTGCCGCAACCGTCCGCCAGAGGAACGGTTGCGGCAGGCAGGCTGTTTATTTTCCGCACTGCGGACAGGATACCGGCGCGTCAAAGCTCGGATTGAATGCATAGAAGTTCCTGGATTCGAGATCATCCTGCACAGAACGGAGCGCCTCTCCGAACCGCTGGAAGTGAACAATCTCGCGGGCGCGCAGGAAACGGATCGGGTCTGCAACCTCCGGATCCTTGACCAGCCGCAGGATATTGTCATATGTGGAGCGTGCTTTCTGCTCTGCTGCAAGGTTTTCAAACAGGTCGGTCACCGGGTCGCCTTTTGACTGAAATTCGCAGGCATTGAACGGAACGCCGCCTGCCGCCTGCGGCCAGATCCCCACCGTGTGATCCACGTAATAGTTGGCAAATCCCTGTTTTTCGATTTCCTCCGGCGTGAGATTGCAGGTCAGCTGATGGACGATGGTAGCCACCATCTCAAGATGGGCCAGTTCCTCCGTCCCCACATCAGTCAGGACGCCCATCACCGTCCGGTTCGGGGCGGTGAATCTCTGGGACAGATAGCGCATCGACGCGCCCATCTCTCCATCGGGACCTCCCGATTCCGTCCGGTGACGCCAGTAAATCTCCGTTCGATGCAGAAAGCCCGTCTTCCAGACACGCGAGCGCCTGCTTCTGCTTTCCGGGATTCTGCTGCAGATACCCGATCAGCCAGCCGGTGATCCTTTCACTGATGGATTCTTCCAACTCTCTTTTCTCCTTTTCCGAAAGATTCTTCAGCGGCACGGTCTGCCCTGTCCTGCTGTCCTCCGCCAGATCATCTGCACGCCAAAGCGCTCCCGCCCGGTCTGAGACCTGTATCTCCCCTCCGCCGCAGCCTCTGCCGCTACCGCTGCTTTTCCCCGTCTTCGCTCCTTTTTTCTTTCCGGTCATAAGCTGCCCTCCGAAACCATAGGCTATATCATAAGTATAGCCATCCGGGGTGATTTTTTATGACAGGCGCCGCGTATATCCGGGTATCCACAGAAGACCAGCTGGAATTTTCACCGGACAGCCAGCTGAAAAAAATCCGTGAGTACGCCGGACAGCACCAGATAACCATTCCTGACGATCAGATTTATGTCGACGAGGGAATCAGCGGACGAAACGCTCAAAAACGCCCTGCTTTCCAGCAGATGATTGCCTCCGCGCGCAGACGTCCCACCCCCTTCCAGGTAATTCTTGTCTGGAAATATTCCCGTTTCGCCCGAAACAGGCAGGACAGCATTCTGTATAAATCCATGCTCCGGAAAGAATGCGGCGTGGATGTGGTTTCTGTCTCGGAACCTCTGTCCGACGATCCCACATCCATTCTCGTGGAAGCCCTTCTGGAGGCCATGGACGAATATTACTCCCTGAATCTGGCAGGGGAGGTCCGGCGGGGGATGAACGAAAAATTTTCCCGCGGCCAGGCAGTGTCCGTCCCTCCCTTCGGTTACCGGATGGGAAACTCCCGGTTTGAACCGGACGAGGACACCGCCCCTTTTGTCCCCCTGATCTACCGGAAATACAGCCAGGGATGTTCTCTCCGCAGAATTGCCGCGTGGCTGAACAGCGCCGGGATCCGCACGGCCAGGGGAAATCTGTTCGAAAGCAGGACGGTGGAATATATCCTGTCGAATCCTGTGTATACCGGAAAACTTCGCCGCAGAATTTCCAGCGACAAAGCCGGCGCGCCAAAGTCTCCCGTCTCCGGAACTGCAGACCGGTTTTATCGGGGACAGGATGTGCAGATTGTCCCGGCCTCCCATATTCCTCTGGTCCCGGAAGAACTTTTTGACGCAGTGCAGAAACGGCTGACCCGGAACCGGGAATGCGTTTTGCCCTGTTCAGAAAACGCGTCCGACACAGCACAGAAAGCAGGAATTCTGTCGGGAGGCATCCTCCGGTGCAGTGCCTGCGGTTCCGCCCTTGTGTCCGCCGCCCGGGGACGTGCGCTTCAATGCGGCGCTTACGCAAAAGGCCGCTGCCGCAGCAGCCATTATATTTCCCTGCGGTTTCTGAAGCCAGCTGTCCTGCAGGCGCTGGAAGAATGTCCTCTGTTCCTGCACGGGGCGTCCTCTTACGTGCAGCCCCCGCAGTCTTCCCTGCCGCCGTCGGACTGCCGGCATCCCTGTTCTGTCCGGGCCCGGATCCGCGCCGAAGAAAAACGGCTGGAACGGCTGCGGCTGGCATATGAGGCAGGGGCGGATTCCCTGGAAGAATACCAGCAGCGAAAGCAGGAGATCCGGAAAAAAATCGCTGTCCTGAAAGAGACAGAAAAAGAAGGACCGGAAGATTCTGTTTCCTCCTGTCCTTCTTTCTCCTGGAATTCTCAGGGGCTGGTGCGTCTGCTGAAATCCGGTGTTCTCACTGGTAAAGAATCCAACGAACTGCTTCGCCTGATTTTTTCCTGTATTATATTTTCCCGGGCGGAAAACCGTCTGCAGTTTGTTTTCCGCTGCTGACGGATTCCCGTTCGGCTTCCCGCAGCTGTTCCAGCGTGTCGATATCCTTCAGCTCGACAGCTTCCGCCGCTGAAACCATTGTACACTCTTCCATATGACGCCGCAGCACCTTTTTTCCGCCGCTGTCGCCCTCAAGCATCATAAGTTCCTCCACGGCCTCTGCAGGAAAGGAGACAGGATTGCCGGTTCTCCCATCCCAGCTCAGGCAGGCATAGACGGAGGTCTGTGCCTGCTGAAGAAACCGCCGCATCGTGCCTGCGGTCAACATCGGCTGATCCGTCACAGCGAATACATAGTGATCCGCCTGACGGCCTGTCCGGGCTGCCGTCTGGCTTCCGGCAGCGCAAAGCCCGTTTCGAATGGACCAGGAGATTCCCTGCGCGCTTTCCGGGCTGAAAACCGGAACCATTCCGTATTCCGCTGCCGCCTCCAGGATTTCCGGCTCCCGGGAAACCACATACACCCTGCCACCGTCCAGCATTCCCCGGGAAGCTTCCTCCCAGCGCTCCAGCGAGGTCCGGTACATGGGCCGCCCGTTCCACAGGGTGAGAAGCTTACTGCCGCTGCCGGAGGCCCGGAATCTGCGGCTGCTGCCGGCCGCAAGCAGAATCAGATCAATCATCCGCAAGCACCATCGCAATCTTCTCCGGAGTGATCGGAAGTTCCCGGAACCAGTGTCCGGTGGCGTTGTAAATCGCCTGTGTGATCGCCGGAGACGGCGTATTGATTACAATCTCTCCGATGGATTTCGCTCCAAACGGTCCGGTGGGCTCATAACTGCTCTCAAACTCCACCCGGATCTTCCCGATATCCTCTCTGGTGGGAATCTTATACTGCATCAGGGAATTTTCAAACAGGTGTCCCCGGTCGCTGTACTGAATGTTCTCAAAAAGCGCCATGCCGATTCCCTGGGCAATACCTCCCTCTGTCTGTACCCGTGCGAGATTCGGATTTACCACAGTTCCGCAGTCGACCACAGCGACATAGTCAATCACGTCCACCTGTCCGGTTTCCTTATCCAGTTCAATCTCAGCCATTCCGCACATAAATGGCGGAGGAGAAAACGGCGAGCTGTTGGTCTCCGTCACTTCCAGGGCGGTCCGGTTTCCGTCCATCGCGCTGGTTCCGATGGTCTTAAGGTCAACAGATTCTCCGGTCTCTGTGCGGAAGACCTTTTCTCCGTCAAACTCCGCCTCTTCGGGACTGCACTGCAAAAGCTCCGCACCCTTTTCAAGGATCTTTTCTCTCAGCTTCTGGCAGGCTTTTTCCACCGCCTTTCCGGTCACATACGTCGTGCTGGATGCGTAGGAACCGGAATCATAGGGCGACGCATCCGTATCCGCACCGAAGACGGTGACCGCATCCACCGGACAGTCCAGGCACTCTGCCGCCATCTGGGCAAGGATCGTATCGCAGCCGGTTCCCATATCCGCCGCGCCGATGATCATCGTATAGTAGCCTTCCTCATTCATTTTAATCGTTGCAGAACCAACGTCCACGCCTGCGATTCCGGAACCCTGCATCGCCATGGCCATTCCCACGCTCCGCACCTTTCCGTTTCCCATATCCCGGCACGGGTATTTTTCCTCCCATCCGATCATCTGTTTTGCACGCTCCACACACCGGTCCAGCGCACAGCTGTTCGTCTGCTCTCCGTAATAGGCCGGCATGATCTGGCCTTCCCGCACCATGTTGATTTCCCGTATCACAACAGGATCCATGTGCAGCTGCGCCGCCAGCTCGTTCACTGCAGTCTCCAGGGCAAAAATTCCCTGGGTTGCGCCGTAACCACGGTAGGCTCCGGCCGACATAACGTTTGTATATACCACATCATAGCGGAACCGATATGCTTCCGGCGTTCCGTACAGAGGAATCGATTTATGACCGGACAGTCCCACCGTTGTCGGACCGTGCTCTCCGTAGGCGCCGGTATTGGAAAGGGTATACACGTCAATCCCGCGGATTTTTCCGTCCTTCATTGCGCCAAGCCGTACGGTAACCTCCATCTCATGACGAGGCGAGGACGCTGTCTGGCTCTCCCGCCGGGTGTAGATCATTCTGGACGGTTTCTTTGTCATCCAGGTGACAAAAGCAGGGAACACTTCGGCAACCACACTCTGTTTCGCTCCGAATCCGCCGCCGATTCTCGCCTTGGACACACGGATCATGGATTTTGGAATTCCAAGGGCATTGGACAGAATCCGACGCACATGAAAAACAATCTGCGTGGAACTCAGCACATTCAGTCTTCCGTAGGCGTCGATGGAACAATATGTCCGGAAGGTTTCCATCATCGCCTGCTGACAGGCCCTGGTATGGTAGGTACGTTCCAGCACAATATCACAGTCGCTGAGAACCGCCTCGATATCCCCGTCTCCGCTCTCCCCGGAAGCGCAGAGATTCCGTTTATTGTCCGCCCCCACCGGACACAGTGCTTTCCAGTTTTCCTCCGGATGTACCAGAATCTCATTGTCCTTCGCCTTGCGGAAATCCAGCAGTGGCTCAAGCACCTGATATTTTACCTTTATGATTTTCAGCGCCTTATCCACAGCCTTCTCGCTGTAGCCCGCCACAATCGCCACAGGATCCCCAACGTATCTCACATGGCGGTCCAGAATCAGGCGGTCATAGGGGCTGGGCTCCGGATACGTCTGTCCGGCCATTGTAAACCGCTCCCCGGGCACATCCTCCCAGGTATAGATTGCCTCGATGCCCGGTACCTTCTCTGCAGCCGTCTTCTGCACGCTCTCCACAATGGCGTTGGCGTGGGGACTGCGCAGGACTTTGACGATCAGGCAGTTTTCATGATTGATCACATCATCCATATAGACCGGCTTTCCGGTCACCAGCGACATTGCATCTTTTTTTCTCACCGGCTGACTGACTGCTCTCATCTCTTCGCCTCCTTTTTCCATTCCAGAAAGTTCAGAATTCCCCGCAGCTGTCCCTCGTATCCGGAACAGCGGCACAGATTTCCCGCAAGATATTCCTTGATCTCATCCACATCCGGTTCAGGATTCTCCCGGAACAGAGCCAGGGCGTTCATCATAAAACCGGGGTTGCAGAAACCGCACTGTTCCGCGCCCTGATCTGCGATAAATGCGCCGAACTCCTCCGCTTCCTCCTGAAGTCCTTCCAGCGTCTCGATGGTATGTCCGTCCGCGCGGGCGGTCAGCACCGAACAGGACAGCACCGGTCTGCCATCCATCATCACCGTACACAGCCCACAGTTGGAAGTCTCACAGCCGCGCTTCACGCTCATGCACCCGTGACTGCGCAGAAAATCAATCAGCAGCAGATCACATTCGATCTCTTCCTGAATTTTTCTTCCGTTTACTGTAACCGTCACTTTCATTTCGTTTCACCTCCCAGCTGCTGACAGGCTCTGCGGGTCAGAACCCTGATCAGATGCGTTCTGTACTCAGCCTGCGCTCTCTTATTGGAACCCGTCACCGTCTGCTCCGCCGCATAGGCTGCGAATTCCCGCGCCGCAGCATCTGTGATTCCGCTTTTCAGAAGGCCTGCCCTGTCGTACACCGCCACGGCCCGTCCCGGACGGGCGCCGATAAACGCGCCTGTCATTCCTTCCCTGCGGCTCACCGCGCAGGTGAGTACCGGAAAGTCTGTCCGGGTATTCCGCATGGAAAGATACACGCTGTTCTGCGGAACTTTCTTCAGAATCAGCCCTACGAGGATGTCCTTGTCATAGGGAAGCTTTGCAAACTCTTCCAGCGGCATCCGGCCTCCATGAAACAGTTCCACTTCTGCGCCGAGCGCCATAAACTCCGTCAGTACGTCCGAAAATCCGAATCTTCCGTAAATACTTCCGCCTACTGTCGCCAGATTGCGGAACTGCACCCCGACAATATGGCGAAGACTCTCCTTCATACTGCCGCCGGTATAGGCTTCCAGTCCCGGATGCGTTTCCAGCTGGCGCAGCGTCACCATACACCCGATACGGAATTCCTCCTGCGTCTCTTCGATCTGGTCCAGCCCCAGGCCGGACAGGTCGATCGCTGTTTTTATATTCAGCGGACTCATCTTCATCCAGAGCATTCCGCCGATGATACGGTTCGTCTTTTTCTGATTCAGCTCATAGGCCTGCTCCAGACTTTCCGCTTTTACATATTCCTGAATCGTCAGCATACAACATCTCCTTTCTCTGCTCCCTCTGTCTGTTTCTGCTGCTACTTTCATGTCCCTAAAGCTCACGCTGGCTCACTTTCGCTCATTATATCACAGGCGCCGCCTGTGATCGACATTCGCCGTTCGCCATACGTGAGCGAGCTCACGCTGGCTCACTTTCGCTCATTATATCATGGTTTTCCGTCCGTATGTTAAAAATTCGAAAAAAAGAATGACCTTTCCGTACGGACACACGTCATAGAATTGTAAAGTCTTTTGCCATACATGTCAAGGACAAAAGCAACCGTTCCACCGCGGAACGGTTGCCGGCGGAAAACTATCTCCCTCTGCCATCGGGACCTCCGTACTGACTCATGATGATCTGAGCGATCTTTGCATTGGGTGTTTTGATATTGACAGGATACTGCAGTCTCTTTTCATAATTCCACATATTATCTGCATCCTCCTTTCCTCTGCGGCTCCCAGGGCCAGGGTTGCTGTACCCACTGGAACGAACGGCTCATATTGTCGTTGGCAGTATCAATGGTCAGCGGACCATAAAAACGGGCGTAGGTCTCCAGCGCTTCCTGACGCATTTTCAGTTTCTCACGGAAGAATGCCAGAGCGTCTTCATCGTCCGGATGGGTGTCCAGATAAAGCGTCATTTCATTGACGGCAAAGCTCACCTGATTGATCCAGGCGAGCAGACTTTCACGGTTCGGCTGCTGTCCTTTCATTAACATCCGGCGCCTCCTTTTCCACAGAATGGTTTATACAGATCCGGGAAGATCGTCCCGGCACGAAGCCCTGTCCGCAGATCATAGGTCTTGCCAAAGCGCTGCATCGGCACATAGCCCATCGCCAGGGGAAGTTTATCCACAGACATATCCCACAGGTTTTCCTGCTGCCTGCACATACCCTGACGACCTGCCGTTGAATTTCCCATGCCGCAGGAGCAGCCACAGTTCATACGATAGTTTTCCATCTTCTTTCCTTTCCGTCTGATTCCTTCTTCCTTATCAGTATATGAAGGTGCAAAAAAAGTGCCATTGGATATATGACACTTTTTTTACGGCGGCAATTCCGCCAGCCCAGACGGTTACAGAGTCTCCTTCAAAAGAATCTCTTTCAGAAAACTCTCCCCGGAAACCCCTCCCGAAATTCCGAACATGTCGAGAATCGTCGCGGCAATGTCCGAGAAGGTTTTCCGGGTACCCAGATTTTTTCCTCTCCGGATTTCCCTGCCGAAGATCATCAGCGGAATATATTCCCGTGTATGGTCGGTGCCGGGAAAGCCAGGATCGCACCCATGATCCGCAGTGACCATCAGAATATCTTTCTCCCGCATCTGTCCCATAAATTCCGGCAGCCACCGGTCAAACTCCGCGGCAGCCGAGGCGTAGCCATCCACATCGTTCCGATGACCGTATAACATATCGAAATCCACCAGATTTGTGAAGCACAGCCCTTCAAACTCCTTCTTTGCAATCTCCATCGTCGTCTTCATCCCGTCAGAATTTCCTCTGGTCGGATGGCTCTCGTCAATTCCTTTTCCGGCAAAAATATCATAGATTTTTCCTACGCTGACGGTCCGGCAGCCATGCCGCTGAAGGAGATCCAGCATCGTATCCTTCGGAGGTGTCAGGGAAAAATCATGCCTTCCTGATGTACGGACAAAATTTCCCGGAACGCCGGTAAACGGACGGGCAATCACACGGCCGACCCCATGTTCTCCCCGAAGGATGTTCCTGGCGATTCTGCAGTATTCATACAGCTGTTCCGTCGGAACAATTTCTTCGTGCGCCGCAATCTGGAAAACGCTGTCCGCCGATGTATAGACAATCAGCGCACCTGTCTTCATATGCTCCTCTCCATACCGCGCAATCACCTCTGTGCCGGAATAAGGCCGGTTGCACAACACCTTCCTCCCGGTTTTTTTCTCAAACTCCCGAATCACTTCCTCTGGGAATCCGTCAGGATAAACCGGAAGCGGCCGCTCAGAGATCAACCCGGCGATTTCCCAGTGACCGACGGTCGTATCCTTTCCTCTGGACTGTTCCTGCAGTCTTCCATAGGAGCCAAGCAGCTGTTCCGGGATTTTTCCCTCCGGCGTGCCGTCGATTGCAAACAGACCGAGTTTTTCCATCGTCGGAACCTGAAAATGCTCCGACCGCAGAATTGTCTTCAGGGTATTGGCTCCCCGGTCTCCGAAATCGTCCGCATCCGGCTCATAACCGATGCCAAAGCTGTCGAGCACAATCAGAAATACTCTTCGGTTCATCTTTCCGCATCTCCTTTCCGTGCCTTTTTACTTATTAATACATCATACGCTTATTCTTTTTTTCTGTTCGACAACTCTCAGGTTATCGCTCAAATACATCCATGCAGATCAGGAAATATACGACCATCGGCGGAAGCTTCAGCGGTTTTTCAGAAATTCCAGCACTTCCTCCCACTTCGGAATCGACGGTACCGCGCCTTTTCTGGTCACCGCAAGGGCAGCAGCCGCACAGACGGTTTTCAGACATTCCTCCGGCGTCTTCATAAGTTTTCCCTTTCCTGTGCCTTTTCTTCCCGGAGGCCTCCCCTGAATTTCCACAGGCCAGCCGTACATTTTCATTACCGTTCAGCCAGATCCGTGCATTTACTGCACATGCCCCGGAAAAACGCAAGGCCTGTTACCATTTTCAGGAAAGCAGCTTCCGTACCGTCTCCCCATTGAAGGTCACCGATTGTACATGCTCCACCTCGATCTGGTACAGCGCGTTGGCTGCAAGATGCTCCGCCGTCTGCTCCAGATCCCGGATTCCGCTGGTATTGCTGTGCAGCTCAATGACCGCGTCCAGTCCGTCCGGCGTCAGCACGCACTCATTGTCTTTCATGCCGATTCTTTTCAGAACTTTCGGCAGGGCATACTTTGAAAAAATGACCTTCTTTTCCTCGTCCGTGTAATCCGGAAGCTCAATCACCGCAAATCTTGACATCAGCGGCGCGCTGATCTGCTCCTTATCGTTGGCAGTGGCAATGGGATATACACCGCCGGTAGGTATCATACATTCCATATAATTGTCGGTAAAGCCGAGATTGTCCAGCAGGGTGAGAAGCACATCCGCAGGGTTTCCTTTTCCGTTGCCGGACGCCGCCTTATCCAGCTCATTGATGATAAAGACCAGATTTGACTCTCCCGCCATGGAAAACGCATCCATGATAATTCCCGGTTTCGCATTGGCATAAATTCTTGAGCTTCCTGTCAGCTGTTCCGGGTCATTGATAGAACTCATATCCAGCGTCGTCCACGGCAGTTTCAGAATCCGCGCCACGGCGTAGGCAATCTGCGATTTTCCGGTACCCGCGGGACCGATCAGCAGAAGTCCGTAAGCGGGCAGCGTATGCGTGCGGTTGATCTGAATGATCGTTTCGATAATCCGCTGCTTCACCTGTTCCATGCCGTAGAGTTCCTCGTCAAGAATCCGGCGCGCCTCCACAGGATCAATCGCGTGGAAATAGTTTCCTTTCCACTGAATATTCATCATAATGGAAAGGGCGCGCTGGGCATGGCGGCGCTCCTCGGCGGACACCTCGTGGGAACGGGCCACGGCCAGATTTCTTCTCGCCCACAGGCGGATATTGTCCGGCAGGGTTCTTCCCGCGCAGGCCACAAAATCCGAAATGCTCTGAATGCTGGTCAGCTTCATGCTGTCTCCGGACTCGTCCTCTTCCTCGTCCGGCAATTCCTCCGAAGGAGCGTCGCTGGCCAGAAGCCGCTCAATCATAAACTGGAGAAAGCCGTCCTCCGCCGACAGCTTCACACTGCCGCCAAACCCGGTCTCCCTGATTTTATAAACCACGTACTCATATTCCCGGACTTCTCCGGAAAGACGCACATTGATATGATTCTCTCCCATCCATTTCAAAAGGCTCACAAACCTGGCGTCAATCCGCAGAATATCCGCGCTGACTGTGCTGCCGTCCTCTTCCTTCCATTCAAAAGCGGTTCTGCGGATGGGATTTGTAAATACTCCGCCGGAATGGTGCTTCAGTTTCCTCTCACGGTTATCCAGCACCAGAATGGGATGCTCCGCATCTGTAAAGGATTCGCTGGTATAAAAAACTTCATAGGTACATTCAGGTTCTCTGGAACCCTCCGGTGAATTCTTAAAATCAAAAACTGGCATATCATAAACTCCCTGTAATGTTTTTTTCAGTTTAGCATAAAAATGGCAGCGGCGCAATCACGGCAGAAGGACACTACCGGACCCAGACCGGACCTTCTTTATGCATTCCTGCTTTCCGTGCGAACGCTTCCGCCGCCTCTGCGGCCAGATCATATTCCGCCTCTGTCTGCAAATGTTCCAGAATCGCTGGCGTATCCGCAGGCAATCGTGAGATCTCTTCCATCAATGTCACATAATCCATTCCACCCATTCCGATCGGCACCTCCTCGAATACAACCGTCAGCGCGTCCGGCTTCAGGGCAATATCCTTCAGGTGAAGTGATACAATCTCATCTTTCAGCAGCTGAAACGTATGCCGGATGTATGCGGTATTCTCATAAAAGCGTCTCGGACTGTTCATGTTATTGCAGATATCCAGGTGGACACCCGCAGCCTTCCGGTCAACCGCCTGAAGAAACCGCAGATATTCCTCAGGGCCGTCCAGAAAACAGTACGGCATCATCTCAAAAGATAATTTTGTCCGCTCCGGTTTTACCTGATCGATCACATACTGGCTGACAGCCACCGCCTCCCTGAAAAAATCTTCGCTGTAATCCCGGCCATGTGGTCCGAACCAACTGGCCGTCTGCTTTGTTCCGAGGATGTTGATACAGGTGTCTGCCTCCAGCTCTTCTGCGAGGCGCAGCTTCTCCGTCAGCTGCCGGATATTTTTCTCCGCCTCCGCCCGATCAGGATGCAGCGGGTTGTTCCACACACCTACCTCGGCGATCACAATGTCATGCTTCTTCATTACTTTCCGGAACTCCTTCAGCTCACCAGGCCGCTCCAGAGACAGCCACCAGGGACAGATTGCCGCCCCATAACCTTTTTCAACATGCGCCAGCGCAAACTCCTCCGGATCCGTTCCGTTATAAAAAACACTTCCTCCTAATCTCATAAGCTTACCCCTCCGCAAAAAACACAGTCACAAATTACTGCCGACGGTAATCCTTATCCGATCCGCCGGAGCACCGATGGATCAAACTCGTGCATATTCCGCACTCCTGTGTATGCCATCGCACCTTTCAGCTCCTCCGTCATTTCCCGGATACGCACTGCAGCCGCTTCTCCTCCGCCCTTTTTCAGGTACGGAATCAGGTGCCCGCCGACGCTGACCGCCGATGCGCCAAGGGCAAGAGCTTTGTACGCATCCATTCCAGAGCAGATGCCGCAGTCCACAAAAACAGGGAACTGTCCGCCCACAGCTTTGACGATTTCCGGCAGCACGCAAAGAGGCGGCAGGGTCCCGTTCAGACGGCCGCCATGGTTGGAAACCACGATTCCTCCGGCGCCGATTTCCATGCATTTCACTGCGTCACGTACGCTCAGCACTCCCTTGATGATAAAGGGAAGCTCTGTGGATTCCACATATTTTCTGAGATCTCCCAAAGATTTCACAGACATTTTTTCGTCCCTGCACACGTCCGGATTTCCTTTCAGGTCAAACATGTGATCGATATCCATTCCCACTGCCAGTGCGCCGCATCTCTCCGCGCAGTGGATCATACGGTAAATTTTCTCTTCGTCTGCATAGGGTTTGATGATCCGGATCGTCTGTGCGCCGGTAGCTGTCACCGCTTCAAACTCCTCGTCACTTCCCATTCCGATCCAGTGGACGGCCCCGCTGATCCGGGCACTTTCCGCATACTGCACCATACCGTTGGGCATATCCGGATGGAACGTACCCAGATGCGAGAGCGCCGCTGTCATAATCGGAGTCTGAAATTTCTTTCCGTAAAGCTCCGTCCCCGTGTCAGGCACCTCACTGTCGATCAGACGCATTTCCAGCATCAGGCTGTCGAAATAATCTCTGGTAACTTCTTTTGTCGTTTTTGCTCGTTCTGTCATCCTTCTCCTCCTGATCAATCCTGTTTTTCCTCCATTCGTTCAGCCAGCTGAACGGATACGTTTTCTGTACTGTTTATGAAAAGTATATCACACTTCCGTTCGCTTTTCGATATGGAACATTCCCGGAACATGTCTGAAAATGTTATAGTTCAGCCAGGTGAACTGTAACGGCATCCGACCATTGGAAATCGTTTCGTAATGGGCCGGATGCCTGCAGACTCTGCGTTTTCATACGGTCTGTGCAATAAATACACAGACCGGGCTGAACGGTAACAACAGCCGGTATATTTTTTATTGTAACTATTTACATTACATTTAACCGATGTTATAATCCAAGATGTAACAAGAAATATTTCATCAAAAAGCAGATATTCGGAGGTAGAACAATGAGCAGTTACAGTAAAGTAAGCGTAGCAGACGACGCAAGAACAGAACTTCATGACAAACTTTCCCTGACCGGTGCGGAAATCAGCATCAATCAGCTTCCGGCGGGAGGATGCGTGCCTTTCGTACACGCCCACAAAAACAATGAGGAAATCTACGGAATTCTCTCCGGCAAAGGAAAAGCAGTCATTGATGAGGAAACCGTTGAACTGACGGCCGGCGACTGGCTCCGCGTTTCACCGGCTGCAAAACGCCAGTTCTTTGCCGCAGAAGATACGGGAATCAGTTATGTCTGTATCCAGGTAAAAGAAAATTCCCTGGAAGGCTATACCATGGATGACGCGATCTCTTTCTGAGTAACCGTTCATCCAGCTGAACTGCTATGGCATCCGGACATTGAAAATCTCTTCGCGATGGACCGGATGCCCGCAGGCACTATACTTTCATACGGTCTGTGCAGTAAACGCACAGACCTGGCTGAACGGCAACGTGTCTGAACATCCACCATCCGGCAGTCTGTCCGTTTCACAAACTGAGCTTATGGAAAGCATGTTTCAGGCACACAAAAAAAGGCGGAACGTGATCCGACAACGGGATTCCCTTACGCGAATTCTGTAATTTTCAGACATACGCCGGGGCATATCGGATCATGCTCCGCCTCTTTTATTTATGTACCGTTTGATTTGTTCCTTACTGCTGTCTTTCTCCGTCCTTCTCCTTTCCTGAGATTCTAAAGTCTGTGTCTGTCTCCCCATTCACACATCGCATCCAGAATCGGAATCAGTGATTTTCCTCTTTCCGTCAGACTGTATTCAACCTTCGGCGGAATCTGGGGATACTCTTCCCGGTGAACCAGCTGATCCGCCTCCAGCTCCTTCAGAGTAGAACTCAACGTTTTGTAAGAGATCTCTCCGATATATTTTTTCATCTCGTTAAACCGTACGACTCCGAATTCCATCAACGTATAGAGAACAGTCATTTTATATTTTCCATTGATCAGCGACAGGGTGTAGCTGAATCCGGTGGAGCTGAGACGCTCATTGGAAATACATCGTTTGTCCATATTAAAACTCTCCTTCAGGTAAGTATGATACTTTTCTGTAAGTATCGCACTTTAATGTACGTACTTGCTTTCTGTTCAATTCTTGTTATGATTATAATATCACTAAAAACAGAAGTCAATAACACAGAATATGGAGATTGAAACGCATGAGCAAAAAAATTGTGATACTGAATGGAAGCCCCCGCAAAAACGGGAATACCTCTGCACTGGTCCGTGCATTTACGGAAGGCGCAGAACATGCAGGGCATACAGTTACGGAATTCTTTTTAAACGATATGACAATTCATGGATGCAGAGGCTGCTTTGGCGGACACAGCAGTCGGGAATGTCCCTGTGTACAGAAAGACGATATGGTGGGAATGGACTTTTGAGAACGACAACGGCAGAAATCCGCAGGCCGGGATTGCCCGCCGGTATGTGGAGCATTGGGAGGATATGCGAGCCGACAATATCGGCTGCCTGTTCTGGGGCGGCGTGGGAACCGGGAAAAGCTACCTTGCGGGCTGTATCGCAAACGCCCT
>DWWU01000045.1 GCA_019119555.1 Candidatus Fusicatenibacter intestinigallinarum | reverse complement strand
CGAATGAGAAAGAGGACGAGGTGACGGAGGACGAGATCCGGATGATGGTGGACGCGGGAAGCGAAAAAGGCGCCATTGACTGTGAAGAGAAGGAACTGATTCAGAACGTTTTTGAGTTCAACGACATTTCCGTGGAAGAAATCTGTACACACCGTACGGACGTATCGATGCTCTGGATGGATGAGAGCATTGACGAGTGGGAAGAAATCATCCATGAAAGCCGCCATTCCTATTTTCCGGTCTGCGGCGAGGATGTGGACGATATCATCGGTATTCTGGACGCGAAGGATTATTTCCGGCTGAAGGAAAAGAATCATGAGATCATTATGCGCGAGGCGATCAAACCGGCGTACTTTGTTCCGGAAAACGTCAAGGCTTCCACGCTGTTCCAGAATATGAAAAAGAGCGGAAATTATTTCGCGGTTGTTCTGGATGAATACGGCGGTATGGAAGGAATCATCACGGTCCGAGACCTGATCGAGGAGCTGGTGGGTGATCTGTCGGAGGAACAGGAAGCGGATCGCCAGCAGGAGATTGAACAGGTTTCCGACGACACCTGGAAGATTCTGGGAACCACCCAGCTGGACGATGTGGCGGATGCTCTGGACGTGGAGCTGCCGGTTGACGAGTATGATACGTTTGGCGGTTATATTTTCGGAGAGCTTGGAACGGTTCCGGACGACGGAAGCCAGTTTGAGATGGAAACGCCGGATCTGATCATCAAGGTAGTCAGAGTGAAAGATCACCGGGTGGAAAATACCGTGGTAAAGAAAATCGAGCATCCGAAAGAGGATGAGGGTGAAGAGGACAGGAAAGAGAAAGAATAGCTCCTTGCAATTTGAACCCGTATCGTTTATACTATATCTGCCGGAGCGTCTCCGGCAGATATTTCTTTATATAACAGGAACTTGCGTTCCCTGTTATATAAAAACGCTTGGCACGAGAGTCCCGCGAGCGGAACTCTTTGTTCTAATGAAAATGATAAAGGATGGTTGAGAGAAAATGAGTTTATTACAGGATTGGCGTGATATGGCCTATAATCAGGAGGCGGACAAAAATCAGCTCCAGAAATTCTGGACCGATTACTTCCTGATCGAGAAAGGAATCTATGAGCAGCTTCTGACAAATCCGGATGAAGTGGTGAAGGGAACGGTTAAGGAACTGGCGGAAAAGTACAACATCGACGTGATGACAATGGTGGGCTTTCTGGACGGTATCAACGACAGTCTGAAGATTCCGAATCCGATCGAGGAGATGGATGAGAATACGGAAGTGACTCTGGCCTTTGATAAAGAGCTGCTGTATAAGAATATGGTGGACGCAAAGGCGGACTGGCTGTATAATCTGCCGATGTGGGACGAGATCTTTACGCCTGAGAAGAAGAAAACTCTGTATATGGAGCAGAAGAAATCCGGCACGATCATCAAAGGGAAAAAGATCGGCCGCAATGATCCATGTCCGTGCGGAAGCGGAAAAAAATATAAATACTGCTGCGGCAGATAAACATTCGTAACAGTTCAGCTGGCTGAACCGTTACAGACATTCAGGCAGCGGCCCGTATGTTCGCGGATGACGCGACGGACGGGCGGCTGTCTTGCGTTGGAGGAACCTATGGATTGCAAATTTGAAAATATCAGTGTACAGAAGAAGGAAAATCTTCTGGAAATGTATAAGCGCACGCTGAGAAAAAGCTTTCTGGTATATGGAATCGCGGTAGCCGTTCTGTTTCTGCTTTTCGTGGTTACCAGTCTTCTCACCGGAACGATATCTCTGATCTACACGGTGCTGTATGTGATTGTTGTCCTGTTTGTGGGAAACTGGGTGCTGCGGATACCGAAAAAAACCGCGGAATCCACCTATGCGTCCAATGAGGAGCAGTTCCACTGTGAACCGCAGACCCATATCTTTTTCTATGAGAATGAGATGCGGGGAAGAAATCTTCAGTCCGGAGTGGAAATCCAGGTACCGTACAGTCAGGTCGTCATGGTTATGGAGACAAAGCATCTATTTCTGATCCGCATTCCTGAAAAAAGGATGGTGCTGGTGGACAAGGGAGGATTTCAGAGAGGAAACAGCAGTGAATTCGGAGCGTTTCTGAGAGAGAAGTGCACCGCTGCAAAATTCGGATAAGCGTATTCGCTGGTCTGTAAGAACAGGAGAAAGTATGGAACGAGCGATTGACTGGAAAGAAGTGTCCGACGGGCGGCTGTACGGACCGAACGATATGGTGAAGGCGGACTGCGGCGACTGCGCGGGATGTTCCGCCTGCTGCAGAGGTATGGGATCGTCCATTCTTCTGGACCCGCTGGATATCTTCCGGATGACAGGCTTTCTGAACTGCAGTTTTGAGAAACTGATGGAGCGACATGTGGAGCTGAATGTTGTGGACGGAATGATTCTTCCGAACCTGAAAATGGTGGGAGCGGAGGAGGCCTGCAGCTTTCTCACGGAAGAGGGGAAATGTTCGATTCATCCGGCGCGGCCTGGAATCTGCAGGATTTTTCCCCTGGGACGGCTGTATGAGGACGGAGGATTTCAGTATTTTCTGCAGGTGCATGAGTGCAGGAAAAAAAACAGATCCAAGATCAGAGTCAGAAAATGGATTGACACGCCGGACGTCCGGACGAACGGTCAGTATATCTGTGACTGGCATTATTTTCTGAAGGATGCGGAACGTGTGCTGGAACAAAGAGACGATGAAGCACGGAAAAACTGGAATCTGTATCTGCTGCAGCTGTTTTTTGTGAAGCCGTACCGGACACAGGAAGAGTTTTACCCGCAGTTTTATCAGAGATATTTTGAGGCGAGAGAGGTGCTTGCGTCATTGGGCTGAAAGCCGTAGAAAACGGTCGGCTGAGGCAGAAAATAAAACTCCCGGATCCGTCTGCTGATCGGCAGTCAGATCCGGGAGTTTTACCATATAACAACTATACGAGCGCCTGCAGGAAAAAGTTCAGAATAAACAGGAAAGAAACGCCAATGATAATCGGATGGATGTCTTTGGCTTCCTTTTTGCAGAGCTTTACGATGCAGTAGGTGATAAAGCCGGTGGCGATACCGTAGGAAATGCTGTAGCAGAGCGCCATGAAGATTCCTGCGAAGAACGCCGGAATTGCCTCTGACAGATCGCTCCAGTCGATATCCTTGAAAGAAGACACCATCATACATCCGACGATTACGAGCACCGGCGCGGTAGCCGCAGACGGAATTGCGCTGACCAGAGGCGCAAGGAACGCACTCAGGGCAAAGCAGACAGCAGTTACAACAGAAGTCAGACCGGTACGGCCTCCCGCAGCGATGCCAGCTGCACTCTCCACGTAGGTCGTGGTGTTGGAGGTGCCGAAGATTGCACCGATGGAAGTCGCCGTCGCATCCGCGAACAGAGCTTTATCCATTTTTGACTTGAATCCTGTATTCTGTTCCAGGGTGCGCTCATCCTCCTCGCTGAAAATTCCGCTCTTTCTTCCGGTTCCGATGAAGGTTCCGATGGTATCGAAGGTATCGGACATGGAAAATGCGAAAATAGTGATCAGAACCAGCGGAAATTTTGATGCGTCGGAGAACAGAGACGGAAGGCCTTCTGCGGTAAAGATTGCTCCGAAGGTTGTCGGAAGCGCGGAAGCCGCATCCATAAAGCTGATGCTGTCTCCCAGCTTTGTGACTCCGAACGGGATTCCGATGATCGTTGTGAGCACGATGGCGATCAGAATGCCGCCCCGCACATTTTTGACGGTCAGGACAATGGCGAGAACCAGACCGATCAGGAAGACCCAGAGCACCGGACGGTCAAAGGTTGCGATTCCCGGAACGGCCAGAGCCGGCTGCGTTTCATCAGGGCTGAACTGTACGACGCCCACATTCAGGAATCCCAGGTAAGCGATAAATGCTCCGATACCGCCGCTGATTGCCAGCTGCAAAGATCGGGGGATCGCTTTGATCACGATCTTGCGGATTTTTGTGACAGTGATCAGGATGTTCAGAAGGCCGCAGATGAAGACCATCGACATGGCCTGCTGCCAGGTAAAGCCGAGACCGAAACATACCGTATAGGTAAAAAAGGCGTTCAGTCCCATACCGGGCGCCTGGGCATAAGGAACATTGGCAAACAGCCCCATGATCAAGGTGCCAATGATGGCAGCGATAATCGTTGCCAGGAAAACTGCGCCCCATTCCATGCCGGTCGCAGACAATACAGACGGATTGACGGCAATAATATATGCCATTGCAAAGAACGTCGTGATGCCGGCGGTGATCTCAGTGGAGATGGTGGTATGGTTTTCCTTCAGCTTAAAAAACTTTTCCATGAGAACTTTCCTCCAGATTGTTCGGAGCATGTTCTGTCATGCTCCGGTGATTGCAGACTGTGTGACATGCAGCCTGCAGAAAGCGTTTTTCAAAGTCACTTTAGCATAATAAAAGGAAAATTTCAATTCTTTTGTAAAAAAAATCTAAAAAAAGTATAAACAAAAAATATAACCGATTAGCCAGCTGAACTGTAACGAAAAAAGCCTGCGGTTTTCTCCCGGCTTGCATATTGGGAACAAAGAAGTTATAATAAAATTTCAGAAATGCCCGGATTCACAGAGAATTGTGTGTCCATGTGCGGAGAATACGGAGGAGAAGAGAAGACATGCAGGTTCGTCAGACAGATTTTTCAAAGGGAAGTGTAAGGAGGAATATTCTGGAAGTGGCGCTGCCCATGACTGCAGCACAGCTTCTGAACCTTCTTTATAACATTGTGGACAGAATTTATATAGGAATGATTCCGGATGTGGGTCAGGTTGCCCTGGGCGGGCTGGGACTCTGCTTTCCGATTATTATGATGGTAACCGCCTTTACGAATCTGTTCGGAGGAGCCGCGCCCCTGTGCGGAATCGCCCGCGGCGCCGGGGACGAAAAAGAGGCGGAAAGCATCATGGGCAATGCGTTTGTGATGCTGGTGCTGTCAGGCGTGATCTTGATGGCCGTAGGTCTGATCTTTCATAAGCCGATTCTTTATCTGTTCGGCGCCAGCGATGTGACCTATCAGTACGCTGCGGATTATATTATCATTTATCTGCTCGGAACCGTGCCGGTGATGATAGCGCTGGGGATGAACCCGTACATCAACAGTCAGGGATTCCCGAGAATCGGAATGCTGACGGTTTTTCTGGGCGCTATCGTCAATATCGTACTGGATCCATTCTTTATTTTCGTACTGCATATGGGTGTGCGGGGCGCTGCGACGGCGACCATTATTTCCCAGTTTCTGTCGGCTCTCTGGGTGCTGAAATTTCTTACCGGAAAACAGGCGGCACTGCGTCTGAAGAAGGAATCCATGAGACTGTCAGCCGTCCGTGTAAAGAACATTACCGGTCTTGGGCTGTCGTCGTTTGTCATGTCCTTTACCAACAGTCTGGTTCAGGTGGCCTGCAATTCCACGCTGCAGCAGTTCGGAGGAGACCTTTATATCAGTATCATGACAATTCTGAACTCGATCCGCGAGATTGCCCAGACGCCGGTCAACGGTCTTACCAGCGGTTCTTCTCCGGTGCTGAGTTTCAATTACGGAGAGAGACAGTACAAAAAGGTACGCCAGGGAATCTGGTTTGCCGCTGCAGTCTGCATTGTCTATACGCTGATCATCTGGGGACTGATTTTCCTGTTTCCCAGAGTATTTATCGGTATTTTCAACCATGATCCGGAACTGATGAAGGAGGCGGTTCCCGCAATCCATGTGTACTTTTTCGGCTTCTTTATGATGGCGCTTCAGTTTGCGGGACAGAATGCGTTTACCGCGCTGGGCAAAGCAAAATTCGCCGTGTTTTTTTCCCTGCTGCGGAAGGTTGTGATCGTCGTTCCGCTGACGCTGATTCTTCCGAGAATCGGAGATCTGGGAGTGATGGGCGTGTTTCTGGCGGAGCCGATCTCCAATTTTATCGGCGGTACCGCATGCTTTGTGACAATGCTGTGCACGGTGATGCCGGAACTGAAAAAGGGAGAAAAACGCAAAAAGAGTTCGTAAGTAAGAGTTCGTAAGCAAAGGGAGACGAGGAAAAGACGATGATAAAAATTTTGCTCAGCAGAATTGAGCTTAAGTCCGGTGAAACGATGCTCAGCAAGAAGGAACAGGCACAGCGGCTGTCAGATGAGGGAAAGGAACTGCTGGCGCTTGGAGTCAGCCGTTGGTTTGACGTCCGCTGGGAGAGCGAGGAAGAAAAGCGGCGGGAGCTGGAGACGGAGCGGAACCAATGGGGCAAACCCTCCCTGATCCGTCATCCGCAGATCCATTTCAATATCAGCCATTCCGGCGCTCTGGCTGCCTGCGGATTCAGTGACAGGCCGCTGGGACTGGACATACAACAGTGTACAGACGCAGATTACTTCCGGATTGCGAACCGTTATTACAGCCGGTCGGATCAGGAACTCCTGAAAAGAACAGAGACGGAAAATCTTCCCGATCTTTTTTTCCGGATCTGGACAAAGGAAGAAAGCTACGCCAAATGGCTGGGAACCGCGCTTGGGCAGACCATCGGAAAAGAAAACAAGACAGGCGTCTGCCATTGTTTTGTCCCGCTGCCCGGCTACCAGGCTGCGGTCTGGACCGACAAACCGGAAGAGCCGGAAATCTGTTTCAGAGATTCCGCAACTGTTCATCCACGCAGAAGCGCTGCGGAATCCGGGTAACCGCCATGGAAAATCACTGACACACTCACAGAAAATGCTTTTTCGGGTGTGCAGGTCAGAAAATGAGGTGCAGAAGGCTGCACGGAACATTTTTGATCTGCCCGTCCGGGAAAGCTTTTTTTATGACAGGAACCTTGTTCTCTGTGATAAAAAAACGCTCCGCGGGATGTACACTCGCGCGAGGCAGAAATTTGCCGCTGAGGCGACCGCGCCCGGCGCGAGAGTTCCGTAAAAAAGACATAAAACCGGAAGCCTGCCCATATATTGAAAATAAGAGGTGAGCGCATTGGAACACGAGGAACTGATCCGTCTCTTCTCCGGCAAAGTACGCAGAATCATGGAGCGCGCGTCCCTCGATCTGGCGAATGTCTATGAGATCCGCCTGAGAGTCCGCAGCCCTCTGCTGCTGATCTATTCCGGAGAAGAGTTTTTTGTCACAGAAGAAGGAGCGCTGGTAAAGACAGCGGAGAATGCATATCAGATTCAGGCGGAGGATGTCAGAGAAACAATGGAATACATAGGAAATTATTCACTGTATGCATATGAGGAGGAGCTGCGCCAGGGGTTTCTGACTGTACAGGGAGGTCACCGGGTGGGAATCGCCGGAAAGGCAGTTCTGGAAGACGAAAAGATCAAAGGAATCCGTCATATTTCCTGTATCAACGTGAGAGTCGCCCATCAGCAGAAAGGATGCGCGGACAAGGTGCTTCCGTATCTGACGGAAAAAGGAACCTTCTGCCATACACTGATTGTCTCGGCGCCCCGCTGCGGAAAGACGACGCTGCTGCGCGATATCATCCGGCAGATTTCGGATGGAACCGGGGGACATCCGGGGCTGACCGTGGGAGTGGTGGATGAGAGAAGTGAGATTGCCGGATGCTATCTGGGAGTCGCCCAGAACGATGTGGGAATCCGCACGGATGTGCTTGACTGCTGCCCGAAGGCGGAGGGGATGATGATGCTGATCCGTTCCATGTCGCCGGAGGTTGTGGCGGTGGACGAGATCGGAACCAGCGAAGATATCCGTGCTCTGGAGGCGGTGATCAACTGCGGATGCAAGATTCTTGCGACGGTACATGGGAATTCCATGGAGGATGTGCGGAAAAAACCGCTGCTCTCCCGGCTGGTGGAGGAGCATGTGTTTGAACGGTATGTGGTTCTGACCGGCACACCCCGGGCAGGAAGCGTACAGGCTGTGTTTGATGGAAGAGGCACGACCCTTTACCGGCGGGAGGTGACGGTATGATTCGGACCGCCGCACTGGCGTTGATTGCAGTGTCCTGTGCGGGACTGGGATTTGTGAAGAGCCAGGCGCTGTCCGCGAGAGTCAGGGATCTGCTGCTGCTGAGGAAGATTCTGAGGCTTCTGACCGGGGAAATCTCCTATGCGGGAACGCCTCTTCCGGAAGCTTTTTACCGGATCGGCTGCAAAATGGAAATGCCCTTCCGGGATTTCCTGCAGGATCTGTCGGTGGATATGGGGCAGTATGACGGGGCGTCTTTTTCGGAGATTTTTAACAGAAATACGGACTGCCACCTGAAGGAGACCCGTCTGACCAGAGAAGATCTGGAGGAATGGAAGGAGTTTGGCAGAATGCTCGGTTATCTGGACCGGGAGATGCAGCTCGCTACGCTGAAAAGCTTTGACGAGACGCTGGCAGAGAAGATCAGCGAGCTGAAAGAAGGACTGCCTGCGCAGAAAAAGCTGTACCGGAGCCTGGGAGTTCTGGGCGGTCTGTTCCTTGTGATTTTTCTTGTATGACAAAGGAGGACGCGCAGGTGGAGGTAGGAATTATTTTCAGGATTGGAGCTGTGGGGATTCTGGTATCGGTACTCTGCCAGGTGCTCAAGCACAGCGGCAGGGAGGAGCAGGCGTTTCTTGCCAGTCTGTCCGGCCTGATTGTCGTACTGTTCTGGGTGCTGCCTTATATCTATGATCTGTTCGAGAATATCAAGAGGCTGTTTTCCTTGTAGGAGGGACAAGATGGATGTGATACGGTTTGTGCTGATTGGGGCGGCGGGAATTCTTCTCTGTATCATTCTGAAGGAGGTACGGCCGGAGTATGCCCTCTATGTGAGTATGGCTACCGGAATCTGTCTGCTGCTGGGAGCATCGGGGAAACTGAGCTATCTGATGGAAATGATGCAGAGGATCCGGGGTTACCTGCCGGTGGACGCCACATATCTGAATACGCTCCTTAAAATGATCGGAATTACCTACGTGGGACAGTTTGGAGCAGGACTGTGCAAGGATGCCGGATACTCCTCGATCGCCGGGCAGATCGAGCTTTTTTCAAAACTTTCCATCCTGGCGCTGAGTATGCCGATCCTGCTGGCTCTGCTGGATACGGTATGCGGGTTTCTCGCATGAAACGGCGGGCGGCATTTCGGAACGGACAGCATCCGGCGCCGGGAGTACGGGGAATGCTGCGCACGATGGCGTTCGGAAAGGCGGTGCTGCTTCTGCCGGTGCTTTTCTGCCTGCTGTGCTTTCCGGCGGCGCACGTTCAGGCGGCACAGGACAGTGAAGAGGAAGCTGCGGTCAGAGAGGAACTGGAGACGGGAGTTCTGTCGGAAATGGATCTGAACGGGATCGAGCAGGCGGTGGACGGCCTGCTGGAGGATACGGATTTTTCCTTCTCGGAGATGTTGAGACGGCTGATGAGCGGCGAGGAAGCGCTGGGAACGGACACGCTGGTCGAGCTGATCGTCCAGGTGCTTACCGGGACAATGGCGGGGCAGAAGCGGGTGCTGATGCAGTTGATTGTCCTTGTGCTGGCCTGTGCATTTCTGTCGAATCTTTCCGGCCTGTTTTCGGATGGGCAGCTGTGGGAGACAAGTTTTTATATTGTCTATCTGCTGGCATTTGTGCTGCTTGTGGGAGCGTTTCAGTCGGTCAGCCAGAATCTGACGGTGACGATCCGGGGACTGGTGGAATTCATGAAGGTGCTGACGCCGGCTTACTATCTGGCTGTGGCGGCAGCCAGCGGCGCATCCACGGCGACGATGTTCTATCAGATTGTACTTGTGGTGATCGGCGCGGTGGAAGGGCTGATCGTGACGTTGATTCTTCCGGCGGTTCACGTATATGTACTGCTGGCGCTGATCAATCATCTGAGCAAAGAGGAGTTTCTCTCTCATATGACGGAACTTCTGGAGACCGGAATCGAATGGGCGCTGAAAACTTCCCTGGGAATTCTGGTAGGCCTTCAGATTATCCGGAGCCTGATTGCCCCGGCGCTCGATGCATTCCGCAGAACACTGATCGGGAAAACGGCCAGCGCCATACCGGGCGTCGGAAATGCGGTAAACGCCGTGACGGAAATGGTGATCGGTTCTGCGGTGCTGATACGGAACTGCTTTGGGGTGACGGCCATCGTGGTACTGTTTCTGGCAGGTCTGTATCCGGTGCTGGAACTGCTGGTGACGGGACTGGCCTATCGGGTGCTGGCTGCGTTTTCCCAGCCGGTCTGTGACAAGCGGATCTGCAATTGTCTGGCGACGGTCGGAAAGGGATACGGTCTGCTGCTGAAAGTGCTTCTGACTGTGGAGATGCTGTTTCTTATGACCATTGCGATTCTGGCAGGATCCTTTTCGTGATGAGATGGAACGGCGTGACAGTTCAGTCAGGTCTGTGCATTCACTGCACAGACCGTATGAAAGCATAGTGCCTGCGGGCATCCGCCCCATCGCGAAGCGATTTTCATGGGCGGATGCCGTAACCGTTCAGCTGGATGAACGGTTGCGAAACGGCAGAGAAGGGTGTATGGAAGATGGACGGGATCTACGAATGGCTGCGGAATGTGGCGGTGTTTTTTCTGCTGATGACGGCGGTTCTGAATGTTCTGCCGGAGGCGAAGTACCGGAAATATGTGCAGTTTTTTCTGGGACTGGTTATGCTGGCAGTTCTCTGCAAGCCGGTACTGGCGCTTGGAAATCTGTCAGATTCCCTGGAGCAGGCGCTGGAGCGGCTGACGCTGGAGGAGGAAGCCCGGGGACTGCGGGAAAGCCAGATCCGGATCGACGGACTTCAGCAGGAGGTTCTGTACCGGGCATACGAGGAGGAAGCGGCGGGGCAGATTGAGACCTTCCTGAAAGAGCGTGGGCTGGAACCGCTGCAGACGGAGGTTTCCATCGGCGGGGACGGGGAAGACGGAATCAGCGTCGAGCGAATTGAGGTGACGGCGCAGAGAACGGAGGGAGGAGAGGAGACGGAGACTTCCGGTGAAGCCAGAGAACTGAAAAAAGAACTGGCGGAGGTATATCAGGTGTCTGAGGCGCATATTATAATAAGGCTGTGTGGGAGCAGAAAATGAGAGAGAAGTTTCAGGCGGCATTGCGTAAGATGAAGAAGGAACAGATTGTGGTCTGGCTTTTGCTGCTGGCTCTGGTGATTGTGATTTTCTGGCCGGCGGGCTCCGGGAAAGAAACTGCATCCGGGGAGACGGAGGTTCCGGAACAGACAGCACAGGAAATTCAGAGCCAGGAGGAGGCGATGGAGCAGGCGCTTGCGGACACGCTGGCTCAGGTGGACGGAGTGGGAGCCGTGCGCGTGGCGCTGACGCTGGAATCCACGAACAGAAAGATTGTTGAGAAAGATGTTCCCGATTCACAGAGCTCAGAGACAAGGACGAGCGGAGATGAGACCAGTGAAAACAGCTCGTTTTCACAGGAAGAGTCCACAGTCTATGAGAGAGACGGCAGCGGCGCCGAAACTCCTTACGTGATCTCCGAGGAGTATCCTGCGGTGCGGGGCGTTCTGATTGTGGCTGAGGGAGGAGACAATCCTGTGGTTATTCAGGAAATTCAGGAAGCCGTGATGGCATTATTTGGCGTGGACGCCCATAAAATAAAAGTGATGAAGATGAAGGAAAGGAGCGGTGGCTAGTGGAAAAGCTGGAAAATCAGAACGATGCGCCAAACGAAAGGATTGAGGAGAGCACTGAGGAAAAACTGGCCGGAAAGAAACGGCTTTTTCGGAAAAACCAGATCATTATCACGGCGCTGGCGGTCATGATTGCCGTTGCCGGATATATCAATTATGCAGACAGTACTCTGTCTGAAAACAACAATACAACGGCGGAAGGTGTCGTGGATACCAACAACAGTCAGGTACTGCAGGACATTGAAAGTCTGGACTATGATATCAGCGACGAGGATATGACAGCGAGCGGTTCTGGGGAGACACAGACGGAGGATGCGGGAAGCGTTACCGAGACGCCGGGAGAAGCGGTCCTGACCGGAGCTTCTACATACATGGCACAGGCCAGGATCGACCGGGAGCAGGTGCGTTCTCAGAATAAGGAAGCGCTGAATGAGATTATCAACAATACGAATCTGTCCGAGGCGGAACGTCAGAGCGCCGTGCAGAGTCTCGTGGAGATGACGGATCTGATTGAAAAGGAAACCGCGGCGGAGCAGATGCTGGAAGCCCAGGGATTCTCGGACGTGGTAGTGAATCTGACCGGAGAAACCGCCGACGTTGTGGTGCCGCAGACACAGGTCAGCGACGAACAGCGGGCACAGATCGAGGATATCGTTACGCGCAAGGCGGAGATCGGCGTGGAAAATATTGTAATCACACCTATGAGTGAGACGGGAGAAGCGGACGGCGGCAGCGGATCCGGAGAGGAAGGCACGGACGCGGCGTCGTCGGAGACTCCGACGCCGGAGGCAACGGAGACGCCGGAAGAGTAATTCCCGGACCTGCATTTTGGAAAACCGCGCTGCAGACAGAACAGCCGGCTGTTTCGGAAGTCTGAGCCTTGCAGACAGTGAATGTGTAGTTCGATTCGCTGCTGCACGGACAGACACCGAAACGGCCGGCTGTTCTGCGCTTTCTCTGGAAATGCAGGAATTTTTTTGCATATGCGGCAACGTTTCAACTGGCGGAGCGGTTATTCCCGGAGTCTGGCCGCCCGTTCAGCCTGAAGGATCCGATATTGATAAAACAATGCCGGCACCGCGGTCAGCAGAGCCCAGAGACAAAATCCAGGGGAAAGATAGAGGCCGGCAAAGACTGCCAGCATCACGAACAGAGCCAGCCAGGGATTTCGAACGGACCTGTAATATTCTGCCAGGTCTTCCTGAGATGTGTGAAGCTCAAAAGGTTTTCCATCATTTTTTTTTTCGACGATCAGCAGTTCCCGGTTGAAGGTGGTATGATTTGTCGCAATGCGTCCGCCTTTTTCAGCCCATGGACGATATCTGATTTTGCCGATGGAAACATTGAGATTTATATTTTTATAAAAAACTTTGTATCCCATATCTTCCAGAAAATCATGATAATCCTGTGCATTCCGGCTGCTTTTATGTCCGATAAACTCCACTTTATAGGCAACTTCGCCTGGTTTGCATTCTGTAAACCGATATGCTATTTTACCGGCTGACGCCAGCCGGTAACCCCGCTGCGACATTTTATTCAGCCATTTTTCCTGTGTCCGAAGCATTCCGCCGAAAAAACGGTAACATGTTTTGCCCATAGATTTATACCTCCATAATCTTTTCTGCAGTTTTTACCAGAGAGTGAAGCCGCTGCAGTTCTGCCTCTGCCACGTCTTTTCCTTCGGGGGTAATCAGATACTCTTTCTTTCGCCCGCCATCGCTGTCACAGGGCCGGATCCATCCCTTTTCCTGCAGCGTATTCAACGCCCCATACAGAGTACCCGCTCCCAGTGACAGGCGTCCGTCTGTTTCATCTTCAATAAACTGCATCACAGCATAGCCATGCCTGGGCGTGTACAAAGAAAGTAAAATGAAAAAGGTTACTTCTGTCAGCGCTCCTCCTTTTACATGATCCCTCAAATTCTGTCCTCCTTTTTCAAAAACGTTACCGCAGATATCAGTCAGAAGTGTGTTTATCCGACAATTATTACGGTTACTGTAATTAATATATCAGTAACCGTAATAAATGTCAAGCAGGCGCTGCGTTTTTATACAGACTGTGAAGTAGAAAGGCACAGATCTGGCTGATCGGTGCTAACCGTGTGCCGCCGGCATACAGCACCGCCAAGCGGACATGCTTGCATGTCCGCTTGGCTCGTTGCTCGCGGGAATAAAAATACATGTTGACATCCTCACATACAAGTGCTACACTACGATTAGTTCAAGCAATAAACTAATAAGAAAGGAGGTTTTTATCATGCAGATTCTGAAAGTGACGGATGAAGCATTCCGTCCCTACGGAAAAGTTATCACCGGCATCGACGTCAGCGATATTATCCGCGGTATGGAGAAAACGCCCTGCCCGAAGGATGAAGTTGTCTATGTGCCGTCGGAAGCGGATCTGGAAGCCTGCCAGAGCGCAAAGCAGATCTCTGACAGCCTGTACGGCGGCATGCCTGTCCAGATTGGCTACTGCAACGGAAATAACTATCTGCTGAATGCTGTGGAGTATCACCGGGACAGTGAGATCAACATCGCGGTGACCGACATGATCCTGATTCTGGGCAAAGAGCAGGATATCACTCCGGAGCAGACCTATGATTCGTCAAAAATGGAAGCGTTTCTCGTTCCGGCCGGCACTGTCATTGAAGTGTACGCAACGACCCTGCACTATGCGCCGTGCAACGTGGCGGAATCCGGATTCAAAGCGGTGGTTGTACTGCCAAAGGGAACGAACACCGATCTTGATCTATATACGAAGGCGACCAAAGAGGACGACCTGCTGTTCGCACGGAACAAATGGCTGCTCAGCCATCCGGATGCGAAGATTGAGGGAAGCGTTGCCGGAATTCAGGGAGAAAACCTGAGCGTCCGGTGATGAAACAGAGAGGCGGTCTGCGCAGGGCATGCACGGAACTGCCGGAACCATTCATCAAATCACACACAAAATGGAGGAATGAAATCATGATTAACATGCCTGAAATCAAACTGGGAATCGTTGCTGTAAGCCGTGACTGTTTCCCGATGACTCTGTCGGAGAACAGAAGAAAAGCTGTCGTGGCTGCTTACGACGGAGAAATCTACGAATGTCCTACCGTAGTTGAGAGCGAGAAGGACATGCTGAAAGCCCTGTCAGAAGTCAACGAGGCAGGATGCGACGCTCTGGTTGTTTACCTTGGAAACTTCGGACCGGAGACCGCTGAGACTCTGCTTGTAAAATATTTCGACGGACCGTGCATGGTAGTAGCTGCCGCTGAAGAGACCGGCGACAACCTGGTAGGCGGACGTGGAGACGCTTACTGCGGTATGCTGAACGCAAGCTACAACCTGAAGCTGCGCAATCTGCACGCATACATTCCGGAATATCCTCTGGGAAATGCACAGGAAGTTGCAGAGATGATCAAAGAGTTCAAGACCATCGCAAGCGCAGTGGTAGCCGTACATAATCTGAAAATCATCAGCTTCGGACCGCGTCCGCAGGATTTCCTGGCATGCAACGCGCCGATCAAGCAGCTGTATAACCTGGGCGTTGAAATCGAAGAGAACTCCGAGCTGGATCTGTTCGAGGCATTCAACAACCATGCAGGCGACGAGCGTATTCCGGAAGTTGTCAAGGATATGGAAAAAGAACTGGGCGAGGGCAACAAGAAGCCGCAGATCCTGGAAAAGCTTGCGCAGTATGAGATCACTCTGTTAGACTGGATCGAAGCACACAAAGGTTCCCGCAAATACGTTGCAATCGCAGGCAAATGCTGGCCGGCTTTCCAGACACAGTTCGGATTCGTTCCGTGCTATGTCAACAGCCGCCTGACCGGAAGAGGAATTCCGGTATCCTGCGAGGTAGATATCTACGGAGCGCTGTCTGAGTTCATCGGAACAGTCGTATCCAGAGATGCTGTGACGCTGCTGGATATCAACAACACGGTACCGAGAGATATGTATGAGTCTGAAATCAAAGGTAAATACGATTATCAGTTCAACGATACTTTCATGGGCTTCCACTGTGGAAATACACCTTCCAGCAAGCTGTCCTTCTGTGAGATGAAATATCAGTTTATCATGGCAAGAAGTCTGCCGGAAGAGGTAACACAGGGTACTCTGGAAGGTGATATCGTTCCGGGAGACATCACATTCTATCGTCTGCAGAGCACATCCGATGCGAAACTGGTTGCTTACATTGCACAGGGCGAGGTCCTTCCGGTAGCGACAAAATCTTTCGGAGGCATCGGTATCTTTGCAATTCCGGAGATGGGAAGATTCTATCGCCACGTTCTGGTAGAGGGCAATTACCCGCATCACGGAGCGGTAGCGTTCGGACACTTCGGAAAAGAGATGTTCGAAGTATTCAAGATGCTTGGCGTTGACGTTAACAGCATCGGATACAATCAGCCGAAGGGCGTTCGTTATCCGACCGAGAATCCGTGGGCATAAGGTGTAACAGTTCAGCCAGCTGAACTGTCAACAGAATAGAAAACAGGGGCGGATGCGGCATCTGTGGCAGGCATGGTCTGTTCCGGATGCTGCATCCGCCTTATTCTTCTGATGAAGTTTGATGAAGTGAAAGGAGTTCTGATATGTACTATATCGGCGTTGATCTTGGAACCTCAGCGGTTAAACTGCTGATGATGGACGGTTCCGGAAAAATCATGAACATTGTATCCCGCGAGTATCCGATTTCTTTCCCGCATCCGGGCTGGTCGGAGCAGAAGCCGGAAGACTGGTGGGAGCAGAGCAAGGAAGGCATTAAGGAACTGACCGAAGGCTTTGACAAGTCTCAGGTAGCCGGAATCAGTTTCGGCGGACAGATGCATGGACTGGTAATCCTGGACAGCGAGGATAATGTGATTCGTCCGGCGATCCTGTGGAATGACGGCCGTACCCAGAAGCAGACCGATTACCTGAACAATGTGATCGGAAAAGACAAACTGTCCCAGTACACCGCAAACATCGCATTTGCCGGCTTTACCGCTCCGAAGATCCTCTGGGTGAAAGAGAACGAGCCGGAGAATTTTGCGAAGATCTGCAAGATTATGCTGCCGAAGGATTATCTGGCGTACAAACTGTCCGGATCTTTCTGCACGGATTATTCCGATGCGTCCGGAATGCTTCTGCTGGATGTACAACATAAATGCTGGTCCAAAGAGATGATGGAGATCTGCGGAATCAAAGAAGAGCAGCTGGCAACGCTGTATGAGAGCTATGAAGTAGTCGGAACCCTGAAGCCGGAAGTTGCTGCCGAGCTGGGGCTGCCGGAAAGCTGCAAGGTTGTGGCCGGAGCGGGAGACAACGCGGCGGCGGCTGTGGGAACAGGAACCGTCGGCGACGGAATGTGCAACGTTTCCCTGGGAACCAGCGGAACGATCTTTATCTCCAGCGAGAATTTCGGCGTGGACAGCAACAATGCTCTCCATGCGTTCGCACATGCAGACGGACATTACCACCTGATGGGCTGCATGCTGAGCGCGGCATCCTGCAACAAATGGTGGATGGATGAGATCATCGGCACGAAGGATTATTCTGCAGAACAGGCGAAAATCACAAAACTTGGAGAGAACAACGTGTTCTTCCTCCCGTACCTGATGGGAGAGCGTTCTCCTCACAACAATCCAAATGCCCGCGGAACCTTTATCGGCCTGACGATGGACACGACCCGCGCCGATATGACTCAGGCTGTTCTGGAAGGCGTTGCGTTTGCAATCCGTGATTCCTTTGAAGTGGCCAAGTCTCTGGGCATTCAGATTGAGCGTACCAAGATCTGCGGCGGCGGAGCGAAGAGCCCTCTGTGGAAGAAGATGATCGCGAATATCCTGAATATCAAGGTAGACAGTATTGAATCCGAGGAAGGACCGGCCATGGGCGGCGCGATGCTGGCGGCGGTCGCCAACGGAGAATTTGCGTCTGTGGAGGACGCTGCGGCGAAGATTGTGAAAGTAACCGAAACCATTGAGCCGGAACCGGAACTGGTGGCAAAATATGAAGAAAAGTACCGCAAATTTGCGAAAATCTATCCGACCGTAAAAGATCTGTTCAGCGAACTGCTGTAAGCGGCGGACAGAAGGAAACTGAAATGGAAGCAGTCCACAGCAGCGGCCTATGTGTACGGCGGGCATCTGCTGTGGACTGCTTTTGCCATGGATCTGCCGGATGCAGAAAAATCTTGACTTGGAGTTCACTCCAGGTTTTATGATAATAAAAAAGAGAAGTTACAGTTCAGCCAGGTCTGTGCATTTACTGCACAGACCGTATGAAAACGCAGAGTCTGCGAGCATCCGGCCCATCGCGAAGCGATTTTCAATGGCCGGATGCCGTAACAGTTCCGCTGGCGGAACGGTTGCCATCGTTTTGCCGTCAATCCGGCAGAATGTCCGGGTGAAAAACGAAACGGCAGACAGAATTTCAGCAGGAAAGAGGAGGAACAGGATGAAAGTGACAGATTCAGCAAAACAGTACCTTGAGAAAATGTTTTCTGGGCAGGAGCCGGAGCTTGCACAGACCGATCCGGAATTTGCGGAGCGCTTTGCAAATTTTGCGTTTGACGAGGTGGTGAATGAACCGGGCAGGGGACTGGACGATAAGACGAGGTTCCTGGCGATTCTGGCGACGCTTCTGGGATGCCAGGGAGTGGATGAGTTTCGCGTGATGGCGCCGGCGGCTCTGAACTTTGGCGTGACTCCGGTGGAAATCAGAGAGACGGTTTATCAGGCAGCTGCGTATCTGGGCATCGGCAGAGTGTATCCGTTCCTGAAAGCGATGAATGAATGCTTTGAGGCGCAGGGAATTTCACTTCCGCTGGAAAATCAGGCGCAGACAACAACGGAAAACCGCCTGGAGAAAGGAAACCAGGTGCAGGTGGATATTTTCGGAGAGGGAATGCGCGGATTCGACAAGAGCGGTCCGGAGGAATCCAGACATATCAACAAATGGCTGGCGGACAACTGCTTCGGTGATTATTATACGAGAACCGGGTTGGATAACAGACAGAGGGAAATGATTACGTTTTGCTTCCTGGCGGCACAGGGAGGCTGCGAACCGCAGCTGACGTCTCATGCGGCGGGAAATATGCGTGTCGGCAACGACAAACAGTTCCTCATCAATGTGATCAGCCAGTGTGTTCCGTATATCGGATATCCCAGAAGCCTGAATGCGCTCCGGTGTGTCAATGAGGCGGCGCAGCAGCAGGCATAACCGCTGTAACAGTTCATCCAGCGGAACGGTTACGGCATCTGGCCATTGAAAATCGCTTCGTGATGGGCCGGTATTGTTATGGGAAATCGCGGATAAATGCATAGCGCTCCGGTAAAATTCTGCACTGTTTTTCGGTGAGATTTTTCCGGAGCGTTATTTTTCAGGTTTGTTGACGCAGTTTTGTGAATTCGATATAATAGTAGCATATGGAAATGCAAAAGATCAGAGGAGCGATATTTGCGATGATTGAAATACTGAATGGAATGCATGAAACCATCAATTACGGAAATTCCCTTGGGCTTCGCCTGTATCATAATATTGATTATGAAGATTATCCGGAGCACTGGCATGTGGGAATCGAGATTATCATGCCGGTGGAGGATACCTATCGGGTGGGAGTCGGAGAACAGTGGTATGATCTGGGAACCGGTGATATGATCATTATCAATTCCGGTGTGATTCATGCGCTGCAGGCGCCTCCCCGGGGAGAACGTATTATTCTGCAGTTCGATCCGGCGCTTCTGTACAATCTCAAGGAAATGGAGACGCTTCTCTTTATGATGCCGCCGGTGGTCTTTCTGAAACGTCAGGACAACACGGAGCTGTACCGGTTCCTGCGGGAAAGGCTGGACCGGATCATCAGTGAATATGACGGAAACAGTACGTTCCGTGAGGCGTCCATTTATGCCAGTCTGATTGAAATGTACGTGGGAATGGGGCGTTTTGAAGTGTACAGCGACGAACATAAGGACAAGCATCAGTCGGATACGAAACAGCAGGAATACATCGAGGCGGTGATGAGCGCCTGTACCTATATTAATCAGAAATATATGGAAAACCTTACTCTGGAGGAAGTGGCTTCCGTCAGCGGATTTTCCAAATTTCATTTTACCAGAGTGTTTAAGCAGTATATGAACATGACCTTTTACGAGTATCTGAATTCCAAACGTGTGAAACGGGCCGAGGAACTGCTGTATAACAAGGAGATGAGCATTACGGACGTGGCGATGAATTCAGGGTTCAGTTCCCTGAGTGCGTTTAACCGTACCTTTAAAGCGCTGCGGCACTGCTCACCCAGCGATTTCAGAAAAAAACGTCTGACCGGAAGAATGGGCGGAACGGGAAGCGACTGACCGGGCCGCGGATCCCTGAAAGGACGGTATACGATGAAAGAATATAAAATCATGGTGGTTGACGACGAACCGGATATCTCGGATCTGCTCGAAAAAACATTGGTGATCGAGGGCTTTCACAGAATTCTCAAGGTGGCTCATGGAAAGGATGCGGTTAAAATCTGCAGGGAGGAAACTCCGGATCTCATCATCCTGGACGTTATGCTGCCCGATCTGGACGGTTATGAAGTGTGCAGGCAGATCCGTCAGTTTTCCCGCTGCCCCGTGCTGTTTCTCTCGGCAAAGAATGATGAACTGGATAAAATACTGGGACTGGCAGTGGGCGGCGACGATTACGTGACGAAGCCGTTCAGCCCCAGAGAGGTTGCCTATCGGGTAAAAGCCCAGCTGCGCCGGGCAGAATATCAGCAGGAATCCCCGCCCTCCCGGATGATCCGGATCGGAGAACTGACGATCGATCCGGACGGCTGCCGGGTGATGAAAAGCGAGAAAGAAATCGGGCTGACGGCACGCGAGTTTGAACTTCTGGCGTATATGGCACAGAATATGGGACGGGTGATCAGCCGGGAGCAGCTCTATGAGGCAGTCTGGGGAGAGGACAGTTTCGGCTGTGACAATACGATCATGGTTCACATCCGGCATCTGAGGGAGAAGATAGAGAAAGATCCCATGTCCCCCAGATATCTCGTCACGAAGAAAGGTCTGGGTTATAAGCTGGTGAATCCATATGAAAGTTAGACGGTACAGGAATCCATTTGCTTACACTGCAATTCTGTTATTCGCGTTGTTTGCCATTCTGATTCTCCTGGGGATCGGAATGTTTTATTATGTCTTTGCCATCCCGGAGCCGGAGGGGCTGAGCCTCGCTTCGTGGCCGGATACGTTTACGGACGACTTTTCCACCTGGATCGTGTATGAAAACGGACAGGCAGGCGTGAAAGAGTTCGGAATTCAAAGGCTGGAGGAATACGGACTCTGGACACAGATCCTGGACGAGTCCGGTCAGGAGCTTTTTTCTTTCCGTAAGCCGGACGGTTATCCGGAATCTTACAGTATGTCGGAGCTTCTGGCGCTTTCGGAAAGCGGATATGAAAACGGGAACACGGTGTTTGTCAGCAGCTGTTCCGTCTCCGGCACGACGCTGAATTATATCGTCGGTTACCCGTATTCCATAGGAAAAACCAGGCTGTATTACAACGGCGAAAATGTGGTCCGGCTGGCTCCGCTGGCAAGGAGACTTCTGCCGGTGGCCGCCCTTGTGACGGTGCTCTGTGGAGTAGCGTACTCTTTCTGGCTCTCGAAAAAACTGTCGGTGATGATTGCTTCCATCCGGAAAATCTCGCAGCATGCTTATGAGCCGGTGAAGGAGAAAGGCGTATTCGGCGAGGTTTACCGGTCGCTGAATAGAATGGACGCGGAACTGCGCCGGAGTGAAAGACTCCAGGAGGAGACGGACCGTACCCGGAAAGAGTGGATCTCCAATATCACGCATGATCTCAAAACGCCGCTTTCCCCGATCAAAGGGTATGCGGAACTGCTTGCGGACGGCGCCGTGTCTGATCCCGGCGCTGTCCGGGAATACGGTTCCCTGATCCTGAAACATGCGGATTACACGGAACAGCTTGTGAATGACCTGAAGCTGACCTGGCAGCTGGAATCCGGCACTTTGCCCTTCCACCCGCAGCAGACGCGTCTGGTGCGTTTTCTCAGAGAGCTGGTGATCGATATTGCTAATGATCCGTCCTTTTCCGATCGGGACATAGAGTTTGCCAGCAGTGAGACGGAGGTTTCTGCGGCGGTGGATCCCGGCCTGTTCCGGCGCGCCGTGGGAAACCTTGTGACCAATGCGCTGGTTCACAATCCGCCGGACACGAAAGTGTCGGTATCCGTTTCTGTGGACGAGAAGAGAGAGATCTGTATCTCTGTCTGTGACGATGGGGTAGGGATCACCGCAGAGGAACAGAAAAAACTGTTTACCCGGTATTACCGTGGGACAAATACGAAAGAAAAACCGGAAGGCAGCGGACTCGGGCTTGCAATCGCCAGGCAGATCGTCACTCTGCACGGCGGGGATCTTGTGGTGAAGAGCAGACCTGGGGAGGGGACGACATTCTCCATTCTGCTTCCGGAAAATTAAGGTGAACTTAAGACTGGGAAAAGTCAGGGATAAGGCGGATGATTTATGATGTAATCATAGATCATCCGTTTTTGTTTTGTGAAACTGTTACGGATTGCAGGAAGGAGGAAATGATATGGAACTGCAGTTACAGCGTCTGTGTAAGAAGTACGGAACCAAGTGTGCGGTGGACCAGGTGAGCGTCAGTTTTACGCCCGGGGTATATGGCCTGCTCGGCGCGAACGGTGCGGGAAAGACGACCCTGATGCGAATGATCTGCGGGGTTCTGAAACCCACATCCGGCAGCGTCCGCCTGAATGGAACAACCATGCAGGAACTGGGGGAACAGTATTACACCCATTTGGGCTATATGCCGCAGGATTTTGGCTTTTATCCGGATTTTACCGCCCGTGAGTTTCTGATGTATCTGGCCGCGGTCAAGGGAATGGAGAGAAAACCCGCAGAAAATCGAACGGAGGAGCTGCTGGAACTGGTCAATCTGCGGGATGTGGCCGACAGAAAAATCAAATCCTATTCGGGAGGGATGAAGCAGCGCCTGGGAATCGCGCAGGCGGAACTGAACAATCCCGATATCCTGATTCTGGATGAGCCGACGGCGGGGCTTGACCCGAAAGAACGGGTGCGCTTCCGGAATCTGATCTCTGACTTTGCCAGAGACAAAATCGTGATCCTGTCCACCCATATCGTCTCGGATGTGTCTTACATTGCAGATTATATTCTGATGATGAAGCAGGGAAGACTTTTTCTCCAGGGGCCTGCGGCGACGGTGACAGACCATATCAGGGGAAAGGTATGGGAAATTCTGACGGACGAACGTGAGGCTGCCAGGTACAGCAGAGAGGTTCGCGTGGTCAATCTCCGCCATGAAGGGGATCGGGTGCGCCTGCGGATCGTGGAGGACAATGCTCCCGGGCCGGAGGCCCGCGCTGTCGATCCGGGGCTGGAAGATCTGTTCCTGTATTATTTCGGGGAAGATGTACAGGAATCTCGTCATGGCAGTCAGTCTGCTCCTGACGGCTGTGTTCTTCGGCCTGCCCGTCCTGCGGTTTCAGACGTATCATCAGGACGGAGTTCTCCGTGGGCTTGCGGGTATTGCGTACGAGAAGAAACAGTATGCGGATCTTTCCGTGCTCCTGACGGATGAGTACATTGCCGATTCCATCCGTGAAGTGCAGGAACTTTTTGAAGATCCTGAGAATGTCGGCTATGACGGAAACGAGCAGTTTCTGATCGGAGACGCCTACTGGAAAGAGATTGCGCCGAGGGAATCTCTTCTCGACATGATTGTGAGAAATTATGCGGATCCGAATGTGAGTGTCGGCTATTCTGCAATGACAGATCTGGATGTTTCGGACGGGACAGATTTCTATCAGGCAAGACAGGATAAAATTGAAAAGATCCTGAATGACGCCTCAAAAGAGCTGTCTGACGAAGAAAAGGCCTACTGGCGGGAGATGAACAGTAAAGTCAGGGAACCTTTCCGGTATGGCTATTACGGCGGCTGGGAAGTTCTGATTTCAGCGTTTGAGCTTCTGATGTTCCCGATCCTGGCGGTCTGCATTGTGCTCGCGCCTGTTTTCTCTGGAGAATATCAGGCAGGCACGGATGCGGTTATCCTGTCCGGGAAATACGGAAAGACCAGACTGGTTACGGCGAAGCTTGTGGCTGCGCTGCTGTTCGGGGGAATGGCTTTTACGCTTCATGTGATGGTCGCATTCGGAATTCCGCTTGCGGCGTTCGGAGCCGATGGATGGAATCTTCCTCTGCAGATCAACGGAACGACGGTTCCATACCCGCTTACTTTTCTGGAAGGAACTCTCGTCAATCTGGGCGTGATCTACCTGGTCCTTACCGCAATGATCGGCCTGACACTTTTTCTGTCAGCAAAAATGAGGAGTCCGTATCTGGTTCTGATCGTAGTCATGCCTGTTCTGTTTCTCCCGATGTTTCTTTCCGCCAACGGGACGGCAGGAATCTATAACCTGTTCGTGTTTCTGACACCTTACCGGTCTCTCATGCCGAACTTCGGATCGTATCTTTCTTATCAGTTCGGCCCGGTGGTGCTGGATGCTTTCACTGCGAGAGCCGTTGTCTACGGGGCGCTGACGCTGCTTCTGCCTCCGCTGGCCAGAGCCGGATTTAAAAAGCATCAGGTTGCCTAGTACATCGGAAAATAAATACCCAGTCATTTGACTTGTCTATTTTCCTGACAGCACATATCAAAAATACTCAGCGTAACCCGCTACGCCTGCGTTTTCGGCCCGGTCTGTGCAGTGAATGCACAGACCGGGCTGAACTGTAATCTGTCACATTATTTTTTAGCATAAAAAACTTGCATAATGGCAGAATTTGTGTAAAATGGAAACGTAATGTAGTTAAGTCTAACCGGTAAATTTTCCGGAGAAGAACTGCTGAAAAAGAAGGAGGAACCAAACGATGAGCATCAGAATCGGTATTTTAGGATATGGAAACCTCGGAAGAGGCGTGGAGTGCGCGATCCGACAGAATCCGGATATGGAGCTGAAAGCGGTATTTACCCGCCGGAATCCGGAAACCGTAAAAATCCTGACAGAGGGTGTAAACGTATACTCTGTCGACGAAGCGGAACATATGGCAGGAGAGATTGATGTGCTGATTCTCTGCGGAGGAAGCGCCACCGACCTTCCGAAACAGACGCCGGAATATGCAAAATTCTTCAATACCATCGACAGTTTTGACACCCACGCAAAGATTCCGGAGCATTTCGACGCGGTGGATGCAGCCGCAAAGGAGAGCGGCCATGTCAGCATTATTTCCGTGGGCTGGGATCCGGGAATGTTCTCTCTGAACCGCCTGTACGCAAATGCAATCCTTCCGGAAGGCAAGGACTATACTTTCTGGGGCAAGGGTGTCAGCCAGGGACATTCCGACGCAGTGCGCCGTGTGGAAGGTGTAAAAGATGCCCGCCAGTATACCATTCCGAAAGAAGAAGCGCTGAAGGCAGTCCGTGCGGGAGAAAATCCTGACCTGACCACAAGAGAGAAACACCTCCGTGAATGCTTTGTCGTGGCCGAGGAAGGCGCCGATCTGGCAAAAATTGAGGAAACAATCAAGACCATGCCGAACTATTTCGATGAATATGACACGATCGTACATTTCATCAGCGAAGAGGAAATGCAGAAAAACCACAGCGGCATCCCCCACGGCGGCTTCGTAATCCGCAGCGGAAAGACCGGATGGAACGGCGAGCACAATCACCTGATCGAATATAATCTGAAGCTGGACTCCAATCCGGAATTTACTTCCTCTGTTCTGGTTGCATATGCGAGAGCCGCATACCGCATGAGCAAAGAGGGACAGAGCGGATGCAAGACCGTCTTCGATGTTGCACCGGCCTACCTGTCCGCAAAGGACGGCGCAGAGCTGAGAAAGCATCTGCTGTAATATCGTAATTGCTCAGCCATCTGAACGGTAACGTAATATATGCTGCAGTGTAACAGGGGCTTATGGCATCCATCCCATGGAAGCCATAAGCCCCTGTTTTCAGGTTCTTTTCGTTAGAAGCATCCAATTATCGTCGGAGTGTGTTTCAAGAATACTGCTCGCATCACAGAAAATCGATATGTGTCATGTTCACCGTCTGACTCAAAGCAGCAGTTCCGCTGGCGGAACGGTTACGACTCACAGCATTTCCCGACAAAACCTTCGTATCCGTCGTCCATAACTCTTTTCAGTCCTGCCGTTCCTTCACGTTCCCAAATATGCGCAAGCCAGAGCATTCCTGCCATTGCACCAAATTTTTCATAATATTTTCCGCAGTTTGCGTGAAACAGATACCTTCTCTGCTGTCCGGGTATCTTGCACGCCGCCGCATCTTTCAATTGAAGAATACTTTTCTCCCATACCTTCTGCATCTTTTCAGAGTTCCAGTCTGTGGCACTGATCGCCTGATTTTCATAAGATACCAGATGGGCAAACCCCTCATTGAACGTGACCGCGTCCAGCGCCGTCAGATAATTTTTTTCATTCCCGTCCTCCCGGAGTTCGGGATACCTGTCTGCAATCAGGACATGAAAAAGTTCATGTGTCAGAAGACCCTTTGCCAGCTTTTCTATGTTGCAGGATTTCAGATATCTGGTCCAGCAGCACAGATCAAAAATTACATGGGCATTTCCCTCCGGGTCATATTTTGCAACCGCATCATACGGTTCCGGAAATCCGACAATCAGATCCGTAGACACGCTGTGGATCGTGCTTCGCCATTCAGGAAACACCGTATTCCAGACATCAGGATTCAGCGGTTCAAAAGAGCCTGCCACGCCTTCAAGGACATTCAGCACTTTTTTTACTTCCTGCTTCCTGTCATCCGATGAATCCGGCTCTGTAAACATACTGCCATCCCGGGACTGTACATTTTCAAAATTCTGATAAACCCAGTCTCCTCTGTGCCGCGCCAGGTTATCTCCACGCAGATATTCCCTGACAATCTGTGTATTCAGAATCATTCTTTTCCCCTTTCTGCTGCAGAACATACTGTTCCGCTTACAGTTACGCCTCATAGAGCACCCAGTCAAAATCGGCATAGTTGCTGCTGGCGTTGTGATTGGAAGTTGCGTACATTCCGATATAGGTTCCGGTGAATCCCTCGTTCACAAGGGAACTGAGCAGCGTGGGATCCGCATCTTTGCAGAGCAGGCGGAATTCCTGATCACGGAAGCCATAGTAAAAGTGATATCCTTCCGCCGTCGCGGTGACTGTCAGATAGATGCGGCCGTCCTGTTCCAGCGGCGTCTCGGCGAGCACCGTGCGCGCGTGGTTTTTCACTTCTGTGAGAGTCAGTACTCTGGCGCCGTCTTTCTGCCGTACCGTGAACGTGTAATGGTAACGGTCATCCTGTACCAGGGCGACTCCGGCCTCCTCATATTCCTCCTTCGGCCGGAAATCCATCGCAAACTGCATCCGGAATTCTTTGTGCTGCTGTCTGCGTCCGAGGAACGCCGGCGTACAGATTTCATGCATGACTTCCTCTTTCAGGAACAGGCGCAGGCATCCGGGACGGTCAGTGAGAGACCAGAACGGTTTTTCCGCCGGATGAATCGAGTTCCAGCAGAAATTCAGGGTATCGGATTCGAAGTTATCGCTGAAGAAGGAAGGAGCAGCCAGGTAAACCGGAAGGTCCGGCAGGCGCTCCTCACGGTTCACGATACCGTTTTCGTTGTCCACGCGAAGCCAGCCGTCGGATTCCCAGAGAACCGGAATCAGAAACGTTTCCCGTCCCAGATTGAAATGCGGGCCGCCGAATCCGTCGTAAGGGCGCACGCCAAGCAGAACCATCCACCATTCGCCTTTCTGGGTCTCCACAAGATCCGCGTGGCCCACCACGGAAATCTCGCTCATCAGAGACATATGGCGGTGGCTGACGATCGGATTGCGCGGGCAGATCTCATAGTCTCCGTCGATGGTGTGGCAGCGGGCCATCATGACGCTGTGGTTGGTAAACGTGCCGCCCTCGGCGACAATCAGGTAGTACCAGCCGCCATGTTTATATATGTGCGGGGCTTCGATCCACTTGCTGCGGGTTTTCAGACCGTTCCAGATCACGGTGCGCTCTCCTTTGAACTGAAAAGTTTCCGGGTCCAGCTCGCACAGATAAATGCCGTGATGACCTTCGTAAACAGGGTCTGACACAATATAATTGCCTGCGTAGTACATCCTTCCATCGTCGTCAAAGAAAAGGCTGGAGTCAATGCCGTCTGCGCCTTCCACAAAGCAGGCTTTGCTCCACGGTCCCGCGGGATTCTCTGCGGTGATAATATAATTGTCACGCCGCGCCTCGCGTCCTTCCGATACGAAGGTATTGATAATATAAAACGTCCCGTCATGATAACGGATGGAAGGCGCCCACAGTCCGAGAGAGGTTTCACAGTTTTTATAATCCAGCTGTTCCGGGGAATGAATGCCGTGGCCGATCTGCTCCCAGTGTACCAGATCTCTGCTGTGGAAAATCGGAAGCCCGGGGAAATACACGAAGGAAGAGGTTACCATATAGTAATCCTCCCCGACTCTGCAGATCGACGGGTCCGGGTAAAAGCCGCTTTTCAGCGGATTCTGAAAGGTTTTCTGATGCATAAATAATCCTGCTGATTCAAAATCAAAATAAGCAGTCATGTCAGGCAGACAGTTCTCCAGCCTTCGTAGCGAAACGCTCCCCGAAAATCCGGAACGTCTCCCGGCAGGACTCATAATGTCCTTCCACGGCGTCCAGAGCTACCGGCCCCAGATGGATAAAGGGCTGTCCGAGGGAAGCGCCGCCGGAATACACCAGCATTCCCTTTACCAGAAGATGTCCGATCAGAGTCATGATCGCAACATCCGCACCGCCCTGGGCATAATGGGCCGTTGCGTAAACCCCGCCCAGTTTGCCGGCAAGCTTCAGCGGACGGCTGTCCACATCAAACCATTTTTTCATCTGCCAGCAGGTATTCGCCATCCAGGTGGGTGTGCCGAAGATCACTCCGTCGCAGCTGTTTATGTAGTCCGCATCCATCTCTTCCTCGACAGAAAACAGCCGCGCCTCTCCGCCTGCGGCGGAAATCCCTTTTGCAATCTCTTCTCCCATTTCCCGGGTATGTCCGGTCTGACTGTAATAGATAACAGCAATTTTCATTGTAAAATCTCCTTTCCATATTGCTATAAGCATAATACTTTTTTTTTCGATTCGCAATGCACCGGTACAAAAAAATATGTCAATTACGGTAACAGTTCCAAAAAGCAATATATGCGCCAAACGAGGCAAGAATCGTGATGTATTTCATGGGTAAAACTGCTACAATCAAAAAAATAATGCTGACTAATTAAGTCAAAACGACGAAAAACGAGGTAATTGAGCATGAAAGATGAGAGAGTAAAAGAGTACAGAAAACGCGCGGAGGAACTTGTGAAGCAGATGACTCTGGAGGAAAAGGTATCCCAGACCCTTCACGGAGCTGCTGCGATTCCGCGCCTTGGAATCAAGGCGTACAACTGGTGGAATGAAGCGCTTCACGGTGTGGCAAGAGCCGGAGTGGCGACTGTCTTCCCACAGGCCATCGGTCTTGCGGCGACGTTCGATGAGGACCTGATCCAGGAGATCGCCGATGTGATTTCCACGGAAGGCCGCGCAAAGTTCAACATGCAGCAGGAATTTGACGATACGGATATTTACAAAGGTCTGACCTTCTGGGCACCGAACGTAAATATATTCCGGGATCCCCGCTGGGGCCGCGGCCATGAGACCTTCGGAGAGGATCCTTACCTGACTTCCCGCCTGGGCGTCCGGTTCATCCAGGGAATTCAGGGAGATGATGAGAATTATCTGAAGGCAGCCGCATGCGCAAAACATTTTGCGGTACATTCCGGCCCGGAGGATGAGCGCCATTCCTTCAACGCAGTCGTTTCCCGCCAGGATATGTTCGAGACCTATCTGCCGGCTTTCGAGGCCTGCGTGAGGGAGGCGAAAGTGGAAACCGTCATGGGCGCCTACAACCGCACCAACGGCGAGCCCTGCTGCGGAAGCAAGACGCTTCTGCAGGATATTCTGAGAAAGGGCTGGGGATTTGAGGGCCATGTGACCTCAGACTGCTGGGCAATCAAGGATTTCCATGAGCATCATCATGTGACAAACTCTGCGCTGGAGTCTGTGGCGCTGGCGATGAACAACGGCTGTGATCTGAACTGCGGAAATATGTTCTTCTACCTGGAGGAAGCGGTAAAACGCGGAATGGTTTCCGAGGAACGTCTGGACGAGGCGGTTGTAAATCTTATGACCACACGCATGAAACTGGGACTCTTCGATGATCCGAAGCAGGTTCCCTACAGCACGATCACCTATGCCGACAACGATACAAAGGAACACAGGGAACTGAATTTTGAGGCGTCCAGAAAGTCCTTTGTTCTGCTGAAAAATGAGAATCATATGCTTCCGCTGGACAAAAATAAGATCAGAACCATCGGAATCATCGGACCAAACGCAGACAACCGCAAGGCGCTGGTAGGAAACTACGAGGGAACCGCTTCCCGCTATATCACTCTCTCCGAGGGGATTCAGGATTATGTGGGAGACGACGTGCGGGTGATGGTTTCCGAGGGATGCCATCTGTGCAAGCCGAGGGTCAGCGGACTGGGCCAGGAAAATGACCGTATGTCCGAGGTCAAAGGCGTCTGCGAGATGAGCGATGTGATCATCGCCTGCATGGGACTGGATTCCAGCCTGGAAGGCGAAGAGGGAGATGAGGGAAATGAGTTTGCCAGCGGAGACAAACCAAACCTGAATCTTCCGGGTCTTCAGGAAGAGGTTCTGGAGACCATCTATGCCAGCGGAAAACCGGTGGTTCTGGTGATTCTGTCCGGAAGCGCGCTGGCGGTTACCTGGGCGGACGAACACATTCCGGCGATTATCGAAGGATGGTATCCGGGCGCGCAGGGCGGCCGTGCGCTGGCAAGCGTTCTGTTCGGTGAGTATTCACCGGAAGGCAAGCTGCCGGTAACCTTCTACCGCACGACAGAAGAGTTGCCCGCGTTTACCGATTATGCGATGAAAGGACGTACCTACCGCTATATGACGCAGAAAGCCCTGTATCCGTTCGGCTACGGTCTGTCCTACACGGATTTTGAACTGAGCGGCGTTTCCCTGAGCCAGGATACTGTGGCGAAGGACAGTGAGATTACGGTGAAGGCTATGCTGAAGAATACGGGAACAATGGCAGGAGCCGAGACCGTTCAGGTTTATGTGAAATCCTGCCGGGAAGATGCGCCGAATGCTCAGCTGAAAGCGCTGAAAAAGGTACATCTGGCGCTGGGCGAGGAAAAGGAAGTTGCGCTGACGCTGTCTGCGAAATCCTTTGGGCTGCACAATGAGAACGGAGATATGGTTCTGGAGGCCGGCGAGTATCTGGTCTATGTGGGAACCCAGCAGCCGGATGCGCGCAGCAGGGAGCTGACAGGAAAACAGCCGGAATGCAGAAAAGTAGCCGCGGCACAGACAGAAGTGCTGGAACCGGTATGCTTAGACTCCCGCGGCTGATCAGCAGCGGCTGTGTGCTGCAGCAGGGAGAGAAGACACGGATTTTCGGTTTTGCCGGTCCTGGGGAGACAGTGACTGTACGGTTGCAGAACTGTACTGCCTGCGGGACCGCCGGCGGGGATGGCAGATTTGACGTATATCTGAAGAATCTGCGCCCCGGCGGGCCGTTTCTGATGACGGTGGAGAGTACATCCGGAGAGAGGATCCGCCTGGATGACGTCTACGTGGGAGAAGTGTGGCTCGGCTCCGGCCAGTCCAATATGGAGCTGCCGGTGGCAAGGGTCAGAGACCGTTATCCGGGGGCTGTGGAGGACAGTGAAAATCCGGACATTCATATGTTTCAGGTCAGTGAGTGCTGTGAATTCGGAAATCCGCTGGAAGACTGCCGGTCGGGAGAGTGGAAGACGGCAGGGCCGGAGACGGTTCTGAACTTCTCCGCACTCTGCCTGTTTTTTGCCCAATATCTGGAAGCGCACTGCAAGGTGCCGGTGGGAATCATCAATGTCAGCCTGGGCGGTTCGCCGGCAGAGGCGTGGATGAGCAGGGAAGCGCTGGCGGAGGAACCCCGGGCGCTGGCGGAGGCGGATGTCTGGCGGGCGCCGGGGAACATTGAGAGACAGCAGAGAGCAGACGCTGCGGCGGCGGAGGCCTGGGAGGCGGAACTTCGAAGGAGAGACAGTTCCTGCGCTGAGGATCCGGGGAGAGACGAATGGAGCAGAATCCGGATGCCGGGCTTTCTGGCAGACAATGGACTGGAAGATTTTATCGGATGTATCTGGCTGCGCCGCAGGTTCCTGGTTCCTCGCGGGATGGCGGGAACGAAGGCTTCCTTATGGCTTGGAACGATGACGGACAGCGATGACACGTATGTCAACGGTGTTCTGGTAGGGCAGACTGCTTATCAGTATCCTCCGAGAAAATACCAGATTCCGGAAGGGCTTCTCCAGGAGGGAGAGAACGAGCTGCTGATCCGACTGGTCTGCCGCAGCGGCCGGGGCCGGCTGACGCCGGGACCGGGAAAGGTATACAGAGTGTTCAATGCACAGGGCGTTGTGGAACTCGCCGGCACATGGGAGTTCCGGATCAGCTGCCGAATGGATCGGCCGGCGCCGGAACAGACTTTTATCAGTTGGATGCCTACCGGCCTTTACAACGGAATGCTTCATCCCTGCCAGAACTATACCGTAAAAGGGATTCTCTGGTATCAGGGGGAATCCAATGACAAACGGCCCCGCAGTTATGGCCGTCTGCTGAAAAAGCTGATCTGTTCCTGGCGAAAGGAATGGGGGAAGGAAAGACTGCCGTTTCTGATCGTCCAGCTTCCCGGCTTTGAAATTGACCTGACGGAAGACGGCAGCTGGCCGATGATCCGGCAGGCGCAGCAGCAGGCTTCAGAACTTCCGGATACGGCGGTCACAGTGAACCTGGATCTGGGGGAGAAGGACGATCTGCATCCGACCGGAAAGAGGAAAGTGGCCCGGCGCCTGTATCTTGCGGCGCTTCGGATTGCCTACGGGGAAAAGGTTCCCTGCACGGGACCTGTGCCTGTGGAAGCCGTCTCCGACGGCAGCAGCACCCTGCGGATTACGTTTGCATTCGATGTGGAGGATGCGGAGAAGATCCTTACGACCACGGACGGAAAAGCTCCGGGAGAGTTTGAACTGGCCGGAGCGGACGGCGTGTATTCTCCGGCAGAGGCTGAGATCTGCCGCAATACGGTGCTGCTGAAAGGGGAAAACACCGGAACTGCCGTGAGTGTGCGTTATGCCTGGAGAAATGCTCCGGACCGCGGGCTTCTGTGCAGCGCCTCAGGCCTTCTGACCTCTCCGTTTGAACTTTCTGTCAAGGATATCCTTCTGTGACAGAATCAAAGATGTAACAGTTCGGCGGGCTGAACGGTTACTCAAAGACATATTTCTGTGGCATAAAAAGGAGAAAGTATCGTGGAAAATAAGACAAACCGTAGGACAGGACATTACGGATTGGGAACGCATCTGTTCAATGATGGCTGGCAGTTTGCAAAGCAGCCGTTGTTTACGTCTTATGATGAAATCAGCCGGCGCCCGGAGGCTTTCGTCTCTGTGGGACTGCCGCACGACTGGCTGATTTACCAGGGAACGGATCTGTATGAAAACGGAACCGGATGGTACCGGAAGAAGTTCCTGTACCATCCGGGGGACGGAGAGATTGCTTTTCTCAGGTTTGAGGGCGTCTACATGGATAGCGCGGTTTATGTCAATGGTGAGAAAGTTATGGAATGGAAATACGGTTATTCCACTTTCGAGGTGCCTCTGGAGGGACGTCTGAAGGACGGCGAAAATGAGATCATGGTCAGCGTGAATTTTCAGAGCCCGAACAGCCGCTGGTATTCCGGCGCCGGGATTTACCGGGACGTCTGGCTGAAGGTGGTGAACCGTACGCATCTTCTGTCGGACGGAATCTATACGGTCGTAAAGCCGGCGGAAAACGATTCCTGGGAACTGGACATCCGTATGGAAGGAATTTTCTGCCGGGACGGAGAGATCCGCTGTACCCTGACCGACCGGTTATCCGGCGAAGCGGTGGCCGGGGATGGAGAGGAGCAGACTCTGCTGACTGTCAGGGCGGCGGCTGCCAGGGAGGTTCAGACATTGACGGGGAAAACGGTTGTCAGAGGTGTCACCCGCTGGGATGTGGAGCATCCGCATCTCTATGATCTGAGGGCCGAGCTGTTTGTTGACGGCAGCAGCGTACAGACGGAACGGTATACCATCGGCTTCTGTGAAAAGAAATTTCTTCCGGATCAGGGATTTCTTCTGAACGGAAGAAAGGTGAAGCTGAACGGTGTCTGCGAACACCATGACCTGGGCTGTCTGGGGGCTGCCTATAATCACCGGGCGATGGAGAGAAAACTGGAGATACTGAAGCAGATGGGAGTCAACGCGCTGCGCCTCACCCATAATATGTTTGCGCCGGATGTGATGGAACTGGCGGATTCCATGGGATTTCTTGTGATTTCCGAGGCCTTCGACATGTGGGAACGGCCGAAAAATCCTTATGATTACGGAAGGTTTTTCCCGGAATGGTACCGGAAGGATGTGGCGAGCTGGGTGCGCAGAGACCGGAATCATCCCAGTCTGATCCTGTGGAGCATCGGAAATGAAATTTACGATACCCATGTCAGCAACCGGGGCCAGGAGCTGACAAAGATGTTGATGAAAGAAGTGCGGATCCATGATCCGGAAGAAAACGCCCGGATTACCATCGGATCCAACTATATGCCCTGGGAGAATGCGCAGAAATGCGCGGATCTTGTGAAGGTAGCCGGATACAACTATGCGGAGAAATATTATGACGAACACCACAGGGAGCATCCGGACTGGGTTATTTACGGCAGTGAGACCGGTTCCACGGTACAGAGCCGCGGAATTTACCGTTTCCCCTACAGTCAGTCGGTGCTGTCGGATGCGGACAGCCAATGCTCTGCCCTGGGAAATTCGACCACCAGCTGGGGGGCCCGTTCCTCCGAGGCCTGTGTGGTGGCTGAGCGGGATCACGAATTTTCCTGCGGACAGTTTCTGTGGACAGGGTTTGACTATATCGGCGAACCGACCCCGTATCACACCAGAAATTCTTATTTCGGCCAGATTGATACCGCAGGATTTTCGAAGGATTCCTACTATATTTATCAGGCGGAGTGGACGGATTACCGGAAAAAGCCCATGGTACATCTGTTCCCTTACTGGGATTTCAACGAGGGGCAGCTGATTGATGTGCGCGTATGCTCCAACGCTCCGATGGTGGAGCTGTTTATGAACGGGCGCAGCCAGGGAACCTTTGAGATCGATCATGCCCATGGCGGTGAGAAGGAGCTCACCGGTCACTGGCAGCTTCCCTATGAGCCCGGCGAGATTACAGCGAAAGCCTATGACGAGCAAGGGAATGAGATTGCCAGCGAGACCAGACATTCCTTCGGAGAAGCGCGGAAGATCACATGGAAGGTGGATCGGCCGGTGCTGAAGGCGGACGGAAGGGATCTGGCGTTTATTGAGATCGGAATGGAAGATGAGAATGGCTATCCGGTGGAAAATGCGGACAGCCGCGTGTTTGTCCGGGTGGACGGAAGCGGATATCTGGCAGGACTGGACAACGGGGACAGCACGGATGTGGAAGAATATAAGACAGTCAGCCGCCGTCTGTTCAGCGGAAAGCTGCTGGCAGTTGTAGCCGCCGGCAGCGAGGCCGGTGAGATCCACGTGGAGATTACTTCCGTGGGAATGGAGCCGGCCGTCTTTACTCTGAAAGCGGAAGCGTGCCCGCGGCAGGACGGAATTGGCGAAATGCCCTGGAAAACGGATCAGGAGACAGCCCGGGCAGAGACGGAAAAATACCGGAATGATATTCCGGTGCGCGCGCTGCGCATCCGGACCAGCCGCGGGACGCTGCTCTCCCCGGAAAACGGATGGACCGAGGCGGAGGCTGTGATCTGCCCGGAAAATGCCGGAGACTGTCAGGTGATATGGAGTATCGTGGACGACGCGGGAATTCCGTCCAGCCTGGCAACAGTGGAGAGCGACGGAAGAAAAGCGAAAATCACAGCGGTCAGCGACGGAGAATTCCGTCTGCGCTGTATGTCGAAATCCGGCACCGGGGAAATCCGTATCATCTCGGAAATGAATTTCTCCGTTACAGGTTTCGGCAAAGCATATCTGGATCCTTATGGATTTATTGCCGGAGGTCTGTACGATTATGTAAAAGGAACCGCGACCAACGGAAACGAGCATGGCGTCGCCACTTCGAGAGATGGTGAAACTCAGGTAGGATTCCATTCACTGGATTTCGGCCCTTTTGGCTCTGATGAGATCGAACTTCCGATTTTTGCGCTGGACAGCAATGATTATGAAATTCAGGTGTACGAAGGAATGCCGGGAGAGGAAGGCAGCGAACTGATCGGCGATCTGCATTACCAGAAGCCGTCCCGGTGGAATGTCTATCAGCCAGAGACGTACCGGCTGAAGAAACGGCTGAAGGGCGTCACCAGCATCTGCTTTGTACTCCACGCAAAGATTCATCTGAAAGGATTTTCTTTTACCCGTCAGGAGAAAACTTATGAAACACTGTATGCGGCACAGAGCGACAGCCTTTACGGGGACAGCTTCCGTCTGGAGGGAGACAGAGTCTGCGGAATAGGCAACAATGTGACGCTGGAATATACGGGAATGAATATGGGCAAAGAAGGCGCGTCGAAACTTGTGATCTGCGGCTATACGCCCATGGAGAAGAATACAATTCAGATCCGTTTTACCTCAGAGGAAGAAGAAATTACTCAGATTGTCGAATTTTGCCATCAGGAAGAGGAAGGCGTACAGGAATTTGAACTGGAAAGGGTTCCAGAGTGTCAGAATGTAAGTTTTGTCTTCCTTCCTGGCAGTAATTTTGATTTCTACTGGTTCAGATTCGTGAAATAGCACAAAAAAGTAAAACAATACACAGCATATTTTCAAAAGAAACATGTGTCCGGCAGGCTTTGTCAGGTAGAATTGACGAAGCCTCCGGACATATTTTTTCGCTGAAAATCCGGATGAATTATGAAAACTATCCTGACAAAAATGAAATGAAAACGAAAAAATGCACAACAGTGTTCCGGTGTGGAAAGGGGCAGCAATGAGTTTTGAAAATGCGTGGCTGAATTACCGGCGGATGCCGGAAATCTCAGAAAAAGCGTATTTTTCTTCTGTCGGCGTCAACAGCCAGGGGCGGATAACCAGGACGGCGGTGGACGAACTGAACCGGGAAGCATCCGTAGGGGTGGAAGGTTATCATATCTTCGAACAAGACGGAACGGTGACCATTGAATCCGTCGGCGACAGAGGGCTTCTGTACGGAAGTTTTGCCTTGATCCGTATGCTCCAGACAGGAAAGAAGATCAGCGGTACCGATCTCACGGAGGTTCCGCAGAATCCCATTCGGATCCTGAATCACTGGGACAATATGGACGGTTCAATCGAACGGGGATATTCCGGAGATTCCTTTTTCTTTCAGAACCAGAAGGTACTGGTCAATGATCGCACAAGGGCATACGCCCGTCTGGCGGCTTCTGTGGGGATCAATGCTTCTGTCATCAACAACGTAAATGTAAAAGGAAACGCGACGAAGCTGATCACAGAAACTTACCGCAGGAAACTTCAGGAGATGGCGGAGATTTTTGCCGATTACGGGATCTCTCTTTACCTGAGTCTGAACTTTGCGGCGCCAATGGAGATCGGCGGACTGAACAGCGCGGATCCGCTGGACGAAAACGTCCGGGAATGGTGGTCCCGGCAGATGGCGGATGTATTTACCGGTATTCCGAATTTCGGAGGATTTCTGGTAAAAGCTGATTCTGAGGGACGCCCCGGGCCGTTTACTTACGGAAGAACGCATGCGGACGGAGCGAATATGCTGGCGGACGCGGCGGCTCCCTACAACGGAACGATCATCTGGCGATGCTTTGTCTACAACTGGACTGGCGGGATCGGAAGACCGACCGGGCGAGATCCGGATACGACAATTTTATGCCGCTGGACGGTCAGTTCCGGGAGAATGTTGTATTGCAGATCAAGAACGGGCCGATGGATTTCCAGGTCAGAGAGCCGGTTTCTCCTCTTTTGGGCGGACTGAAAAAGACCAACCAGATCCTGGAGGTTCAGATCGCGCAGGAGTATACCGGACAACAGAGACACGTCTGTTATCTGATTCCGATGTTCAAAGAGGTGCTCGGCTTCCATACATACTGTGAGAAAGAAAAGGACACAGTTGCCGATCTCGTCAGCGGACGGACTTACGGACAGACCAGATGCGGAATGGCCGCAGTAGCCAACACCGGCAGCGATGAAAACTGGACAGGACATGATCTGGCGGCAGCCAATCTGTATGGGTTCGGAAGGCTGGCCTTTGATACCGACCTCAGTTCAGAAAAAATTGCGGAAGAATGGATCCGGTGTACATTCGGAAACCGTCCGGAAGTGCTGCAGGCAGTGAGCAGGATTCTGATGATGTCCTGGCCGGCTTACGAAAAGTACACGTCGCCGCTGGGAATCGGCTGGATGGTTAATCCGGCAAATCATTACGGACCAAATGTGGATGGATATGAGTACGATCGGTGGGGTACCTATCATCGCGCTGATCATATGGGAATTGGTGTGGACCGCAGTTCCCAGGGAACCGGATACGCGCAGCAGTACCATGAGCCGAACGCTTCCATGTATGAGAAGATTGAGACGTGTCCGGAAGAGCTTCTGTTGTTCTTCCACCATGTGCCCTACAGTTACCGGCTGAAATCCGGAAAAACCCTGATCCAGCACATTTACGATTCGCATTTTGAAGGTGCTGAGGATGTGGAAAAGATGGTTGCGGAATGGGAATCTGTGAGAGAGTTCCTTCCGGAAAAAATATATCAGAGAGTGCTTGCAAGACTTGAACATCAGAAGGCGCATTCCAGAGAATGGCGAGACCAGATTAATTCTTACTTTTGGAGGAAATCCTTTGTGGAGGATGAGAAGCACCGAATGATATATTAACCAAATATAACAAAGAAAGTGGTGAAAAAATGGCTAAGAAACAGAAAAAGCAAAAGCTTATGCATCAGGAGTCTCTTGGAAGACACATCAGGAAGAACTGGAAACTGTATTCTTTTGCGGTTATTCCGATTCTCTGGTATATCATTTTCAAGTATATTCCGATGCTTGGAAACATCATCGCATTCCGAAGATACAGAGGAGGTCCGAATATCTTCGGTGAATACTGGGTTGGATTCCGTTACTTCGAGCAGTTTATTACGGATAAATCCTTCTGGAATGCATTCTGGAATACGCTGCGTCTGAGTATTGAATATCTGCTTGTGCGATTCCCTGCAACGTTGATTTTTGCAATCCTGATTAATGAGATCCGGAATCTTAAGTGGAAAAAGACTGTTCAGACCATTTCCTATCTGCCTCATTTCGTATCTCTGGTCGTATTATGTGGTATGGTAAAAGAACTGACGTCTTTGAGCGGACCGATCAACACGTTGCTGTCGTCTCTGGGACTGGACAAGGTTTCCTTTATCACTGAGCCTGCGTGGTTTGATACGGTGTATGTCGTATCCGGAATCTGGCAGGCGCTGGGATGGGGCACAATCCTCTATCTGACGGCTATGACAGGAATTAATACGGAATTGTATGAGGCGGCGTCCATTGACGGGGCGAACCGTTTCCAGCAGACGATCCATGTAACGATCCCCGGCATTATGCCTACGGTTATGACTCTGCTGATTCTCGACATCGGAGGTATCATGACTTCCGGAAACATGCAGAAAATCCTGTTGCTGTACAATGGATTTACACAGGAGAGAGCGGACATTATCGGTACGTTGGTTTACCGGATGGGTATTACCGGAGGAAACTTCAGTTACGCAACGGCTGTCGGCCTGTTTGAGGGTATTATCGGTCTGATTCTTGTCACGAGCGCCAATACTCTGTCAAAGAAACTTACGGAAACGTCACTGTGGTAGGAAGGAGGAAAAGAAGTGTTACAGTACAAGACAAAAGGATACCGTATTTTTCAGGTTATCAATACGATCATCATGGTGTTTGTAATTTTCATTACGCTGTATCCGATCGTTTATCTGGTAGCGCAGTCCTTCTCCAACGAGGCTGCCGTATCAGCAGGTGAGGTGACGTTTTACCCCATCGGTTTTACAACGGCAACGTATGAGTACGTCCTCAGAAACGGAGATTTCTTCAGATATTACTGGAATACCATTGTATACTCTGTGGTTAGAACGGCGTTGTCTGTTGCGCTCACTGCTTTGCTTGCGTATCCGCTTTCCAAGCCGCAGCTTCGCCTGAACAAGGTTCTGATTCCGTTCGTTGTATTCACAATGTATTTTGCGGGCGGCATCATCCCGAACTATATTCTGGTAACCCAGTGGCTGGGACTTCGTGACAGTATGTGGGCGGTAATCCTTCCTCCCGCCATCAGCACGTTCAATTTCCTTCTGATGAAATCCTTTTTTGCGGGACTTCCGGAGGAACTGGAAGAGGCGGCGTCCATTGACGGTATGGGAACTTACGGAATCTTTCTTAAGATCGTCCTTCCGCTGTCCAAAGCGATTATCGCAACCATGACCCTGTTTTATATTGTAGGTATGTGGAACGAATGGTTCGGACCGTTCATGTATTTGGATACTCCTTCCAAAATGCCGGTTGCGCTTTATGTGCGGTCGCTGGTGGAAGGTGCGAACCAGGTGGATCCCACAGCCAGCTCAGAGGCGTCCAATGTCCAGAGTACGCTGAAATCTGCGACAATGGTGCTGACGACACTCCCGATCGTCTGTGTATATCCGTTCGTACAGAAGTATTTCGTACAGGGTATGACAATGGGAGCCGTAAAAGGCTGACGGACGGAACGCCGCAGTTCAGCCGGATCAGTGCACCTGTGTGCGGACAAACGAAATGTCTGTTATATGAAATATGACATACCTGGCGTATGTGGTATTAATAAATAAAAAAGGAGGAACACTATGAAAAGAAAAATTTTTGCACTGACGATGGCAGCAGTCATGGCTGTATCACTTGGCGCATGCGGAGGAGGCGGTTCCACAAGCGGTTCTTCAGCAGCGGGATACGAAGATCCGGAAGATCTCTCTGAACTGGACTACACCTTCGGGGAAGACACAACCTTCTATTCCGAAGAACCGGTATCCTACTCTCTTCTGTATTCAGATCACGAAAACTATCCGTATAAAGAAGACTGGAGACTGTGGTCTGCGATTGAGGAGAAGACCAACGTGACCTTTGACATCAGCCTGGTTTCCCGTGTGGATTATGACGACAAGATGTCGGTGACCATCAATGCAGGCGACGCTCCGTACATCATCAGCAAGGCATACGACGAGACGCCGTATGTTGACAGCGGCCAGATTGTGGCAATCAGCGACTGGGTACAGTATATGCCCAACTACATGAAGGTAGTGGAAGAGTGGGGCATGGAAGACGACCTGAAGCAGCTTTACCAGTCCGATGGTAAGTATTACAAGCTGCCCGGTATGTGGAAAAGCGCTGCCGGCGGATACTCTATGGTTATCCGGAAAGACGTTTTCGATGCTGCCGGAGTAGATGTGACAGAGCTTGAAAAAAACTGGACCTGGGATGATTTCATTGACGCGCTGATCAAGGTAAAAGAGTACACAGGCGCGGACTATGTATGGTCGGATCAGTTCCAGGGACAGTCGGCGATCAGCATTTCTGCTGTTCAGTACGGCGTAACCGCTGGCTGGGGCGTTGGAAACGGAACCGCATTTGACTGGGACAACAGCGAATTTACATTTGCTGACAGCAGCGATTCCTACAAGGATTTTGTAACAATGTGGCACAGAATGTATGAGGAAGGTCTGCTTGATCCGGAATCCTTTACACAGGACAATGAGCAGGGCGCTGCGAAGTTCTACCGCGGCGAGACATATGTTCTGAGTGCAAACTATCAGAACGTTGCGGATATGATTTCTGCCAACAGAATGCAGGATCCCAACGCAGAGCTGTATTTCGTTGTATATCCTGGCGGACCGAAGGGACATCTTCAGGTGGAAAGCTCCAGACTTGAAAATGGTCTGATGATTTCCCAGAATGCGCTGGATGAGCTGGGCGTGGAAGGCGAGACCTATGAGCTGGATGACGAAGGTAATGTTGTTCTGAATTCCGATATCTATTACAATGGTATCAATCCGGATGCTACGAAACAGCTGAATGTTGATTACGGATTCGGCGGCGGTGTATTCGCTTACGGCGGCTCCGATTGGCTGAGATTCTCCAAGTTTACAGACGGAGAGAGAGACTGGAACGAAAGAATCTATGCAAACACAGAACCGAGAGAACTGGATCCGCCGATCATGGCTGACGAGATGCAGAAAGAGGAAATGAACCTGATTCAGACGCCGCTGATTGACTATGTCAACGCAAGCTGCCTGCAGTTTATTTCCGGCGATATGGATATTGAAGCTGACTGGGATGAGTACGTATCACAGTGCGAATCCAAGGGAAGCACAGAGTATATCGATATGGCAAACGAGATCTTCCAGGATACGAAAGATATTCTTGGAATGGAATAAGAAGCTGACAGGAATTTTTCCTGAGCAGAGCCGGAGAAGGCCTGTCCGCAGCGCGCGGGCAGGCTTTCCTGCTCTTGCGGGCTGAATTCTGAGATGCAAAAGCCGCGCCGCAATATGTGAAAGAAGAAACGCAAAGTTGTCGGAGAAGCAGGCAGACCAAACGTTTATAATCATTACAAAAAGAAAAACAGAATTCTTTTCCGGAGAGAACGGTAAGACTGCGGGCAATGGTTCAGACAGCCTGATCCGCCGCAGATGTTCCGGACGGAAAAGGAGAAAGGACATCATGGCAAACATTATATTCAAACGAAAGCAGCCTGCAGTTTTTTATCTGGAACCGGAAGCATTTCCGGGAGTAAAAAGAGTCGCGGCAAAGGTGGCGAAGGATTTTGAGACGGTCTGCGGAGCAGAGATCGGAATCACCGAACTGACAGCAGTTCCAAAGGCAGAGGAACAGGAAAATGAACCTGAGGGTATACCGGACGGACAGAAAACAACCGCGGTGATCGCGGCGACGGTCGGGCACAGCCCGCTCCTGGAAGAGCTGGAACGGCAGGGAAACATAGATCTGAACAGCGTGCGGGGGAAATGGGAGGTATTTACCATCCGATATATCGAGCGGCCGGTGAAAGGCCTGGAACGGGCTCTGGTTGTGGCGGGAAGCGACAAGAGGGGAACGATTTACGGACTCTTTCAGCTCTCCGAGATGATCGGCGTAACTCCGTTTCTGTACTTTGGAGATGTGACTCCGCAGAAATACGATGCGATTGAGTTCCTGTGCGGGGAACGGCCGTCAGACGATGAAAGTCCGGAACCGGACGGGGACGTACGGACATCAGAGGCCGGGGAGACCTGTAAGGCAGTACGCCGGATCTCCGGTCTGCCGATGGTCTCCCATGAGCCTTCGGTAAAATTCCGGGGCTTCTTCATCAACGATGAATGGCCCTGCTTCGGAACCTGGACCTTCCGCCATTTCGGAGGGTTCAATGCGGAAATGTACGATCACGTTTTTGAATTTCTGCTCCGGATGAAGGGAAACTATCTGTGGCCGGCCATGTGGACGTCCTCGTTTTTCCTGGACGGACCGGGAATGGCCAGCATGGATCTGGCCGATGAGTACGGCGTGATCGTCGGAAATTCTCACCACGAGCCCTGCATGCGTGCCAGCGAAGAATGGGATAAGGTAAAGGGTGAGGATACGCCTTACGGGACAGAATGGAATTATAACACGAACAAAGAAGGGCTTCTTAATTACTGGGCGGACGGTCTGAAGCGCAGCGCAGGGCATGAAAAGTTCATTACCATCGGCATGCGCGGCGAGCGGGACAGCGCGCTGCAGGGACCAGCTTCTCTGGCGGAGAATATTGAGGTACTCAAGGATATTATCCGGGAACAGAAGAAACTGATTCAGAAATACGTGAACCCGGATCTTGACAAAGTGCCGATGCTTCTGGCGGTTTACAAGGAAGTGGAAGATTACTATTACGGCGACAGCAGCACGCCGGGACTGAAAGACTGGGACGGTCTTGACGGCGTAACCGTGATGCTGTGCGAAGACAATTTCGGAAATATGCGTTTTCTGCCCGACGGGGAGCACAGAGCGCATGCCGGCGGATATGGCATGTACTATCATCTGGATTATCACGGATCTCCTGTCTCCTATGAGTGGGTGGGGTCAACGCCTCTGACCCGCACCTGGGAGCAGATGACGCAGGCCTGGGATTACGGCGTGCGCCAGATGTGGATCGTCAATGTGGGAGATTTGAAATTTGAGGAATTTTTCCTGGGCTATTTCATGAAACTGGCCTACGATTTTGAAACCTGGGGCACCGAGGCGCCGAACCGGACCGGGCGCTACACCCGGGAGTTTACAGCAGCACAGTTCCCGCAGGCAGATGCGGCGCTGCAGGAGAGAATCGCAGAGGTGACGGAAGAATATGTACGGCTTAACAGCCTGCGCCGTCCGGAAGCTCTGAATGACAGAATCTATCATCCGGCCCATTACCGGGAAGCCGCCAGAATGCTGGAAAGGGCGCTGCGTCTGGAACGGGAAGACAGGGAAGTGCGCAGCCTTCTTCCGGAGGAGTGCCGAAACGCCTATGATTCCATGATTCATTATCCGGCGGCCGGAACCGCTAATCTTCTGAAAATGCATCTGTATGCCGGTCTGAACCATCTGTACGCGGAGCAGGGGAAGACGGCGGCTAATGAGATGGGCGTCCGGATGAAGGAATGCATCAATGAGGATCGTCGCCTGGCGGAAGAATTTGCCGGGATTCTGGACGGCAAATGGAGCGGAATGGAACTGGCAGAGCACATCGGATTTACCAAGTGGAACAGCGAGAACTGGAAGTATCCCGTGCGCTGTTTTGTGGAGGCAAAGCCGGAGCCATATCTGCTGGTTGGACGCGCCGATGAGACGCAGGTACATACCAACGATTACTTCCGCGATGACGTGCTGATCCGGGATTTCCTGTATCCCGGCTGCCGGCATGTGATGATTGAGATCGCCAACGGAGGCTGCGGAGAGATTGTCTGGCATCTGGAAGGCGGCTGCAGCTGGCTGAAACCGTCGAAAAGCAGCGGAAGGACGGCGGATCAGGAGACTGTCGTGCTGACGTTTGATCCGGAACACTGTGAAGTTTCCGGGCCGGACGGCAGACCCTGCGAGCTGTTTGTGTGTACGGAGAAAGAAAAAGTGAGGATCCTGGTATTTGCCGGGGCCCGGAACATCCCGGAGCTTCCGCCCGGAACTTTCCTGGAGGGGCCGGATGGATTTGTGATGGATGCGGCGCACTGGACCCGGAAAGAGGACGGGCTGTGGAATGGAAAACCCGCCGGATACCGTTGCCTGGAAGATTACGGAAGGTATGGTTCCGGAATGAAAGTATTTCCCACAACCGCTGAGTTTTCGGTTCCGGAAAAGGATGTATCGCTTCAGCCGGCGGAACCGTCGCAGAAAGCTCCGTTTCTGGAATATCAGCTATTTACAGAAACGCCGGGAGATTATATACTGGAGATACAGAGCGCGCCCGGAAATCCTGTGGATGAGAAAAAAGGGCTGAAGCTGGCGTATCGTATCAATGAAGAGGCTGCGCGGCTGATCGATACGATCCCGGCGGCTTACCATGCGGGAGATCCTGCCTGTGAATACTGGTGTCAGGGAGTGCTGAACCAGGTACACCGCTGCCGCGTGAAGGTGATGCTGAAGAGTGGAATCAACTGTCTGCGCATCTATGCCGCGGACGCCCCGCTGGTTCTGGAGCGGCTGCTTCTTTTCCGGCCAGGAAACGAGCCGAAGCAGTCTTACCTCGGACCGGAGGAAAGTTTCCGGACCGCGGAACCGGGGCAGGAGAGAGTACAGAAAAATTGTTGAAGAATCATAAGACAGAAGGAGGATCATGAGAATGGAAGGAACAATGAAGACAGCGGTAATGACAGACATCATGGAAGTGGAAATTCAGGAACGTCCGATTCCGCAGCCAAAGGACGACGAGGTTCTGGTAAAGGTGGAGTATGTGGGAATCTGCGGCTCTGACCTGCATTACTACGAGTCCGGACGCATCGGTGATTTTGTTGTAAAACCACCGTTTGTTCTCGGACATGAGGCTGGCGGCACCGTTGTGGAAGTGGGGGCGAACGTAAAGAACCTGAAGGTAGGCGACCGTGTGGCAATGGAACCGGGCAAGACCTGCGGACATTGTGAATTCTGCAAATCGGGAAAATACAATCTCTGTGAGGATGTTGTCTTTTTCGCAACTCCGCCGGTAGACGGTGTGTTCCAGGAATATGTGGCTCATGAGGCGGGACTCTGCTTCAAACTGCCGGATAACGTGAGCACTCTGGAAGGCGCACTGATTGAGCCTCTGGCAGTCGGCATGCATGCGGCACGCCAGGGCGAGGCAAAGCTCGGACAGACTGCAGTGGTAACCGGAGCAGGATGCATCGGACTGGTAAGTCTTCTGTCTCTGAAAGCGATGGGTGTGACAAAGGTCATCGTTGTGGACGTGATGGAAAAACGTCTGCAGAAAGCTCTGGAGCTGGGCGCAGACGCTGTTATCAACGGAAAAGAGGAGGATACGGTTGCACGGATTCAGGAACTGACCGGAGGAAAGGGCTTCGATCTTGGAATTGAGACCGCCGGAAATCAGATCACTGCCTCTCAGCTGATCCGCGGGGCGAAGAAAGGTGCGACGATCGTATTTGTCGGCTACAGTGCAAGCGGAGAGATGACGCTGCCGATCGGTATGTCTCTGGACAAGGAGCTGACCTTTAAGACCGTGTTCCGTTATTGCAATATTTATCCGATTGCCATTGAGGCGGTTGCAGAGGGAAGAATCAACATCAAGGATGTTGTGACCAATTATTTTGAACTGGACGATATCAAGAACGCCCTGGATTCCTGCGTGAAGAATAAAGCGGATATTGTAAAAGGCGTGATCAAAGTGTGCTGATAAAAAGATAAGAACGCAGTGACAATGGAGAGAATATGAGAAAAGACTATCTGGATACGCATACACACACGACAGCCAGCGGCCATGCGTATAATACGTTGAACGAGATGCTGGCTGCCGCGGCACAGCAGGGACTTTCCCTGCTCGGTGTGACAGATCATGGAAGCGGAATGAAGGGGACTACTCCCTTGTACTATTTTGAAAACTCCCCGACCATCGACCGGGAACAGATCCGGCACAGATTCGGCGTGGAGCTGTTGTTCGGTGTGGAACTGAATATTATGGACTTCGAGGGAACAGTGGATATGAAGCCGTCTCTGCTGGAGAAAATGGATGTGACAGTTGCAAGTATGCATATTCCATGTATGCCGAAAGGGACCAAGGAAGAGATCACGAGAGCCTACCGCAAGGCGATGGAAAATCCTCTGGTGAATATTATCGGCCATCCGGACGACGGCCGGTTCCCGGTGGACTATCAGGAACTGGTGCGGGGAGCAAGAGACTGCGGCGTTGTGCTTGAGGTCAACGATCATTCTCTTGACGGCACCGGCAGCCGCCAGAACGCAGTGGAAAATGATACGGAGATGCTTCGCTGGTGCATGAAATATCAGGTTCCGGTGGTTCTGAATTCAGACGCCCATACAGACACCAAAGTAGGGTGCCACAGACATGCCTGGGCGCTGGTGGAAAAACTGGAATTTCCGGAAGAACTGATTCTGAATACGAATCTGGAAAAATTTAAGAGATACGTCAACTGCTATCGCCTGGGAAGGAGATAGTAGAAGACCGTTTCAGAGACGCCGTCCCGGTTGCAGGAAGAAAGAATGCTGTCTGCACGTTTCTTAAGCTCCGGAACGGCGTTTCCCATTGCAAAGCGAAGACCGGAATCCTTGTCGAAACTTTTCCTTGTATTTAAAACTTTAGTGTGCTAAAATATCATTGTGCTGTAAAAATGCAGCGCTGTTTACGGGTTTGTGCATTTGATCCACTGACCGCAGGAGAAAGAACAGGAATCGGGAGGTTTTGTATATGAACAAAAAGATTCATATCGAGGCGGTAGACCAGTTGTTTGAGGCAATTCTGAGTCTGCGCAACAAGGAAGAGTGCTATACGTTCTTTGAGGATGTCTGTACGATCAATGAACTTCTTTCCCTTTCTCAGCGTTTTGAAGTAGCAAAAATGCTTCGGGAAAAAAAGACGTACCTCGAAATTTCAGAGAAGACGGGAGCTTCCACTGCCACCATCAGCCGTGTAAACCGCTCTCTCAGTTACGGAAATGACGGATATGAGATGGTCTTCCAGCGGATGGAAGCGAACAAATTTTAAGAAGACCGGATTCCGGCTGCCTGTACAGGATACAGCAGTGGCGGAATCCGGTCTTTTGTTTTCTTTGCCTGCGGCAGTCGTTTTTTTGTGATCATTCAGCCGGCGAAACGGTTACGTTTCTTTCTGTCCGGCAGATTTTCGGCGAATGTATTTCCGTTATTTCTGCCTGTTCTTTTCCGGAGCCATTTTGTCGATCAGCTCCTCAATCAGCTGTTTTTTCAGATAGACATCAAAACTGAGCATACAGATAAAGGAAAATATCTGGAGAAACTCTCTGTCCTCTTCCGGAGCGTCGGCGAAGGAGGCTCTGGCAGCTTCGAAAGTTTTCACCACATCTTCCCGAACTGTTCCGATTTCAGAACGCTCCAGCTCGAAAATCTCCTGATACAGATCAGAGATGGAAAAACCATCTTCTGAATGAAAATACTTTTTCGTGATCGGCTCAAGGAGCGTCTGGATATCATTGATCGAGAGAATATTTTTAAAATAATAAATGAAGATCAGGACCAGCATATGCTCCTTGGAATATTTCTTCTTTTCCGGAGGCGGAAGAAGATGATTCTTCGCGTAATTGTTGATCATGGTCTTTGTCAGAATTTTGTCTTCCTCGTAACGTTTGGAGGAAGCAAGGCGGGCATCCATGAAGGTTGTTACCTGGTCCATATATAAATCAATATTCGGGACGTCTTCCGGGTGAACACCGTCTACCTTTGAGAGGGAGTCCAGAAGGTCCTGAAGCAGCGTTTCTGTATCAATGTTCATTTGTCACACCTCACTATCCACATTATATAGTTTTTGAAACCATATGGCAAGTTTTTTTTGAAATTTGGTTACCGCTCGTTACAGAGCGCAGGAAAGTATAGTGTCTGGGGCATTCGGCTCACCGGGAAACGTTTTCAATGTCCGGATGCGGCGGAAATGAGAGATTGACTTATTGTATGCTTTGCATTAATATATATGATACAAATAGAGGGAAATGAGGTGAAAGTTTGGAAGGTTGCTTCCAAATCGGCCCTGATGACGCGACAGGTGTGTCAGGAGGAGGAAAGGATGATTCTGAAACTGAATTTTCAAAGTGAAGTACCGATTTATCAGCAGATCTGCAACCAGATTATTTACTGGATTTCAACCGGCGAGCTGAAACCGGGAGAGAAACTTCCCACGGTCAGGGGGCTGGCGGAGGAGGCCGGAATCAATTCCATGACGGTCAGCAAGGCTTATCAGCAGCTGAAGGCGGAGGGGTATCTTGTGACGGAACGGCGCAACGGTGTGACGGTGAGCGGTCAGTTCCGGACGCCGGGAGAACTTTCGGAGGAAGACACGAGAGAGCTGGTTCTTCTGATTTCCAGGGCGCGGATCGCCGGGGTGCCAAAGGAAAAATTTCTGGAACTCTGCGAATCGTTTTATGACAGAATGGCTGAGTCGGAAAAGATGTAGCGACTGGGAGGAAAAGGTATGAGTATGGTTATGAATCTTGTTATGCTGGGATGTACGTATCCGATTTTGTTCCTGTTGTATTTTTTCATGAAACTGGAGATTGGGGATAAAAAGAAGACTGTCCTGGGAATTGCGATTCCCGGGGAATTCCGGAAGGATCCCCAGGTGCTGGAGATCTGCGGAAAATTCCGGAGAGATATGAAATTCGGAATGATTGCAATGCTGCTCTTCCCGGTTCTGTTTTTTTGGATGCCCTGGTTTACCTGGTATATTACGGGTTATATTGTCTGGATTTATCTGATGATTGCAGTGGAAATGATTCCGATGGCAAGATATGGAGAACAGCTGAAGGAACTGAAAAGACGGATGGGCTGGGGCAGCAGCCGTATTTCGGAGACTGACGTGGATTTTTCCCTTGCGCTGCAGCCGGTGCATGTGGTGAAAAAGTGGATTCTGGCAGTGCTTTGCATTCTCAGCCTGCTTCCGGCGCTGTGGGAACTGGCAGGCCTGAGAGAGGGATCTCTGGAGTGGGAGAACCTGCTGATTCTGTTTCTTATGGCGAGCCTTGTCTGGTGTTTCTGTGTGATGATGCTGTGGATGGACCGGCAGAAATCAGAGCTGATCAGCAAAGACAGTGAGGTGAACCGGAAGTTTAACCGGAGCAAGAAAAGAATGCGTGCAGCTGCGTGGACCTGGGCAGCAGGGCTGAGTGTGGTTCTTGTCTGGCTGTCGGCGTTTGCCCTTCATGACCGTATGGGAGGGATGATCGGATTCACTGCGGCGGTTTCTGTTTATACGGTAGCGGTCTGCTGGCTGGCGATCCGCTGTGAATGGAGAATTCTGGGACTGAGAAGAAAACTGATGACCAGCCTGGACAGCTACGACGGCGACGAGGCTTACTGGTACTTCGGAGCGCTGCTGTATTACAATCCCAACGACAGACATTTTCTGGTCGAGAACAGAGTCGGAACCGGATATTCAGTGAATGTCGGATCTGTGGGCGGAAAAGTTATGATGGGCCTAACCGTACTTCTGCTGGCCGGCCTTCTGGTCTGGGTTCCGGTCACTGTGGGAAGAGAAGAGTTTACGCCCATTGGCCTGGAAGTGCAGAACGGGACGCTCAGATCCACTCACATCGGAACAGAGTATGAAATCGACCAGTCGGAGATCGCGTCGGTCACTCTTCTGGAGGATCTTCCGGAGGTATCCAGAAAAAACGGAACAGGCCTTCCAAACCTGTCCAAAGGCAGATATAAAATCGACGGATACGGAACCGGTTATCTCTGCCTCAATCCTCAGAACAGTGAATTTCTTCTGATAGAAACCGACGACGGGACGGTATACCTGTTCAGCGATGATACAGATGAAGGAACGCTGGAGGTATACAGGGAACTGTCGGTTACCATTCAGCCAGCCGAACGGTAACCGGTATCCGGACATTGAGAATCGCTTTAAAAAAAACTGTTGACAAATGAATGAAAATGAGGTATCCTATCTACTGTTGACGAGGTCAGCAGATATGTGCGTTTAGCTCAGCTGGATAGAGCGTTTGGCTACGGACCAAAAGGTCGGGAGTTCGAATCTTCTAACGCACGGATAAGAAGACCTTATGTCAAAGGCTGCAGAAGAGCACTCCGGTTATGGAGTGCTCTTTTGTGTAGCAGGAAACTTTCGAAAGGGAGGCTTTATGTGCGGGCGGTATTTTATCGATGAAGGGATGACGGCGGAAATCAGCCGGGTGACAGGAATAGCGGAAACAAAGCTCAGGATTTCCACCGGGGATGTTCATCCCTCGGAAACGGCTCCGGTGATACGAACGCTTCAGGGAACGCCTGTTGTGGAGGGGCTTGCATGGGGATTTCCGGGCCGGCAGGGCAGAGGGCTGCTGATCAATGCGCGGGCGGAAACCGCACTGGAAAAGAGCATGTTTCGGGAAAGTGTGCGCCGGCGGAGGTGTGTGGTCCCTGCCAGGAAATTTTACGAGTGGAACCGGCAGAAAGAGATGGCGGTTTTTGAACAGACAGACAGGGGAATTCTGTATATGGCAGGTTTCTATGATTATGTGGGTCAGAGGGAACGTTTTGTACTTTTGACAACGGCGGCAAATGCTTCCGTCTCTCCGGTGCATGACAGAATGCCTCTGATTCTGGACGCGGAGGAGTGTTTCCGGTGGCTGGAGGAACCGGCGGCCGTGGAAGAACTTCTGAAGAAACAGCCTCAGAAACTGAAACGATACCAGGAATACGAGCAGCAGACCTTTTCTTTTTTGTAAGGGAAGGGCTTGCTGCTTTTTCGTTACAGAAAACGAAACTGGAAGCAAATTCCTCTTGCAATTAAGAACATATGTTCTTATAATAAAAACAGAACATATGTTCTGATCAAACAAAAACAATACCGGGATTGCAGGAAGGGAGAGGATCCATGTGGCGTTTGGAACGATGGCAAAGCCCGCGGAACAGGATGTGGAAATCGTCAGAAAAAAACAGAAAGAGGCAGCCGTGAAATGCTGGTTTACCGCTGCCGGCCGGGCGATTCCTTTGTCTATGAAACTTCAGGACGAAAATGGAGAGATTTTCTGCGTGGAAGAAATCTATGTGAAGGAATGTCAGAAAAAGTATTATGCCGGAATGGTTTCCTGGGAATACAGGTGCCGGATCTGTTTCGGGGGAAACTCCCGGGAGGTGATCCTTCTGTTTCAGCCGGAAACCTGCCGCTGGAAACTGTTTCTGTAGATGCAGGGAAAAGAGTGTGCCGAGGGTTCCGTCCGGTCTGCACAACCGGCTGAACGGTAACGGCATTATTTGTGCGGCACCCGTTGAAATCTGTCTTAAAATGTGATAGCATTAACACTGTCAGAGAATCCGTATACGGGTATAGGGTATACGGGGAACAAAAAGATAAAGGAACCATACAAAAAGGATGATGAAAATATGCTTCAGGTAGAAAATCTGACTTATAAAGTCATGGAAAACGGAAAAGAAACGACGCTCCTCCGTGACATCAGCTTTGAAGTAAAGGACGGAGAAATGCTGGTGATCACCGGTCCGAATGGAGGCGGAAAATCTACGCTTGCCAGAGTACTGATGGGAATTGTCCCGGCCAGCAGCGGAAGAATTCTGCTGGATGGAGTGGATCTGACCGGTATGACGCCGGACGAGAGGGCAAAAGCGGGAATCGGATATGCATTCCAGCAGCCTCCGGTTTTCAAAGGAATGACCGTGGAACGGCTTCTGAATCTGGCGGCAGGAGAAGAACTTCCGGAAAAGACCTGCTGTACCCTTCTGAGCAATGTGGGTCTGTGCGCGAAAGAGTACCTGAAACGGGAAGTGGACGCGACTCTTTCGGGTGGCGAGCGCAAGAGAATTGAGATCGCCACTGTGCTGGCGAAGCGGCATAAACTCTGTATTTTTGACGAGCCGGAGGCAGGGATTGACCTGTGGAGTTTCTCCATGCTGGTCAAACAGTTTGAACAGATTCATGAGGAGAAGGATGAAAGCCTGATTCTGATCTCTCATCAGGAACGGATTATCCAGATGGCAGACCGGATTCTGATTATCAACGATGCGGAGGTGGAGCAGTGCGGAGACAGAGAGGAAATGCTGCCGCTGCTGTTCGAGGACCAGCCGTCCTGCACCTGCATGAAGGAAAGGAGCGAGGGCTGATGGAATGGAATAAGGAAGAACTGGATGCGATCACCCGCCAGGTGCTCGCCCAGATTGATACGGAAAATTTCGGCGGAGAGGGCGCTTACAATCTGCGCTATAACGGAACCTCCATCTGCCACGGAGACACGGAACATATCAAAATCAAGCGTAAGACTGACCGCCAGGGAATTGATGTGTATATCAGCAAGGAAGCGCAGGGGGAGCAGGTACACATTCCGGTAGTGCTTGCGGTTCCCGGAATGACAGACATCGTCTACAACGATTTCTATATTGAGGAAGGCGCCGATGTGACCATCGTGGCCGGCTGCGGCATTCACAATGCCGGCTGTGACAATGCCCGCCATGACGGAATTCATGCGTTTCATGTGGGAAAACATGCGAACGTCCGTTATGAGGAAAAGCATTATGGCGAAGGAGAGGGAACCGGAGAAAAGATCCTGAACCCTGTGACGGAGATCGATCTGGAGGAAGGAGCGGTATTTACGCTGGATACCGCCCAGATCCGCGGAGTAGACTCCACGGTGCGGAAGACACGGGTGCGGATGAAAGAAAACTCCCGTCTGTATGTGACGGAGCGGCTGATGACGCATGACGCCCAGACAGCCGTCTCGGACATCGACGTGGAGATGAATGGCGCGGGAACCAACGCCCAGATTATCTCCCGGTCCGTGGCAAAAGGGACGTCAAAACAGAACTTCCATCCGAGAGCGATCGGAAATGCAGCCTGCCATGCGCATATCCAGTGTGACTCCATCATTATGGAACATGCGCAGGTGGCTTCGATCCCTGAAATCGACGCCCGTCATGTGGATGCGGCGATCATCCATGAGGCGGCGATTGGAAGAATCAACGATGAGCAGATCATGAAGCTGCGCACGCTGGGACTTTCCGAGGAGGAAGCGGAGAATGTGATAATCGAAAATTTCCTGCAGTAGAGAGAGAACAGAATCTGCCGGCGGAAATGTCTCAGGGAAGAAGGAAACATACAGCTTTCCGCTCTGAGACATTTCCGCCGGCTTTTTTGTTTGCGAACGGGAATGCGAGAAATGACAGAGGATTAAACTGGTTTTGAAAGAAAGACAAATAATAAAGATCTTTTTAAGATAATCGACGAAATGCTATGGATTTTACAGAAAGTTAATAGAAAATTTATTGCAGTTGCCGAAAAAGAATGTTATAATTTAGTCAAAGTGAAACTGTTGTAACTGTATCAAACGCAGGATCGGCTGTATCTGTCACAGAGATGCGGCGCAGAAAGACAGAAAAATACCAGATCCGCACGGGAGGTACGGTATTTGCGGTGGGAAGAGTAGTACCTGTTCGAAACAATAGGGAGGTGTTATTATGAAGGTGACGGTATTTACGGAAAACCCGGCTAAGGTATATGGTCGAATGACAAACTGCGAACCTACCTGGCACATCCGCACAAAAAATCACAGTATCTTGTTTGTAGCAGGAAAAAGTGACAGTTTCTGGAAATATGCGGAACGGATGGGGATTGATATTGGAAACATTGATATTATTCTTCTTCCACAGGGATGCGAAGATCCGATCCGGGAATTGGAACGGTTTCTTGTACATAACCAGAGAGGCAAAATCTATCTGCCGAGATTGACTTACGAAAAGCATTTCTTTGAATTATGTAATAAGATGTTCGTGTATTCAGCTACAAATGCGATGGCAAGGTGGCTGGAGCGGATTGTGTTTATGGATGAAACGATGCAGATTGATGTGGGTATTCAGATTTTTACTGGTAAAGTACAGGAGATGTATCAGAGTCCGCAGGAGCAGAGCATGCTTTTGAACGAGGATGGAAAAGCTGTTCTGTTTATCAACGATGAAAAAGAGACAACGGATTATATGCAGGAAAAAGCGGAAACATTGTATGGCAGCGATATCAATTATCTGTTTTACAAGACGCCTCAGCAGAAATGCGTCGGAAAAGACTGCAGTACCCGAAAGATGAATGCAATGACAATGGGAAAGGCCGTGATTATCTGACCAGGGAAGAAACGGAAAAAGAAAGAGGAAGAGGACAAGCCTCTTTGGTGAAAGGGATTCACTGAAGAGATTTGCCCTCGTTTTCTTTTATGTGCTTTTTGATTGCCTGAAAACTGCTGTCGCTGATTACGTGTTCGATTTTGCAGGCGTCCTGAGCGGCGATCTCCGGATCGACGCCAAGCTGAGTCAGAACGCTGGTCAGGATTTTGTGACGCTCGTAGATTTTGGCGGCGATCTCCATTCCCGCGTCGGTCAGCGTAATATAACCGTCAGAATCCACGAGAATATAACCGTTCTGGCGGAGATTTTTCATCGCGACGCTGACGCTTGGTTTGGAAAAATCCAGCTCATTTACAATATCGATGGAACGGACATGAGGGAGCCGTTCGCTCAGACGAAGAATTGTTTCCAGATAATTTTCAGCGGATTCCTGTATTTTCATCATTTGAAATACCTCCTTCCGTATAAAAGCCTAGTGCCTGTGGGCATCCAGCCATCGCGAAGCGATTTTCAATGGCCGGATGCCGTAACCGTTCAGTTCGCTGAACGGTTACCATATATCAGAAATAGTAGCATATTTCAGGTGAAAATTCAATTACCATGTGATAAAATAAAAGGAAGTTACAGTTTGGCCAGGTCTGTGTATTCAATGCACAGACCGTATGAATGTATAATGCCTGCGGATATTTTAACGTATGGCACAGCAGAAGAAATCCGGTAAACGGTATCGGGGAAAGGAATACGGAAGAGAAGATGGATAACGGGGGAGATCGAAAGAAAAAAGGGCAGAAAATCCGGAAAAACAGACAGATCCTGGGGTTCGGCGCTGCGGGTCTTGTCTGTCTGGTTCTGATCGTTGTGATTGCGCGGGGGCTGCTGGCGCTTCGGGCGGAGAAACAGGAGGCTGCAAGGCAGCAGAGCAGTACCCAGACCCGGCAGGAACAGGAGGCGGGAAACGGACAGGATGCGGAGACGCAGGAAAATCAGTCTCTGGATACGGTGCCTGTGGAGGAAAATACGGGCGTCAGCGGTCAGGTGACGATCTCGGCAGCCGGGGATTGTACGCTGGGGACGGATGAAAATTTTGATTACAGTACGAGTCTGCCGGCCAGATATGAGGAGGAAGGCGATCCCGGCTATTTCTTCCGGAACGTGAGAGATATTTTTTCAGCGGATGATCTGACGATTGTCAATCTGGAAGGGCCGCTGACCACTGCGGAGGAACGGGCAGACAAACAGTTTTCGTTTAAAGGAGATCCGTCTTATACGCAGATTCTTACCAGTGGTTCCGTGGAGGCCTGTAATCTGGCGAACAATCACAGCAAGGATTACGGCACTCAGGGGTACGAGGATACGATTGCCAATGTCGAGGCTGCCGGAATACAGACGTTCGGATACGAAAGAACGGCGGTTTTTGACAGCGATGGAATCAAGGTGGGGCTGGCCGGAGTCTATGAGCTGGCGGAGGGAATCGACTGTCAGGACGATATGACGGCGGCAATCCAGGCGCTGAAGGACGCCGGAGCGGATGTGATTGTTGTCAGCTTTCACTGGGGAACGGAAAAAGAAAATTATCCCGATGAGACGCAGCAGGCGCTGGCGCACGCGGCAATCGACCAGGGAGCCGACCTGGTGCTGGGCCATCATCCCCATGTGCTTCAGGGAATTGAGAAGTACCAGGGAAAATATATTGTTTACAGTCTTGGGAATTTCTGCTTTGGAGGAAACAAAAATCCGTCGGATAAGGATACCATGATTTTTCAGCAGACGTTTACGCTGGAAAACGGCGAAGTCGTGTCTGACGATGCGATTCGTATTCTTCCGTGTCGGATTACTTCGTCCGACGATTACAACAACTATCAGCCAACCCCGGCGGAAGGAGAAGAGGCTGAGAGAATTCTGGGAAGAATCCGGGAATACAGCCAGGGATTCGGAACACAGCTGCCGTAAAGACTGGGATGCGGGACAGGAGGAAAAGATGCAGGACAACGTGAGAGTATGCCGGAAATGTCTGCTGAGGGAGACCGATCAGGCGGAGGTTTATGCCGATCTGCAGAGGTATATCCGCCAGATCCCGGAGGAGGAACGCACGGAGGAAGAGACGTATCAGGAGAGGCTGAGCCGGTGCCGCACGTGTGATCATCTGCTGACAGGCATGTGCCGGATTTGCGGATGCTATGTGGAACTGCGGGCGGCGGTGAAGGTACGATCCTGCCCGATGGTACATCCCAGGTGGTGAGCGTGGGGAAAGGCCGGAGTATGAAAAGCCTGACATGAGAAAGAGCGGAAAGGGAGAGAAGTCTGCAATTGGTTTCACCAGCAGACTTCTCTCCCTTTCTGACAAAGTGAAGCCCCGGCAGGGGAGCTGCCGGGGCTTCGAGGGGAGTATAAATAATTAATAAGGGGTTATTAATTGTAAAAAAAATTTTT
>DWWU01000044.1 GCA_019119555.1 Candidatus Fusicatenibacter intestinigallinarum | reverse complement strand
ATATTTATTAATATTATTAAATGATAAAAAAGGAGGTAAAGAGAATGAAGAGAAAATGGATTGCAGTGCTGTTGAGCGCCGTAATGGCAGCCTCTGCGCTTTCCGCGTGCGGCGGCGGAGGTGAGGAAGGCAGCAACAGCGGAGCGACAGAGCTTACGGCCGAGGAGAAGGAAGCTCTGGACGAGGGACTGATCGCACTGGACGGATCTCTTCCTATTATTAAGGACAAAGAAGCCTTTGAGGAGAAATACGGAAAGATCACGGTTCAGACCCTTGGAAGCGCGGACCGTACGATCGACGTGGCGGACACGGCGATGGTAAAGAAATGGACAGAGGATACCGGTATTGAGTTCGAGTGGACGGAGATTCCTTCCGAGAGTGCAACGGAGAAGATTAACCTGCAGCTGGTTTCCGGCGCAGATCTTCCGGATGTTTTCTGGACCTTTGGCGATGGAAAATCCGGCAATACGGTTGTACAGTACGCAGATCAGGATATCTTCCTGCCGACTGAGAACATTATCGACGAGTACATGCCGAATCTGAAAAAGATTCTGGACGACAATCCGCAGTACCGCCAGGAGATTACCGCTCCCAACGGCCATACCTACGGATTCCCGTACATTGAGGAGATGAAAGGCCTGGTTCTGACCCCTGGTCCGCTGATCATCAACAAAACCTGGCTGGACGAGCTGAGCCTGGAAGTTCCGACCACAGTCGATGAGTGGGTGGAATGCCTGAAAGCCTTCCGTGACGGCGGCGACCTGAACGGCAACGGAGAGGACGACGAAATTCCGATGGCCACCTGGTTCGGCGCAGACGATACCTTCGGTTCCTACAATATGTTCTACCGCTTCACAGGAGCGTTCGGCTGTGCAGACTCTTACTGCGGCGGTAACGAATACGCAGACCATCTGCGTCTGGTCGACGGCAAGGTTACCTTTACCGCTCTGGATGAAGCGTTCCGCAAAACCGCTGAATTCTTCAACATGCTTTACGATGAGGGCCTGATCTGGAACGGTTCCTTCGAGGCTGATTCCAGCGCCGCTTACACCGCTTCCCTGATCAAGGAAGACGTTGCAAGAATCGGCTGCATGGGCGTTTGGACCGATCAGGAGATCACGAATCTGGACGTACATGACCAGTATGTGGCAGTTCCGAGACTTCAGGGCGAAGCAGGTATGACTGGTTCCGCAAACAATTACTCTGAGCTGCAGGATTCTTCCAACACTGCAATTACAACCACCTGTAAATTCCCGCATGTTGTTGCACTTTTCGTGGATTACATGGTAGGAGATCCGGAAATCGCCGTACAGTCCAACTGGGGCGCGGAAGGATATAACTATGTGAGAGACGAGGAAGGCATCCTCGCAACACCTCTGGATGAGAACGGATATTACGCAGGTGGAACAGAAGAGTGGAATACTTTCGGTCTGGCAAGAGCAAACACCACGCCGGCGAGAGGTTCCATGATCGTTCTGGACGAGTACTATGACACAGTCTGCAGATACACTTACGATGCGGTAACGCTGCTTGAGTGGCAGAAGGTGAACGGCAAAGACGACATCCTTGCAGAGTACGACACGATTCCGCGTGTTCTGATGGAGACAGACGAGCTGACCCGTCTGGCACAGATTCAGCCGACGATTTCCGATACCGTAGACCGTTATATTGTTGACTGGGTAACCAACGGAGTTACAGATGAGAGCTGGGCAAGCTATCAGTCTGAACTTGAGGCGGCAGGTGTGAACGATCTGGTTGAAATTTACCAGACTGCAGTGGACCGTGCAGCTGAAAACGAAGCAGGCAGCGCTTCCTCAGAGTCTGCAGCTTCCACATCCAGCGCATCCAGCACATCCAGCGCTTCATAAACAGACCGTACAACTGTATATGGAAAGTTAAAAGGCTGTAATGATTTTATGATAGAGACGAGCCGCCGTGAGATGCTTGCGGCGGCTCGTTTCCTGCCCACAGATGGTTGAAAGCGGCTGTCCGGATCAGGCGGCTGCGCAAAATGAGACAGAGGAAAGGAGAAACAGCATTTATGAGTACGAAAGGAAGCAGAGATTACAGACCACTGCTGCATTTTACCCCGCCGTCGATGTGGATCAACGATCCGAACGGAATGGTATATGTGGACGGAACCTATCATCTGTTTTATCAGCATTATCCGAAAGAAGCACATTGGGGACCGATGCACTGGGGGCATGCGGTTTCCAAAGATCTGCTGCACTGGAAACATCTTCCCATTGCCCTGTATCCGGATGAGATGGGATATATTTATTCGGGAAGCTGTGTCTATGACCGGAAGAATGTATCCGGATATGGCACGGAAGAAAATCCTCCCCTTGTAGCGTTGTATACGAACCATGCGACGGACGGACTGGAACGCCAGTGCCTGGCTTACAGTACCGATGGGGTACATTTCGAAAAAACCATTCACAATCCGGTGATACCGAATCCGGGGCTCCGGGATTTCCGTGACCCGAAAGCCTTCTATAATCCGGTAAAAGACTGCTGGAGTCTGGTGCTTGCGGCCGGTGACCGGGTGCATTTTTACAGTTCGGAAGATCTGAAACACTGGGAAAAGACCGGGGAATTTGGCCCGGAGGGAAATCATTCTCCCGGCATCTGGGAGTGTCCGGATCTGTTCCGGGTAAAGACGGAGGACGGGGACAGCCTGTGGGTGCTTGTGGTCAGTATGCTGATGCCAACGGAAAACGGACGCAGCCGCACCCAGTATTTTCTCGGGGACTTCGATGGCGACCGTTTTACGGTTACAGAAAAATCAGAGGAACCAATGTGGCTGGATTTCGGTTTCGACAATTATGCCGGAGTGACTTTCCAGAATACGGAAGAACCTGTTCTGATCGGATGGGCTTCAAACTGGGAGTATGCCAACGAGACGCCCACCGGGGAGTACTGTGGGCAGATGACCTTGGGGAGAAAGCTGCATGCGGGAAAAACGGAAAAAGGCCTGCGTCTGATTTCCGGGTTTGCCGGAACGGACGTACTCACCGCAGAGATGGAACCTGTCGGGGAGCAGAAGGAACTGAAAAGCGAAACTTTTGCTCTTCGCCTGAAGGGAACAAAGAAACTTGTTTTTGCCAATGGAAATGGAGAGCAGCTGACGGTTGAAGTGACAGAGGATGAAATTCTTGTGAACCGCAGCAGCGCCGGCGAAAAAGGATTTCAGGAATCTTTCGGGACAGAGAGGTATTCCCGTCTGAGAGTTCCGCGCCTCAGAAAAGACGGGGAACTGGTGATGATTTTTGATGTATCCGTGGCAGAGATTCTGGCGGACGACGGCGCTGTTCCGATTACGCTGACGTTCTATCCGACACAGCCCTATGACAGACTTGTGACGGAGGGCAGCGGAGAAGTGTGGATCAGCAGCGCGCCGTAAGTTGTTTGCTGTTCGCGGAGAAAATGTACAGACTGGTACATCGAAAAATACAGGGAAAAGACTAAAGGAGAAGGCATGAGCACAAAAGGAAGCAGAGACTACAGACCCCGCATTCATTTTACCCCGCCGTCCATGTGGACCAACGATCCGAACGGTATGGTATACGTCAATGGAATCTATCATTTATTTTATCAGCATTATCCGAAAGCTCCCAACTGGGGACCTATGTGCTGGGGGCATGCGGTTTCCAGGGATCTGATTCACTGGGAACACAAGCCGATTGCGCTGTATCCGGATGAGCTGGGCGTGATCTTTTCCGGCAGCTGTGCGTATGACCGGGAAAACACATCCGGGTATGGTACGAAAGAGTGCCCGCCGATCGTGGCGGTCTATACCAACCATGGCAGACACGGCCTGGAACAGCAGAGTATCGCCTACAGTACGGACGGCGTTCATTTTGAAAAATCTTATCAGAATCCGGTGATACCGAATCCGGGGATCTCTGATTTCCGTGACCCGAAGGTATTTTACAATCCGGTAAGAAAGTGTTGGGGGCTTGTTCTGGCGGCGAAAGACAGGGTTTATTTTTACGCGTCAGAAAACCTGAAAGAGTGGGAAAAAACCGGAGAATTCGGTCCGAAAGGCAATCAGGCTTCGGGGATCTGGGAATGCCCGGATCTGTTTCAGGTGGAAGCGGAAGACGGAAAGCGGCTGTGGGTGCTGATCGTAAGCATGACGACAACGACGGAAGACGGAAGATGCCGGACCCAGTACTTTATTGGCGATTTTGACGGTGACCGCTTCATCCTTCAGCAGGAAGAAGACAGACCATTGTGGATCGATTTCGGCTTTGACAATTACGCGGGCGTGACGTTTCAGAACCTGGACGAGCCGCTGTTTATGGGCTGGGCGATGAACTGGGGATATGCCAATGAGACGCCCACCGGGGAATACTGCGGACAGATGACGCTGGCGCGAAGACTGCGAGTGGTGAAGACAGATCATGGATACCGGCTTGCTGCAGGTTTCGCCGGAAACGGCCTGACCGGTGTTTCTGGACGGCCGGCGGACGGACAACAGTGGATCTATACGGATACGTTTGGAATGAAGGTGAGCGGTACCAAAAAGATTACATTGGCCAATGCGCTGGGGCAGAAACTGGTGATTCAGGTGACGGAGGATGAAATCTTTGTCGACCGTACAATAGCAGGCGAGAGGGAGTTTCACGAACAGTATCAAATGCCGGAATACTCCAGCGTGAGGGTTCCGCGATACAGAAGAGACGGGGAGATGGAATTGATTTTTGATGTCTCCGTGCTGGAGATTCTTGCGGACGACGGGCTGATCCCGATCACAATGGCTGTTTATCCGGAAGCGCCTTATGACCGTGTCCTGCTGGAGGGCAGCGGCGATGTGCAGATTTTTGAAATACAATCATAAGAAATACGGCGGGAGATACCGTCTCCGGCCGAACAGGAAGGACAGAGCCGATCTGAGGCTCTGTCCTTCCTGTTGTGAGAGCTGTTACGAAATCTAACCTTACATCGTAACAGTTCAGCTGGCTGAACTGTTACGGCATCCGGCCATTGAAAATCGCTTCGCGATGGGTTGGATGCCCGCCGATCTTGTGCCTTCTGTGTTGACATCCCCTGCATTTTTTACTATATTTTAGTTGTGTCAGAAAATGTAAGGAGGTACAGAAAATACAATGACAGCAAAAGAGAGAACACAGGCGTTATTAGCGTTTATTGAAAAAAGCCCCAGCCCTTTTCACGCAGTCCGCGCGATCGCAGAACGGCTGGAACAGGAAGGGTTTGAATATCTGCCGGAGACAAAGCCGTTTGATGTAGCCTGCGGCGGGAAGTATTATACACAGCGCAACGGTTCCTCCATCATCGCTTTCCGGATTCCGCAGGATCCGAAAGGCGGTTTCCAGCTGATGGCAAGCCACAGCGACTCCCCTGCCTTCAAGGTCAAAGGGGAAAATCCGTTCCTGACAGACGGAAATTATACCCGGCTGAATGTGGAACGTTATGGAGGGATGATCATGGCGCCGTGGCTGGATCGCCCGCTGGGAATTGCAGGCCGCGTGATCGTGCAGACAGAGAACGGCGTGCGCTCTGAACTGGTGGATTCCGGAAAAAATCTGACCATGATTCCGAACATGCCGATTCACCTGAACCGCCAGCTGAATGAGAATCTCAGTTATGACGCGCAGAAGGAACTGCTGCCGGTGATCGGCGGGCCGGATGCGAAAGATCATTTCTTCGAAGCGCTGGGATGCAGCGCGGCGAAAGAGGATATTCTGGGAATGGATCTGTATCTGTATAATCGTGTCCCCGGTACGCTCTACGGAGTAGAGGAGGAATACGTGGGAAGCACAAGACTGGACGATCTCCAGTGTGCGTACGGAACACTGGAGGGATTCCTGGCTGCAGAGGGCGGAGAGAAAATTTCCGTGTACTGTGTATTTGACAATGAGGAAGTTGGCAGCAGCACGAAGCAGGGAGCTGCGTCTACGTTTCTGGCCGACACGCTGGAACGCGTCTGGTACGGACTCGGCGGAGATGCACTTTCGCTGAAATGTGCAGTGGCGGACAGTTTTCTGGTTTCGGCGGACAATGCCCATGCCCAGCACCCGGCGCACCCGGAAAAATATGATCCGGTCAGCCGCGTTTATATGAACAAGGGAATTGTCATCAAGCAGAGTGCGAATCAGAAGTATACGACGGATGCGGTGTCTGAGGCGGTGACAAAGAAGATCTGCCGGGAGGCAGGCGTACCGTATCAGGTGTTTGCAAACCATTCCAATATACCGGGAGGTTCTACGCTGGGCGGTATTTCCACATCTCAGGTATCCGCGGCAAGCGTTGACATCGGCCTTGCACAGCTGGCGATGCATTCGCCCTATGAGACGGCGGGAACCCAGGATACGGAATATCTGGTACAGTTTTCAAAAAAATTCTATGAGACGCCTCTCCATGCGGACGAGGGAGGCTTTGCTTTCTGAAAGGAGAAAAAATGATTTACAGAGAGCTTGGAAAAACAGGGTTAAAGGTCAGCGAGATCGGCCTGGGCGCAGAGTGGCTGGAACGTCACGGCGAGGAAGAAGTCCGGGAGGTGATCCTGGAGTGTGAGGCTGCGGGAATCAATCTTCTGGACTGCTGGATGTCTGAGCCCAACGTGAGATCCAACATCGGAAAGGCAATCCGCGGCCGCCGGGAACGGTGGATGATCCAGGGGCATCTCGGATCCACCTGGCAGAATGGTCAGTATGTGCGGACCAGGGATCTTGCGGCGGCAAAAACCGCGTTTCAGGATCTTCTGGACCGGCTGGAAACCGATTACATTGATCTGGGGATGATTCATTTCGTAGACGAGCAGAAGGAATTTCACCGGATCATGGAAGGGGAATTTTATGCCTGGGCAAAGGAGCTGAAAGAAAAGGGAGTCATCCGCCATATCGGAATGAGCACCCACAATCCGGCGGTTGCCCGGCTGGCTGCCGGGAGCGGAAAGATTGAGATGATTCTGTTCAGCGTCAATCCGGCGTTCGATATGATGCCGGCGACAGAGGATCTCAACGAATATTTCAGTGAAACCTACGACGAGTCGCTGGGAGGCATCGCTCCGGAACGAGCAGAGCTGTACCGTATCTGTGAGGCCAATGGCGTGGGGATCACGGTGATGAAGGGATATGCCGGCGGCAGGCTGTTTTCCGCAGATACTTCGCCGTTCGGCGTTGCGCTGACGCCTGTGCAGTGCATCCACTATGCGCTGACCCGGCCGGCAGTGGCCAGCATCATGGTTGGCTGCGAGACGCCGGAGCAGGTGAGAGCTGCGGCGGCTTATGAGACGGCTTCCGGGGAGGAAAAGGATTATGCGACCGTTCTGGCCGGCGCGCCGGCCCACGCATATTACGGCAGCTGCACGTACTGCGGCCACTGTGCTCCCTGTCCGTCGGGAATCGATATTGCGATGGTGAATAAGCTGTATGATCTGGCGCTGCTGCAGGACAATGTGCCGGGAACGCTGAAAGAGCATTACCGGGGACTGTCGGCCAACGGAGGGGACTGCATTGCCTGTCACGCCTGTGAGAAGCGATGTCCGTTCGGGGTTCCCGTGGCAGAAAAAATGACCGCCGCCCAGAACCTTCTGGGATAACGGCGGTCTATACCTCCATCAGCAGCCCCTTGATATAAGCTTTCAGAACATTCTTTTTCTCATGATCCAGACGATTGTACAGCTCCACAAGTTCTTTCTGACCGTCTGTCAGCTGCGGATGTTCGGGCTGGTCTAGGAAAAAATCGGCCAGTGTGATGCCGAATCCGTCACAGAGCTTCTGCAGCGTCGGGATCGTGGGAATATTGGTGCGGCTGATCATGTTGTTCAGTGTGGAGTAAGGGATGTCAGACTCTTTTGCCAGACGGTAATAACTCCAGTTACGTTCTTTGCACAGATCCTGAATGTGCTGAATAACATCTGTATCTCGCATAATTTACCTCAGCTTTTACTGTTACGTCTTGTTACAGTTCAGCCGGCTGAACTGTTATTACATATTTCCATTATACTTGTATATCATTCGTGAAACAGATGTTAAAAAGAGCAGTAAAAATCAGTCGCATTTGAAAAGTATATGTTACCGTTTAACCAGTGTGCTGTAGCATTCACTTTCAGCATAGTGCCTGCAGGCATCCGGTCCATCGCGAGGCGATTTTCCATGGCCGGATGTTGTAACCGTTCTGCTGAATGAACAGTTACGGCAGTTCCGCCGGATGAACTGTTACAGGCGCGGAAAGCACAGCAAAAAAGAGCGCCGGAAAATCAGAACATATCCGTTTCCCGGCAGGGCGGGCGCTGCCCGTCCTGCGGAAAGAGACCGTTCTGATTTCCGTGCGCTCTTTTTCTGATTTGTAACAGTTCAGCCAGCGGAACTGTAACTCTGATTTCAGCTCTGATGCAGGGGAGTCTTTACGGGGCCATCTGGTCCAGCAGTTCGTTGAACGCTTCCGCGGCTGTCTCGTATTCTTCGTCCTCCTCGATGTTTGCGAGCATCGGCTGTCCGTTTTCTGTCTCGGAATAGCGGTAGAGGTAAACTTCTCCGTCCTGATTTTTTCCGTCCTCGTCCAGAGGAAGAAGAGCGATGTATTCCCTGTCGTTCGGCGCGGAGAAGATGTTCAGAACCGCGCAGACAACTTCCGAGTCATCTTCCAGAGTCAGTGTGACGGTCGGCTGGTTTCCGTCGATTCCACAGTCGCTTCCGCAGGAAGCGCAGTCGCCGGCACAAGCGGCAGACTGTGTAAATTTTTCATCCATGATAAGATCCTTCTTTCTTTTGATATTTTCGTAACAGTTCAGCCAGCTGAACTGTTACGGCATCCGTCCATTGAAAAACACTTCGCGATGGGCCGGATGCCCACAGGCTCTGCGTTTTCATACAGTCTGTACAGGGAATGCACAGACCTGGCTGAACGATAACGAACGGTTACGTCTGTCCTGAAATTTTAACAGATTACAGGAAAAAATACAATAATTCTTTTTTTGTTTGGGAGGATTTTCTATTGACGCGAAAGGATTACGGTTTTATACTGGTTACAGTCAAAAATTTATGCAGTTCGGCCAGCTGAACCGTGATAAAAATTTTTATGAAAAGGCAGAAAATGCCGGGGAGGATGTACTATGGAAATCAGATTTGAAAAAAGAGAGCAGCCACTGGAGAAACCGGATCAGAAGCACCTTGGCTTTGGCAAATATTTTACCGATTATATGTTTGTGATGGACTGGGATCTGGGACAGGAATGGCATGATGCGCGCATCGTACCGTATGCGCCGATCGCTATGGATCCGGCAACGATGGTTCTCCACTACGCGCAGGAGACTTTTGAGGGACTGAAGGCATACCGTACCGCAGAGGGAAAGGTACAGCTGTTCCGCCCGGAGATGAACGCACGCCGTATGATCAAATCCAACGAGCGTCTGTGCATGCCGGCGTTCCCGGAGGATATGTTTGTGGAGGCGGTAAAAGAGCTGGTGCGCGTGCAGGAAGACTGGGTACCGTCTGAACCGGATACTTCTCTTTACATCCGCCCGTTTATGTTCGCGACAGAGTACAGCCTGGGCGTACATATGGCAAAATCCTATAAATTTGTGATCATCACCAGCCCGGTAGGCGCTTACTATCCGGAAGGTATTGATCCGGTAAAGATCCTTGTGGAGGATGAATATGTCCGTGCGGTACAGGGCGGAACCGGATTTACAAAATGCGGCGGCAACTACGCCAGCTCCATTGCCGGACAGGTAAAAGCTGAGAAAATGGGATGCACCCAGGTTCTGTGGCTGGACGGCGTTCACCGCAAATACGTGGAGGAAGTCGGAACCATGAACATCATGTTCAAGATCGCAGGCGAGATCTACACTGCGCCGCTGGAGGGCACCGTTCTTCCGGGCGTTACCCGTGACTCGCTGATCCATATCCTGAAAGACTGGGGATATAAGGTAAACGAGACACATCTTTCCATCGATGACCTGATGAAAGCCGGCCATGACGGCACGCTGGAGGAGGCTTTCGGAACAGGAACCGCGGCAGTCGTATCTCCGGTGGGCGAACTGGTATACAAAGACGACAAGGTGACAGTCAATGATTTCAAGATCGGCGAACTGACCCAGAAGCTTTACGATACGCTGACCGGTATCCAGTGGGGACGTCTTGAGGACAAGTACGGCTGGATCGTTCCGGTGGAATAATCTGAACAAACGAATGATTTTCAATGAACTTCCGGTTCCCGGAGAGTGTGTTTGAAACGGTTGTCTGCAGGATATGGACCGCGCCTGGCGGAGCGCGTATCCTGCAGACCGGAATCGTCAGATACGCTTTAAGCGCGGCTGAAAGAGCGGCGGCGCTTTCGGGCCGGAAGTTTTTTTGTGGAGGAAAAGTATGACGAATCAGGAACATATGCCTCTTCTTGAGGCGCTGAAAGCATTCAGAGACGAGTCGCCGGCCTATTTCCGCATTCCGGCTCACCGTTTCCTGCGGGGACTGTCTCCGGCGCTGGCGGGGGAAAATCTTGCTGCGCTGGATCTGTCCGAGGCGGAAGGCCTGGACGATCTCCATCAGCCCACGGGGCCGATCCGGGAGGCGCAGGAACTGGCGGCGGAACTGTTTCATGCCCGGCGCACCTTTTTTCTGGTCAACGGAACAACCTGCGGCAACGAGGCGATGGTTCTTTCCGCCGTCCGGGAGGGAGAAAAAATTATTGTCCCGAGAAATGTCCACAAATCTGTGCTGATGGGGCTGATTATGAGCGGAGCCACGCCGGTTTACGTGATGCCGGAGTATCTGGAACCGTGGAATCTCTGGGGAAGCGTCACGCCGGAGGCCATTGAGGAGGCTTTCCGGAGAGAGCCGGAAAGCCGCGCGGTTCTTCTGGTCAGTCCGACGTATTACGGAATTGCCAGTGATCTGGAACGGATCGCCGGAATCTGCCGCCGGCACAACGCGCTTCTCCTGGTGGACGAAGCCCATGGCTCTCATCTGTATTTTTCGGACGATCTGCCGAAAGGCGCGCTTGCCTGCGGAGCCGATGCTGTGGCACAGAGCTTTCACAAGACGGCCGGCTCCTTCACGCAGAGTTCTCTGCTCCATCTAGGAACCGACCGGATTGACAGCCAAAGAGTGGAGGAGAATCTTCATCTCGTGCAGAGCACTTCGCCCTCCTATCTTCTGATGGCGTCCCTCGACGCGGCGCGAAGAGAGCTTGCGGTGCACGGGACGGATATGATGGAGAAAGCCGTCCGCCTGGCCGGGCAGGCCGGGGAGAAACTGAGAAACATTCCGGGAGTCCGCGTGCTGGACAACGGAAAGCAGAGCCTTCCGGCAATGTTTGACAAGGATGTGACCCGTCTGGTTTTTTCCGCGTCGGACGCAGGAATCTCCGGATACCGGCTGGGAGAACTGCTCTACGAACGTTTTCGTGTCAGCCCGGAGCTGACCGATGAGGAAAATGTGGTTGCCGTTGTGACCTTTGCCAATGAGCAGGAGGACATCGACCGGCTGGTTCACGGAGTGGAAGTTCTGGTCAGGGAAGCTTTTGCGCAGAAGCTTTCCGAAAAAGCACCGGAGAAAATGCATACAAAAGAATTCGGAGTGTTTGCGCTGCCCGCCCAGGCTCTGACGCCCCGGGAAGCATATTTTGCCCCGTCGTGGGAGACATTGCCGCTGGAGGAGGCCGCCGGAAGAGTCACAAAGGAAATGATTGTTCCCTATCCTCCCGGAATTCCGCTTCTCTGTCCGGGGGAGATTGTCACCCGGGAACATATTCTGGCAGTCCGCCGGTACCGGGAAGCCGGCTGTGAATTTCACGGAACTGCGGACAAAGCAGGAAAGACATTGCGGGTTCTGCGCAACAGTTCAGACCACTGAATTGTTACGGCATCCGGCCATTGAAAATCGCTTCGCGATGGGCCGGATGCCCGCAGGCTCTGCGTTTTCATACGGTCTGTGCAGTGAATGCACAGACCTGGCTGAACTGTAACGTTACCGTTGGATTTTTCAAAGAAAAGGTTTTCTTCGATTGGTTTCTATGATATAATAAAATCGTATTATTGTCTGAAAACTCAGACGAGTGAGAACAGTTCACAGCATAAACATAGATCAGAAAACAGGAGGGACCGATGAAACTTATTTCATGGAACGTAAATGGACTGCGCGCCTGCGTGAACAAAGGCTTTCTGGAGTACTTCAGGGAAGCCGACGCAGATATTTTCTGCATCCAGGAGACAAAACTGCAGGAGGGACAGATCCAGCTGGATCTTCCGGGCTATTATCAGTACTGGAATTACGCCGAGAAAAAGGGATATTCCGGAACTGCAGTTTTTGCAAAGCAGGAACCGCTGTCCGTCTCTTATGGGATCGGTATTCCGGAGCACGACAGAGAAGGGCGTGTGATCACTCTGGAGTATCCGGAGTTTTATCTGGTCACTGTCTATACGCCGAATTCCCAGAATGAGCTGGCCCGGCTTCCTTACCGGATGGAATGGGAGGATGCATTTCTTTCTTATCTGAAAGATCTGGAGGAGAAGCGGCCGGTGATTTTCTGCGGCGATCTGAATGTCGCTCACAGAGAAATCGACCTGAAAAATCCAAAGACAAACCGTAAGAATGCAGGTTTTACCGACGAAGAGAGAGAAAAGTTTTCGGTACTTCTGGAAAACGGATTCATTGATACATTCCGATATTTTTATCCGGACAAAGAACAGATTTATTCCTGGTGGTCTTACCGCTTCTCCGCACGTGCAAAAAACGCAGGGTGGCGAATTGATTATTTCTGTGTATCAAAGACTCTGGAGGCGCGTCTGGAAGATGCGAAGATCCATACGGAAATCTTAGGTTCCGATCATTGTCCTGTGGAACTGGATCTGAAGGAAGCCTGACGATTGGGATCGCGGATCCGCCGGGGAGATCCGGCGGGCAGGATGGCCGAATGACGGCGGAAGCAGCAGCCGGCAGAGAAGTACAGAAGAAGGCGCGTGACGGTTCAGCTGGATGAACGGTCGGAAAAGCGCAGCAGTTCTGCAGGGCGGAACTGTTACAGGGAGACTGATCCCGGGTGAAACGCACATCCGGGGCGAAGGGAAAGGCAGGTATCAAGATGAGTACAGGAACGGGAAACATCCATGTGGAATCGGGAAATCCGGCGCTCTGGGGCGCCGTTCGGACAACGGAAGGGTATAACTTTACCGTGGCGGTTCCGGAGGGAAAGGAAGCAAGCCTGCTGTTATATAAAAAGAGGCGGAAGGATGTCTGGCAGGAGATTCCCCTGAGGGAGGAAGATCGTGTCGGCAATGTGAGCAGCGTTCTGATCAGAGGTCTGACAGATGGTTCTTTCGCGTATAATTACAGGATAGACGGAAAAATTCTGCAGGATATTTATACAAGACAGTTATATGGGAGGGAAAAATTCGGACAGAAGATGCCGGAAACGCCGGACGGAATCGCGTCGATGGTACCGGAAGCTCCGGCGATGAAGACGCGGCCGCTGAAGCTTCCCTACGAGGAGATGGTGCTGTATAAGACGCATGTCCGCGGCTTTACAAAGGACTCCAGCTCGAAGGTAAAGGCGAAAGGTACCTTCCAGGGCATCCGGGAAAAAATCCCATATCTCAGGGAGCTGGGCGTCAACGCGCTGGAACTGATGCCGGTATATGAGTTCTTTGAGACGCCGGAGGGAGAGAAGCGCAGGATTCCGGATGAAAACGGAGTGCTCTGTGATGTGGAGCAGCCGGTGCGGATCAATTACTGGGGCTATGCCGCCCATGCCCTCTATTTCGCTCCGAAGGAGGCGTTCTCTGCGACGGGACATCCGGTTCAGGAGTTTGCGGACCTTGTGGACGCGCTGCATGAGGCCGGGATTGCCTGTATTCTGGAATTCTATTTCGGCCCGGAATTGTCCACATATTTTATTCTGAATGTTCTCCACTACTGGCAGCTGACGTTCCGGGTGGATGGGTTTCATCTGATCGGAGAGGGCGCGAAGGTAGAGGAAATCTCAAAGGACGAACTGCTCAAAAAGACAAAGCTGATTTTTACGGGCTTTGACCCTTCGATGGTGTACGGCGACGGCACAGCGCCGGCCTGCCGGAATCTGGGAGAGCATAATCTGGGATATCAGGAGATGCTGCGGCGTTATCTGAAGGGAGATGAAGGATGCGTCAGCGGTTTCACATATTTTCAGAGAAGAAATCCACAGACCCACGGAGTGATCAATTTCTTCGCGGATCACGACGGTTTTACGATGGCCGATATGGTTTCCTATGAGAGAAAGCACAACATGGACAACGGCGATGACAATACGGACGGAAGCAACAGCAATTACAGCTGGAACTGCGGAGCGGAGGGGAAAACCAGGAGACAGGCAGTGCATCATCTCCGGATGCGCCAGCTGAAAAATGCGTTTCTGATGCTGATGACCAGCCAGGGCACTCCGATGATTTACGGCGGAGATGAATTCATGAATAGCCAGAAAGGAAACAATAATGCCTGGTGCCAGGATAACCGCATCGGCTGGGTCAACTGGAACAACGGAAAAGAGGGAGAGGAACTTCTTGCGTTTGTGAAGCAGCTGATTCAGTTCCGGAAAAGTCATCCGGTTCTGCACGGGGCGAAGGAACTGCGCCTGATGGATTATCTGGGGGCCGGCTGTCCGGATCTCTCTTATCACAGCCAGAGGGCGTGGTTTTCCCAGATGGAAAATACCTGCAGATTTATCGGTGTGATGTACTGCGGCGACTACGCCAGAAGAGAAGACGGGGAACCGGACGATTATCTTTATGTGGGATACAACATGCACTGGAATTCCCATGAGCTGGCGCTTCCGTCTTTGCCGGAGAAGCGGGTATGGCGCAGAACCGTTGACACGGGCAGGGAGGAATCCTTCCTGGGAGAGGCTGCGGAAATCGTGGAGGGAAAGAGTATTGTGGTTGCTCCCCGTTCCATTGTGATTTTAGTTGGAAGGCAGGCGTAAAAAAATGCATCCATGGAAACATTTTGAGACGATCACGAAACATAAACTTCTGGTGATGCGTTACTGTTTCCGCATCGGTCTTTACCGGCAGGGGCTGCTGCATGATCTGTCCAAGTATTCGCCGACAGAGTTTCTTGTTGGAGTGAAATACTACCAGGGCAGCCGCAGCCCGAACAACGCGGAGAGAGAAGCGACGGGGCTGTCGACGTCCTGGCTTCACCACAAAGGGAGAAACAAACATCACTTCGAGTATTGGATTGATTATGGAATCGACTGTGAGACGGTGATCGAGGGAGTCCCGATGCCGAGAAAGTATGTGGCGGAGATGATTATGGACCGCATCAGCGCGTCGAAAGTATATCTGGGAGACCGCTATACGGACCGGGCGCCCTATGAATATTATATGAAGAGCAGAGAACATCTCTGGTTTGTGCATCGCCGTACCAAACGGCAGCTTGAATTTCTGCTTCATATGCTGGCGGTGAAAGGAGAAAAGAAAACGCTGGCCTATATTCGATATAAATTCTTGAAAGAGCGATAGAATAGAAACAGTTCAGCCAGGTCTGTGCATTCACTGCACAGACCGTATGAATGCATAATGCCTGCAGGCATCCGGCCCATCGCGAAGCGATTTTCAATGGACGGATGCCGTAACAGTTCAGCGGGCTGAACGCTTACTGTTCTGACATAAAGGAGTACGACGGAATATGGTGCGACTGTATGAAAAACTGAAAACAGGGGGGAAGGCCAGGGCTGCCTGCGCAGGATGGATCCTGTACTGGGGCATTGCTTTGGGCCTTCTTCTTTTTGAGAGAGAATTGATCGTCGGGACAACGGAGAAAGACCGGAAGCTGTATCTGCCGGTTTTCGCTGGGATGATTGTTCTCTGCTTTGCGGCCTGGGGAGTATCCCTTGCAAGATTTGCCAGGGCGTCGGAGAAACGGAAAAAGCCGGTACTGCTGAACGCGAAGCTGCTGCTTCCGGTACTGCTGAATGCAGGGTATCTCTTTTTTGAGATCGAGTATATCGGAAATACGGAATTCTTTGAGATGAAATGGTATTACATGCTGCTGAATGTCGGGGTGATTTTTCTGTTCTGCCTGTTCCTGACGGGGATTTTTAATTCGCTGAAGCGGGCAATGATTTTCCTGAACATTTTTTATTATGTCATGAGCCTCGTGTTTTACTATGTATACCATTTCCGGGGAGAAGCCTTTCAGCTGATCGATCTGTACAGCATCGGGACAGCGGCGGAAGTGGTCGGAGGTTACACCTTTGACATTACCCGCCAGATGGTGCTGATGCTGGTGGCCACGATGATCGTTGTCAACCTCTGGAAGCAGAGCAGAAATTATGTGCTGATCCGCAGGGGAGTGCTTCCCAGAATTCTTCTGAGAGGCGTCACTGCGCTGGCGATCGGAGGCTTTTATCTGCTCTATATGTATCTGAACTGGAATGCACAGTTCGGAGTCATCAGCGATCTTTGGAACCCGGCGAAGACATATCGTCAGTATGGAACCACAGTGGGGTTCATGGCCGTGGCCAAATATATGCGATTGACGCCGCCTGAGGGCTATTCCGCCGCAGAGGTGGAACGGATCATCGGAGACTTTGAAAGCGGGCAGGAAGAAGAGGCGTCGTCAGATGCGGGGGAGGAAGACCAGAAGGAGGATGCCGGCGCGGAGGCAAAAGCCAGCGGGACTGTGACGCCGGTGAATATCATTGCGATTATGAATGAATCCTGGTTTGACTATCGGACCATCGGAGATCCTCAGACCAGTGAAGATTATATGCCGTTCCTTGATTCGCTGACCGACAATATCATCAAAGGGCATACCCTGACCTGTACCAAAGGCGGAGGCACGGCGAAAACGGAGTATGAATTCCTGACGGGAAATTCCTGCAAGAGGTTTCCGGGAATGGTGCCCTATGTCAGCTATTTCACGCACAGCCAGTATTCCATCGTCACAACCCTCAGCGATCAGGGATACCGCACAGTCGCGATGCATCCCAATAAAGCGACAAACTGGAAGCGGACGACAGCGTACCGGTTCCTGGATTTTGATGAATTCATTGCGATTGATCAGTTTCCGTCCGACGCGGAACGGTATCGGAATATGATCAGCGATCAGGCAAATTATGAGGAGATTGTCCGTGTCTACGAGGAAAAGGAGAAAGGGGAGCCGCTGTTCCTGTTTGATATTACGATGCAGAACCACAGCGGCTATACGAACAAGTACTTCCAGGCGGACGTCAACTGTGAGGGATACGACAGCGATGAGGCGGACCAGTACTTCTCTCTGCTGAAGCTTTCCGACCAGGCCATCGAGTACCTGATCACATATTTTGAACAGGTGGATGAGCCGACGATGATTGTGATGTTCGGCGATCACTCGCCGAAACTGCCGGATGAATTTGAGACATGGATCGCCGGAAATTCCTACGACAGCCTGTCCATAAGGGATCAGGAAAAGTTTTACGGAACGCCGTTCTTTATCTGGACCAATTATAAGATGGAGAGCCAGGAGAATGTGTGGACGAGCACCAACTATCTCTCCAGCTACATGCTGAGTCTCACAGGTCTTGAACTGACGCCGTACAACGAGTACCTTCTGAATCTCCGGGAAAAAATTCCGGCGCTGAATCATCTTGGCTATCTGGATCCTTACGGGATCTGGCACCGCTGGGAAAACGGCGACAGCGAAACGCTGGAACTGGAACGGGAATACGAATGTCTCCAGTATAATGAGCTGATGGACAGTCAGAATCGTGTGGATGAATTTTTTCAGATAAAACAGACAGAATAAAGACAGGAAGATCCCTGCAAACTGCGACGTATCGCTTTTGCGGTCTGTGCATTCGCTGTACAGACCTGGCTGAATGTGACAGAAAGGCGTCTCGGAAGTCCGGAAGAAAGGCTTCTGAGACGCCTTTTTCCGTGACCGTTCCGCCGAAGGGCGCGGCTTTTTATAAAAAATGCCGAAGGCCGGGTTCTTGTCCATGCAGAACTGCCGTGGCGCGCAGACTGCAGGAACGGATGCTCTGACATGCCATAATGTTAAATCTATGTAAAATCATGTTAAGAATACGTATAAGAGCTTGAAAAATGTAAAAAAATTCGTTATAAAAATAAAGAACAGGTAAAATTCTGGAAAAATATGGAGGATGAAAATGTGAAGATTACAGATTTCTTCAGTCTTCTCGGAGGTCTGGCGTTATTCCTTTATGGAATGCAGATGATGAGCAACGGACTGGAAGCGGCAGCAGGAAACAAGATGAAACAGATTCTGGAAAAGCTGACGGCCAACCGGTTTCTGGGCGTGCTGGTCGGCGCGGTGATTACCGCAGTGATCCAGTCGTCTTCTGCGACAACGGTAATGGTCGTAGGATTTGTAAATTCCGGAATGATGACGCTGCGTCAGGCTGTCTGGATTATCATGGGCGCCAATATCGGTACGACGATCACCGGTCAGCTGATTGCTCTGGATGTAGGAGCGATCGCGCCGCTGTTTGCGTTCCTGGGAGTCGCATTGATTGTGTTTGTCAAGAAACAGAGAGTTCACCATATCGGGCTGATCGTGGCCGGCCTGGGTATTCTTTTCATAGGAATGGATATGATGAGTTCCTCGATGATGCCGCTGCGTGAGTCGGAGGCTTTTGCGTCGATGATGACCAACTTCTCCAACCCGCTGGTTGGAATTCTTGCCGGAATGGTGTTTACCGCGATCATTCAGTCTTCCTCGGCGTCGGTGGGTATTCTCCAGGCGCTGGCTACCAGCGGACTGATCGGTCTTCCCAGCGCGGTCTACGTGCTGTTCGGACAGAACATCGGCACCTGTATTACTGCGGTTCTGGCGTCGATCGGAACAAACCGGAATGCAAAACGGACGACGATCATTCATCTGATGTTCAATGTGATCGGAACCGTTCTGTTTACGATCATATGCATGACCACTCCGCTGACATCTGTGATCGAAAGCATTACGCCGGGACGGGTGGCTGCGCAGATTGCAAATATGCACACGTTGTTTAATATTGTGACGACGCTGCTTCTCCTGCCGTTCGGAAACTATCTGGCGCTGCTGGCCACAAAGATTCTCCCGGAGAAACAGGAAGAACAGAGCGACGTTATGCATCTGGAATATATCCGTCCGATGGAGAAGAAGAGGGAAAGCCAGATCGGAAGCTCTGCGATCGTCACCAACGAAATCCGCGGAGAACTTTCCCGTATGCTGCTTATGGCAAAGGAAAATGTCAATGCCAGCTTTGAGGCAGTGAGAGAGGGAAATGCAGGAATGCTGCCCCAGGTGGAAGAACGGGAAGAGTATATCGACTATTTAAATAAGGAAATTTCCAAATACATTTCCAAAGTGCTGGTCAATGAAACCAACCCGAAAGATTCCCAGTATATCAGCGCGCTGTTTAAAGTATGCGGAAATCTGGAGCGAATCGGCGATCACGCCGTAAACATCTGCGAGTATACACAGATGATGCGGGAGAAGAACATCTCCTTCTCGGAGGCGGTTTCCGGCGAGATTACGGAAATGCAGAAGGTAAGCAACCAGGCGCTTGAGATGCTGCAGAAGCTGCAGGGGACAGAAGAACCTGCGGAGAGTATGCTGAAGAAAATCGAGGATCTGGAGCAGAGGTTCGACGATATGACCGAGGAATACCGGAAAGCGCAGATCGGCCGGATGCAGACCGGAAAGTGCTCGGACGAGGCATGTATCCTGTATTCCGAGATGCTGACGGATTTCGAGCGAATCGGCGATCATATTCTGAACATCAGCCAGGAAATGGGACAGGGACAGGTAAGCGAATAGGAGTCTGGCGAATAAGAGAACGTCAGGCGGACGGAAGGGGCGCAAAGCAGGCATATTGCTTCGCGCTCCTTTTTTGCAACTGTTCCGCCGCCTGACCTGGCAGTAATGCACAGACCGTATGAAAGCAGTGCCTTACCCCAGAACTGTTACGATTTGGAAAATTATATTGAAAGGCGTATTTTTCTATGGTAGAATGGGAAATTGTAAGCAATAACCGAGTCAATAATGAAAGAAAAAAGGTATAAAATTTGGAAGCAGACTTCCAAAATCTACCTTGATGACGCAGCAGGTGTGTCAGAAGGAGGAAAAAATGATTGCAGCCAACAACGTAACACTGAGAGTCGGAAAGAAGGCCCTTTTCGAGGAAGTAAACATTAAATTTACCGAAGGAAACTGCTACGGTCTGATCGGCGCCAACGGTGCGGGAAAATCTACGTTTCTGAAGATCCTGTCCGGTCAGCTTGAGCCGACCAAAGGCGATGTAACCATTACTCCGGGTCAGCGCCTTTCATTTCTGGAGCAGGACCACTTCAAATATGATGCGTATCCGGTGCTCGATACGGTCATTATGGGCAATGCCCGCCTTTATGAAATCATGAAAGAGAAAGAAGCCCTTTATGCCAAAGAGGATTTTACCGATGAGGACGGAATCCGTGCCAGCGAGTTGGAGGGCGAGTTTGCCGAGATGAACGGCTGGGAGGCGGAATCGGATGCGGAGCAGCTTCTCAACGGCCTTGGCATAGAGAGCGATCTTCACTATTCCCTGATGAGCGATCTCTCCGGAAGTCAGAAGGTCAAGGTGCTCCTTGCCCGCGCACTGTTCGGAAATCCGGATATTCTGCTTCTGGACGAGCCGACCAACCATCTGGATCTGGACGCGATCAACTGGCTGGAGGAGTTCCTGATCAATTTCGAGAATACGGTAATTGTCGTTTCTCACGACCGGTATTTCCTGAACAAGGTCTGTACGCAGATCGCGGATATTGATTACGGAAAGATCCAGCTGTATGCAGGAAACTACGATTTCTGGTTTGAATCCAGTCAGCTGCTGATCAAGCAGATGAAGGAAGCCAACAAGAAAAAAGAGGAGAAGATCAAGGAACTGCAGGAGTTTATCTCCCGGTTCAGCGCCAACGCATCCAAGAGTAAGCAGGCGACCTCCAGAAAGCGTGCGCTGGAGAAAATCCAGCTGGATGAGATCAAACCGTCCAGCAGAAAGTATCCGTACATTGATTTCCGCCCGAACCGTGAAATCGGAAACGAAGTGCTTCAGGTGGAAGGCCTGTCAAAGACGGTGGATGGCGTGAAAATTCTGGATAATCTTACCTTTACCCTGGGAAGAGAGGACAAGGTGGCGTTCGTCGGAAGCAACGAGCAGGCTGTGACGATGCTGTTCCGTATCCTGATGGGAGAGGAAGAGCCGGATGAGGGAACCTACAAGTGGGGTGTCACCACCAGCCAGGCCTACTTCCCCAAGGACAACACCAGGGAATTTGACAGTGACCTGACCATTGCCGACTGGCTGACCCAGTATTCGGAGAACAAGGATGTGACGTATGTGCGCGGATTCCTGGGCCGGATGCTGTTTGCCGGAGAGGACGGCGTGAAGCGTGTGCGCGTACTGTCCGGAGGAGAGAAGGTGCGCTGTCTGCTCTCCAAGATGATGATTTCCGGAGCGAATATTCTGATTCTGGACGAGCCGACCAACCATCTGGACATGGAGTCGATTACAGCCCTGAACAACGGACTGATCAAGTTCCCGGGCGTGCTGCTGTTTACCTGTCATGATCATCAGTTTGTGCAGACGACGGCGAACCGGATCATGGAGATCCTTCCGGGCGGACAGCTGATCGACAAGATTACCACTTATGATGAATATCTGGCCAGTGATGCGATGGCGAGAAAGAGACACGTTTACAATATGACGGAGGAGGACAACTGATAATGAGGAAGCCGGTCCTGGTGATCATGGCTGCTGGAATGGGAAGCCGCTACGGCGGGCTGAAGCAGCTGGATCCGGTGGATCCTGAGGGACATATCATCATGGATTTTTCCATCTACGATGCGGTGCAGGCAGGATTCGAAGAGGTAATTTTTATTATCAAGAGAGAGACGGAGAAAGAATTCCGTGAAAAAATCGGCGACCGGATTGCGCGCCATGTCCGGGTACACTATGTTTTCCAGGGAATCAATGATCTGCCGGAGGGATTTTCCGTTCCCGAAGGCAGAGTAAAGCCCTGGGGCACCGGGCATGCGGTGCTGAGTTGTATCTATCAGACAGAAGCGCCGATCGCAGTGATCAATGCGGATGATTATTATGGAAAGCAGGCGTTTTCCCTGATCTATCAGTATCTGACGACACATCAGGACGATGATGAGACTTATCGTTACATGATGGTGGGATACGAGCTGGGAAAGACGCTGACAGAGAACGGCCATGTGTCCCGGGGCATCTGCACGATGGATGACAAGGGTTTTCTGAAGGGCATCTGTGAGCGGACGCATATTGAAAAGAGAGGAGACAGGGCGGCGTATCTGGAGGAAGACGGAATGACTTACACCGAACTGCCGGCGGATACGACGGTTTCGATGAATATGTGGGGATTTTCCAACAGTATTCTCGATGAACTGCAGGCACGCTTCCCTAAGTTCCTGGAAAAGGGAATCGCTGCGGATCCTCTGAAATGTGAATATTTTCTTCCCTCTGTGATCGAGGAGCTTCTCGAGGAAGGAAAGGCCACGGTACAGGTGTGCAAATCTCCGGATCAGTGGTATGGCGTGACCTACAGGGAGGATAAGCCGGTGGTTGTGGAAGCTGTGCGCAGAATGAAACAGGAAGGGCTTTATCCGGAGAACTTTCTGAACTGAATCACTGCGGCATTCATGGGGAAGAAGGAAAGAGGAGCGTATGAGCAGAAAGTCAACGGTCGCCGGCATCGCGATGATCCTGATGGTGCTGGCGACGATTCCGCTTTTGGGGAGTGACAATGTCCCCTTTTTGAAATGGTGGATTATGATTCTGATCATCGGAATCGGTTTTTATCCGGTGACAGCATCACTGTTTGCAGCCTACACGGATCGGGGATGGCTGTTTTCCAAAGTATTCGGCGTTGCAGTCAGCGGATTTCTTGTTTTTGCCCTGACCGTATGCAAGGTTACACAGTTTGTGAGTCTGACCTGTATTGGGGTGACGGTGGTCTGTTTTCTGGTTTGCTGGATCTATGGCTTTAAAAAAGTAAAGGTGGAAATGCCGGATGTAGATCTGATCTTTCAGGAGGAGGCGCTGTTTCTGCTGTTCTTCCTGCTGTGGACCTATCTGGCCGGTTTCCATCCGGAAGCCCACGGAACGGAAAAATTCATGGATTATGGATTCATGAAGGCGATGATGCGGAGCACGGAGCTTCCGGCGAAGGATATCTGGTACGGCACAGAAGGGATCAATTACTATTACGGGGGACAGTATTACGCGGTCTTTCTCACAAAGCTGTCCTTTACGGATGTAAAACAGACGTATAATCTGATGCGGACGCTGGTAGCGGCATTTGCGTTTGTACTGCCGTTTTCTGTCTGCTATCAGATGCTCTGTGCAAGAATTCTTCAGAGACGGAAAAAGAAAAAGCTTTCCCCGGTGATTGGAGGTCTGCTGTCTGGAGCGGCGGTTTCTCTCGCCGGAAATATGCATTATGTGGTGTACGGATGCATCGGAAAATGGCTTGGATGGGAAAGCGCCGCGGATTACTGGTTCCCGGATTCCACCAGATATATCGGCTATAACCCTGTGGTGGAAAACGACAGAACGATCCACGAGTTTCCTTCCTATTCCTTTGTGCTGGGAGATCTCCATGCCCATGTGGTCAATGTGATGTTTGTCCTTTTTGTGATCGGAGGCGTCTATGCCTATGTGAGAAGAGTGCAGGAGGAAAAAGCCGGCGAGGGAAAATGGGATGTGAAGACAATCCTGCTGCAGCCCCATCTGATTCTTCTGGCGTTTTTCATCGGGATTTTTCACTGGACCAATTACTGGGATTTTGTGATTTACTTTGTCGTGGTATGCTGTGGAGCCCTTTATGGGGCGCTGTACCGGTATCGATGCAGGGCGAAGCAGGTGGTGTCCACCGTGCTGGCTCAGGCCGTGGAGGTTTTTGCAATCGGTACGATGATCGCTCTGCCGTTTACCATATCTTTTGATACGATGGTGTCCGGAGTTGCTCTGGCTCAGCGCCATTCCATGCTGTATCAGCTGGCGATTCTCTGGGGCCTTCCGGTCTGTCTGGTGCTTCTGTTCCTGGCGGCGGTCTTTCTGACCTGGAAGCGGATCGAGGCGCCGGCTGGCGCGGAGGCGGACCACTCCGAAAAACGGAGAGAGGACGCCTTTTCCAGGGAGATGACAGAACGGGCGGCGGACGATGCGAAGCAGAAGGCGCTGGCGGAAGAACGGAAGGCTCTGAAGTTCCGGGATTTCTGGGCGAGAGCGCCGCTGAGCGATATTTTCGCGGGAATTCTGGGCGTCTGCGCGATCGGACTTGTAGTGATTCCGGAAATCGTTTATGTGCGGGATATCTATGAGGAATATTACGCCCGGTCCAATACCATGTTCAAGCTGACGTACCAGGCGTTTATCCTGTTCGGCATTGTCATGGGTTATATTCTTGTGCGCTTCCTGACCTGGAAGAAAGAACATATCATCAAGGCCTTCGGCGCTGTGGGGCTGGTGTGTCTGCTGTGGACCTGCGGGTATTTCGGCACGGCGGTGTATTCCTGGTTCGGAAACGTTCTGGATCCGTCGGAATACCGGGGCCTGGATGCGACGGCCTATCTGGAAAACGTGTTTCCGGAGGATGCGTCGGCAATCCGGTGGCTGGACGAGACGGTAGAGGGCCAGCCGGTGGTTCTGGAAGCCAACGGAGACAGCTACAGCGATTATGAGCGTGTATCTGCGATGACAGGTCTTCCGACGGTACTGGGCTGGTATGTCCATGAGTGGCTGTGGAGAGGAGATACTCTGGATCTGAATACCCGTTCCGCGGATGTGGAACAGATTTATACTTCTTCGGATCCTGATCTGGTGGAGGAACTGCTGCAGAAGTATCAGGTGTCCTATATTTTCGTCGGCTCGAAAGAGCGGGAAAAATATACGGCGCTGAATGAGGCGGTTCTTCAGCAGGTGGGAGAAATCGTCTATCAGGATGAGCAGACCGGAACCTACATCCTGCAGATCGTCCGGGAGGACGGCTGAGCGGGCAGAGGAACGCTGCCGGAGACCAGAACAGTGAGGAAACCCCTGATGTTGAGGCAGAAACCTTGGCGTCAGGGGTTTTTGTATCACAGGAAACACAGTTTCCTGTGATACAAAACGCTCCGCGGGAGGCGAACTCGCCTTTTTTATTGCGCCGGGAGGAGTGATAGATGGCGACCGTGGATCATATAATAGGAAAAAAGCGAAAGCTGTCTGCCGGCGAGAAATTTTTTGTCAGGCAGTTTTTGAAGGCAGGTGCTGATGTCTGTGCCGTTGAAACGGCTGATCTTTTTGTTCTGCAGCCTGGGAGTGATGTTTCTGGCCGGATGGGAGGCTGCGAAGATGAAAAATTCTTTCCGGGGGACGGCGCAGGAAAGCGCCCGAATGTCAGACGGAAGGATTCAGGAGGATGCCGGAGCGGCCGGAGAAACGGAGGAGAATGGCGCCGGCTCAGACGGCGGGGAGCAGCCGCGGGTGGCGCTTACCTTTGACGACGGACCGAACCGGGAATTTACGGGAGCGCTGTTGGACGGACTGAAAGAACGGAATGTCCGGGCGACTTTTTTTCTTCTGGGACAGAATCTTGAGGGAAACGAGGCGCTGGTCCGGAGAATGCAGGAGGAAGGTCATCTGATCGGAAACCATACGTATCATCACGTCCGGATCTCCGGAATCAGCGAGACGGAGGCGGTGGAGGAGATTGAGAGCACCAGCAATGCGATTTACGAACTGACCGGTGTGTATACTTCGTTTGTCCGTCCGCCGTTTGGAGAGTGGAAGAAGGGCCTGGAGTTTCATGTGACGATGATTCCGGTGCTCTGGACCATCGACTCCAGGGACTGGGTGTTCCAGGATGTGGGGCAGATACTGGACACGGTTCTTCCGAAGGTGGAGGATGGGAGCATTATTCTGATGCATGATGAGTTTGCAGAATCCGTGGAGGCGGCGCTGCGGATCGTAGATACGCTGCAGCAGGAAGGGTACCGCTTTGTGACCGCCGACGATTTGCTTTTGGAATAAAAGTGTGATAAAGTGGAACATACAGCAATCGAAAAAGAACTGTAACTACAGTTCGGCTGCAGCAGGAGAACCATTGGAGGAGGAATCTCGGGAAATCCGGCGGTCTGGATGTGCCTGAGAAATCGGAGAGATGAATTTATTTGACTATATGAAAGAAACGACGATGGAAAAAGAATCTCCTCTGGCGTCGCGGATGCGTCCGAGGACGCTGGAAGAGGTGGTGGGACAGGAGCATATCATCGGGAAAGGCTGCCTTCTGTATCGGGCCATCAAGGCGGATAAGCTGAGCTCGATTATTTTTTACGGCCCTCCGGGAACCGGAAAGACGACGCTTGCCAGAGTGATTGCCAACACCACCAGCGCAGAGTTCCGCCAGCTGAATGCGACCACCGCGGGCAAGAAGGATATGGAGGAGGCGGTGAAACAGGCACAGGATCAGATGGGAATGTACGGGAGAAAGACGATTCTGTTCATCGATGAGATTCACCGTTTCAATAAGGGACAGCAGGATTATCTGCTTCCGTTTGTGGAAGACGGAACGGTAATCCTGATCGGAGCCACGACAGAAAATCCGTATTTTGAGGTAAACGGAGCTCTGCTCTCCCGGTCGGTGATTTTTGAACTGAAGCCTCTGGACAAAGAGGATATTGCGACACTCCTGATCCGTGCGGTATCAGACAGAGAACGGGGGCTTGGGGCTTACGATGTGGTTCTGGAGGATGATGCGCGGGAATTCCTGGCGGATATTGCCGGCGGCGATGCGCGGGCGGCGCTGAACGCTGTGGAGCTGGGCGTTCTGTCCACCGAGAGAAGTGCGGACGGGAAAATCCATATTGATCTGGAAACGGCCTCCGAGTGTATCCAGAAGCGGGCCGTGCGCTATGACAAAGGCGGCGATCAGCATTACGATACGATCTCCGCATTTATTAAGAGCATGCGGGGATCCGATCCGGATGCGGCAGTTTTCTATCTGGCAAAAATGCTGTATGCCGGGGAGGATATCAAATTTATCGCGAGAAGAATTATGATCTGTGCGGCGGAGGATGTGGGTCTCGCCGACCCGCAGGCGCTGAACGTGGCGGTTTCCGCTTCTCTGGCGGTGGAACGGCTCGGACTTCCGGAAGCGAGGATTGTACTCTCGGAGGCTGCCATGTATGTGGCCTGCGCGCCGAAGAGCAATTCGGCGATCCGGGCGATCGACGAGGCGTCCCGGTGTGTGGAGGAAGTAAAGACGACGGTCCCTGTACATCTGCAGGATGCTCATTATAAGGGAGCGGCGAAGCTGGGACATGGCAAAGGATATCTGTATGCACACGATTACCCGATGCATTATGTGAAACAGCAGTATCTTCCGGATGAGGTGGCGGACCGGAAATTTTATCATCCCTCGGAAAACGGATACGAGCAGAAAATCAGAGCGTATTTTGACAAAATGGAAAGCGCTTCGGAATATTGACAAAGAATTTCTCCGGTGATAAAATGAAAATAGTTAGAAAAAACTAACTCAGAATTTATCTGAAACAGGTTATCAAGGGAGGGATCAGGCATGGGGACAGCGATTGTATTACTGATACTGGTGGTGGTCGTTATCTTCAGCATTCGCGGATATCTGAAGAAAACACGGTATGGCTGCTGCGGATCCGGAGGCGGCGAGCAGAGGGTAAAGCCCGATGACAGAAATCCGGCGCATTTTCCTTATGAATATGAAGTCGGTGTGGACGGAATGAAATGCCAGAACTGTGCGATTCGTGTGGAAAATGCGTTTCACGAGCGGGACGGCTTTCTTGCGAAAGTCAATCTGAAAGAGAACTGTGCGGTGATTCACGCGAAGGCGCCGGTATCGGAGGAAGAGCTCCGCAGAATCATACAGAAGAGCGGATATTCCGTGCGCTCAGTGGTAACGCGGAAGGCCGGATGAAAGAAACATTCCGCCGTAGAATAAGAGTAACAGTTCAGCCAGTTGAACTGTTACGAATAAGAGACAGCCGCAGCTGATCAGAGCAGACGGCAGCAGACGTTCAGGTTCCTGAGAGGATCCGGAAATTTCAGCAGAAAGTTTTCCGATCTTCTCAGGAATCTGAACGTTTTTTGTATCACAGGGAACACGGTTCCCTGTGATACAAAAGCGCTCCGCAGGATGCGCACTCGCGTGGAGCAGAAATCTGTCGCTAAAGCGACCGCGCTCGGCGCGGGAGTTCCGCAAGCGAAACTCTTTACTCTGTCACAGGAAACTGCGTTCTCTGACCATGCTTTGCAGTGGATAGAACGAGGGCAGCAGGACGAAAAGAAATCAAAAAAAGAAAAAATTTTCACTGAAAAAAATATTGAAAAAAATTTTCACAAGTGATATAGTATCATCGAAGCAAGAGAGAAATCGAACGGGCGGGCAAAGCCCGGAGCGGAAGGCTCAGAAAGGGAGAGAACAGAATGGAGCAGAATCATTTCGTACAGTGCATAGAAGAAACATACCATTCGCTGACGAAGGCGGAGAAAAAAGTGGCGGACTTTGTCCTGCGAAATCCCAGACCTGTCCTGTTCATGTCGATCACAGATCTTGCGGATGCGTGTCAGGTGGGGGAAACCAGCGTATACAGATTCTGCCGGAGTATGAACATGCAGGGATATCAGGAGTTTAAGATGCAGCTCTCTCTGGGAATGACGGAAACGCCGGAAAAGGAGAACCCGCCGGAAAGCAATCAAATGCTGGGAGACACACTGAAGGAAACCGCAGAGAAAATCATGCAGTCCCATCTGAGCGCGCTTCGTGAGACATACTGTCTGCTGAGGCAGGAAGATCTGGAGGTGTTTCTGGAACGGATTGAGAAGGCAAAGAGAGTGTTCTTTTTCGGCATTGGAGATAGCCTTCTGATTGCCCAGGAGGCCTGCCACAAGTTTGCCAGTATTACGGGAAAAGCATATTGTATCACAGATCCTCACATGCAGGCGATCGCGGCGTCTTCCATGACGCAGGAGGATTTTGCCGTTATGATTTCTTATTCGGGGGCCACCAAAGACAATATCTGTACGGCAAAGACGGCAAAGCAGGAGGGCGCGTCTGTCGGGTGCATTACCCGTTTTAAGAAATCTCCGCTGACCGCTTACAGCGATGTGACGCTGCTCTGCGGCGCTGCGGAGGGGCCGATGGACGGAGGGTCTGTCTCGGCAAAGGTCAGTCAGCTTTATCTGATTGATCTGCTGTATCAGGAGTATTACACGAGACATTATGAGGAATGCCGGAACATAAGAGAGAAGGCTTCCCGCGCGGTTGTTGAAAAAATATTTTAATGAGGAGAAGGGCTATGAGGATAATCAGGACAAGAGATTATGAAGATATGAGCAGAAAGGCAGCGAATCTTATTTCTGCGGTTATGACGATGAAACCGGACTGCGTTCTGGGGCTGGCGACAGGATCATCGCCGGTGGGAACCTACCGCAATCTGATTCGCCGCTATGAAAATGGTGATCTGGATTTTTCACAGGTTACAACGGTGAATCTCGATGAATATAAGGGACTGGACGGAGAAAATCCACAGAGTTACCGCTATTTTATGAGGGAAAACCTGTTTTCTCACGTAAATATCGATCCGGCCCGCACCTTTCTTCCGGACGGAACAGAGGAAGACAGCGAAAAGGCCTGCGGCGCTTACGATGAGATCCTGCGCAGAACAGGTCCGGCGGATCTGCAGCTTCTGGGAATCGGACACGACGGCCATATCGGTTTTAACGAACCGGCGGATACGTTTGCAAAAATGACCCACTGTGTGGATCTGGCCGAGATGACCATTGAGGCCAACGCCCGTTTCTTTTCCAGCCGGGAGGAAGTCCCCACGCAGGCGTATACGATGGGAATTCAGACGATCATGTCTGCGGCGAAAGTTCTGATGATTGTCAGCGGCGCAGACAAGGCGGAGATTATCCGGAAGGCATTTTTCGGTCCGGTGACGCCGCAGGTACCCGCATCGATTCTGCAGTTCCATCCGGATTTTGTGCTGATCGCGGATGAGGCTGCGCTGTCGGAGATCGGAAAAATATCTGTTGGTGTGTAAAGGGAGTTTTCTCTTATGTGAAAAAGAGTATCCTGTAACGCGCAGGCATTTCAGAACGGGCCTGCATGCTACAGGATACTCTTTTTCGACGGGTGGAAGCGGCAGGATCGACAGAATCCGGTGCGCCTATTCCGCCAGAGTTTTCATCAGAAAAGAGTATACAGCCTGACTTTTCGATTTCCAGTTGTTGCAGATCGCGTTGGCGGCCTTCTCGGAGGGTACGGTGAGCGTCAGGTCAATCAGGCTGCTGTTCTGTTCACGAACCTGACAGCGCACCTCATACTCCTGCCGGGTGTTTTTGTAATAATCAGCGATTGTGGACACTTCATTCCGCAGTTCGTAGGAATGCTCCTTCAGATACTGATCGATGTCGTCCCGGATTTCACTGGATATTTCCTTTCCGAAAAATTCCAGCGTGTGACGTCCCTCCTCGGTCATCTGATAGTAGGAGGTATTCCGGATCGTCTCGACTTCCACCAGATGGGTATCCAGCATTTCAGAGATCGCCTGCTGAAGGTGGAAATAGTTGGTATATCCACGGTCGAGAATGAAATCTGAGATCTGTGCGTTTGTGAGCGGAAAATTCACTTTCTGGAGCATATAGAGAATGATCAGTTTGTATAAAGTAAATGTAGATTCAATCAAATGTTTCACCTTTCCTTTCTGTCAGAACACATCTGGTTACAGTTCAGCCATGTCTGGAAGTCTGTCAAATCTGCGCAGTTCCTGCGATGGCTGCATGAGAGCGCCGGAAACATGGGCGTCCGGAACAAATCCCAGTTCTTTTCCCTGCCAGATCTGTTCTTCCTTCAGTCTGCGGTGCAGATCATTGAGGACAGAGCGCTTGGCCTGACTCCACAGAGGAGCGATCAGCAGATCTTTCGGTCCGTCTCCGGTAAGACGGTGGATGACAAGGTTCGGGCGCAGCTGTGCAAGACAGCGCATCACCAGTGTAAGATAGGCGTCCCGGTCCAGCACCTGAAAGCTTCCTTTCCGGTATTCTGCCGCGAGATCCGTATGCTTCAGAACGTGAAGAAGCTGAAGCTTGATTCCGCTGACGGGCATGCGGTTCAGATAGCGCATGGTATCCAGCACCATTTCCTCCGATTCAAAAGGAAGTCCGAGAATCGTGTGGACAATGACCGGAATCCCCCGCCGGTGCAGTTCCTCCAGAGCCGTCTCAAAACAGGAAAGAGGGTATCCGCGCCGGATATAAGCGGCGGTGGATGCATGGATCGTCTGAAGCCCCAGTTCGACCCAGACCGGTTTCTGGCGATTCAGCCGTTCCAGAAGTTCCAGCACATCGGCGCCCAGACAGTCCGGCCGCGTCGCAACAGACAGAATGACAACCTCCGGATCCGACAGTGCCTCCGAAAACAACGATTCCAGCATATCCACAGGAGCATAGGTATTCGTATAAGCCTGGAAATATGCGATGTATTTTCGAACCGGACGCTTTCCCTGCAGCATAGCTTTCTGCGTCTGCATTTGTTCCGTAATCGAAAGCCGCCGGTCGCCGGCAAAATCTCCGGAACCACCCTCGCTGCAGAAAATACAGCCGCGGGTTCCGCAGGTTCCATCCCGGTTCGGGCAGGTCATCCCGCCGTCCAGAGAAAGTTTATATACTTTCTCTCCAAATTCTTTTTTCAAGTACGCGTCCAGGGAATAATACGGTTTCCCCAGCCATTCCGAAGGCAGATGCATAAACAGTTCCTTTCAAAGAAAATCTTTCGCCTGCCCCACCCGTTCGGGAGCGGTTCAGTCCTCTTCAGTATAAATCATCCGGTGTTTTTTTACAAGCAGGGATAATTCTGCGAAATCTGGAAAAGCTATAGCAATCCGGGAAACTATTTTTTTCGAGAATGCCGTTGGAAAAGCGAAGGCGCAGCGGGCTGCGCCGGGTATTTCTGATATGCGCGGACAAGCATATGTCAGAAAAGAAAAACAGGATGCGGCAAGTACATCAGGAAAGAGGAGAAAGATGAAAAATCACAATTCAGAGAACCCGAAAACCACAGAAAAAACCGGAAACAGACAATCCGCAGAAGACCCCTATAACATTGGAGAAGATACCGGATTCGCCTGCTCCGCCCAGGACTGCACCGGCCTGATCCCCTCCCTGCCGGAATCCGAAGCACAGATCGAAATGTACCAGGACCTGTTCCCCTACATGGCCAAAACGGAAACACCCGGCAAAAAAGCAACGTAACAGTTCAGCCAGCTGAACGGTTACGGCATCCGGCCATTGAAAATCGCTTCGCGATGGGCCGGATGCCCGCAGGCTCTGCGTTTTCATACGGTCTGTGCAGTGAATGCACAGACCTGGCTGAACTGTAACGAAGCAACAGAGGGAAAACAGAAAAAAGATTAAAATTTAAAAGAAACTAAAAGAACTCACGGACGATCACCCTCCCGCCCTCCATCCCCAGAAAACCGGCAGCTACAGGCCGTGCAGCCCGGATGGGATATGGAAATGCAGTGCTTGCGACTACAGACGGACAGGCCAGGGGAAGGCGTCCGCCGGGCACAGAGCGAAGAACACAAAACGCCGGTGAAAACCGGAATCCCGCTCTGATGCACGGCGAACACCTTCCCCTGGCTTGTCCGGATGTCGGAGTGAGCACGCATTCCATATCCCGACCGGGCTGCACGGCCTGTGACTGCCGGTTTTCGTCCCCCCACCCTTGACAGTTCCGCCCGAGATATACTAAAATGTACCAGAAACATATCACACCACCCAAAGAAAAGCCGCCGCCCGGCAAAATCACCGGCCGTCAGCTTTTTCTGCGTGTGCAAAAAACGGAAATCATAAGGAGAGAAAATCTGTGGCTGATTACACGAAAGAAATAGAAAAACGCCGGATCTTTGCGATCATCTCGCACCCCGACGCCGGAAAAACGACGCTGACCGAAAAGTTTCTTCTGTATGGAGGTGCGATCAATCTGGCCGGCTCTGTAAAGGGAAAGGCGACGGCCCGCCATGCAGTATCCGACTGGATGGAGATCGAGAAAGAAAGAGGAATTTCCGTGACGTCCTCCGTTCTCCAGTTTAATTACGACGGGTACTGTATCAATATTCTGGACACCCCGGGACATCAGGACTTCTCAGAGGACACCTACCGGACCCTGATGGCGGCGGACTCCGCCGTGATGGTGATCGACGGCTCCAAAGGTGTGGAGGCGCAGACGAGAAAGCTGTTCAAGGTCTGCGTGATGCGCCATATCCCGATTTTTACCTTTATCAACAAGATGGACCGCGACGCCAACGATACGTTTGACCTTCTGGATGAGATCGAAAAGGAACTGGGCATTGCCACCTGTCCGATCAACTGGCCCATCGGCTCCGGAAAGAAATTCCGCGGAGTATACGACCGGAACACGAATAAGGTTCTGACCTTTTCAGATACTATGAAGGGAACAAAAGAAGGAATCGAGGAGGAGATCGACCTGGAAGACCCGCATCTTCTGGATGTTGTGGACGAGGATCAGAAAGAGCAGCTGCTGGAGGAGATCGAGCTTCTGGACGGAGCCAGCGCTGAGTTCGACCAGGAACTGGTCAGCAAAGGAGAACTGTCGCCGGTATTTTTCGGTTCAGCGCTGACCAATTTCGGTGTGGAAACCTTTCTTCGCCATTTCCTCACGATGACCACTTCACCGCTCCCGAGAAAGGCAGACTGCGGAATCATCGATCCCATGAAGGAAGACTTCTCCGCATTCGTCTTTAAGATCCAGGCAAATATGAATAAAGCGCACAGAGACCGTATTGCGTTTATGCGTATCTGCTCCGGAAGATTTGATGCAGGTATGGAAGTCTACCATGTGCAGGGAAACAAGAAAATGCGTCTTTCCCAGCCGCAGCAGATGATGGCCAGCGACCGCCATGTGGTGGATGAAGCGTTTGCCGGAGATATTATCGGAGTATTCGACCCGGGAATCTTTTCCATCGGAGATACGGTCTGTACGCCGGGCAAAAAGTTTGCCTATGAGGGAATTCCCACTTTCGCGCCGGAGCACTTTGCGAGAGTGCGTCTGCTGGATTCCATGAAGAGAAAACAGTTTGTCAAGGGAATCAATCAGATCGCCCAGGAAGGCGCGATTCAGATTTTCCAGGAATACAAGGGCGGTATGGAAGAGATCATCGTCGGCGTCGTGGGAGTTCTGCAGTTCGACGTACTGAAATACCGTCTGGAAAACGAGTACAATGTGGACATCCGTCTGGAAAATCTTCCCTATGAACATATCCGGTGGATCGCAAACAAAGAGGAAGTGGATGTGGACCGGATCGCCGGAACCTCTGACATGAAGAAGGTTATGGATCTGAAAGGAAATCCGCTGCTGCTGTTTGTGAATCCGTGGAGTGTCGGCATGGTGGAAGAGCGGAATCCGGATGTGAAGCTGGAGGAATTCAGCAGAAATTAAGTCTGTAAGTCAAAAGTCAGGCGGAAATGAATGAAAAGGGAAGCACAGATGAACATTTTTGATATACTTGGACCTGTGATGGTAGGCCCTTCCAGCTCTCACACAGCCGGCGCCGTGCGGATCGGTCTTGTGACGAGGAGACTGCTGGGAGAAAAGGTAAAAACGGCCCGGATCGGGATGTACGGTTCTTTTGCGGCGACCGGAAAGGGCCACGGAACCGACCGCGCTCTGGTGGCGGGGCTGCTCGGCATGGAGCCGGACGATATCCGGATTCCTGACAGCTTCGCCCAGGCGGAGCGGGAAAAGATGAAATTCCAGATCGGTGAGATCAGCCTTTCCGGCGCCCATCCGAACACCGCGGTGCTGAAGGTGGAAGGGGTTTCCGGAAGAAAACTGGAAGTGCAGGCGAGCTCTCTTGGCGGCGGAAGGATCATGATCAACCGGCTGGATGGGATTGAAGTAAACTGTACCTGTGAGATGCCGACGCTGATTGTCCATAACATTGATCAGCCGGGGCATGTGGCGAAAGTCACCTCCATGCTGTTTGAGAGCAATATCAATATTGCGAATATGTCTCTGTACCGTGACCGGAGGGGCGGAATTGCCGTCATGGTGATCGAGGCGGACAAGGAAATTCCGGAACAGATGCTGGAATGGCTGAAACAGCAGGAGGGAATCAAGAAAGTAACTTATATCAACGCAGCAAAAGGAGAAGAAAAAAATGGCCTATAAATCACTGGAGGAAATAGAGAACCGCTGCCGGGAAGAACAGATTTCCTTTCAGGAGGCAGTGCTGCTGGACGACCTGAACGAGAGAGGTGTGGGCCGGGAGGAATCTCTTGCCGCAATGGGAGATCTCTGGAAAGCAATGAAGGAAGCGGCTGCCGGATATGATCCGTCGCTTCGTTCCCGCAGCGGGCTGGTGGGAGGCGCTGGAAACAGGATGCGGAGTTATCTGGAGCATGAGAAGCCTCTGAGCGGCGAATTTACGGGAAAAGTGATCGCCTCCGCGCTGGAGATGGGAGAATCCAACGCCTGCATGAAGAGAATCGTCGCAGCGCCGACGGCAGGAGCCTGCGGCGTGCTTCCGGCAGTGCTGGTCAACTACCAGAAGGAATACAGTGTTTCGGACAGGGAAATTGTGGATGCTCTCTACGTGGCGGCAGGCATTGGTCAGGTGATTGCAAGCCGCGCCTTTATCGCCGGGGCTCTGGGCGGCTGTCAGGCAGAGATCGGGTCTGCCAGCGCGATGGCCGCAGGCGCTCTGGTATCCCTCCGCGGCGGCGGGGAAAGACAGATCTCCCATGCGGCCGCTATGGCGCTGAAAAATCTGCTCGGTCTTGTCTGCGATCCGGTGGGCGGACTGGTGGAAGTCCCATGTGTGAAACGGAATGTGATCGGAGCCGTGAACGCTCTGTCAGCCGCTGATATGTCCCTGGCAGGGATCGAGAGCCGGATCTCTCCGGATCAGGTGATCGACGCGATGCGCGAGGTCGGGGAACAGATGCATCCGTCTCTGAAGGAGACCGGAGAAGGCGGTCTGGCGGCGACTCCGGATGCAAAAAACGCTTTTATTTTTGTGGAAGGTTTGGTATAATAATAGAAAGTTTAGCCGAAGGAGGTTTCGAAATGGCAGATACAAAGAACCAAAAGAGAGACGCTTATACGATCTATGATGATGAGGGAATCGGAACCGTTCAGATTGCCGACGAAGTAGTAGCGATTATCGCCGGCCTTGCCGCTACAGAAGTGGAAGGCGTAGCCTCCATGGCGGGAAATATTACCAACGAGCTGGTGGGCAAGCTGGGAATGAAAAATCTTTCCAAAGGCGTGAAGGTTGATGTGCTGGAAGGTGTTGTCTGCGTGGATCTTGCCCTGAATATCAAATACGGGTATGGAATTCCGGAAACCAGCCAGACGGTGCAGGAAAAAGTAAAAGCTGCGATCGAGAACATGACAGGACTGGAAGTGTCGGATGTAAATGTTGCAATCGCAGGTGTGGATATGGAGCAGACGAAATAAGAGAAGCTGAAACCGCGGGGGATGGTTGAGAAATTTGGCTGACCTTTCGCGGTTTTCTTTTATATAACAGGGAACTTTGCTCCATGTTATATAAATAAACAGAAAGGGAAACAAATGAAAATTATTGAACCGTATTTTGAGATCATGGACGAAGTGGACGGCAGAAAAATGCTGCAGAAAATTGAAAAGATCGGAAGAGTCTGCTATAAGAGCGAGGAGCTGATCACAGAGGATTCCGCAGAAACGTTTGTGAGGAATATACTGAAGCGGGGCCATGAGTCGGTGATTGAACACGAGAAGATCTCTGTCAAAATGGTGTGCGACAGAGGGGTTACCCACGAGATTGTTCGCCATCGTGTGGCCAGTTACAGTCAGGAGAGCACACGGTACTGCAATTACCAGAAGGACAAGTTCGGCAATGAGCTGACGTTTATCAAGCCGGTATTCTGGAGTGAGGATTCAGAAGAATATGCAGTCTGGAAACATATGATGCAGCAGTGCGAGGAGCAGTATATGCACCTGATCCGGCTGGGAGCTTCTCCCCAGGAGGCGAGAAGTATTCTGCCGAACAGTCTGAAGACGGAGATTGTCGTCACGATGAATCTGCGGGAGTGGAGACATTTCTTCCGGCTGCGGACGGCAGGCGCCGCTCATCCGCAGATGCGGGAGATCGCGTGTATGGTGCTGGAAGAATTCCGCAGACAGATTCCCGTCGTTTTTGAAGAATTATAAAGACTGCTGAAATCAGAGAAACAGGGAGAGGATGATAGGAAGAATGAACAGAAGTCAACTGAGAGAAAATGTTTTTAAGCTGCTTTATCTTTCCGGGTTTAACAGTGAGGATGAGATGGAGAGTCAGATATCTCTGTATTTTGAGGGACAGGATACTGTTCCCGGAGCGAAAGATCAGGCATATATCGAAGGAAAATACCTGAAGGTGAAGGAGCATGTGGAGGAAATCGACCGGATGCTCAACCAGACTTCTGAGGGATGGAAAACCAGCCGTATGGGAAAGGTGGACCTGGCGATTCTGCGGCTGGCGGTTTATGAGATGCTTTTTGACGAGGACGTGCCGGTGGGCGTGGCGATCAATGAAGCCGTGGAGCTGGCAAAACGGTTCGGCACGGATGATTCGTCTTCGTTTGTAAACGGAATTCTTGGAAAACTGGCGAAAAAAGCCGATGCGTAGTTCCAGTCAGAGCGTTTATTCCGTAAGCCAGGTCAACAGTTATATCAAGAATATGTTTACTCAGGATTTTATGCTGAGCAGAATCTATGTCCGGGGTGAGGTGAGCAACTGTAAGTACCACACCTCCGGTCATCTTTACTTTTCTCTGAAGGATGCTTCCGGTACGATCGCCTGTGTGATGTTTGCGGGACAGCGCAGGGGTCTGGCTTTTCGGATGAAGGATGGTGACAAAGTCATTGTCGGGGGCAGTGTCAATGTCTACGAACGGGACGGTAAATACCAGCTTTACGCAAAGGAAATCAGCCTGGAAGGGGCGGGCCTTCTCTATGAACGTTTTCTGGCTCTGAAAAAGGAGCTGGAGGAGATGGGAATGTTCGCTCCGGAATACAAGCAGCCGGTTCCGTTTTATGTGAAACGGCTGGGTGTTGTCACTGCGCCCACCGGCGCGGTGATCCAGGACATCCGGAATGTGGCGTACCGCAGGAACCCTTATGTGCAGATCGTTCTTTATCCGGCGCTGGTGCAGGGAGAGGGAGCGGTGCAGAGCATTGTCCGGGGCATTGAGACGCTGGATCGGCTGCATCTTGATGTGCTGATTGTCGGAAGAGGCGGCGGTTCCATTGAGGATCTCTGGGCCTTTAATGAGGAAGCGGTCGCGCGGGCGATTTTTAACTGCGAGACTCCGGTAATCTCAGCGGTGGGACATGAGACGGATACGACGATCGCCGATTATGTCGCGGATCTGCGTGCGCCGACGCCCTCCGCCGCTGCAGAGCTGGCGGTGACGGACATCCGGGCGATTCTGGAACGGATGGGTCAGTATCGCCGGAGAATGAACTATTCGATGCAGACGCAGGTGCAGCAGGCAAGAGCCAGACTGCAGAGCTTTCAGGCCCGCTGGAATTATCTGAATCCGGTGCAGAAGCTTGAGAAGCAGAAAGAGCGGATGGCGGAAGCGGAGCGCAGGCTGCAGGAAACTATGGAGGTGGTGCTGAAGGGCAAACGCCATATTCTGGAACTGTATATCCGGCAGATGCAGGGGCTTTCCCCGCTGGATAAGCTGAATCAGGGCTTTTCCTATGTGGAAAATTATGACCACCGGCCGGTAACACAGATTGCTCAGGTACGGGAAGGCGAACTCCTGAACATTCAGGTGACAGATGGAACCATCGAGGCGGAAGTAAAAAGGACGTATCCGGTTCCGTTCCGGGGGACAGAATCCCTGTGAATGGACGGCGGACAGACGGAGAAAAGGCGGAAGAGAGGGCAGAGACAGGCATGAAGACAGAGAAAAGCAGAACAATGGCTTTGAATGAGGAAAGCAATCAGAACGTTGCTGCGGATGCGGAGGAAACCGGTGAGGCTTCCGGGGAGCGTACGCTGGAAGAAAATTTTGCGCTTCTGGATCAGAAAATCGCGCAGCTTGAGAACAGTGAAATCAGCCTGGAAGATTCGTTCCGGGTCTACAAGGAAGGGATGGAGCTTCTCAGGGAGTGCAGTGCCAAAATTGACACGGTAGAGAAAAAGATGCTCCAGATAAATCAGGATGGAACAATTACAGAATTTGGAATTTAACAAGAGCCTGAGAGAAAAAACGAAACAGGCCAACGATGTGGTGATGAAATTTCTGCCGGAGGAGGAAGGCTTTCCAAAGCTTCTCCTGGAGGCGATGAATTACAGTATGCGTTCCGGCGGCAAGCGGCTGCGTCCGCTGCTGATGCAGGAGACATACCGCGTATTCGGGGGAACGGATCAGGCAGTGGAACCGTTTATGGCGGCGATTGAGATGGTTCATACCCATTCGCTGATTCATGACGATCTTCCGGCCATCGACAACGACGACTACCGCAGAGGAAAGAAGACGAATCATGCGGTTTACGGTGAGGCCCTGGGGGTTCTGAGCGGTGATGCGCTTCTGAATTATGCCTATGAGACGGCGCTGAAAGCCTTTGACTGCGAAAACAGTCCCGAGAGGGTGGCGGCGGCGCTGAAAATACTCGCCCGGAAGACCGGCGCATACGGAATGCTGGGAGGGCAGAGCGTAGATGTGATGAATGAAAAGCATCACCGGGCGGAAATCGACAGGACGATGCTGGACTATATCTATGAAAACAAGACCTCCGCGCTGATTGAGGCGTCAATGATGATAGGAGCGGTTCTGGCAGGCGCCGAAGAACGACAGGTGGAGATCGTGGAACTTGCGGCAAAGAAAACCGGTCTCGCATTCCAGATTCAGGACGATATTCTGGATGCGACGGGCACGACGGAAGAGCTGGGAAAACCGGCCGGAAGCGACGCGAAGAATGAGAAAACCACCTATGTGACGCTGTTCGGCGTGGAAGGCGCAGGACGGGAAGTGGAGGCTTATACCAGAGAAGCGCGGGAACTGGTGGCACAGATTCCGGGAGAGCACACGTTCCTTGATCAGCTTCTGCTCTGGCTGGCTTCCAGAAGAAAATAAGGGGTAACCGTTCTTCGTGCGGAATGGTTACGGTAAGGGAACTGATTTTATGTTAGAAAAAATAAAAAAACCCAACGATATCAAAAAAATACCTGCAGAACAGCTTCCGGAGCTTGCAGGTGAGATCCGGGAGTTTCTGATTCAGACGATGAGCAGAACGGGAGGCCATCTGGCTTCCAACCTGGGCGTTGTGGAGCTGACCATCGCGCTGCACCGTGTGTTTGATCTGCCTGAAGACAAGATGATCTGGGATGTGGGACATCAGTCATATACCCATAAGATCCTCACCGGAAGGAAGGACGCCTTTGACAGCCTTCGCCAGGAAGGGGGACTGAGCGGTTTCCCCAAACGGTCGGAGAGCGACTGCGACGTCTTTGACACGGGACACAGTTCGACGTCCATCTCAGCAGGCGTCGGGTATGTGAAAGCCCGGGAACTGAAGAAAGAAAATTATTCCGTGATCTCCATCATCGGGGACGGAGCCCTGACCGGAGGCATGGCCTATGAGGCTCTGAACAATGCGGCGGAGCTGAAAACCAACTTTATCATTGTGCTCAACGACAATGAAATGTCCATCTCAAAGAATGTGGGAGGAATTTCCACCTACCTCAGCGGAATCCGCACGGCAGCGTCCTACACAGAGCTGAAGATGGGCGTGACCCGGGCGCTGGAGAGAATTCCGAAAATCGGTCAGGGAATGGTTGACGCTGTGCGGAAGACAAAGAGCAGTATCAAGCAGATCATCATTCCCGGGATGTTTTTTGAGGACATGGGAATCACCTATCTGGGACCGGTGGACGGACACGATATCCCGCAGATGATCCGGACTTTCCAGGAGGCCAGGAGATTTGAGGGTCCGATTCTGGTCCATGTGCTGACGGTGAAGGGTCAGGGCTATGAGCCGGCGCTTCGTCATCCGGCCAGATTTCACGGCGCGGGGCCTTTTGAGATTGAGACCGGCCTTCCGGCGACAAAAAGCAATGCGACGTACACGGATATTTTTTCCACCGTCATGCGAAAGATGGGGGACCGGGAGCCGGATGTGGTTGCCGTGACTGCCGCGATGCCTACGGGCGTCGGACTGAAGCGGTTTTCCAACATGTTCCCTGGGCGGTGTTACGACGTGGGAATCGCAGAGGAGCATGCGGTGACGTTTGCGGCGGGACTGGCGCTTGGCGGTCTGATTCCGGTGGTGGCGATTTACTCGTCGTTCCTTCAGAGAGCCTATGATCAGATGCTCCATGACGTCTGCATGCAGGAACTGCATGTGGTTTTTGCCATTGACCGTGCCGGTCTGGTGGGATCGGACGGGGAGACACATCATGGAATCTTTGACCTCTCTTATCTGAATTCCATGCCGAATATGACGGTGATGGCGCCGAAAAATCTCTGGGAGCTTTCGGATATGATGAAATTTGCGGTGCATTTTAGCGGGCCGATCGCCCTGAGATATCCCCGCGGGGAAGCCTACACCGGACTGGAAGACCACAGGGAACCGATTCGGTACGGCAAAGCGGAGGTACTGGAGGAGGGAAAAGAAATTGCGCTTCTCGCAGTGGGCAATATGGTAAAAATTGCGGTTCGCGTCAGGGAACTGCTGAAGGAACAGGGATATGATGTGACCCTGGTCAATATGCGTTTTGTCAAACCGTTTGACACAGCTCTGGTGCAGGAACTGTCCCGGAGCCATTCGCTTCTGGTGACCATGGAGGAGAATATCAGAAACGGAGGATTCGGCGAGCAGGTGGCGTCCTTTGTGATGGAGGAAGAGCTTCCGGCGCGGGTGCAGATCGTCGCCCTGCCGAACCGTTTTGTCCATCAGGGCAGCGTGGCGTCTCAGATGAAGGAGACGGGAATCGACGCGGACAGCGTGGCGGAAAAGGTTCTGAAAAAGTACCGCCGGAACGGAAGCGCGCCCGAAGAGGAAAACGGGAGGAAAGCAGAAGAGAGATTGGAGCAGAACAGATGAAAGAGCGTTTGGACGTATTGCTGGTACAAAGAGGAATGGCCCCGTCCAGAGAAAAGGCGAAGGCCATGATTATGGCCGGCGAGATTCTCGTGGACGGAGAGCGCGAGGACAAGGCCGGATCCATGTTTCCGGAGACGGTTACGATTACGCAGAAAGGTCGGCCCCTGCCCTATGTAAGCCGCGGCGGCCTGAAGCTGGAAAAGGCGATGACCCATTTCGGCCTGGAGCTGGATGGAAAAATATGTATGGATGTGGGCGCCTCCACAGGCGGGTTTACCGACTGTATGCTGCAGAACGGCGCGGCGAAGGTTTATGCAGTGGACGTGGGACACGGACAGCTGGACTGGAAACTGCGCAACGATGAAAGGGTTGTCTGTATGGAGCGAACCAACATCCGCTATGTGACGCCGGAAGACATACAGGAGCCGGTGCAGTTTGTGTCCATTGACGTCTCCTTTATTTCTCTGACAAAAGTGCTTCTCCCGGTGCGCGGGCTGATGGAGGAGAACGCGCAGATGACGGCGCTGATCAAACCACAGTTTGAGGCCGGAAGGGAAAAAGTCGGGAAAAAGGGCGTGGTTCGTGACCCTGCGGTTCATCTTGAGGTGATCTGGCAGGTGATCCGGTATGCCCAGAGCATTTCCTTCGGCGTGCGTCACCTGGAGTTTTCTCCGATCAAGGGCCCGGAGGGAAATATCGAATATCTGATTCATCTGGTCAGACTTCCCGATGGAGTTACGGAGGAGGATGTGCCGGTACAGCCGGAGGAGGTTGTCCGTCAGGCACACGATACATTGGATAAGCAGTGACAGTCAGCCGATCCGACGGTTGCATACAGACAGAGCATGGAGAGAGAGATGGAACGTTTTTATCTGATTGCCAATCAGACGAAGGACAGAAATTTTGCCGTTACCCGGAAAGTTGTAAAGTATCTGGAGGAACATGGAAAACAGTGTTTTCTGTCCCCTCAGATCCGCTCCTGCCCGGAGGCGGAGGGAAGCTTTCCGGAGCACGGCAGAGAGAAGGAAGAAGGGTTCCACTATACGGACCCGTCGCAGATACCGGAAAATATCGACTGCGCGATTGTCCTCGGCGGGGACGGCACGCTGCTGCAGGCTGCCAGAGATGTGGTGGACCGGCAGATTCCTTTGCTCGGCATCAATCTGGGAACCCTGGGGTATCTGGCGGATATCGACAGCAGCTCCATTTTTCCGGCGCTGGATCATCTTCTGGCGGGAGAGTATGAGCTGCAGAGAAGGATGATGCTTACCGGGAGCATTTACCGGGGCAGCAGGAAAATCGCGGAGGATATCGCCCTGAACGATATCGTTCTCAGCAGACGGGGAGGCCTTCGGGTGGTTCAGTTCAACAACTATGTTAATGGGGAATTCCTGAATTCCTACCGGGCGGACGGAATTATCATCGCGACGCCTACCGGCTCCACCGGTTACAGCCTTTCTGCGGGCGGTCCGGTGGTGTCCCCGGAAGGGGCGATGCTGCTGATGACGCCTCTGGCGCCGCATACGCTGAATACGCGCAGCATTATTTTTCCGGAGCACGATGTGATCATTGTGGAACTGGGACCGGCCAGAGACGGCGGCGAGGAACAGGGCATGGCATTTTTTGACGGAGATACCGGAATCCAGATGGTGACCGGAGACAGAATTGAGATCAAAAAATCCAGAAAGGATACCTGGCTGGTAAAAGTCAGCAAAATCAGTTTTCTGGAAACCCTTCGAAGGAAAATGGCAAATAATATTTAGGCATCCGGCCCATCGTGAAGCGATTTTCAATGGGCGGATGCGTAACCGTTCCGCTTGCTGAACGGTTGCAGATTTTGACAGGGAGGAAATCAGATGAAAATCGCAAGACATGCGCAGATTTTAAAACTGATCAGTCAGTATGACATAGAGACACAGGAGGAACTGGCCCAGAAGCTGGAGGAAACCGGATTCGCGGTGACTCAGGCGACGGTATCGAGGGATATCCGTCAGCTGAAGCTGACAAAGGTTCCGAAGGAAAACGGAGGTTTCCGGTATGCGGTGCTGCAGAACACCGCGCCGGAGATGGGCGCGCGGTATGTCCGGGTGCTGAAAGACGCTTTTGTGTCGGGCGATGTGGCAAAAAACATTCTGGTGGTCAAGACGGTTTCGGGTATGGCGATGGCTGCGGCCAAAGTGCTGGATGAACTGAACTGGCCGGAGATTGTGGGCTGTATCGCCGGCGACGACGTGATTATGTGTGTGACCAGGGATGACGATTCGGCGCTTCTGATTCTGGAACGGCTGAAAAAAATTCTGGATAACTTTGAATCTGAGGAATAACCGGGCGTTCCGCCGACAGAACGGAATGCGTGAATGGCCGGATAAGAGAGGCGGTTTATGCTTTCAAGTTTACATGTAAAAAATCTTGCGCTGATCCAGGAGGCGGAGGTAGAGTTCGGTCCGGGACTGAACATCCTTACCGGCGAGACCGGCGCGGGAAAATCGATTCTGATCGGTTCCATCAACCTGGCGCTGGGGAAAAAGCTGTCCAGGGAGATGATCCGGGAGGGGGAAACCTCCGCGTTGGTGGAACTGGTTTTCGACACGGAGAATCCGAAGGTGGAGGAAGCCCTGAAGGCAATGGAGATTGAATCCATGAACGGACAGGTCCTGATCGTACGGAAAATCACAGGGGGACGCAGCATCAGCAAAATTAACGGCGAGACCTGCACGGCAGCGCAGGTGCGTCAGATTGCGTCGATCCTGCTGGATATTCACGGTCAGCATGAACACCAGTCCTTATTGTATCCGGACCGTCAGCTGGATATTCTGGATGCTTATGGAAAAGAAGAGCTGGAACCGGTTCTTGCCAGGGTGAAAGAAGCTTTCCGGAAATGGAAAGAGCTGCAGAACAGTCTGAAGGAATATGAACTGGACGAGGATGCCAGAATGCGGGAAATTTCGTTTCTGGAATTCGAGATCCGTGAAATTACGGACGCACAGCTGAAGGAAGGCGAGGATGAAGCGCTGGAACAATCTTACCGGAAGATGGTAAACAGCAGGAAAATTCTGGAAGCTCTGTCCGCGGTGCGGGCGCTGACCGGGGAAGGCGGACAGAGTGCGGGAGAGCAGGTGAGCCGTGCCGTCCGGGAGATGGCACAGATCGCAGGTCTGGACGGAACACTTCAGCAGATGCAGGATTCCCTGCTGACTGTCGACGACCTGCTCAGCGATTTCAACCGTGAGATTGCCGGCTATATGGATGAGTTTTCATTTTCCGAGGAAGAATATTTTGAGACGGAGAAACGGCTGGATGAAATCAACCGTTTAAAGACAAAATACGGAGATTCCATAGCCGCGATTTACCGTTACCGGGAAGAGAAGCAGGAAAGGCTGGAGAAAATGCAGAATTTTGAGGAGCAGAAGGCGAAGCTTCGGCGGGAGGAGGAGCAGGCGAGAGCAATCCTGGAGGAATGTTCGTCCGAGCTGTCCCTCCTCCGGCAGAAATATGCGGACCGTCTGTCCGCCGGCATCGAAGAAGGCCTGCGGGATCTGAATTTTCTTCATGTCGCATTTGAGATACGCTTCGGACGGGCGCTCCAGTACACGGAGCACGGATACGATACGGTGGAATTTCAGATTTCCACCAATCCGGGCGAACCGCTGCGGAACCTGGCGAAGGTGGTGTCGGGAGGCGAGCTTTCGCGGATTATGCTGGCGATCAAAACCATTCTGGCGGACCGGGATGAAACGGAAACACTGATTTTTGACGAGATCGACACGGGAATCAGCGGAAGGACCGCGCAGATGGTGTCGGAGAAAATGGCCCGGATCGGCCGGCGCCACCAGGTGCTGTGTATTACCCATCTGCCCCAGATCGCAGCGATGGCGGACCGTCATTTCGAAATCAGGAAAGATGTGGAAAATCAGGATACGGTTACCAGGATTCATGTCCTGGACGAGGAGAAATCCGTTCTCGAGCTTGCCCGGATGCTTGGCGGAGCGAAAATTACAGACTCTGTCATTGCCAATGCAAAAGAAATGAAAGAATTGGCACAGGTGCAAAAAAATACAAGACTGAAATAAAACAGAAGCCACATACTAAAAGAGGATGTACGAAGTGTTTTTCGTATGTTCTCTTTTTCTGTTTCCTGATTTATTGCGGGGAATGGAAAAAAACAAAGTAACAGTTCAGCGGGCTGAACTGTTACAGACAAAATACGTAAGAGAAAGGATGTGAGAACATGGAGCGCAGACGGAGAGAAGGACGGAATTCCGGCTGTGAGGACGGTCGGAGAGCAGGTCGTTTTCTTTCCTTCCTGACGGCGGTTCTGCTGCTGACAGGAATATTTCAGGCTGTGCCGGCGCGAGCGGCAGACCGGGAGCGTCCGACGGTTCAGGTGTGCGGCAATACGGTGGGAATTTATATGGAGACAGACGGTGTGATGGTCATCGACGTCAGCCAGATTCCCACCTCAGACGGTCTGTATGCGGATCCCGCGCGAAATATTGTCCGAGCAGGAGATTATATCTGTGCAGTGAACGGAACACCGCTGTCAGGGAAACGCCAGCTGACTGAACTGGTGGCAGCCTCCGGCGGTGAGGCCATTGAGCTTCTGATCCGAAGGGACGGGCAGGAGATTCCCGTTTCTGTGCAGCCGGCGCTGGCCTCCGACGGAATTTATAAAATTGGTGTGTGGGTTCGTGACAATATTCAGGGAATCGGGACATTAACTTATGTGGAGGAGGATGGAACCTTCGGTGCGCTGGGGCATGCGATCAGCGATGTGGATACCGGAGAGATCCTGAATCTGAAAGAAGGCGAGCTTTACCTGACGGAGATCCTGTCTGTGGTGAAGGGGCAGAAGGGAATTCCCGGAGAGCTTCAGGGAGTGATTCACTATGAACAGGGAAATCGTCTGGGAAGCATCACCGCAAACTCGGGATTGGGAATTCATGGAACCATCAACGCCAGTGCGATGGGAGAACTGAACCTGCAGCCGGCGGAGATCGCATGGAAAGAGGAAGTGACGGAAGGACCGGCACAGATTCTTACAAGCGTCGACGGAACTGTGTGCGCTTACGATGCGGAAATTACAAAAATTGATGACAACGCAGAGGATACCAATAAAAATTTCACGATTCGGGTGACAGACGACGGCCTTCTGGAAAAAACAGGAGGAATCGTGCAGGGAATGAGCGGATCTCCGATTCTTCAGAACGGCAGGATTGTCGGCGCGGTGACACATGTGTTTGTTGCTGACGCATCCTGTGGATATGGCATATTTATTGAAAATATGCTGGATCTGGAAAAAACGTAAATTTCCGCTGTCGGTCGATTGGGGTCGAAAAATATTCTGAATTGTCACACAAAAACGGGAGTTTTTCCGGCTGTTGTATTGAATAACGGTACAAATAAAATTATAATATTTTTGAGTTTGGAAATGCAGTCCTGAATGGAGGGCCCGCCATTTTTTAGGTCGCAGGAGTGGCTCATTGCCCGCGGGAGTAAATCTGACAGAATATATTTCAGCCTGGACGCGTACCGTCCGGAAGCATGCAATACGGTACGCGCAGGCGGAGCATTTTGGAGCGGAGGAGAGAAAGAAAATGAACAAGCTGAATATAGCAATTGCAGATGATAACGAACGGATGCTGGATCTGCTTGGAAACATCATTCATCAGGATAAAGAGCTGGAGCTGGTCGGGCAGGCGGAAAACGGCAAGGATGTATACGAAATTATAAAGACAAAAGAACCGGATGTGGTACTTCTTGATATTTTTATGCCCAAGATGGACGGGCTCACCGTGATGGAGAAAGTCAATGAAGATCAGTCTTTAAAGAAACGTCCGGCTTTCATCATTGTGTCCGCAGTCGGTCAGGAGCGGATTACAGAGGATGCGTTCAATCTGGGAGCATGTTACTATATTCTGAAACCTTTTGACAATGAAATTTTACTGGAGAAGATCAAGGATATCGGAAATCTGTCCGGCAGAAAACACACGATGCGCAGACCTGCACAGGGACAGACGATTCTTCCGAATCCGGAGCGGAACCTGGAGATGGATGTGACAAATATTATCCATGAAATCGGAGTTCCGGCACACATTAAGGGATATCAGTATCTGAGGGATGCGATTATCCTTTCTGTGGATGATGTGGAGATGCTGAATTCCATTACGAAAATCCTTTATCCCACCATCGCGAAAAAGCATCAGACCACACCCAGCCGTGTAGAGCGTGCCATCCGCCATGCAATTGAAGTGGCATGGAGCCGGGGAAAAATGGACACGATTGACGAGCTTTTCGGATATACGGTAAGCAACGGAAAAGGGAAACCGACAAACTCGGAATTTATTGCGTTAATCGCGGATAAAATCCGTTTGGAATACAAAAAATCATTTTAGTTTTCTCAACATTAGACTTTTCATTCTTTGGAAAATGTTCTATAATTATGCTAATAAATGATTTGGAGGGTTACACAGATGAAAAAGATTTTATTCGTTTCTTCGGAAGCTGTGCCATTTATCAAGACGGGCGGACTGGCAGATGTTGTGGGGTCGCTGCCGAAATATTTTCCAAAGGAAGAATACGATGTGCGCGTAGTGATACCGAAGTATACCGCGATTAAGCAGGAATTGAAAAATCAGATGCGCTATATCACCAATTTCTACATCGATCTGAACTGGCGGCAGCAGTATGTGGGAATTTTTGAGACAGAGTATGACGGCGTAAAATTTTATCTGATTGACAATGAAGAGCATTTCGGCGGCGCGACGCCTTATGCGGGGATGCCGTGGGATCTTGAAAAATTTGCATTTTTCTCAAAGGCGGTGCTGTCTATCCTCCCGACAGTTAATTTCCGGCCGGATCTGATCCACTGCCACGACTGGCAGACGGGACTGATTCCCGTATATCTCAAAGAGCGCTTCCAGGCTAACGAATTTTATCGTGGAATCAAAACTGTGTTCACGATACATAACCTGAAATTTCAGGGTATCTGGGACAAAAAGACGATACAGAATATCACAGGTCTGTCCGACTATTTCTTTACTCCGGATAAGCTTGAATTTAAAAAGGATGCCAATTATCTGAAAGGCGGTCTGGTATACTCCGACGCTATCACCACAGTGAGCAAAACCTATGCGGAGGAGATCAAGACTCCGTTCTACGGAGAAGGACTGGACGGGCTTCTCCGGGCGCGTTCCAACGATCTTCGCGGTATTGTAAACGGCCTGGACTACAACGAATATAATCCTGAAACGGACCCGCATATTTATAAAACATTTAACGCAAAAAACTTCAGAAAAGAGAAAGTAAAAAACAAGACCGGCCTTCAGCAGGATCTGGGGCTGGAAGTGAACCCGAAGATGATGATGATCGGTATCGTATCCCGTCTGACTGATCAGAAAGGATTCGATCTGATCGCTTATATGATGGAAGAAATGTGTCAGGATGCGGTGCAGTTTGTGATCCTGGGAACCGGAGAGGCGCAGTACGAGAATATGTTCCGCCATTTTGCATGGAAATATGACAAGAAAGTGTCTGCGAACATTTACTACTCCGAACCGCTGTCCCACAAGATTTATGCAGGCTGCGATGCGTTTCTGATGCCGTCTCTGTTTGAACCCTGTGGCCTGAGTCAGCTGATGAGTCTCCGTTACGGAACGCTTCCGATCGTCCGCGAGACAGGAGGACTGAAGGATACGGTACAGCCGTACAATGAGTACGAGGGAACGGGCACGGGATTCAGCTTTACAAACTACAATGCCCATGAGATGCTTGGAACTGTCCGTTATGCGGAGAGGATTTACTACGACCATAAGAGAGACTGGAACAAAATGGTAGACCGTGCGATGGCTCAGGATTATTCCTGGGGAAATTCCGCAAGACAGTATCAGGAAATGTACGACTGGCTCATCGGCTAGGCTGTGTCCGGCATCCGGCCATTAAAATCGCTTTGCGATGGGCCGGATGCCCGCAGGCACTATGCCTTTCACACGGTCTGTGCAGTGAATGCGCAGACCTGGCGGAACCATAACGAACCGCCTGTTTCTGGCCGCAAAAAAGATTGACGCGTGTCTCTGCATATGCTAAAGTAAAAATATCCAATATCTGCTGCACCGTTCGGCGCAGTTTTTCCCGGAAATCTCAAAGAAGAAAAAATCAGTTGACAACTCGGAAAATTTGTAATACTATGAACAGGTAACGAACATCCGTTCGCATGAAGGAGAAAATATTATGGCAAATAACGATGAAAAGCTTCGCGCGCTGGAAGCTGCGCTTGGACAGATTGAAAAACAGTATGGAAAAGGTTCCGTGATGAAACTGGGAGATTCCCAGGCAAATATGAACGTGGAGACCGTACCCACCGGTTCTCTGAGTCTGGATATCGCTCTGGGACTTGGAGGCGTTCCGAAAGGAAGGATTATCGAGATTTACGGTCCGGAGTCTTCCGGTAAGACGACCGTTGCGCTTCATATGGTGGCGGAGGTGCAGAAACGAGGCGGCATCGCCGGATTTATTGATGCGGAGCATGCGCTGGATCCGGCATACGCAAAAAATATCGGCGTGGATATTGACAATCTTTATATTTCCCAGCCGGATAACGGAGAGCAGGCACTGGAAATTACCGAGACGATGGTTCGCTCCGGCGCTGTGGACATTATTATCGTAGACTCTGTTGCCGCTCTGGTGCCAAAGGCTGAAATTGACGGAGATATGGGAGACAGCCACGTGGGTCTTCAGGCTCGTCTGATGTCTCAGGCTTTGCGGAAGCTGACGGCAGCGATCAGCAAATCCAACTGTATCGTTATTTTTATCAACCAGCTCCGCGAAAAAGTCGGCGTAATGTTCGGAAATCCGGAGACTACCACAGGTGGACGTGCGCTGAAGTTTTATTCTTCGATCCGTCTGGATGTCCGTAGAATCGAGGCTTTGAAACAGGGCGGAGAAGTGGTCGGAAACCGAACACGAATCAAAGTGGTGAAAAATAAAGTGGCTCCTCCGTTCCGCGAGGCCGAGTTTGATATCATGTTCGGAAAGGGAATTTCCCGAGAGGGCGATATCCTTGATCTGGCGGCAAACCTGGGAGTCGTGCAGAAAAGCGGCGCGTGGTTTGCATACCGTGACGATAAGATCGGCCAGGGCCGTGAAAATGCAAAACAATATCTGAGGGAACATCCGGATGTGATGGAAGAAATCGAACATCAGGTACGCGTTTCCTACGGCCTGGAAGCTGCGTCCGAGGAAGCGGATCCTGCGTCTGCACAGGAAGAGAATGAAGAATGATCGTAACAGAAATAAAACCGGTGACCAGAAAGCGATCCCGGGTTTCTGTAGAGGGACAGCCTGCCTTTGTACTGTACAACGGCGAGCTGTCTCGCTATCGTATCCGGGAGGGAGAGGAACTGCCTCAGTCTGTGTGGAGAGAGCTGATGGAGGAGGTTCTGGTCAAACGCTCCCGAAAACGAGCGCTGAATCTTCTTCTGAAATCCGACAGGACGAGAAGTCAGCTGCTGCAGAAACTGTTGACCGACGGATATCCGCCGGAGATTGCGGAACAGGCCGTCGCCTATGCGGAATCTTTCGGCTATATTGATGACAGCCGCTATGCCCGGCGTTACCTGGACGGTCCCGGCGAGAGGAAGAGCCGTACCGCTGCCCGCGTGGACCTGATCCGCAAAGGGATCTCCTCCGATCTGGTCGACAGAATTCTGCAGGAAACGGAAGCGGAATCCGAAGAAACCGAGCGTGAAAAAGCCGTTTCCCTTGCCCGGAAACGCGTGGGAGAGCCGCACCGTCTGGACGACAAAGAATATCGCCGCACTTACGCCTATCTGGCTCGCCGCGGCTTTTCTTCTTCCGACATCTGCTTCGCCCTGGACGAATACAAAACCAAAGAATTCTGACGCCCCGCCGCTTCAGGCGGGGTGTTTTGCTGTTCCCCGCCTTCTTTTTCCGTACTCCTTTCCAAAAAAATAACAATCAGATTGACAAATTTGTTAAAACATTATAAAATTGTAGTGTTGTAGAAATTGTACAATGAAAACTAAATAAGGAGGTGCTCCGGTGATGACTACAATCATAACATGTATTATTGTTGCAGTCATTGCTGTAGTAGTCACGTTGCTTATCGCAGTTCCGATTGTAAAAAAACGTGCTGTGGACAGGAAAATCCGTGAAGATGCGGACACTGTCGGAATAGCAGAAGCTAAGGCGAGAAACATCATAGACGAAGCATTAAAAACAGCGGAAACTAAGAAACGGGAGGCCCTGCTGGAGGCGAAGGAGGAATCTCTGAAAACCAAAAACGAGGTGGAGAGAGAGACCAGAGAGCGCAGAGCAGAACTGCAGAAATACGAAAAGCGCGTTCTTGCCAAGGAAGAATCCGTGGACAAGAAGGCAGACGTATTAGAGCGTCGTGAGAACGAACTTACAGCAAAAGAAGCAAATGTCAGAAAGAAAGAAAAGGAAGTAGACGAGTTACATGCGAAAGGAGTACAGGAACTGGAAAGACTTTCCGGTTTGACCTCCGAAGAAGCAAAAGATTATCTGTTGAAATCTGTAGAAGACGAAGTGAAGATCGACACGGCAAAGCTGATCAAGGAAATGGAAAGCAAAGCCAAAGAGGAAGCAGGACGAAAGGCTAAGGAATATGTGGTCACAGCGATTCAGAAATGTGCGGTGGATCATGTGGCTGAGAGTACGATCTCTGTGGTACAGCTTCCCAGCGATGAGATGAAAGGACGGATTATCGGACGTGAAGGACGAAATATCCGGACTCTTGAGACACTGACTGGCGTAGATTTGATTATTGACGACACTCCGGAAGCGGTTGTGCTGTCCGCGTTCGACCCGATTCGGCGTGAGATTGCAAGAATCGCACTGGAAAAATTGATAGTTGACGGGCGTATCCATCCGGCTCGTATTGAAGAGATGGTGGAGAAAGCCAAAAAAGAAGTTGAACAGAATATCCGAGAAGAAGGTGAAGCAGCAGCTCTGGAAGTCGGAGTGCATGGACTCCATCCGGAACTGATTCGGCTTTTGGGAAGAATGAAATTCCGTTCCAGCTATGGACAGAATGCTTTGAAGCACTCAATTGAGGTTGCACAGCTGTCAGGACTTCTGGCAGGTGAGGTGGGCTGCGACGTTCGCATGGCGAAACGTGCAGGTCTCCTTCATGACATTGGAAAATCCATCGATCATGAGGTGGAAGGTTCCCACATTCAGATCGGCGTGACTCTGTGTAAGAAATATAAAGAGTCCGTGCTGGTTGTCAATGCGGTGGAGGCACATCATGGCGATGTAGAACCACAGTCTCTGATTGCATGTCTGGTGCAGGCGGCAGACGCGATTTCTGCTGCACGTCCGGGTGCGAGAAGGGAGACATTGGAAACATATACCAACAGATTAAAACAGTTAGAGGATATCGCAAACTCCTTCAAGGGAGTGGAAAAATCTTTTGCAATTCAGGCAGGAAGAGAAATCCGTGTTATGGTAGTGCCGGATCAGGTATCTGATTCTGATATGGTACTGGTAGCAAGGGATATCTCCAAACAGATCGAGGCGGAACTGGAGTATCCGGGACAGATTAAAGTAAATGTAATTCGTGAGAGCCGCGTAACTGAATACGCGAAGTAAGGCCCGCAGGCATGAAAGTAGAGTCGGAGGCTGTCGATAAAAGTCGGCAGCCTCCGGCTTCTTTTTTTGCCTTTTCCGTCATATATTGAAAGGAGTGGTAGTTGTGGGGTGAGTCTCCGCGTTTGCTGCGAAGACCGGAAGAAAATGGCGGAGGAGTTCTGTGAAAAAGTTTGTCAGGCGTGAAATTTTCCCATACTGGAGATTTTTCTTCCTTCTGTTTGCAGGAGGGTTTGTGATTGGAACCATATTTGCGAATCTGGCCTATCAGAACCGCGGACAGGATGTGGCAGAGCTGGAGCTTTTTTCGCTGGAAGCCGCCGGTTCTGCTCTGTGGAATGAGAAGGAGTATTTTTTTTACCTTCTTCCGAGACGGCTGGCGGGTATGGCGGCGCTTCAGGTGATCGGTGCGACAGCGCTTGGAACGCCGCTGGTGATCACGGAACTTCTGATGTATGGATTTTTCTGCGGAACCTTCTTCGGGATTGCGTTGCTTCAGAATGGAATCCGTGGGATGTTCCTGTTCCTGGCAGCACTTCTTCCCCAGTATCTGATCTACGTGCCGGCGGCGATCGGCATGTTTACGGTAATCTGCTGTATGTCCGGTCAGGTGATGCGAAGAAGCAGTTTTTTTGGGAGAAAGGCGGTGCAGTACTGTCTGTGGTGCGTCCTGTTCCTGACGGTGGTCCTGTGGGGAATTTTGCTGGAAGCTTATGTGAATCCTCCGTTTCTTCGCTGGATTCTGAAAAGTTAACAAAAAATTTACAAATAGGAAATTACCATATGTGGTAGACATAATTCGGCAATGTCCACAAGATATCAGAAGTCCGCAAAACACAGGGGATTCCGGGCAATTCTGCGATAAAAATCCGAATTGCAATTTGAAAAAAATATGTATATAATAGTTCAAAGAATTGAAAGGAAAGGTAAAAAGACACGGCTGCATTGCACGGAAACGGTTATCGGAAGCGCACAGTTCGGGGAAACGGAACCGTTGTTATCAAACAGGTCGGTCTGTTCGTAGTATGATGCTGGAAAAAGAAGAAAACTGGAAAATCAAAGATGCGATCTGGGAGTTTATCAGTTACCTGCGCACGGTGAAGAAAACTCCTCACAACACGGAGGTTTCCTATGAACATGACCTCAGAAAAATGGAGCGTTATCTGGCGGAACAGCAGGTGACAGAGCTGAATGCCGTGACGGAGACGTTTCTCAATTCCTATATGCTGTATCTGGAGCGGGAACAGATGGCTCCTGCCACAGTCTCAAGAAACGTGGCCGCAATCCGGAAATTTTATCAGTATGTGCTGAAGCAGCATTATGTGAGCAGTGATCCCTCGGAAAACCTGCGGCCGCCGAAAGTGGAGCGGAAGATGCCGGAGATCCTTTCGGTGGAAGAAGTGGACCTGCTGATGCGGCAGCCGGACGGCGCGACGCCGAAGGGCCTGCGCGACAAGGCAATGCTGGAACTGCTTTATGCGACAGGGATCCGGGTCAGCGAGCTGATTCATCTGAAGATGAGCAACCTGAATATCCGCATGGGCTACATAAACTGTACCGAACAGGAGAGAGGGCGTGTCATTCCCTTTGGAAGCGCGGCAAAAAACGCATTGGAGACGTATCTGCAGCAGGGGCGCGAGAAGCTCCTGCACCAGAAAACCAGCGAGTACGTGTTCGTGAACTGCTCGGGAAATCCCATGAGCCGTCAGGGCTTCTGGAAGGTGCTGAAGGTTTATGGAAAGGAAGCCGGCATTACGTCGGATATCACACCACATACCCTGCGCCACTCGTTCGCCGCTCATCTGCTGCAGAACGGAGCGGATCTGAAAAGTGTTCAGGAAATGCTGGGCCACTCAGATATCTCTACGACACAGATGTATCTGAATATGGGAATCTATCAGATGCGCGCGGTATACAACAAATCTCATCCAAGAAAATAACAGTTCTGTAACAGTTCATCCAGTTGGATGAACTGTTACGGCATCGGCCATAGAAATCCTTTCGTGATAGGCCGGATGCCTGCAGACGCTATGGTTTCATACGGTCTGTGCAGGGAACAGACAGATAGGATCCAGGCGGCTTTTCTGCAAAGCCCGCCTGGATTTTATATAGCAGGAAACTTTGTTCCCTGTTATATGAAAAGGCTCCGCGGGATGCGCACTCGCGCGCCGGGCGCATAGAATAGAATGTGTCTGTATCGGGCTTGCAGGAACGGAAGACAGCACAGGCAGGAGGGAAAGGAGCGGTATATGAAAACTTATATTGGAAAAAGTATCGTATCTCTGAAAAAGGCGCCTGGAGGAACAGAGATCGTCGACGAAGGCCTGTACGGGATGGAGGCGGAAGTGACCGGGCGGCAGGACGGCTGGCTGAAACTTCGGATGTTCTACGGATATGAAGGCTGGGTACCTGAGGATGGGGTGGTGTTCCGCAAAACGGAAAGAACAGACGTGCGGAAGATACAGGTGGTGAGAGCCTCTTTCGCCGATGTGAAGGCACAGCCCAGGGTACAGGCGGAGACGCTGCTCTGCGTTCCGAGGGGCGCCTGGCTGATGAACTGCGGTACATGGGAAGAAGAGGAGTGGCTGCCGGTACAGCTGTTCTGCGGCAGATGTGGGTATGTGCCTCGGACGGCGGTGACAGAATCTGTTCGGGAAACCGGCGAAGCGTTCCGGCGTCTTCCGGTGCCGGAACAAAGAAAACGCCTGACGGAAACTGCGCTCAGCTATCTGGGAACTCCCTACCGGTGGGGAGGAAAAACTTCTCTTGGGATTGACTGTTCGGGCCTGGCGCAGATGACGTATCTCCTGAATGGGTGGATCATCTACCGGGATGCGCAGATAAAGCCTGGCTATCCTGTGCGGAAGATTCCGCTGAAGGACATTCAGCCGGGGGACCTTCTGTATTTTCCCGGCCATATGGCCATTTATCTGGGAAACCAGGACTACGTTCACGTCACGGCGGCTCCGGACCGCCACTGTGTGACGGTGAACAGCCTGAATCCCGCCTCCCCCGGTTACCGGTCTGATCTTGCCCGGAGCCTCACTGCGGCGGGAAGTATCTATGTCTGAATATTTTTTCAAAGAAAGCTGCCGGAGGCAGGGAACATATGCGGGTGTTCCCTGCCTCCGGCAGCTTTTCAGCACAAATCTGCAATGGTATAGATAAGCTTTTCCGTATCCTCCCATCCAAGACATGGATCTGTGATGGATTTGCCGTAAATGTGAGTTCCGCAGCCGATTTTCTGATTACCCGGCTCCAGATAACTTTCAATCATGACGCCCTTGACCAGTCCGAAGATATCTTCGGAATACTGACGGTTGTGCATGACCTCCCGCACAATACGGATCTGCTGCTCGTACTGTTTGTTGGAGTTGGAGTGGTTGGCGTCAATGATAACCGCAGGGTTTTTCAGATTTGTCTCGTGATATTTCTCCAGCAGAAGCTGGATGTCTTCGTAATGGTAGTTTGGAATTGCGTTTCCGTGTTTGTTGACCGCGCCGCGCAGAATCGTATGGGTCAGCGGATTTCCGGTGGTTTTGACCTCCCAGTTCCGGTAAATGAATGTGTGGGAACCCTGGGCGGCAATCACGGAGTTAAGCATGACGGAAAAATCTCCGCTGGTGGGATTTTTCATGCCGGCCGGAATGTCCAGACCGGAAATGGTCAGACGGTGCTGCTGGTTTTCCACAGAGCGGGCGCCCACTGCGACGTAAGAGAGAATATCGGACAGATAGCTCCAGTTATCCGGATACAGCATTTCGTCCGCAGAAGTCAGACTGCTCTCCTCAATGACGCGCATATGCATTTTACGCATTGCAATGAGTCCGTGAAGCAGATCCGGTTTTTTCTCCGGATCCGGCTGATGAACGATTCCTTTATAGCCTTCGCCGGTGGTTCTCGGCTTGTTGGTATAAACACGGGGAACGATGATTAGTTTGTCGGAAACCTTGTCGGCGACTTTTGCCAGACGGCTGACATAATCGCAGACAGCGTCTTCGTTGTCTGCGGAACATGGACCGACGATTACAAGAAATTTATCGGATTCTCCGGTAAAAATTTTAGCGATTTCCGCATCGCGCGCGGCCTTCACGGAAGCTGCATGAGCGCTGAGCGGATACTGTTCACGAATCTCCGCCGGCGTTGGAAGCCGTTTCTCAAAATTAAAACTCATGGTACTCTCCTTCTTTTTCACGTATCAGAAATAGTAAATGTTCCGCACATACCGATTGGAAAACCGGCGGTGCGACTTCTCAATTATAATACAAAAATGTGGGACTGTCGATATTATTTTCGGGGATTCGTCAAAATGATGTAATATTTTCATGGACGGGTGCTGCTGCCAGGTGATCGGAAAGACGGTGTTCCGGGAAGAAGCGGTCCCAGAAGGATCAGGTAGATACCGGCGGCTGTCCCTGCTTCCAGAAATAACGATATAAGGGGCGGGAGAGAAAGCGGAGCCAGAAAATGTGACAGCAGGAGCGTGCATCCGGCAGCGGCGGCCATTGCGCCTGCGGGCAGCAGAAGGTCGGGGACTGCCCGGAAGGTAAACGGGATCTTCCGGTAAAGAGCCGTAAGGCGCAGAAAGGTGGTCAGGATTTCACTGACCAGAATTCCGGTCAGGTAGCCTTTGATGCCCTGAAGCGGCACCGCAAACCAGACGAAAGCGATCCGGATGCTGTGGCCTGCGATATTCTGAAGAAATACCAGCCGTGTACAGCCGAGTCCCGTGAGAATGCTTGCCAGCGTGGCGTCCAGATACAGGAAGGGGCAGAGAAACGACAGAATCCGCAGAAAAACTCCGACTTCTGTGCTCTGGAACAGGACGGTTCCCATGGAGTCTCCGAAAAAGAAAAAGAGGCCCAGGGAGAAAATGCCCAGAAAGAGACAGAAGCGGATGGTCCGGGAGATGGTGTGGGCGATGGAGGCGCGGTTGCCGGAAGCCTGATTTCTGGCCACATCGGGCATCAGCATAACTGAGACGGAGTTGGTGATTGTGGACGGAAAGAAAATCAAAGGCATTGTCATTCCGGTCAGAATGCCGTAAAGGCTCAGCGCCTCCGGGGCGTTCATGCCGCTTGCCTCGAGGCGTCCGGGAATCAGGACGGTTTCCAGACTGTGAAGGAGACTCATACAGACCCGGTTTGCCATCAACGGATAGGACATCAGAAGCAGAAGCTTCAGAAAATGTCCCGGATGGATCAGCGTCCGGAGGCGATAACTGAGCCGGGAGGTTTCCATACGGATCACGATCAGCGAGAAGAGGCAGGAAACCAGATCCCCGGCCAGGGTGCCGAGCACAGCCAGAAGTGCGGAGGGAGTCCTCCCCTCAGAGAGAAAGATCATATAGATCACATAAGAGGCAAGGACCCGCACGGTCTGTTCCAGAAGCTGAGACAGGGAAGGAATTCCGGTCTTGTTCTGGCCGTAATACCATCCGGCAATGCAGGAATGTATCACGGACAGGGGCAGGGAAAATGCCAGAACCTGCAGGAGCGGAACAGTACGCGGTTCTCCGAGAAATCCTTCCCCCAGAGGAACCGCGAAGAAATAGAGAATCAGTGCCGCCAGCATGGAAAGGGCGAAAGAAAACACGGTTCCCGTCACCAGAAAATGCAGGGCACTGGTTTTGTCTTTTTCCGCTGTCTTTGCTGCGATGTAGCGGGAAAGGCTCGTCTGGATCCCTGCGGAGCAAATGGACAGAGCCATGGAATAGACGGGCGACACAAGCTGAAAAATTCCCAGCTGTTCCGCACCAATGGTGTGAGAGAGGAATATTCTGTAGAAGAAACCTATGATTCGGCTGATCATCCCCGTCAGAGTCAGGATGAAGGTGCCGATGAGCAGAGTTTTTTTTCGCGACAATGGACGCCTCCGGAATACAACGGACGGAATTATTAAAGAATATGTGAAAAACGTGCTTGACAGAACAAAAGCCCGGTGCTATTCTAAAAAAGAAATAAATCCGAGCAGTTTTGTCGGAATTAATAACTCTGACAGTACAGGAGGAGAAGATGAAATTATCAACGAAAGGAAGATATGGCCTGCGCGCTTTGATCGACCTTGCGGTTCACGCAGACGAGGGAGCGGTTTCGATCCAGAGTATCGCCGAGCGACAGAAGATTTCCGAGAGTTATCTGGAACAGCTTGCAAGACTTCTGAAGAAAGCTGGAATCATAGTCAGTGTCCGCGGCGCCAAAGGCGGTTACCAGCTGGGGCGGCCGGCAGAGGAGATTTCCGTGGGAGATATTCTCCGGGCGCTGGAAGGAAATCTGAACGCTGTCACCTGCCCGGCAAACGAGGGGAGCGGAAGCTGCGAGGAAGCGGATTTCTGTGTCACCCGGTTTGTCTGGAAACGGATCAACGACAGTATTACGCAGGCGGTTGATACGATCACTCTCGGAGAACTGGTGGAGGAGAGCAATCAGCTTGCCTGTGCGGGCGCAGCCGGGGAAGACACGGCAGCGACAGGAAAGACAGCGCCGGGCGGCTGTGCACAGAAGAAAGAAAAAAACGGATCCCGGAGGGCATGCAGCGGGAATCACAGCCCGGACAGTGCATCCTGAACGGAAGAGAAAATACAGAAACAGAAGGAGGCAGAAGAATGATTTATCTGGATAATGCAGCAACGACAAGAACCGCGCCGGAAGTTGTGGAGGCGATGCTCCCCTACTTCAGCGAATATTATGGAAACCCATCCAGCATTTATGAGATTGCCGGAAAGAGCAAGGAAGCGATCACGAAAGCCAGAGAGCAGATCGCGGAGGTGATCGGAGCCCGTCCCGAAGAGATTTACTTTACTGCGGGAGGAACGGAAGCGGACAACTGGGCGCTTGTGGCGACCTATGAGGCGTACGCGTCCAGAGGAAATCATATCATCACCACAAAGATTGAGCACCATGCGATTCTTCACACCTGTGAATACCTGGAAAAACAGCGCGGGGCGCGGATCACTTATGTGGATGTGGATGAGAACGGAATCGTCCGGCTGGACGATCTTCAGAAAGCGATCACGCCTGAGACGATTCTGATCTCGGTGATGACTGCAAACAATGAAATCGGAACCATTCAGCCGGTGGAAGAGATCGGCAGAATTGCCAGAGAGCACAATATCTTTTTCCACACCGATGCGGTACAGGCGTTCGGGCAGATTCCGCTGAATGTGGATGACTGCCATATTGACATGCTCAGCTCCAGCGGACATAAGATCAACGGCCCGAAGGGGATTGGATTCCTTTATATCCGTAAGGGAGTGAAAATCCGTTCTTTCATTCACGGAGGAGCCCAGGAAAGAAAACGCCGCGCCGGGACGGAAAACGTGCCGGGCATCGTCGGATATGGGGCTGCGGCAAAGCTGGCGGCGGATACGATGAAAGAGAGAACAGATAAGGAAAAAGAACTGAGAGATCACCTGATCCACAGGATTCTCACAGAGATTCCCCACAGCCGCCTGAACGGAGACGCGGAAAAGCGTCTGCCGAACAACTGCAACATCAGTTTTGAATTTATTGAGGGAGAGTCCCTGCTGATTATGCTTGACATGAAGGGAATTGCGGCGTCCAGCGGTTCTGCCTGTACCTCCGGTTCCCTGGATCCGTCTCATGTCCTGCTGGCTATCGGACTGCCCCATGAGATTGCTCATGGTTCTCTGCGGCTGACGCTGAGCGCGGAGACGACGAAAGAAGACATCGATTACACCGTGGACCAGATCAGGGAGATTGTGGCGAGACTGCGCAGCATGTCGCCGCTTTACGAGGATTTTCTGAAGAAGCAGGGAAAATAAAGGAACCGTTCCGTCTGCCGAACGGTCACAGAAGAAATATTTTACAGGAATACAGGAGGAAAGAATACTATGTACAGCGATAAAGTAATGGATCATTTTCAGAATCCGAGAAATGTAGGGGAGATCGAGAACGCCAGCGGCGTAGGCACCGTGGGAAACGCGAAATGCGGAGATATTATGAGAATGTATCTGGACATCGACGATAACGGTGTGATCCAGGACTGCAAATTCAAAACCTTTGGCTGCGGCGCTGCGGTGGCAACCAGCAGTATGGCCACCGAGCTGGTGAAGGGAAAAACCATCCAGCAGGCGCTGGAAGTCACCAACAAAGCGGTAATGGACGCGCTGGACGGTCTTCCGCCGGTGAAAGTACACTGTTCTCTGCTCGCGGAGGAGGCAATCCATGCGGCTCTGTGGGATTATGCGGAAAAGCACGGAATCAAGATCGAGGGGCTGGAGAAACCGAAGTCTGATATCAGCGAAGAGGAAGAAGAGGAAGAATACTGAATCATGGCAAAGAAAAAAGTAGTTGTCGGAATGTCCGGCGGCGTAGATTCCTCGGTGGCGGCCTATCTTCTGAAGGAAGCAGGCTATGAGGTGATCGGAGTGACCATGCAGATCTGGCAGGATGAGGCCGGGACGGTCGTCGAGGAAAACGGCGGCTGTTGCGGCCTCTCGGCTGTGGAGGATGCGCGGAGAGTGGCGCAGCACCTGGACATTCCGTACTATGTGATGAATTTCAGAAAAGAATTCCGCCGCCATGTGATGGATTATTTTGTGGACGAGTACCGGCATGGAAGAACGCCGAATCCCTGTATCGCCTGTAACCGGTATGTGAAATGGGAATCGCTGCTTCAGCGGAGTCTGGCCATCGGAGCCGATTATATTGCAACCGGACATTACGCCAGAATTGCACGGCTTCCCAACGGAAGGTATGCCATCCGGAATTCTGTCACTGCCGCAAAGGATCAGACCTACGCCCTGTACAGTCTCACACAGGAACAGCTGTCCCGGACATTGATGCCCGTAGGAGAATATACCAAGGATGAAATCCGTTCGATCGCCGAATCCATCGGTCTTCCGGTGGCACATAAAAAAGATTCCCAGGAAATCTGTTTTGTGCCGGACAACGACTATGCATCTTTTATCGAGCGGGAGACCGGCGAACAGCCGCCCGCGGGAAATTTTGTCACCCCCAGCGGAGAGATTATCGGAACCCACGAAGGAATCACGCATTACACGGTCGGGCAGAGAAGAGGCCTGAATCTGCCGATGGGGCATCGGGTCTTTGTCCTGGAAATCCGCCCGGAGACCAACGAGGTCGTTGTGGGAGAAAATGAGGAAGTGTTCGCCGATGGCCTGAAGGCCAGCCGGGTCAGCTACATGGCAATTCCGCCTCTGGAAATCGGGGAAGAGTTCTCCTGCACTGCAAAGATACGATATGGACACAAAGGCGCGCCCTGTATTGTGACACGTACGGGGGAAGACGAGATTCAGTGTGTGTTCCCGGAAAAGGTCCGCGCAGTAACCCCGGGACAGGCGGTGGTCTTTTACAGGGACGGATATGTGGCCGGCGGGGGGACCATTACCGGGAAACTCTGAGAGACGCCATTGGGAACAGAAAGGTACAGAGGAGGAGATACGATGATCGCAGACTGTCATATGCACACATGGTTTTCTTCGGACAGTGAAGCCCGTCCGGAAGATATGATTGAACAGGCGTTTCGCCTTGGAATGAAGGAGATGTGTATTACAGACCATTACGATATGGATTACCCTGTAAATCCCGAAACAGGAGAGACGGAGTTCCGGCTGGATACGCCGGTTTATTGGGAAAAAATTCTCAATCTTCAGGAACAGTATCGCGGCCGCATTTCCATTCGTTTCGGCGTAGAACTGGGTCTTCAGGTCCATTTGAAGGAACGCCTGAGAGAGTACGTCTCCGGGTGGCCGTTCGATTTTGTGATCGGTTCCATGCATTTGCTGGATGGAAAAGATCCGTACTATGCGGATTCGTTTCCGGACATGACAGACGAAGAAATGTATCGGGCCTACTTTCGCGCGACGGCCGAAAACCTCCGCAGTTTTCACGATTTTCAGACTCTGGGACATCTGGATTACGCCACACGTTACGGAAAACGAAAGGCTGCCGGCTACCGCTGCAGCGATTATCAGGAAGAACTGGACGAGATCCTGAGACTTCTGATTGAGTATCAGATTGCCCTGGAAATCAACACCGGCGGCCTGAAATACGGCCTGGGATATCCGAACCCTCATCCGGATATCATCCGCCGTTACAGGGAACTGGGCGGCGAACTGATCACCATAGGTTCCGACGCCCACGAGCCCCGCCACGTGGCCTGTTCCTTTGACTCTGCCGCGGAGTTGCTGAAAACGCTCGGCTTCCGCTGCTATGCGCAGTTCGTCGGCCGGAAGCCTGTTTTTTACAGTCTGTGAGAGAAGTCTGCTTCGCCCCCGTTTTTTCTCACTGACAGCATATGAAAAAAAATTTATATGCTTTTCCTCAAAATAGGGTTGAATTTTCTCCGGGAATTAGGTAAAATACGAATTAAGGTTGATGTTTCTTTAACAAAGTACTGAGACTTTTAAAACATCCAAAAAACACTTTTTAGGAGGAATTGAAATCATGGCAGTAAAAGTAGCAATCAATGGTTTCGGCCGTATCGGACGTCTGGCTTTCAGACAGATGTTTGGCGCAGAAGGTTATGAAGTAGTGGCAATCAACGATCTGACATCCCCGAAGATGTTGGCTCATCTGTTAAAGTATGACTCATCTCAGGGTAAATACGCTCTGGCTGATACTGTAACTTCTGATGAGGATTCCATCACTGTAGACGGCAAAAACATCAAAATCTATGCATTCCCGGATGCAAACAACTGCCCATGGGGAGAGCTTGGCGTAGACGTAGTTCTGGAGTGTTCCGGATTCTATACCTCCAAAGAAAAAGCTCAGGCACATATCAACGCAGGCGCTCGTAAAGTAGTTATCTCTGCTCCGGCAGGAAATGATCTTCCGACCATCGTTTACAATGTAAACCATGAGACTCTGAAACCGGAAGACACCATCATCTCCGCAGCTTCCTGTACAACCAACTGTCTGGCTCCGATGGCAAAAGCACTGAATGAGCTGGCTCCGATCAAGACCGGTATCATGTGCACCATCCACGCTTATACAGGCGATCAGATGACTCTGGACGGACCGCAGAGAAAAGGCGATCTGAGAAGATCCCGTGCAGCAGCTGTTAACATCGTTCCGAACAGCACCGGCGCTGCAAAAGCAATCGGTCTGGTTATTCCGGAACTGAACGGAAAACTGATCGGCGCTGCTCAGCGTGTTCCTACTCCGACAGGTTCCACCACAATCCTGACTGCGGTTGTTGAAGGAAATGTAACCGTTGACGAGATCAACGCTAAGATGAAAGCTTCCGCTACCGAGTCCTTCGGATATAACACAGATGAAATCGTATCCAGCGATATCGTTGGAATGAGATATGGTTCTCTGTTCGATGCAACTCAGACAATGGTTCTGCCGCTGGACAACGGCACAACTCAGGTACAGGTTGTATCCTGGTATGACAACGAGAACTCTTACACAAGCCAGATGGTTCGTACCATCAAATACTTCAGCGAGCTGGCATAATCAGAGAATGTCTCACCGGCTGAGCTGCGGAACCGCGATCAGGCGGTAATCTGAGCAGAACAGAATATTGCTGAATTTCGGCTGCAGTTCAGTCTGGTCTGTGCATTTCCTGTACAGGCCGTATGCCATAACCGTTCGGCTGACTGAACTGGTATGAATTTTGTGAACCCCAGGGGTCCGGTCTTTTCGAGGACCGGACCTTTTTTGTTCTTTTGGAAACTCCTTCGGAATATCCGGAAGAACAGAACAGTCTTCCGGCAGAATGGTATCCCGCAGACAGTTTCGCCGCTTCGCGGCACCGTCTGAGGCCTGTCGGAGGAAAGCGGAAGCGGGCTGCCCGCATGATTCCGGATAATGAATGAAACGCGAAGATTGGAGGAAACGCTCATGTTAAACAAAAAATCAGTTGATGATATTAATGTAAAGGGCAAAAGAGTCCTGGTGAGATGCGATTTCAACGTTCCGCTGATCGATGGAAAGATCACAGACGAGAACCGTCTGGTAGCGGCGCTGCCGACGATCAAAAAGCTGATCGCTGACGGCGGGAAAGTAATCCTTTGTTCTCACCTGGGAAAACCGAAAGGAGAGCCGAAACCGGAACTGTCTCTGGCTCCGGTAGCCGTACGTCTTTCCGAGCTGCTCGGACAGGAAGTAAAATTTGCCGCAGATCCGGAGGTAGTCGGACCGAACGCAAAAGCTGCAGTTGCAGAGATGAAAGACGGAGATGTTGTTCTTCTTGAGAATACCCGTTACCGTGCAGAAGAGACAAAGAACGAAGACAAGTTCAGCCAGGAGCTGGCTTCCCTGTGCGACGTATATGTGGACGATGCATTCGGAACCGCTCACCGCGCACACTGCTCCAATGTGGGCGTTACAAAATATGTGGACACCTGTGTGGTAGGATATCTGATGCAGAAAGAGATTGATTTCCTCGGAAACGCTGTGGATCATCCGGAGCGCCCGTTTGTGGCAATCCTGGGCGGCGCGAAGGTTTCCAGCAAGATTTCCGTGATCAACCGTCTTCTGGACAAAGTAGACACTCTGATCATCGGCGGCGGTATGGCTTATACCTTCTCAAAAGCTCAGGGCGGAAAGATCGGAACCTCTCTGTGCGAGGACGATTATCTGGAATATGCACTGGATATGCTGAAAAAAGCTGAGGAAAAGGGCGTGAAGCTGCTTCTTCCGGTAGACCACAGAATCGGCGACGCATTTTCCAACGACTGCAATACAGCGATTGTAAAGAGCGGAGAGATTCCGGATGGCTGGGAAGGCATGGATATCGGACCGGAAACAGAGAAACTGTTCTGCGACGCTGTGAAAGACGCAAAGACCGTTGTATGGAACGGACCGATGGGCTGCTTTGAGATGCCGAACTTTGCACATGGCACAAAAGCGGTTGCAGCTGCTCTGGCTGAGACAGAGGCTGTTACGATCATCGGCGGCGGTGATTCCGCAGCTGCAGTCAATCAGCTGGGTTACGGCGACAAGATGACGCATATTTCCACCGGCGGCGGAGCGTCTCTGGAATTCCTGGAAGGAAAAGAACTGCCGGGCGTAGCGGCTGCAAACGACAAATAAAGGGGTAAGGAATCATGGCAAGAAAGAAAATTATTGCTGGAAACTGGAAGATGAATATGACTCCCAGCGAGGCTGTGGAACTGGTAAACACACTGAAACCGCTGGTAAACAACGAGGAAGTGGACGTAGTGTTCTGCGTTCCGGCCATCGACATTCTTCCGGTTGTTGAGGCTGCAAAGGGAAGCAACATTCAGGTAGGCGCTGAAAACATGTATTTCGAGGAGAAAGGAGCCTATACAGGTGAGATTTCTCCGGCGATGCTGACCGACGCAGGCGTAAAATATGTGGTGCTCGGACACTCCGAGCGGAGAGAGTACTTTGCTGAGACATCCGAGAGCGTAAACAAAAAGATGCTGAAAGCGTTTGAGCACGGCATCACACCGATTATGTGCTGCGGAGAATCTCTTGAGCAGAGAGAGCAGGGCGTGACGATGGATTTCATCCGCCAGCAGGTAAAGGTCGGATTTCAGAATGTGACCGCAGAGCAGGCAAAGAAAGCAGTGATCGCTTACGAGCCGATCTGGGCTATTGGAACCGGAAAAACCGCTACCACCGAGCAGGCTCAGGAAGTATGTAAGGGAATCCGTGACTGCATCGCGGAGATCTATGATGAAGAGACAGCGTCTGAGATCCGTATTCAGTACGGCGGATCCGTAAATGCAAAGACGGCTCCGGAGCTGTTTGCTCAGCCGGACATCGACGGCGGACTGGTAGGCGGAGCTTCTCTGAAACCGGAATTCGGCGATATTGTGAACTATAACAAATAATATGTAAAAAGACAAACGTCCGTCTTTGAAACTCTGCTTTCCGCCTGCGCATCCTTATGAGAAGAAAGGTGTGCGGGGAAATGCGGAGAAAGACGGACGTTTTGCAGATAAGAAAGAATAGAACAGTTCAGGTAGCTGAACTGTAACGAAAGGATGACAGATGTGATGAAAGAAGTATTGACTGCAAAAGAAGTTGTAAATACCGAAAAAGCTCCGGCGGCGATCGGACCGTATGTACAGGCGGTGAAGAGCAATGGATTTCTGTTTATTTCCGGTCAGCTTGGATTTGACGTTGCCAACGGAAATGTGATTCCTGAAACTGTTGAGGAGCAGGCGGCAATGTCTCTGAAAAATCTGGACGCAATCATGTTAGAGGCAGGCACCAGCAAAAAGAATGTTGTGAAAACCACGATTTTCCTGACGGATATGAATGACTTTGCAAAAGTCAATGAAGTCTACGGGGAGTACTTCGGAGAGGATAAACCGGCGCGTTCCTGCGTTGCGGTGGCTGCTCTTCCGAAAGATGGAAAAGTAGAGATCGAGTGCATTGTAGCACTTGCATAAACGGAAAAAGAGAGACGGTGTAATGGAAAACAGAGTGATCAAAGTCGGAATGTTGGGACTTGGAACTGTCGGAACCGGCGTCTATAAGGTGCTGAAAAGTCAGGAATCCGAGATGGAGGCGAAACTGGGAGCGAAAGTGGAACTGAAAAAAATTCTGGTCCGCAACCTGGAAAAAGCTTCGCAGAAAGTGGAGGATCCCTCCATTCTGACCAATCATGCCGGAGAGATTCTGGAGGATCCGGAAATTGAGATCGTGATCGAGGTAATGGGCGGCATGCAGCCGGCGCTTACCTATATGCTGGCGGCTTTAAATGCCGGAAAAAGCGTTGTGACCGCAAATAAGGATGTGGTTGCTTCCGAAGGGAAAAAGCTTCTGGATACGGCGAAGGCCAATGGCAGAGATTTTCTGTATGAGGCCTCCGTGGCGGGAGGAATTCCGATCATCCGTCCGCTGAAGCAGTGTCTGGCAGGCAACCATATTACAGAGGTTATCGGTATCTTCAACGGGACGACCAACTTCATCCTGACAAAAATGTCAAAGGAAGGCATGGAGTTTGACGAGGCTCTTCAGCTGGCGCAGGATCTTGGCTATGCGGAAGCGGATCCTACTTCCGACATTGAAGGGCTGGATGCCGGAAGAAAAGTGGCGATTCTGGCGTCCGCAGCGTTTAATTCCCGTGTAGTGTTTGAGAATGTCTACACTGAGGGGATTGCGAGAATTACAGCCCGGGACATCCTCTACGCGAAAGAGATGGGATGTGAGATCAAGCTGCTGGGAGTCGCCCGCCTGACGCCGGAAGGCATCGAGGCGCGGGTACATCCGATGCTGATCGACAGTGATCATCCGCTGGCGTCGGTACAGGATTCCTACAACGCTGTGTTTGTCCGCGGCGATGCCGTGCAGGATACCATGTTCTACGGCCGCGGCGCAGGAGAGATGCCGACGGCGAGCGCAGTGGTCGGCGATGTTTTTGACTGCGTGCGGAATATTCTGGCAGATTGCTGCGGAAGAATTGGCTGTACCTGCTATAAGGATCTTCCTGTCCGCAAAATCAGTGATATCAGAAGCAAATATTTTGTCCGGATGGAAGTGGAGGATCGTTCCGGCGTCCTGGCTTCCGTGGCGGCTGTGTTTGGAAACAACGACGTCTCGATTGCTCAGGTCATGCAGAAACGGAAGCGGAGCGAGCTGGCTGAGATCGTTGTGATCACAGAGACTGTACAGGAACGGCATTTTATGGATGCGATCCGAATTCTCGAGGGAATGTCCCTGATCCGGAATATTTCTTCCCTGATTCGTGTGTATGATTAGTATGAAAAAGATATTTGCAGGATGACGAAAAAATCGTGTATTTTTACTAATTGTATTTTGAGGTAATATTGTTATAATAGGGAAGAGATGAATAAATATGCATTTATGCTGTATGAAGGCGGCGGAAGCTGCGGGATCGGCGTAAGTGTACAGGAAAAGGATGGAGGAACAGTTATGAGAAAATTGAAAAAATTTGCTGCCCTGGCGCTGACAGCTGTGATGGTCTGCTCGATGGCGGCCTGCGGAAGCAGCGGCGATACAGGCAGCAGTTCTTCGGGCAGCAATTCTGCAAGCGGAAGCAAGGAAGGAACCGACAGCGCTGCAAAGGGCGTGAAGGTTGTGGATATTGATCTGACAGAGGAAGAGTATGCGTTCGGCGTGGATAAGAATCAGCCGGAACTTCTGGAACAGGTGAATTCCTTTATCAGCCAGATCAAGGAAGACGGTACGCTGGATGAGATTTTTGACAAGTATTTCGGCGGCGGAGAACCGGAAGCGGTGAAATCCGCTGCTCTGGATACCTCCAAAGATCAGCTTGTTGTGGCGACTAATGCTGCTTTCGAGCCGTTCGAGTATATGGAAGGGGAAGACTACTACGGAATCGATATGGAGATTGCTGCGCTTCTGGCGGAGAGCCTCGGACAGGAGCTTGTAATCCAGAATATGGATTTTGACGCGGTATGTCTCTCCGTTGGCCAGCAGAAATGTGACATTGCGATGGCAGGTCTTACCGTCAGCGAGGACAGAAAAGAGTACGTGACTTTCTCGGAGACTTATTATCAGGCATCCCAGAGACTAATCACGCTGGCGAGCGATACAACCTTCGACGAGTGCACAGAGGCAGCTGATGTTGAGGAAATCCTGAATGGTCTGTCTGACAGTGATTCCATCGGCGCACAGCAGGGTACCACCGGTCAGTTCTATATTGAAGGAAGCGACGACCTGGGATTCCCGGGACTTCCGGCAAAATGTGTGACCTATAAGAACGGTTCCCTGGCGGTACAGGATCTGGTAAACGGAAACCTGAAATATGTGATTATCGATGCGGCTCCGGCAGCCAGCATTACAGAAGCTATCAACGCAATGCAGTAATGAAAAACGGATTGCTGCGGGCTGAGAGAAAAAAGTCAAAGGAGAGTAACCGTTCAGCAGACTGAGAGGTTACAGAGAAACAGAGACGTAAAGGTGCGGACAGAAAGACCTGTCCGCATTTTTACACGTTGGAAAAGGTGAGAAAATGGGTAATTTTGGACAGAAAATAGACAGATTTTTGGAAATCTTTCTGGAACAGAACGGATACGTCAGGGTGCTGGAAGGGCTTCAGAATACAGTGCTGATCGCGGTGACCGGACTTATCATCGGAATTATCATCGGTACGCTGATCGCAACCGTACGGGTGGTGCCGAAATACAAGATGCTTCCGAGAGTTCTCAACGGATTCTGCAGCTTTTACGTGGGCCTGTTCCGGGGAACGCCGATGGTAGTACAGCTTCTGGTGTTCTATTATGTGGTTCTTCCCCTGATCGGGGCGCATATGACAGGCGTACAGGTGGCAATGGCGGTTTTCGGCATTAACAGCGGCGCGTACATTTCCGAGATCATGCGGAGCGGCATCCAGTCGGTGGATCCCGGACAGCTGGAGGCGGGACGGGCCGTCGGCCTTGGTTTCGGCACCAGTATGTGCAAAATCGTAATTCCCCAGGCGGTGAAAAATATTCTTCCGACCCTGGGCAATGAGTTTATCTCTCTGATCAAAGAGACCTCCGTGGTCAGCTTTGTCGGAGCGGCAGATCTGTATGTGGCGTTTAATTATATCGGAAGCAACAGCTATGAGTTCATGGTGCCTTATCTGGTGATGGCGCTGATCTATATTGTGCTGGTGCTGCTGATCTCCCTGCTGATCAAAATACTGGAAAGGAGCCTGAAGAAGAGTGATAGACGTAATTAATCTGAAAAAGAATTTCGGCGAAACGGAAGTCCTGAAAGATATCAATGTGACCGTCAACAAAGGTGATATTGTCGTCGTGCTCGGTCCGTCCGGTTCCGGAAAAAGTACTTTTTTAAGGTGTCTGAACTGTATGGAGGATCCCACGGGAGGAAGCATCATCTTCAATGGCGTGGACATTGCAGACATGAAGGTTGATATCAACGTTCATCGCCGCCATATGGGGATGGTATTCCAGCACTTCAATCTGTTCAACAATAAGACGGTAATCCAGAATATCATGCTTGCCCCTGTCTATGTAAGATGTCAGGACCTGAGAAAAGCAAAGCGTGCCAACCTGGCAAACAGCGTAAAGAATCTTTTCCGGAAAGAAAAACTGCCGATGGAGCCGGTTACCACAAACAAAGCGCAGATCCGCTCGGAGGCGAGGGAACAGGCGATGAGACTGCTGAAGCGTATCGGTATGGAAGACAAGGCTGACGTTTATCCGTCCACCTTATCCGGCGGACAGAAACAGAGAGTCGCCATCGTCCGCTCTCTGGCGATGAACCCGGACGTGATCCTGTTTGACGAGCCGACCTCCGCGCTGGACCCGGAAATGGTGGGCGAAGTGCTGGATCTGATGAAGGCCCTGGCGAAAGAGGGAATGACCATGATCATCGTCACCCATGAAATGGGATTTGCCCGTGAGGTTGCCAACCGGATCCTGTTTATGGACGAAGGCGTTATCATGGAAGACACCACCCCTGACAAATTCTTTACAAATCCGCAAAGTCCGAGGGCCAGAGACTTTCTCTCGAAGGTTCTGTAGGTGAAAAATAAAAGAAAAAAGGCATTTACCCTTGCCGGAATTCGTGATAGAATGTTTCTGACAAGAAAATAACAATAGATGTCGGACATCACGCAGCGGTTCGCCAGCTGAACTGTTGCGGCATCACAGATAGAGAGGAGAAAAATATGAGCAAGAAACCAACCGTATTAATGATTCTGGACGGCTATGGCCTGAACAAGAACTGTGAGCACAACGCCGTATGCGAAGGAAAGACACCGGTTATGGATCAGCTGATGAGCCAGTGCCCCTATGTGGAAGGACAGGCCAGCGGGCTGGCAGTAGGCCTTCCGGAGGGACAGATGGGAAATTCCGAGGTCGGCCATCTGAACATGGGCGCGGGACGTATCGTGTACCAGGAACTGACAAGAATCACAAAAGCGATTGAAGACGGAGATTTCTTTGAGAATCCTGAGCTGCTGGCTGCAGTGGAAAACGTAAAGAAAAACGACAGTTCCCTGCATATGTTCGGACTTCTGTCCGACGGAGGCGTTCACAGTCATATCACTCATTTGTTCGGTCTGCTGGAACTGGCAAAACGCCAGGGGCTGAAAAAAGTTTATGTACACTGCTTCCTGGACGGACGTGACACACCGCCGGCTTCCGGAAAAGGATATATTGAGGAATTGCAGAAAAAGATGGATGAGCTTGGCGTCGGAGAGATCGGTGTGGTATCCGGACGTTATTATGCAATGGATCGTGACAACCGCTGGGATCGTGTGGAGCTGGCGTACAAAGCGCTGACCAAAGGCGAAGGCGTGAAAGGAACCGACGCTGCAGAGGCGGTTCAGGCTTCCTATGACGACGGAAAGACCGATGAGTTCGTACTGCCGACGGTGATTGAGAAAGACGGAAAGCCGGTTGCAATGATTCAGGACAATGATTCTGTGATTTTCTTCAACTTCCGTCCGGACCGCGCGCGGGAAATCACCAGAGCTTTCTGTGATCCGGAGTTCAAAGGATTCGAGAGAGAGAAAAAGCTGAATCTGACATACGTATGCTTTACGGATTATGACGAGACGATTCCGGGCAAGCTGGTTGCTTTCAAGAAGGAAGAAATCAAAAATACCTTCGGCGAGTATCTGGCGGCGCACAATATGACCCAGGCCCGTATCGCGGAGACTGAGAAATATGCGCATGTCACGTTTTTCTTTAACGGCGGCGTTGAGGAACCGAATCCGGGCGAGGACCGTATTCTGGTAAAATCTCCGAAGGTTGCCACCTATGATCTGCAGCCGGAAATGAGCGCGCCGCAGGTGTGCGATAAGCTGGTAGAGGCAATTAAATCCGGAAAATACGATGTGATCATCATCAACTTTGCAAATCCGGATATGGTTGGACATACAGGTGTGGAGAGCGCGGCAATCAAGGCCATTGAGACTGTTGACGCCTGTGTGGGAAGAGCGGTTGACGCAATCAAGGAGGTTGACGGACAGATGTTCATCTGTGCGGACCACGGAAATGCGGAGCAGCTGGTAGATTATGAGACCGGCGAACCGTTTACCGCCCATACGACAAATCCGGTTCCGTTTATTTTGGTGAACGCAGATCCTTCTTACACACTGAGAGAAGGCGGAAAGCTGGCAGATATCGTTCCGACCCTGATCGAGCTGATGGGAATGGAACAGCCGAAGGAAATGACAGGTACTTCTCTGCTGGTGAAAAGATAAGGGCCGGAAGACATTCTGCCGGACGAGCGGACGCATACATCCGCGAAGCAGAGGAAAAGCCGTAGCCGTTCCGTTTATGGAACGGGAAGGCAATGTTTGAAAAATGAATAAGAGATCTGCAGCCGTTCTCTGACCTGAACGGCTGCAGCAGATGAAAATCCCCCGCTTTTTGGAAAATCCGAAACAATCCCGTCGGCGAAAGAGTTTCGGCAATCCTTTTTCCGGGGGGTTCTGTATATCCGCCTTTTTCTGATACCCTTTCCGCGAGCAGTGAGACGGAAATGTTCAGCCGCGGAGAAATGCATCGAATAAAGAAAGAATCCGCAAGGAAAAATAATACAGGAAAGGAAGATCAGAGTGATGAATGAAAAAGCAATGTTTCAGCTGACTTACGGACTATTTGTTCTCACAGCCAGGACAGGGGAGAAGGACAACGGCTGCATTATCAATACAGCCGGTCAGGTGACGGCGGCGCCGAACCGCATCAGTATTACGGTGAGCAAGGATAATCTGACCCACGATATGATAATGGAAAGTGGGAAATTCAATCTGTCAGTGATCAGCGAGCGGACAGATTTTGAACTGTTCCGCAGGTTCGGATTTCAGTCCGGAAGAACGGCAGACAAATTTGCCGGATACTCCTCCTGCCGGCGCAGCGGGAATGGGATTTACTATATCACAGAAGGAACCAATGCTTATATCAGCGCTGTGACAGAGCAGACGATCGATCTGGGAACCCATACAATGTTTATCTGTTCTGTGGAGGATATGGATCTGCTGGCGGACGCTCCGTCTGCAACGTATGCGTATTACCATTCTTCCATCAAGCCGAAGCCGGAGAAAAGTACGGAGAGCGGCAGGACGGTATGGCGCTGCACGGTCTGCGGATATGTTTATGAAGGGGAAGAACTCCCGGAAGATTTTGTCTGTCCGGTCTGCAGGCATCCGGCGTCTGATTTTGAAAAGGTAATCGGCTGACTGACCGGAAGCTGCCGGAATCAAAGCGGCAGCTTCCGGAAATATCCTTTTTTGTCCAGGATAATCCAGAACCCGTCGCTCAGCACCTGCCGGGTTCCCGGATCCAGAGGAAGGGCGATCCAGGAAGGTTCCACCAGCCCGAATTCCACTTCCAGGCCGTTCCGGTACCATACGCGGATTGAGGTGCAGGCGCCATAGAATTCCGTCTGCTTCTTTATAAACGGACCAAACGTCTCCGGGAAATTCTGTTCCCGGACCATTCTTTCTTTTTCCGGGGTAATCAGGACAACATCAAGATCAGAGGTATCTGTGTAGGTTCCCCGCGCATAGGAGCCTACAAGGATAACGCTTTCCACCTGGTCATTGTTCTCTGCCCAGTGTCTGAGTTCATCTGTAAATTTCTGAATCATTTTCTCAGTTTTCTCCTTTTTGCAGATATAATCGGAAAGACAGTCGTCTGTCAGAATGATTGTATCATGAAAGCGATCGGCTGAAAAGCGATCGCTTGCTACATATAAACCCATATCATGTGCCTGTGCATGAAATGACAGATTATTCAGAAAAATAAGATGATAGAAGAGTAAAAGCAGGAAACAGAAAATTTATAAAAATAATATCAAAAAAATCTGTTGACAAAATATAAAGTGACTGCTATAATAAAATCAACAAAAGAAAGAACGGAACTTAAAGAAATAAGAAACAAGGAGGCGAGACCACCGAAAACAGAACGATTTACCTCATAATCTGAGAAAGGAAGGTACGGACCACCAGAAACATAAAAGCTTCTCAAGTAAAGAGAAAAAGATAAAGAAATCGCAACAGATCGAAGACAAAATAAAAGAAAGCAGAGGTATCGTCCAATGCAGAATGAAAATCAGTAAAAGCCATCCGGTAGATGGGAGAAGAGAAAACCGGATGGCTTTTATTATGCGCAAAAAGAAGTTCTGTAATCGTTCCGCCAGCCAGCCTGTGCATAAAAATCCTGTTTTCTCAAATACTAAACGCAGCATAAGAAACTGGAGGTTATGATTATGTTACGTTATTTACCCGTTAGGAAAATTAACGCAAGAGAAGTTCTGGATTCCAGAGGCAATCCTACTGTGGAAGTGGAGGTCACTGTGGGAGAGGGAGTCATCGGATTAAAGGGATATACAGGAAGAGCAATTGTGCCGTCAGGGGCGTCTACCGGAAAATTTGAGGCAGTGGAGCTGAGAGACCGGGAGGAGCGTTACGGAGGAATGGGCGTGCAGCGTGCAGTGGAGCATGTAAATACGATCCTGGCAGACGCCGTTGTCGGAGAGAACGCGCTGGATCAGATGCAGATTGACCGACTGCTTCTGGAAGCGGATGGAACGGAAAACAAGGAAAGGTTGGGGGCCAACGCCATCCTCGGCGTCTCTCTCGCGGCGGCCAGAGCCGCTGCAAAAGCGCTGGGGATTCCCTTGTACCAGTATCTGGGCGGCTGCGGCGCCGGACGGCTGCCGGTTCCCATGATGAATATTTTAAACGGAGGCCGTCACGCAGACAATACGGTGGATTTTCAGGAATTTATGATCATGCCGGTGGGAGCCTGCTGCTTCCGGGAAGGTCTGCGCATGTGTACGGAGACCTATCATGTGCTGAAAGGAATCCTGAAGGAACGGGGACTGTCTACAGGCGTCGGTGACGAAGGAGGGTTTGCACCGGATCTGAAAGATACGCGGGAGGCACTGCAGCTCCTCACAGAGGCAGTGGAAAAGGCAGGGTACTGTCCGGGAGAGCAGATCTGTATTGCGATAGATGCGGCGTCCAGCGAGCTGTACCGCGAGGACAGACATGTCTACAGTTTTCCCGGAGAGAGCCGGCAGACGGGAAAGACTGTGGAGAGAGACACGGCGGAGATGATCGGATATTATCGGGAGCTGATGGAAGAATTTCCGATTGTATCGATTGAGGACGGACTCTATGAGGACGATTTCGACGGATGGAAACAGCTGACGGATGCGGTGGGGAAAAAGGTTCAGCTGGTGGGAGACGATCTGTTTGTGACCAATCCAAAACGGCTCCGGTGTGGAATCCGTCTCGGCGTGGCCAATGCGATTCTTGTCAAGGTAAACCAGATCGGAACGCTGACAGAGGCGCTTGAGGCGACGCAGACGGCGCTGCATGCCGGATACCGGGCGGTGATCTCCCACCGGTCAGGGGAGACGGAGGACAGTTTTCTGGCGGATCTGGCAGTGGCCTGCAACGCCGGGCAGATCAAGACCGGCGCGCCCTGCCGCTCAGACCGGAATGCAAAATACAATCAGCTTCTGCGCATTGAAGAATATCTGGGAAAGAACGCATGGTACCAGTCGCCGTTTTCCGGCAGCCGCCTGGCCGACGAAATGATGATGCCTTCCGCACAAAAATCGTAACCGTTCCGCCGGCGGAACGGTTACAAAAATCAAAAATTTAAAAAAACAGGTTGAAAACCGGTCTGTCCTATGGTAAACTGATAGAAGTTAGCCTAGGAGGTGCAGTTTTGGAGATTTTAAGAATTGTTTTAACAGTAATATATGTCATTGACTGTGTTGCCTTGACGGTAGTTGTATTGATGCAGGAAGGAAAACAGCAGGGTCTGGGGGCGATCGCCGGCATCGCGGACACCTACTGGGGAAAGAACAAAGGCCGTTCCGCGGAGGGAACGCTGATCCGCGTGACGAAGATTATGGCGATTTTGTTTATTATTTTGTCAATGGTTTTAAACATGAACTTTTAAGACACGGGAGCTGTGCAAACGGCTCCCGGTTTTGCGTTATACGGAAATACCTCCCGGCTTAAAAAAGCAGAAAGGAGAAACGGAACTGTTCTGTCGGTGGTGCGTGCGGAAGTCGGTTGTGCGCGGCGGCGAAGACACAGAGGGCGGAACGGTTGCAGAGAAATAGAGAAAAATAGAGAGATATAGAGAGATGAGCAGAAAAAGCAGAAAAGAATATGCAAAAAAGAAAAAAGAGATACAGGCACAGAGAGGAAAACCACGCCGCAGGGATCATCAGCTGTTCAAGAACCGGAAAAAGATGATTATGGATCTGCTTTCCGCAAAAAACTATGTGCCGATGCGTGCGAAAGACATGGCAATGCTTCTGCAGATTCCGAAAAACCAGAGATATGAGCTGGCGGAGGTTCTGGAGGATCTGGTCAGAGAAGGAAAAGCGGATATTCTGGCCGGGGGAAAGTACCGGAAGGCCCGCCGGGAAGGGGAAGAGCAGACTTCCCGGACCAGGGGAAAGGCATTTTCCGGCAGCGGAAGAACCGATGGAAGAAAGGAGTCTGCGCCTGAGAAAAAGCCGCGTCTGCAGACGATGAATATTCAGGATATTATCGACGCCTATGAACTGCCGGAGGAGTTCCCTCCGAAGGTACAGCAGATGGCCTGCCGTTGTCCGCAGGAAGTGATTCCCAATGACTTTGACGGGAGAATGGATCTGAGAGACTGGCAGATGGTGACCATTGACGGAGAGGATGCGAGGGATCTTGATGATGCGGTTTCCCTGACGATGGACGGCGGCAGTTATCTGCTGGGCGTGCATATTGCGGATGTCAGCAATTATGTACAGGCAGGCTCAGCGCTGGACCGGGAGGCTCTGAAACGGGGAACCAGCGTGTATCTGCCTGACTGTGTCATCCCGATGCTCCCCCGGGAACTGTCCAACGGGATCTGTTCCCTGAATCAGGGGGAAGACCGGCTGGCGCTCAGCTGCCTGATGCGAATCGACGGAGAAGGCCGTGTGACGGGGCATAAAATTGCAGAGACGGTGATTCATGTGGACCGGCGGATGACTTACACGGCGGTAAACCGGATTCTGACGGAACCGGAGAACTGTCCGGAGCTGATGGAAGAGTACCGGGAGCTGGTGCCGATGTTCCGGCGGATGGCCGGATTGTCGGCGCGTTTAAGAGAGCGGCGGGCAAAGCGGGGAGCCATCGAGTTTGAGTTTCCGGAGAGCGAGATCATTCTGGATGAGGAGGGAACGCCGGTGGATATCCGTCCTCATGAGTCCAACACGGCGACCAGACTGATTGAAGATTTCATGCTGATCGCCAATGAGACGGTCGCCCGGGAGTACTGTACCAGAAAGATACCGTTCCTCTACCGGACCCATGAAAAACCGGACCGGGAGAAAATGGAGGGCGCGCTGCAGCTGATTCGGGATCTGGGAATTCCGGTCAGCAAAAAAGGACAGGATATCACCCCGGCGGAGGTTCAGAAAATTCTTCAGAGCCTGTCGGGGACAGAGAAGGAGCCGCTGGTCAGCCGGCTGCTGCTTCGGTCTATGTCAAGAGCTGTATATACGACAGACTGTGTCGGACATTTCGGTCTCGCCGCAGAATATTACTGCCATTTTACGTCGCCGATCCGGAGGTATCCGGATCTCCAGATTCACCGGATCATCAAGGACGATCTGAGGGGCAGACTGGACCGGGCCGGAAGAATTGCAGGGTACAGACAGCGGCTGCCCGAAGCGGCGGTGCATTCCAGTTCCACAGAGCAGAGAGCTCAGGAAGTGGAGCGGGAGGCAGTGAAGCTGAAAAAAGCGGAGTATATGCTGGAACATCTGGGTGAAGAGTATGAAGGAGTGATCTCCGGAGTGACCGGCTGGGGATTTTATGTGGAACTGCCCAACACGGTAGAAGGGCTGGTGCATATCATGTCGCTCAGGGACGATTATTATACATTTGATGAGAAGAATTATCAGCTGGTCGGAGAGGCGACCGGAAAAACGTTCCGCATGGGACAGAAGGTACGGATCCGTGTGAAAGATGCGGCTCCGGCAAACCGTACGATTGATTTCGTTCTGGCAGACGAAACGTAAGGTAACTGTTCAGCGGGCTGAACTGTTACGGGCAGAGTCTGAACATCAGATCCGGATCTGCCCGCAGCACGCAGAAAATGCGTCAGGAGGAGGAGACAAATGGCGAAGGAAAAGGGAAGCCGTATGATAGCCAACAATAAGAAGGCATATCACGACTATTTTATTGAGGAAAAATATGAGGCGGGGATTGCGCTGGCGGGTACCGAGGTGAAATCTCTCCGTATGGGAAAATGCAGCATCAAGGAATCCTTTCTCAGAATAGAGAAAGGAGAAGTATACATTTACGGTATGCATATCAGTCCCTATGAGAAGGGAAATATTTTCAACAAGGATCCTCTGAGAATCCGCAAACTGCTTCTTCATGATTATGAGATCCGCAAACTGCAGAACCAGATCAAAGAAAAAGGATATACGCTGGTTCCGCTGCAGGTGTACTTCAAAAACAGCCTGGTCAAGGTAGAGATCGGCCTGGCGCGGGGCAAAAAGCTTTACGACAAGCGGCAGGATATTGCGAAGAAGGACCAGAGAAGAGAGGCAGAGAGAGAGTTCAAGGTAAAGAATCTGTATTAGAAAGCGTTTGAAAGAAATTTAATCTTCGGGACATTTCTGGGATCTTACCTATGCCCCATAGCACGGAGCTTGCAGGCTTTATGACGATCCTGCACGGGGATATGAGATTTTATAACAATCTGTTCGTCCAGAAGGAGATACGGCTGGATCTGCAGAAGATCGAGGATATGATGAGAGACAGCGAATGGACGGAACGCCGATCCGCTTGGCAGAAGATTATTCTGGAGCATCCTGTGGTCTGAGATCGCTTCCGGGTTCTTTTGCCTCTGCAGACGCGGAGGCAGTTCTGCCGGCGGATTCATCGGCGGATACCACATTGTTTTTGGTGAAAAAATAAAAAAATGTTGATTTTTTTTCAAAAAGTGCTATACTACAAGTCATGGGGCATTAGCGCAGTTGGGAGCGCGCAACATTCGCATTGTTGAGGCCGTGGGTTCGAATCCCATATGCTCCATGACGAAGGCCCTTGATTTTCAAGGGTCTTTCTTTGTCTTCCTGTGTCCCGGCCGATAAACTTCCGGAAATCACCTTACACGACTTTAGGCACCCGTATGTCAAGCACACGACAAAAAAATATAATTCTGAAAAGCAGAAAACCCAAGCTACCAAGATGGATTTGATAGCCTGGGGTTTCTGTTTTTGTATCGTCAGTTATTCAAAGAGGTCATGGA
>DWWU01000043.1 GCA_019119555.1 Candidatus Fusicatenibacter intestinigallinarum | reverse complement strand
TCCGTTACGCTCTGTGTAGATATACGGAGCCATTTTAGGATTCCATCTTCTTGTCTGATGTCCGAAATGAACACCTGCTTCCAGTAACTGTTTCATTGAAATAACGCTCATTGTTTTTCTCCTTTTTGGTTATTCTCTTCCCCGTGTTTTTTTACCTCCGAACCCATCCCCGGAACCTCCCGAAGGCAGGCACCTTCTTTGGCATCCACACAGGTGTTTATTATGCAACGTTTGCATTATATCATAGGAAAAATGGAAATACAAGGCTTTTTCTGTAAAATATTGACCGTCCCTTACAGTTCAACCAGGTCTGTGCATTTACTGCACGGACCGTATGAAAATGCAGAGCCTGCGGGCATCCGAACCATCGCGAAGCAGAAATTTGTCGTTAAGGCGACCGCGCTCGGCGCGAGAGTTCCGCGAGCGGAACTCTTTGTTCCGGACGGATGCCGCAGCAATTCAGCGGGCCGGCATCTGATGCATATCGGGACGGGCTTTCATCATCGAAAAATATACCGTCACCAGCAACAGATCCGCTCCCAGCCAGGCGATGGGGCTGGCAAGACAGATACCCGTGTAACCCAGAATCGCAGACAATCCGAAGGTGGCGATAATCCGCAGGACAAGCTCTGTGATGCATGCGGCAAAAGGCGCTTTTCCGTTTCCCATACTCTGTACCGAAGAACGGACGATCAGCAAAAGGCCCATCAGAAGATAGAACGGTGCGACAGCCAGCAGATATCCGTTTGCGTAATGGATAATGCTGTCCGTAGGTGTGTCGATAAACATCGGCACCACCAGATTTCTTCCGCCGATAATCAGAACGCCAAGGAAAATATTCACTGCCTCCGTCTGGATCAGCCCTGCCTTCACGCCGCTCCGGATCCGGTCCCATTTTCCGGCGCCGTAATTCTGTGCGACGTAGCTTGCAATGGCAACTCCGAAGGCGTTATTGATCAGAACGGAAAGCTGATCCACTTTGGTGGCAGCCGTATAGCCTGCAATTGCTTCCGGGCCGATAGCATTGACCGCAGCCTGCATGGCCAGCTGTCCGATACACATAACAGACATCTGAAATCCCATCGGGAATCCGGTTTTCAGATGGATTCCGGTACCTGCGGCAAACTCCTGGAAGTCTTCTTTTTTCAGCCGGAGGACCTCAAACTTTTTTCTCCCGAATACGGTACACAGCACCGCCGACAGCAGCTGGGAGAGCACAGTCGCCCAGGCGGCGCCTCCTACTCCCATATGAAGATTCAGAATGAAAACAAGATCCAGAACAATATTCAGCAGTGAGGAAAACACCAGAAAATACAGCGGCGTTCTGCTGTCGCCCAGCGCCCGGAGAATATTTGAGATCATATTGTAAAAGACCGTCGCCCCGGTTCCGAGCAGAACCGTAAACATATAATCATACGCCATTCCGTAGATCTGATCGGGCGTCTGCATCCAGTGAAGAATCGGATGCGCCAGCAGGCAGCAGACTGCCGTCAGCAGAATCGTAAACAGAACGCTCCAGACTGCAGATACCGCAATACTCCTGCGCATACCTGTCTCGTCCTTTGCGCCGCATCTCTGTCCGAGACAGATGCCGAATCCTCCGGTCACTCCCTGAATAAAACAGAGGACAAGATAGATGATAATACTGGTCGCTCCCACGGCTGCAAGCGCGTCCGCTCCCAGTGTCTTTCCGACAATAATTGTGTCTGCCAGCGTATAGAACAGCTGAAACAGATTTCCTCCGATCACCGGAAGAGAAAAGCGAAGCAGCACCTGAAAAGGCTTTCCTTTTGTAAGATCCTGTGTCATAATGGATGAAAACCTCCTTTATTTTTTCAAAACAATTGTAACAGTTCAGATTACTGACCGTTACAATCATTTGTGTGTTTGAAAGGATTCCAGCTATGAAACAGAGCATTCAGACCGACGAAAGTCTCCGGGAACTGTGTGTACACGGCACACCGGATTTTCCACTCCAGATCAATCATGACAATATCGATGATTTTCAGGATCGTTCCATCCGCTGCCACTGGCACGGGGAACTGGAAATCTCCCTCGTCACGGAAGGACGGGTTCTGTACCTGGCAGGCGGATCCTCCTACCGTCTGGAGGCAGGGCACGGCCTGGTCATTAACGCAAATACTCCGCACATGATGACGCCGGCCGGCGGCAATGCCAGGATTATTTCCATTATTGTCCGCCCTTCTTTCCTGTACGATGCCCCGGGCAGCTTCGCGGAACTGGAAATTTTCCGCCCCTACCTGGAATCACCGGAGCTGGCGTCTGTTCCCATGTGCCCGGAAAACGGCGACTCTGATCTCCTGGATATTTTCCGCGAGGTGGACCGGCTCTGTCTGGAAAAACCGTTTGCCTATCAGCTGGAGGTGCACGGCCTTCTCTGCACGGCTTTCGGGAAGCTCATCCGCAGACATCAGAACCGGCTTCGGCTCAGCCGCCCTGTAAATCCGGGAAACCTGCAGCGTCTGCAGCTTCTGCTGGATTATATCCATGAACATTACGCAAACCCTCTGTCCCTGACAGCGCTCGCCGCCCAGATTCCCATAAGCCGGGAGAACTGCTGCCGTTTTTTCCGTCAGATGACCGGCTGCACAATCTCAGAGTATCTGAATGATTACCGGATTTCCAGAAGCATCCATCTTATGAAGACCACAGAGCTGTCCGTTTCCTCCATCTCCGCGCTCACAGGTTTCAGCAGCGCCAGCCGCTTTGCCGCGGCGTTCCGCGCAAAAACAGGGTGTTCTCCGTCCGAATACCGCAGGAATCATTGCAGCCCTTCCCCGGAACATCTCTGAAAATTGTTGGCCGGGTCCACAGGGAATTCGCACGCAACAGTTCCGCTGGCTGAACTGTTGCATTTACACTGTTCTTCATTTCCAACACATTCTCCGGTATCATAATACAAAAGAACTCCCGTTTCTATACAGATATTGAGTGAATTGATACGAATATTGACTTTTTTCGCCATCCGAAAGACGCATACCCGGACAGCAAAGATTCCGCTGCCTGAACGAAATTCTTCAGGCAGCGGAATCTTTGCTTTTTCTGCCGCAGCTGTCCGGCGGAACGGTTACGTCATTTTCCGTCTTTTTTTCTTTCTCTTCTGCGGTTTTCCACTCTCCCATACAAGAACAGATACCAGAACGCCGCGGCACAGATCAGCGCCTCCGCCAGCAGCAGCGTTGTTCCGGCGCCGGGCAGATGTCCCCGGAGCCATTCCATCAGCTGTCCCCGGAACAGTCCCCAGATATTTTCTCCGATATGGGCCGCGATCGGCGCCCACAAAGTACCGGTACGCTCATAAACAATAATCAGCAGAACGCTTAAGATCATTCCGTAGACAAGCTGCACCACATTCCCATGATACAATCCGAACAGGCCGCCGGAAATCACTGTCGCCCATCCGGCTCCCCAGAAATCTTTCGCCCTCTGGTAAATCATCCCGCGGAAAGCCAGTTCCTCCGCCACGGAGCTCAGAACGCCTATCGTCACGATCAGCAGCAGCCAGTTCTGCCCCTCATAGATATCCGACGCAAGCTGGGTGTAGCCGTTAAAAAACGTGGTAAATCCTGTGACATTCAGGAACGTATTCAGCAGATGTCCGAAACTCATCACCAGAAGGACACAGGCCATGGCAGTCGGAACGTTCCACTGGTGACGCTGCATCGTAAACATTCCCTCGTCTTTCTGCATCTGTTTCCAGAGCAGCGGGATCGCGATCAGACAGGCGATTCCCGTCATCAGCGCTGACGTCCGGTACAGACGATCCTCCAGGCCGCCCATCCCGGTAAACGTCATCAGCAGGAGAGCACCCATATAAGTAACCAGAAACAGAATGATATCATAGGTCAGCATCGGCTTCAGAATCCGCCAGATCTTGCTCTTCAGCGGAATCTGTGACATCAGATCATCCTCCGGTTTTACCGTTTTTTTTTCTGTTCTCTGACCGAGCAGCTCTCTTCTCAGACGGAAGTTTCTCCAGGAAGGTCTGGGAAAATTTTTTGCGAGAATCCTCAGATCATCCACCGTATCTGCAATATAAACCGCTCCTGCCTGCTTCAGTTCCTCTCTTCCTCCATAGCCGTAAGCCGCGCCGATGCACTGCAGACCGCAGGCCGCCGCACCTTCCACGTCATGGCGGCGGTCCCCCACCATCAGCACATCATGACGGTTTTTTTCACATCCGAGCTGACGGAGCGCCTCTTCAATCACCTCGGCCTTATTGGTTCTGCGCCCGTCCAGCTCTGCTCCGACCACCACGTCAAAATATTTCCGAAGATCGAAATATTCCAGAATCTGTTCCACAAATACCTGGGGCTTTGAGGAGGCCACGCCGAGCGCCCTTCCTTTTTCCCTGCAGAGCTGCAGCAGTTCCGGAATGCCGTCGTAAACCTCGTTTTCAAAAATTCCCTTTTCCGTATAGCGTTCCCGATATCTGACCACAGCCTCCTCTGCCTGGGCCTCGTCAAGATCCGCGTATTCCATAAACATTTCCTTCAGCGGCGGACCGACAAAACATTTCAGCTTCTCTGTGTCCGGCTCGTCGATCCCAAAATAGCGCAGAGCGTACTGAACACAGCGGGTGATGCCGGGGGCGGAATCCGTCAGGGTTCCGTCCAGATCAAATAATATCACTTCTGACATTCTTACCTCCTCCTGACACGCCTGCCGCGTCGTCTTTCTGACGCACACATCCTGTCAGCCAGATCGTTTTCTTTCAGCTTTTGTTCCTGCTTTTCTTATATCCGGCGGCTGAGCAGTTACGCCGGTACCCCTTATCTGTCTGAACGGTTGCCGCGGATAAGGACGCGGCCGCTCAGAGTATTGACATTGTAGCACAGCTCCCCCTCTTTGTGAAGCGATTTCGACAGCCGGATACCGCAGCAACGATCCCGCCGTCTGAACAGCCGCCGGAATGCCGCAAACGTCCGGGTTTACCGGATATCGGACAAAACGGCCTGCAGCTTTCTTTTCAACGTCAGGCTGTCGGGATATCTCTGTGCAGGATCTTTCTGCGTACATGTACTGACGATATCCTTCAGCATATGCTGACACTTGGAGGGATGTTGTGAATCTGTTTTTTCAGACGAGCATAAAAGATGGATGAGAATTCCCAGACTGTAGATATCCGACGCCGGCCCGGGCTGACCGTGATACTGTTCGGGAGCGGCATATCCGGGCGTTCCGTACAGAATTGTTTCCGCAAGTTTCTCTCTCCAGTGCCAGGCGGCAGCTGCGCCCAGATCGGTGATACGGAAGCCGCCGGATGGAGTAAGGAGAATGTTGTCAGGTGCAAGATCAAGATACAGAATCGGTGGTACATGTCTATGCAGCTTTTCCAGAAAACCGCACAATCCGATGGAAAGTTTCAGGATATCTTCTTCCAGGCAGACGTTTCCTCCTCTCAGATATGCTCCAAGGGTAACTCCTCTGAGATATTCCATCACCAGATATTCCCTTTTCCCGTCCTGAAAGTAATCGACAAAACGAGGCAGCTCCGGGCACAACGGCTCCCCGCCCGGTTCGTTTGCACTCCATGTGAGCACTTTCAGAAGTTCCGCCTCGCCCTCCAGAGGGAACAGGAAGCTTCCCTTCTCTGCCCCACGCTTCTTCCCGTTCTCCTTCCTGTCCCGGATCTTCACTGCGCAGCCCCGCAGTCCGGGCAGAACCGCAGCAGTCCACACCGCTGCGGTCCCTCCCTGCCCGATGCGGCGAATCAGAAGATATCTGCGGCAAGTTCGTTTGGCCGCCCCGACGATTCTTCTGCCGCAATCGCTTTCTTTCCTGTCTTTTTCCGTATACGTTTCACCCTTTTCGTGTCGTTACATTCTCTCAGGCGCCTCAAATCCCAGCACATCGATGCTGGTCTCGAGCACCTCACGCACCAGATCCAGAAGCGCCAGGTAAGAAGCTCTGCGTTTCTGATCTTCTTCTCCCAGAATCTTTGTCTCATGGTAGAAATGATTGAACTGGTTCGCCAGCTCATATACATACGCGCAGACTTTATGCGGCGCTTTTTCCTCGCACGCATTCTCTATCATCGTGTTGAAGCCCGCCACGGACAGCATCAGAGATTTCTCGCTCTCTCCAACCGGCGGAAGCATTACTCCTTTCTCCAGTGTGCCGCCTTCCTGCGCATACCGTGTGAGAATAGATTTAATACGAACGATGGTGTAGAGAATATACGGTCCCGTATTTCCTTCAAAAGAAGTGAAGCGGTCGATATCAAAAACGTAATCCTTGGACGCCTGGTTGGACAGATCCCCGTATTTCAGAGCGGACAAACCTACAATTTTTGCCGTGCCCTCCGCTTCTTTATCTTTTACGCTGCGGTTCTCAACGATTTTGCGGAACATCTCCTCGTTGATATCGGAAATCAGGTTTTCCAGACGCATCACGCCGCCGTCACGGGTTTTGAACGGCTTTCCGTCTTTTCCATTCATCGTTCCGAACCCGATAAACGTAAGACCCGTATCCCCATCCACCAGCTTCGTCTTCCGCGCACAGCGGAATACCTGTGTAAAATGAAGTTCCTGGCGCTTGTCTGCAAGATAGATCATCTCATCCGGATGATAATGCTCCATACGATCCATGATCGTGGCCAGATCCGTCGTCGTGTAAAGCGCTGCTCCGTCCGATTTCAGAATGATGCACGGAGGAATCTCCTTCGTGTCGCTCTCCTCTTTGACATCCACAATCAGGGCTCCCTGGTCATAGTACGCATAACCGGCGTCTTTCATATACTCTGCCATTCTGGGAATATAATCCTGTACGTCGGATTCACCTTTCCAGAGATCGAAGTCCACGTTCAGATTGCTGTAATTTTTCTTCAGGTCTGCGACGGAAACCGTCATAATGTGTTTCCACAGCGCCCGGTATCCGGATCTTCCCTGCTGCAGCTCAAAGGTAGCCGTCAGCGCCTTTTCCTTATACTCTGCATCTTCTTTTGAGCGGGCGCTTGCCGCCGGATAAATTTCCTCCAGCTCACTGATCGTAAAGGGCGGTTCCTCCGGGTATTCCCCACTGTAAGATTCGTCAAAATACGGCAGCTCCGGTTTCCGTTCCGCCAGCTCCGTGATGATCAGGCCCATCTGAAGACCCCAGTCTCCCAGATGCACGTCACCGATCACATGATGTCCCATAAAGCGTCCCATTCTTTTAATGCTCTCACCGATGATCGCAGAACGCAGATGTCCAACATGCAGCGGTTTTGCCGCGTTCGCTCCGCCGTAATCCACAATGATTGTCTTTGGCTCCCTGGCTTTTTCCACGGAAAGATCCTGATCCATCTGCATCTGATTCAGATATTCGCTGAGTGCTTCCGGGTTCACCTTCAGATTGATAAATCCCGGGGCAGCTGCCTCGGCTTCGCCGATCACTCCTCCTTTTTCCAGCGCATCCACAACGGCCGACGCAATCTGGATCGGAGCCTTGCGGTACTGTTTTGCAGCCGCCATCGCTCCGTTGCACTGAAATTCACATAAATCCGGACGGTTGGAGACGGTAACCTTCGCATAGGACGAATCATATCCTGCTGTCTCAAAGGCCTTTACCAGCTCTTCTCCGATTTTTTCCATTAACTTTTTCATAAATCGCTCCTCACTTCTCTCACGCTTGCACGCACATCTCTTCCTCATCGCTTCGGGCCGCTTCTGTTCTGTGTTCTGTCTCACAGATTCCGCTTTTCTCATAGCAGTACTGAATAATATCTTTTCTGCGAATGATGCCGATAAACACACCTTCATCGTCCACTACCGGGACAAAGTTCTGACGCATGGACAGCTCAATCAGATCCTCGATATTGCAGTTGATATTGACAGGCTCATAGGTCCATCTTCTCGGAACCTGCCAGATCGGAACATCCTCGGCGTCATGCAGGCTCAGCGTATACTGTTCTTTTATAATTCGAAGCAGATCTCCCTCTGTGACAGTTCCTATGTAATTGCCTTTTCGGTTCAGAATGGGAACGGCTGTGTATTTATGATATTCCATTTTTTCAATGGTCTGGCGCAGCGTGAAATCATCATAAATATAAGCTGTTTCACTTTTCGGTGTAATAAAAAATAAAATGTTCATGTTCCTTCTCCCAATACTTTTGTTTTCTGCACCGGCACAGTTCAGAAACTTACCCACAGTTCTCTGTATTCCGGTACTTATCCATTATACCATGACAGATGGAAAATATCTGTGAACGATTCTTACTTTTTTATAAAATCCGATTTCCAGATTCAGTATAAATAACCCGACAAAAAATGTAAAGGCAGGAATTCAAATTTCCCAGAGAAATGCCTATGCGGCGTCATACTTTCTCTGCTTCATTTTTACAATTATACCGGTTCTTCTCTCTAAAAGCAACAGAAAATGCCGCAAGGGCGCATCTCGCTGCAAAGGCCTGCAAAAAACGCGAATTGGTTTTTTACAGGCCCTTGACATTTGCCGTATTGTTTCGCTCTACTCTCTTCGCAGCGCGTCGATAGGATTCAGATTCGCCGCCTTGACAGACGGAAGAAGCCCGAACACGATTCCGATAATCATGGAAAACGCCACGGAGAAGAGAATCGCCGGAACACTGATCGCCACTGGCGTCTTTGACATCCTGGAGATTACCTGAGCCATAACGATTCCGACGCCCACTCCGATCAGTCCACCGATGCTGGTCAGCACCGCAGCCTCCGTCAGGAACTGCGCCAGAATCCTGCGTTTTCTCGCCCCGATCGCCTTCTTCAGGCCGATCTCACTTGTTCGTTCTGTCACCGACACCAGCATGATGTTCATGACGCCGATTCCTCCAACCAGCAGAGAAATGCTTGCAATCCAGATCAGCTGGCTGTTGGTGCTCTCGCTCAGTTCCTGGAGATTCCTTGCTCTCTCCAGCAGATCCTCCGCCTTATAACTGAGAGAATCGGTTGTATTTGTGATCGACCGGTTCATGATATCCGCGGTTTTTCTTCCCGCCGCGCTCATATCCTCCGTGGATCTGGCCATAACGACTGCGTTTTCCGGTTCATCGAACTGGTAGACGATTGGCCAGCAGGTATTCGGAAGGAATACGGTCGCATAGGATTCCTGGCTGTAATTGTTATAATCTTCCATCGACTGAATCACCGGCTGAAAGGAATCTGATTTTTTCACAACGCCGACTACCGTAAACGGCTCGTTTATGATCTCGATCACCTTTCCCAGAGGATTCTCATCCTGAAAAATCGCCTGGGCCGCCGTATCGTCCAGCAGAACCACCTTCCTCATCTGCTCAAAATCACTGTCCAGGAACATACGTCCCTGATAGATCTGATATCCGCAGGTCGCCATATAGTTTGCGTCAACGCCCATGACATTTCCGCCCTCAAGATTCGTACTTCCGTATGCGATCCCGCTGGCGTAGGTTCTCTCCTGATAGAAGGACGCGTTTTCCACCTCGTCAAGTCCAAGAATCTCTTCTTTCTGACTGCTGGACAGCTGATATACTCCGCTTGGAATCCCTCCGTCCATCCAGTAGGTTCCTTCTCCCTGATACAGCTGAATCTTTACATTGTTGTTTCCCGCTCCGATCAGATTCTGCTTGATCTGTTCGTTGGTTCCTTTGATCGTAGACACAATCGAGATAATCGAGGCAATTCCGATGATAATTCCCAGCATTGTCAGAAAGGAGCGCATTTTATGGGACCAGATTCCCTGAAAGGACAGTCTGATATTTTCCAGCATTTTCTCCCCTCCTTAATAGTTGTACAGCTCTGACAGCGTACTTTCCTCTGTCTGTGTGCCTTCCAGATCGTTCTTCGCATACGGGAAAGCAATGTAGTCTTCAGAGGTCAGACCGCTCTTGATCTCATATTCCGATCCCCAGAGAATTTTTCCTGTCACGACCGGACGGCGTTCCAGCGTGCCGTCTTCTCCGCGGACATAAACATATTTCTGTCCGTTCTCCTCCCGGATAAATGCTTTGCTCAGATAAATCGCGTTCATCGAGGCGTCATCCGCGCCGACAGTCATGGAAATGCTGACTGATTCCATATTCTGAAAACCGTCCGCCCCGTCGTCGATCAGCGCAGTAAACGGATAATAAGAAGCCTGCGCTCCGCTTCCGTAAGACGAATATTCCTCCGTCGGATAAGGAGACACTTCCTTCACTGTCGCAGTGGCAAAAGCTCCGGTCATCCAGGAGCTTACCTGAAGCATTGTCCCCGGAACCAGCTGATCCAGCAGCAGCTCGCTGACATAGCCTTTCACATAAAGGCCCTGCTGGCTGTCAACCTGGATAAACGCAGAACCGTCCTGGGACGGCTTTTCCGGATCACCGACCTTCCGTACAACACCCGCAATCGTCGCTCTGACCGTCTGATCCTCCAGATCCTTTCTCGCATTCCGGATTTTCATCTCAGCTTCCCGCTGGTTCAGCTGCAGATCCCGGATTTCCGTCTCTTTCTGAGCGATTGCCTTCTTCAGTTCTTCTTTCGTGTAGCTTTCCTGAAGTCCGGAGAGACTGACATCCGTATCCTGATTATCGGACTCTGTGCCTCCGTTTCCGGCAGTTCCCGCCAGCATCCGGAAATGAATTCCGTCCCGGCTGCTGTTCCTGTCCGCCGTCACTGCAGTTTTCAGCGTTCCCGTTTCTCCCGACGGTTCCTGCCCTGCGCCCGGATCCTCTGTCTGTTCCGGTGCGGTGCTTTCCGGTGTCACGGGTGTCACGGACGGTTCCATCGGATCCGTCTCCGCTCCGGGCGTCACGGTCGTTGCCGGCGGCTGTGTCTCTGTGCCCGGCGTGGGCGCTGCAGTCGGTTCCGGCGTTGCCTCAGGCATCATGGTCGGTTCCGGCGTTGCCTCAGGCGTTATGGTTGGTTCCGGCGTCGGAGTTACTGTCGGTTCTGTCTCCTGACCATCCTGCACGGTCACACAGGCAGTTGCCACTGCCGTCGAAGTTCCGTAGGCATTTTCTGCAGTCACCCGCACCATATAGGTTCCCTGATCCTTCGCCGAAACGTCCTCCAGCGTGATCGACGTCCGGTTTTCCTGTTCCGGCAGCTCCACCCATGCAGATTTTCCGCCGTCTTCCTCCGGCTCCTGGCCGGCAGGCAGTTCTGTATTCCGGAACCACTGATAACGGAAGACCACATTTTCTTCTTCCTTTACGGCAAAAGTAAGCTTCACGCTCTGTCCCGTTTCCGCGGATACACTGGACAGCGGCTCTGTAAACAGGATTTCCGGTCTCTGATCCGTCTTGCTTCCCATCTGGAACACCGTGCGGTAATCCGCTTCATAAGGCTCCGTGATCTGCGCTCCGTCCTGCTCCCATACGGTCCGCAAAGCTCCCGAAGCCTGGTCTCCCTCACGGATCTCAAGGCGGAAAAAGGAAGCATTCCGCTCCTGTGAGGGATCGGCGGCTTCATCCGCAAATCCGGCCATCCGGTTGAAAAATTCACCGGTAATCACAGTGCCCGGACTGCAGAGGAACACCAGCGGATCCTCTTTCGTGCCTGTTCCTTTATAAGCGACGGCATCTTTTGCCAGCGGATTCTCTCCGCCATTGTATACCACCGCGTCATCATACGACGGCTCCGGCGTCGGCGTCGGTTCTTCTCCCGGCTGCTCGCTTCCCGGATCTTCGGTTCCGGGATCTTCTCCCGGCTGCTCACCGCCCGGCTCCTCCATGCCCGGATCTTCCCCCGGCACATCCATTCCGGGATCTTCCATTCCGGGAAATTCCGGATAGAACGGATCCTCAGATCCGGGATCTTCCAGCCCTGGAAAAAGAGGAGTTTCCGATACCGGCTTCATACTTTTCAGTTTTTCCAGCTGATCCTTTGCCTGATCCAGTTTCAGAGCATTCTGTTTCTGCTCCAGCTCCATGGTTTCCAGTTCCAGCTCTTTGGCAGTCGTATCATAGGACATCAGCACATCGCCCTCCCGGACGGTGTCCCCTTCCTGAACGAGCACCTCCTTTACTTTCTGTTCCGTGGAAAGATAGATATTCTGAGAGGCATCAGACGTGATCATACCGTCAAGCGTCATATTGTCTCCCCAGTACCCGCTGCTCAGATCGCTGACCGCATATACCATTGTCACCGGACGATTCATCGCACGGAACCCGTAATATCCTCCGATGCTCGCTCCGACCACAGCAACCGCCAGCAGCGCCGCAACAATCACATTCCGCTTTTTCATTCCGTCTCCACCTCCCTGCTTTTCAGTCTTCCATCCCGGATCTCGACAATCCGCTCTGCGAAGGATGCGATATCCGCGTCATGGGTAATCATCAGAATGCTCGCTCCCTCTTCATGAAGGCTTTCGAACAGTTCCATCACCTGCTCGCCGGATCTGGAATCCAGCGCTCCCGTAGGCTCATCCGCCAGGAGAATCCTGGGCCGGTTGACCATTGCTCTGGCAATCGCCACCCGCTGCTTC
>DWWU01000042.1 GCA_019119555.1 Candidatus Fusicatenibacter intestinigallinarum | reverse complement strand
CAACGGAGAAGATATTACAATTGTCGCCAACGGCGGAGATGAGCAGGAAGCGATCAATGGGATTGAGGAATATCTGACGAACCCGGAGAAACAGGGGAAATAAATTCAGAATGTATGCAGAAAAACAGGGCAACAGTTCAGTCAGCTGAACTGTAACAGAACAGGCGCCTCGGGGAGTCTTCAGGACTCTTCCGGGGCGCCGTTTCTGATTTCCGGATCTTCGGGCTTCTGAGCCGGCTCAGATTCCGCACCCGGCTCAGACAGCGTCCGGCGCGGGGCCTGCAACCGGCTTCAGCCGGAACCAGTAGGTGTAGAAATGCGTGTAGCTGAGAGACTGATAAAGGTGGATGGCGGCTTCGTTTCCTTCCACCACCTGGAGATAGGATTTTGTGGCTCCCAGCCGGTGCCCCTGTCGGAGGATGGTCTGGCAGATGGATCTGGCGTAATTTCTGTGGCGGTAATCCGGATGGACATGGATCGCGTACAGGCCGATGTATTCCCGGTCCAGAATGCCGAGGCCTGTGGCGACGATGGTTCCGTCAGGGGCAGAAATGGACGCGCAGATGGTCTGCTTGGGTATCGCCCGGTACATGGAGGGTACTACCGTGCGGTGCATGATGTTCGTGGTGCCCTTCAGAGCAAAAAGCGCTTCGATCCACTTCAGCGGTATGAAGCTGCTGGTGGTGACGAAAACATCCGGCTCCAATCCGGAGACGTCTTCCAGCGGCCGGGTCATTACGTGGGTTGTGTGCTGGACTTCGTAGCCTCTGTGCTCCAGATAGCGGTCAAATTCGGGTGGAACCAGAGGACTGATTTTGAAGATACACGGCGTCCCCCACTGCCGATAGATCTCTTCGCAGTAGGCAACCTTTTCCGGAATCGGGAGAAGGGAGGGACCGATCTGTTCGACACTGTTGGTCCGGTGTGTATAAAAATAGGAAAAGCGGAGAATCCATCCGTCGTAAATCTGCATCTGATGGGAAGGCCATGCGTTCAGCGACAGGTCTTCAATGGTTTTTATCCTGGAATCCATAGTGGTTTGCTCCTTTTGGAAAGTTTCTGTAACAGTTCAGCCAGCTGAACTGTAACGATTTCTGCAGCATAAGTATGCGCAGCTGTTCCGTGCCCGACATATGTTTCATGCGCGGATGCGGAGGATATGTTTATGCTATGACTATTATAGAGAAGATAAGACGGGGATTCAAGAGGAAAGAAGGGGATTTCCGGAACTGAGGGGACTGTGAGGAACTGAGAAGAACTGTTCCGCTGCAAAGGGGCTGCAGCTCTCCGGCTGGAGCCCCTTTGCAGATGGAAGGATATTGTTCAGTTGGCTGAACGGTTGTAAAATCAAAGATAGAGTTCCGGCTCTTTCCGGGCGGAACAGGATTTTTTCAGGGCAAGGGCCACAGCGGATACCATAACGCTGCTGACTTTGCGGGCAGACTGAGGACACTGTGCGACGCAGCGCATACAGGAAATACATTTGCTGCTGTCTGTGTTCCGGGGATTCTCTTTGCTGATTGCCTGAGCCGGACAATGTTCCGCGCAGAGGCCGCAGTTTGTGCAGTTGGAATCTGCTTTCGGAATCAGACCGCCGCTGCCCGCTTTTTTGTAGGGATGATTTCCGGGAATTTCGAAAGCAGAGACATTCCGGGAAGTGTCCTCCAGTTTTTTCGCGATTTTCTCCGCGAAATCATGAAGTGTCTTCCGGTCCTGGTCGTCCGGTCTTCCCGCCGCGTACTGATGGGCGATGGAATGTTCGGCAATCGCAGCCACTGCGGCAACAGTCTGAAATCCGCAGGATACGGCAACGTCGTTCAGCTCCGTCAGTGTGTCCTCGTAGGCGCGGTTGCCGTAGACGCATACGAGCACGCACCGGGCCTGGTTTCCGTGGACTGCGCTGAGCCTGCCCGAGGCCAGCGCCGGTACGCGGCCGCCGAAAGAAGGAACTGCAATCACTGCGATATCATCTTTTTCCAGCTGTACGGACGAAAAATCGACGCCAGCGTCCGATAAGTCAATATGTCTGACCGTAGTTCCCAACTGTTCTGTGAGAGCATCTGCGACCTTCTGTGTCCCTCTCGTGGGACTGAAAACAATCTGTACAATATTCATGATTTTGTCTCCTTTCTGTTGAATACATAGGTGTCCAGCCGCTCAAAGGCCTCTTTTACCCGGGAGAGCGGCAGGGCCAGATTCATGCGCATGGACCATGGCGCGTTGAAGAGTTTTCCCCCCTGCCACATGACGCCGACGTTCCATCCGGCTTTTGCCACATCGACCATTGTTTTTCCGTGAGTTCTGCACCAGGTTTCAAAATCCGGGAGAATCATGTAGGTTCCCTGCGGCCGTGTCACCTCGACGCCCTGGAAGTGCTCCCGGATGTAGTCGCAGGCATATTGGATGTTGCCGTCCAGCACAGAGCACAGCTCATCCACCCACTGGAAGCCTTCCGGCTGATATGCGCCGATTAGCGCATGCATAGAAAAAACATTCATCTCATTGTAATGGCATTTGCTGCTCTGGCTTTTTACACGATCCCGCAGATATTTGTTATATATAATGTGGTAACTGCCCACGAGACCGGCCAGATTGAAGGTTTTGCTGGGAGCGTAAAGAGCAACGGTCCGGTTTCTGGCATCCTCGCTGATGCTCTGTGTGGGCACATGCCGGTATCCGGGCATGATAAGATCCGACCAGATTTCATCAGAAATTACAATGCAGTCGTTTTCGCGGTAGACCTCCATCGCCTTTTCTATTTCCCATGTTTCCCACACCCGTCCGCATGGATTATGAGGGCTGCAGAAGACGGCAACGTGAATGTTGTTCTTTTTCAGCTGCGTATCCATGTCGTCAAAATCCATGCGCCAGATATTGTTTTCGTCCTTTTTCAGCGGACTGTGGACAATCCGGTAGCCTCCGTTTTCGATGGACATGGTAAAACCGGTATAGCAGGGGCTGTGGAGAAGCACGGCGTCCCCGGGTGCCGCAAAAGCGGCAAGCGTTGACATCAGTCCGCCCAGCACGCCGTTTTCATATCCGATGTGTTCCGGCTTCAGGCCTTCTGCGCCGTTGCGCTTTTCCTGCCAGTTGATGATGGAATGGAAATATTCTTCTGTGGGGAGAAAGTAACCGAATGCCGGGTGATTTGCACGCCGGATGATTTCCTGCTGGATCGTGGGAACTGTCGGAAAGTTCATGTCGGCGATCCACATGGGGATCGGATCAAACCCGTCTCCCGGCCGATCCGGAGTAAATCCGGGCATGACGCCAAGCGCGTCTACAGCCGCAGCGTCCATACCATGGCGATTCAGAATAGATTCAAAATCATATTTCATTGCCGTCCTCCTTCTTTCATTTTCGTATTTTTATTTACATACTCAACTTTCCGGATGCTGTATTTTTGGCATGGACGGTGAGAGGATGAATGTGAGAAAACAACGGAAAGGGAGGACAGAGTTTCGTGAATTCCATGGAATTAAATCAGCTTTGCCAGTGGGCGGATGATCTTTACCAGTTTGTCATGGTGATGATGGATCATATGAAACAGCCCCGTGATTACGGTACCGGAAAAATCCTGAATATGGTGGAAATCCACACCTTATCCATGATTTCGGAATCTCCGGGCATTTGTATCAGCGATGTGGCGAAAAGATGGAACCGTACGCTGAGCGCTGCCAGCCGGAATATCGACCGGCTGGCGGCAAAGGGCTATGTGGAAAAGAAAAAAACAGACGGAAACGGCAAGACCGTCCACCTGTATCTTACGGAGAAAGGACAGAACCTGGCAGATCTGCACAGAGCGTATGATCTTGAGAAAACAGAGAAATTTGCCAGGCTTCTTGCCCGGAAGTACAGTATGGAAGACCTGGGGAAATGGAATGAGATGCTGAAAATAATTCAGCAGTTTTATACAATGACGGATCAGGAAAAGTGAGGCGGAAAGAAGGTGACCATTGAGGGAAGCGCGCCGATTCAGACAAACTTCTGGCCGGGCGCTTTTGCCTGGGAAGAAAGCATGAGAAATCTTCACAAAGAATTGCTTCTCGCTCAGAGCAGGAGTTCCGGATGACCGGGGTATGCTTTCCTGACCGCATGGTTAAACTGATATTTTATCAGGCCAATACCGGCAACCCATACTGCGGCCAGAACGATGCTTCCGATACAGGCCGTACCGGCGGCGCATACCCGGAAGATCATACCTGTTCCGATCTGGGTTTCCGCCTTTTTCCTGATCTGTGCCATCTCAGAAAGGGTATAGGCTTTGTCTGCAATGTTCTGTTTCAGTTTCGGATTCAGCTTCTGCACGTAGATACCGGCCATTTTCACCCCTCCTCTTCGGCGCGTTTGATATTCTGGATGATGTCGTCTATGTAAATCATTTCCGGTTCCACGGTTCTGAAATACAAAGCCGCAGGAGTGTCGACCGCCGCGGGCTTCTTCTTTTTGAACACCTCAATACCGTCTATTGTTGTCCGGATGACGGTTCCATATCTGTTCCGGATGGTCACCGGTTCGTTGACCCGAAGTCTGCCCTTTACATATCCTACGACCACACAGCCTTCCGGTTTCATCCGGAAAATATCCTCCACAAAGAGATATCCGGGGACAAACGGTTCCTTTATAAAAGGAAGAATTACGGCCGCTGCCACGCAGAATACGCCCAGGATCAGACAGCTGGAGGTAAGACGGTATCTGTTCAGAGAAAACCCGTAACCTCCATCGCTCTCAAAAACATAAGCCGCTGCTCCGAGCCCGAGAAAAACAATTCCCGCAAGCAGCCATTTCAACAGATTTCCAATTTTTTTCATATCCCCCTCCTGACAGACACCCGTGATTGTCGTTCAGCCGGGTCTGTGCATTGGTATTTTTGCCGGCTGCTGCCGGGAGCTTGCAGTGTCACGGGCAAAAGAGCAGATGAAGAAGCTTTTTGCCGCTTTCAGTGCGGAAAATGCGTTCTTCCGCGCGGAGGATTCCCTTCGTGCTCACGTGATCCTCCTCCAGATTTACCAGAAAATCAGCCTCCACAAGAATCTGATAATCCATTCCCTGAATATCCGTGTAAGTATGATGGTGGCCGATCAGCCAGCAGATCCGTTCTGTCATGCTGCAATCCAGAGAAAATTCAGCCAGCAGCTTTTCTGCTTCCGGCGGTCCTTCCAGCTCCTGATAAGGACCGGCGCTGCTCTGGTATTTTTCTTCACTGCGTTTTATTCCAATATCGTGAAGCAGAGCCGCAAGCTCCAGGGTCTCCTGCGTTCGCGCATCCAGCCCCTCCATGCAGCCGATCACGGATGCATAACCGTAAACTTTCATAAAATGGTTGATCCTGCGCACATCCTGCCGGTCATACTCCATCATTTTTTCCGCAACTGCGGCAACTAAAGGTGTCATAGATAACCTCCTTTTCAGAAAACTGACGTGTTCGCCCGGAAAGGCCTGAACCGTCACTGCATTTCCTGCCCGATAAAAGTAAGAAATAAATAATATATATAGAAATAATCGTTTCGTTGGATGAACTGTTACGATTTTATCATATTATAAGGAAAAAATCCATATTCTGTAACCGGTAACAGTTCCGCCGCCAGCCACGATTCTTGCATTATTCAGAAAAAAGCGTTATAATAAAAAACGGTTACAGTTCGGCCGGATGCCGGAACAGTTCAGTGGGCTGAACTGTTCCCAAAAACCGAAAGATTCTGAACGAAAGTATGTACATCCCAGAGATTCGATGGTAAAATAGGGATATCTGTTCAGAAAAACAGAGGTTCATCTCCAGATCTGTCCGCAGACAAATCTCTGCAGACGGAAGTTCAGGCATAACATGAACAACAGCGAAAACCGCAAATCTGCAAGAAGCCAATAAGGAGTAGAGAAATGTCGAAGTTCTTAAAAGCAATTGTAAATATAGTATTGCTGGTCGCGATACTCTCGGCAGGAGCACTGCTGATTCCTCCGCTGCTCGGGGTTATGACAAAGGTATCTGACGGCACGGGGAATACGAATCTGAGCCAGGGATCTGTAACCTACGCGACGAGTACACAGGCCTCCCAGCTGGAGACAGGGGACAGGATCCTTCAGGATGACAGCAGCGGAAGTTATGTCTATACGGTGACGTCGATTGCCGCAGACACTTCAACCTACACACTGACCGACGAAGTCGGCGGGGACACCCAGGAGCAGCAGCTGTCCGGCGGCGTACAGAAAGTAGTTCTGACCGTTCCTGTGATCGGAATGCTCTCCCTTACGCTGCAGAGCAGAGAAGGAATCATTATTCTTGGCCTTTGCGTAGCGTTCCTGATTATTCTCTTCATTCTGTCAGAAGTCTGGAGAAAAGACGATGAGGAAGAAACAGAGGAAGACAAAGGTGATGAGGAAGACGAGGCTGAGGCGGAAGCGGAAGAAGAGGACAGCGAAAAGCCTCTGACCCGAAAGGAAAAACGCCGTCTGAAAAAAGAGGCGCGCAGAAAAGCCAGAGAAGAGGACGATGATGACGTCACAGAAGAGGACGGAGAATTCCCGGAGGAATCTTCGGAAAATTCTGAGGAAAAAGAAGTGACAGCTTCCGGAGATGAGGCTCCGGAAAACGGTGAAGATGCGGAGACAGACAGGGAAGACTCAGAGGATAAGATGACTGTCAGACCTCTGGAGGAAGAGCCGGAAGAAAGCACCGTTGTGGATACGGGAAGTCTGCCTGCTGCGGCCAGAAACAGCGCCGAAGAAGAACAGTCCGGAGAGATTCCGGACACAATGACGGAAAAAGAAGACACAGAAGAAGATGAATCCGAAGAACTGGAACGTTCTCTTGCGGAAGCCGTAGGCGCTCTGCTGAGAGGAGAATCTCCGGAAGGCGAAGAGGACGCTGCAGAATCGGAAACCGCATCTGAGGAGAACGAAGAAATCCCGGAAGCCGAAGAAGCTCCGGAGACAACAGAGGAAGAAGCTGAAGCAGAAGAAACCAGCGAGGCAGTCGGTGGGGAGAGCGCGGAAGAGGAAGAACTCTCCGAATCCGAAGCGCAGCCTGAAGAAGCTGCAGAAGAACCGGAAGAAGAACGGGATCCGGAAGAACCCGTAGAACTTGCAATGTCGATCCTGACTGCCGAAGAGCTTCTGAAGAAAGCCGAAGAAGCCGGCGATCATCCGAAAGTCATCGAAGACGAAGAAACCGGCGTAACCATCCTCGATTACTCCGATATCCTGTAATCCCGGAAGAAAACCGGCGCATCATAAAATCACATCAGACTCTCCAGATCCCCACCCGGGATCCGGAGAGTTTTTGCGTCCCGTAACATTAGTAACATCATGATTCCTCCACAACTCCACACCCCCGCCCTCCTCCTTCCCGGCCGTCCCTCCCTATGTTTTTTAAAAAATACAAAAAAGTCCTTGCATTTACAGGAACTATCCTGTATAATGCAGATGTTGTGACATTGATAGCTATGAAGCGCGAGGTTGCTGTTCAGATAGATGTAACAGGTTTTCCGTGGAGCGAATGTCAAGTTAAGAAACTGGCGACAAGTCACTGTACAAACTAAACAGTCTGCTGTAAGGATATGAGAGATATCCTCCGGTTTTATGACCGGCAAAGAGGGCAGCAACCGTGTGGAGATATTGAGACACACACGGGTAAGTGTACAGTCACCGCTTGTCGTACTCGTAAAGTGCGAAAAGGAGGCGACTTTTTTTATGGCAAGTCAGGTAATGAGAATCACATTGAAGGCGTATGATCATCAGTTAGTGGATGCATCTGCACAGAAAATCATCGAAACTGTAAAGAAAAACGGAGCAAAGGTGAGCGGACCGGTGCCGCTTCCGACCAAAAAGGAAGTAGTAACCATTCTTCGTGCCGTGCACAAATACAAAGATTCCCGTGAGCAGTTCGAGCAGAGAACACACAAGAGACTGATCGACATCATCACACCTACTCAGAAGACTGTGGACGCACTGTCCAGACTTGAGATGCCGGCGGGTGTTTACATCGACATCAAGATGAAAAACAAAAAGTAAGAACCGGCAACATTCTTAAAGAGAGCAATGGATTGATATAGAAGCAACACGATGCATCGGCGTCCGGCATTTCCGGAACGCTGTCCATTCAAAAGGAATCAACATCCCGAACGGGTCATAGTGTTCCACTTATATCAACTGTATGCTAGAATGAACATCCCTGTGCGATGTTCCGCTGTAGAGAAAACAGGAGGTAAAAGGAATGAAGAAAGCAATCTTAGCTACAAAAGTCGGAATGACACAGATTTTCGACGAAAACGGCGCACTGATCCCTGTAACTGTACTTCAGGCAGGTCCGTGTGTTGTGACACAGGTTAAGACCGTTGACAACGACGGTTACAGCGCGGTTCAGGTAGGCTTCTCTGATAAGAGAGAGAAACTGGTGAACAAACCGCTGAAGGGCCACTTTGACAAGGCTGGCGTATCCTGCAAGAGATACCTCAAAGAGTTCAAGTTTGAGGATGCAGAGAACTACGCATTAGGACAGGAAATCAAGGCTGATATCTTTGCGGCAGGCGACAAGATCGATGCGACTGCTATCTCCAAAGGTAAAGGTTTCCAGGGCGCCATCAAGAGACATGGACAGTCCAGAGGACCTATGGCTCACGGTTCCAAATATCATCGTCATGCAGGTTCCAACGGTGCTTGTTCCGATCCGAGCAAGGTATTCAAGGGAAAGAGAATGCCGGGACAGATGGGAAATAAGAAAGTTACCATCCAGAACCTGGAGGTTGTAAGAGTAGACGCAGAAAACAACTTACTGCTGGTGAAAGGCGCTGTTCCAGGACCGAAGAAGTCCATGATCACCATCAAAGAGACAGTAAAATCCGGCAAATAAGACCGTTGAAAGGAGGAACATGACAGATGGCTAACGTATCTGTATTTAATATGGAAGGCAAAGAAGTTGGCACGATGGAACTGAACGATGCAGTGTTCGGTGCGAAAGTAAACGAGCATCTGGTTCATCAGGCAGTTGTGCTTCAGCTTGCAAATAATCGTCAGGGTACTCAGAAAGCAAAAACCCGCTCAGAAGTAAGCGGCGGCGGAAGAAAACCCTGGAGACAGAAAGGAACCGGTCATGCAAGACAGGGTTCGACAAGAGCTCCGCAGTGGACCGGCGGCGGCGTGGTATTCGCTCCGGTACCGAGAGACTACTCCTTCAAAATGAATAAGAAAGAGAAGAGAGCGGCTCTGAAATCCGTTCTGACCAGCAAGGTTCAGGAGAACAACTTCATCGTTCTCGACGAGCTGAAACTGACAGAGGTTAAGACAAAAGAGATGAAGAAAGTGCTTGACAACCTGAAAGTTGAGAAGGCGCTGGTAATCATCGGTGACGACAGTGACAATGTTGTATTGTCCGCAAGAAACATTGCAGGCGTTCAGACTGCATCCGTAAATACCATCAACGTATATGATCTGCTGAAATACAACACCGTAATCGCAACCAAGAGCAGTGTTGCATCCATTGAGGAGGTGTACGCATAATGGCTGATATTAAATATTATGACGTGATTCTGAAACCAATCATCACAGAGAAGAGCATGAATGCTACCGCTGAGAAGAAATACACATTTCTGGTTCATCCGGAAGCTACCAAGACTCAGATCAAGGAAGCGGTTCAGAAAATGTTCGAGGGAACAGAAGTAAAGAATGTCCGCACCATGAATATGGATGGAAAGAAAAAACGCCGCGGCATGACTGTTGGAAAGACAGCGAAGACCAAAAAAGCGATCGTTGCTCTGACAGAGAACAGCAAGGACATCGAGATTTTCGAGGGACTTTAATTCAGGCGTGCAGGACAGAGGAAAAGCGGTTCCTGCAGAAGCTGCGGGCCGTCAGGCAGCTGCAGCAAAATAAGCACAGGTAAAGTGCGAGAATAAACAGTTGGCGCACTTCCCCGGAAGCCATCATGGATGGCCGACGGCGGAAGCGACATGAAAGGAGAAACAACATGGGAATTAAAACATTTAACCCATATACACCTTCCAGAAGACACATGACCTCTTCTGATTTCGCAGAAATCACAAAGAGCACACCGGAGAAATCCCTGGTAGTGTCTCTGAAGAAAAACTCTGGCCGTAACAACCAGGGTAAAATCACTGTAAGACACCGCGGAGGCGGAAGCAGAAGAAAATACAGAATCATCGACTTCAAGAGAAGAAAAGATGATATCCCGGCAACCGTAAAATCTATCGAGTACGATCCGAACAGAACAGCAAACATCGCTCTGATCTGCTACGCAGACGGCGAGAAAGCATATATCCTGGCTCCGGAAGGACTGAAAGTGGGCATGAAGATCATGAACGGCGCAAACGCAGAAGTTCGCCCGGGCAACTGCCTGCCGCTGTCCGCAATTCCGGTAGGTACCATGATTCACAACATCGAGCTTCATCCTGGCAAAGGCGGACAGCTTGTCCGTGCAGCAGGCAACGGCGCTCAGCTGATGGCAAAAGAAGGCAAATACGCAACCCTTCGTCTCCCGTCCGGAGAGATGAGAATGGTTCCGATCGAGTGCCGCGCATCCATCGGCGTTATCGGAAACGGTGAGCACAGCCTGATCAACATCGGTAAAGCAGGACGGAAACGCAACATGGGTATCCGCCCGACTGTACGCGGTTCTGTTATGAACCCGAATGACCATCCGCACGGTGGTGGAGAAGGAAAGACCGGTATCGGACGTCCGGGCCCGTCTACTCCTTGGGGCAAACCGGCTCTTGGTCTGAAGACCAGAAAGAAAAACAAACAGTCTAACAAGTACATCGTAAGAAGACGCGATGGAAAAGCTTTATCGAAATAAGGAGGATAAACGATGTCTCGTTCATTAAAAAAAGGACCATTCGC
>DWWU01000041.1 GCA_019119555.1 Candidatus Fusicatenibacter intestinigallinarum | reverse complement strand
AGCTGATTTCAATCCCATACTTTGCTTCAGACCAGCGTACTGCGGTGGTCTTATTGTGATACTCTTTTTTCAACCTGTATAAAATTTTCAAAGTTCATTAATTTCTGCTTGACTTTTTATTTGCAGACTTTTATATTCACATCTATGTGCTGATGCCGGGCGGAGCTGTAATTCAAAGTGCCGTCCATGACAGCCCGGATAAACTCCGCTTTTGGCTGTCTCATCCCCGTCATATGTACAAGGACAAAAGACGGATCCAGCACTTCCTGTAAAAGCTCTTCGTCTTTATTTACCATTCCCTCATACATAAGCCGGTAACATTCCTCTATTATCTTTCTGTCATCCATCTCGTTCTTCCCTGCCTTGTTGGGGTACAATAGATAGGTAACAAAATAAAAGCAAGGATTCACCTTGATGTGATATATTGGAATTGTCCAGAAACCAATAGTCACATTGAAAGGAGAATCCTTGCATGTCGAGTTTATCACATCCGAAATATCAGCGTCAACGTATTGTTAAATATGCACAGAAACATTCTGTAACAGAAACAGCGATCCGCTATAAAGTGAGCCGAAAGACGGTATATAAATGGCTTGCCAGATATGACGGGACACTGGGCAGTTTAGAAGATCGGAGTCACCGGCCAAAGACGTTTCCCAGAAGCCATACGGAACAGGAACTCCGTCAGATCCGCCGACGGTTAAAGAAATATAAATGGTCGGACTTACTCTTGGCGTATCAGGAGTTGGTAGAGATCGATGGCTATACACGCAGTTATGGAGGCTTCAAACGGATTGCAGCCCGGTTGAAGGATTTGAAACCATCAAAAAAGAAGAAAAAGAAACGAAAGCTGAAACCGTATCGACGGGCAGACTATCCGGGCCAGAAAATACAGATTGATGTGAAATATGTTCCGTCCTACTGCGTGGCAGATGGCAGGAAATATTACCAATATACAGCAGTTGATGAATGCAGCAGATGGACTTATCGGGAAATGTACGATGAACACAGCACCTATAGTTCCAAAGATTTCCTGCTGAAGCTGATGGAACGAGCCCCCTTTCCAATCCGTGAAGTGCAGACAGACAATGGATCTGAGTTTACGAATCGGCTTTTTTCAGATACCGTTCTCATACTCTTATATTTTACTACGGCATCCGGCAAAAAAACAGCCATATATTTTCCATCCCACAGAAAAATGGTAAATAGTAACCGTTCAGCTGGCTGAACGGTTACAACCGAAAAATTGACAAGTATTTACTGAAATGTTACTATAGTTGAAAACAAGCGGCTGGCCGAAGATTCGCGGAAAAATCTCCGGTCAGTTTTTCAAGCGGAGGGACCGCCGTTTTGGGCGGGCCTGTTTTATATATCAATCCAATGAATAAGGAGAATATTTCTTATGGAAATGCAAAATACCGCTGTTCTCATGGAAAACCTCAGTTATACCGCTTCCGACGGCACAGCCCTGCTGAAACATCTGAATATTGAGCTGAAAAAGGGACGCAGAACCGTATTGATGGGCGCCAACGGATCCGGAAAATCTCTTCTGCTCCAGTGTCTCTCCGGTCTGGAAAGACCCACGGAGGGAACGATTTACCGGAATGGCGTTCCCTATGACTACAGCCCCAAAGGCCTGCAGTTTCTGCAGCAGCAGACCGCATACTTTCTGAAGCTTTCCGACGGAACCGTCCGGTTTCACGGGGTTTCTTCCGCCGGACGGGAAACCGGCTCTTCCGTTTCTTCGGATGCCGCGCCCCTCTCCGATGGTCAGCATAGCTTTGAACAGATTTGCCTTACGCTTCAGGGATGTCCCAGTCTGCTTCTTCTGGACCTGCCGGGGACCCTTGACGTCCGAAACCGGGAGAGAATCCGGAAACGCCTTGAGGAACTCTCCGCAGCGGGAACCACGATTCTGGCCGTCTCCCACGACACAGATTTTGCCCTTTCCTGGGCGGACGATGTGATCCTGCTGGAAAACGGCGAACTCCTCGTACAGGGCGCGCCGAAAGATGTGCTTGTCAATCAGCGCGCGCTTTCTGCAGCCGGACTTTCCATGCCGTCCGTACTTCAGATTTTTGAAGATTTATGCAAAAAAGCTGTTCTGAATCCGGGACTTCCTCTTCCCCGCACAGTTGCAGAACTGAAACAGTATATCGCATCTGTGCCGGGCACATCTTACCGCCGCCATGCAGGTACTGCGTCCAAAGAGAAGAAGACCGCAGTGCTCGTCGTCAGCTTTGGCACCAGTTTTCACGAAACCCGTGAAAAAACCATCGATCAGATTGAAACCGAGATCGGAAACGCTTTTCCCGATGCAGAGCTCTACCGAGCCTGGACGAGCAAAATGATTCTGAAAAAGCTGCAGAAACGGGACGGCATCCATATCGACAACGTAAAAGAAGCAATGGAACGAATGATCGGCGACGGTGTGACCGATCTGATTGTACAGCCGACCCATGTGATCAACGGTATTGAAAACGATCTGATGAAAGAAGACGTTATGGAGTATGCGTCCGAACTTAGTTCCATCTCTTTCGGAAACCCGCTGCTCACCAACGTTGAGGACAACGAAGCTGCAATCCGCGCCGTTATGGACGAATGGACGCTTTCTAAGGACGAGGTTCTTGTATTTATGGGGCATGGAACCACCCATTACGCCAACGCCATCTATGCGGCGCTGGATTACACCTTCAAAGACATGGGCTACAGCAACGTCTTCCTGGGAACCGTAGAAGCCTATCCTTCCATGCAGTCGCTGCTCCGCCAGGTACACAGCTACCAGCCGAAAAAAGTTCATCTGGCGCCCTTCATGATCGTAGCCGGCGATCACGCAAGCAACGACATGTCCGGAGACGATCCGGACTCCTGGAAATGTCAGTTTGAGGCGGAGGGCTTCGAGGTAGAATGCCACATGAAGGGCCTCGGCGAATACCCCGGCATCCGGGCGCTTCTCGTCCGTCACGCTCTGGAGTGTGTCTGAAGGGACATGACAAAAAGACATCTCCCGCAGAATGCCGTACTTTTCAGCATGGAATCTGCTGCGGGAGATGTCTTTTTCCGTTACAGTTCAGCCGGATGAACCGCTACCTTTTTCCTTCCAGATGATACAGCAGTGCGTTGCAGATGCACGCCGCGATATTGCTTCCGCCCTTGCGGCCTCTCGCCACAATCGACGGCACATCCAGCGACAGAATCAGTTCCTTGGACGGAACCACGTTGACAAATCCCACCGGAACTCCGATAATCAGTTCCGGATGGAGCCGTCCCTCCTGCACCAGCTCATAAATCCGTACCAGTGCCGTCGGCGCGTTTCCAATTGCGAAAATCACCGGTCCTTCCAGGTCTGCAGCCTTATCCATGGACGCAACCGCCCGGGTCGTCCCGTTTTTCTTCGCTCTTTCCGCCACGTCTTCGTCGGACATAAAGCACTTTACCTCGCCGCCAAAGCGTGCCAGGGACTTTTTATTAATCCCCGCTCTGGCCATCTGAGTGTCTGTGACAATCGTCGCCCCTTTGCGCAGCGCGTCCAGCGCTTTTTCCACCGCATGTTCGGAATACACCAGATTTCTGGCATAATCAAAATCCGCGCTGGTATGAATACACCGCTTTGTGATCCACTCCGTCTCCTCCGGCAGAACAATCCCCTGTTCCTTCAGCTCCTCTGTGATAATCTCAAAGCTGCGTTTCTCGATTTCCATCGGTTTCACATTTTCCAGTTCTACTTTCATTGAACCTCCGCTCCTTCTTCCAGAATCCGGTATATTTTATCCATATCCAGGTGTTCCCTCAGCGCGTCTGCCAGAATATCGTACTGCGTCTCCTTGAACGCCCGGAAATCCACGGCGCCCGCTTCGCTCATATCGACGCCCTTTGCCGCGCCCAGAGACATGACAAGAGCCTTTGCCGCCTCTTCCCGGTCGAAAATCCCATGCACATAGGAACCGTAAACCTGTTCATTCCAGGCGCCGTCCGCCTTGCACGCCGAAGCAACCGTATCGCAGATCTTTGTCAGCGCAGGCAGACCATCTTTCCTCACGGTCTGTCCCATATGAATTTCATATCCCTCCAGTGGCATGCCGGAAAGGCCGGAAAGCTTCCCGCCTGTCTGGCAGAATGTTCCGTCGACTCTGGTTCTCGTCTTCTGCTTTGTAAACACGGTTTCCATCGGCAGCAGTCCCATTCCCGGAATCGTTCCGCCGGCCTCAACCCCGTCCGGATCGCTTAATGTCTCTCCGAGCATCTGATAGCCGCCGCAGATTCCGAAAATCACCGTGCCGGCCGCTGCTGCCTTTTTGACAGCAGCTTCCATCCCGGAAGAACGCATCCACAGAAGGTCCTCCATTGTATTTTTTGTACCTGGCAGAAAGATCAGATCCGGATGCTTCAGCTCCGAGACGTGCGAGACGTACCGCAGTGATACCCCCGGAATCATCTCGAACGGATTAAAATCCGTAAAATTTGAAATCCTCGGAAGCCGGATCACCGCCAGATCCAGAAGCTTTACCTCCTGACTGCCCGAAAACCGTTCGGTCAGGCTGTCCTCGTCCTCCACCTGAATATTCAGATAGGGGGCAACGCCGACCACATCAATCCCTGTCTTCTCTTCCAGCATTTCCACGCCGGGATCAAGGATCGTTTTATCTCCGCGGAATTTGTTGATAATCAGCCCTTTGACCAGCGCTCTCTCTTCCGGCTCCAGAAGTTCGATGGTTCCCACCAGCTGTGCGAATACGCCGCCCCGGTCGATATCTCCCACCAGAAGCACCGGCGCATGCACCAGCTTTGCCAGTCCCATGTTGACGATGTCGTCCGCTTTCAGGTTAATCTCTGCCGGCGATCCCGCCCCCTCGATCACAATAATGTCATTCTGATCCGCCAGACGGTCATAGGCGCTTTTTACCCTGGGAATCAACGTTTTCTTAAACGCAAAGTAATCTCTCGCGCTCATATTGCCCAGGACCTCCCCTTCGACGATCACCTGGCTCCCGGTATCGTTGGTAGGCTTGAGCAGAATCGGATTCATCAGCACCGAAGGCTCGATGCCTGCGGCCTCCGCCTGCATGACCTGTGCTCTTCCCATCTCCAGACCCTCGCGGGTGATAAAGGAGTTGAGCGCCATATTCTGAGATTTGAACGGGGCGACTCTGTAGCCGTCCTGGTGAAAAATCCGGCAGAGCCCCGCTGCGAGCAGACTCTTTCCGGCATTCGACATGGTTCCCTGTATCATAATCGCTTTTGCCATATTTTCCTCCTTTCCGGCGCGCCCTCCGCGCCATATCCTGATGATCGCAACCGTTCAGAAGAATTTCGGTAACCGTTCCCGTTCAGCTGGCTGAACGGGAACGAACTTCGCAGCCGTTTCGCTGTCGGAACAGTTACAGAATTTCCTCCAATGTATGAATCAGTACTGTATTTTCTTCATGAAGCTTCACGGCTGTCCGGAACCATCCGGCAGACAGCCCCCGGTAATTCCGGCAGTCGCGGATCAGGATCTTTTTCTCCCGGCAGCGCTCTTTCAGATCCTCCGGCCCCTGAAACAGGAGAAAATTTGCCTGGGACGGATATACCGCCAGTCTCAGTCTCCTCATCTCCCGGCTCAGATACTCCCGCTCCACAGCCACAGCCGCAGCCGTACGTTCCACATATGACGTCTCACCGAGGGCTGCAGCTCCGGCCATCTGTGCCGGGACGGACACATTCCACGCCTGTATGTGACGCTCCATGTTCTCCATCAATCGTGCATTGGCCGTCACACCGTATCCCAGCCGAAGACCCGGCATCGCAAATGTTTTGGTAAATGCATGAAGAAGAAACAGCGAGGGATGATCATTTACCGCATCCAGCAATGTCACCCGCTTCTCTTCCGTCACGAACTGCCAGAAACATTCGTCTACCACAAGCACCGCGCCGCACTGTTCCGCCCGGCTTGCAGCCTCCAGCAGAAACTCTCTCGACAGAACGGTTCCCGACGGATTGTGAGGACTGCATAAAAAAATCAGATCCGTCCGCTCCGTGATCCATGAAAAAAAGTCTTCCTCCGGCAGAAATCCATTCTCCGGTTTCAGAGGATAAAACATAATCTCACAGTCCGCCGCATGCAGTGCGGTTTCATATTCCGAAAATCCGGGCGCCGTGATCAGCGCTCTCCTGGGGCGCACCCCCTGTACCAGCGCATAAATCAGCTCTGCCGCACCGTTTCCGAAAATCAGCTGTTCCGGACGGACGGAAAGCTTCCGCGCCAGGGCAGCCCGCAGTTCCCGGCAGGATGTATCCGGATAACGGTCCAGATGATCCGCCGCATTCCGCACCGCCCGGCGGACCGACTCCGGCGGACCGAACGGGTTGACATTTACGGAAAAATCATATGTATAATCTCCGGAATAAATATCGCCTCCATGGGGATTCTCTTTCATTTATCAAACACCTTTCCTGTAACCATTCACTATGAAAATCCTGCGGCATATCGTTTCACACAATGTTTCATACGATAATTCCAACCGCCGCCCGCAGCAGCCCGAACACTGCCAGCGCAAAAAAAGAAGTCAGATACATCAGCCGGTTTGCCCGGACGATATCCTCCGGCTCCACAGCCCGATAAGGATCTCCGATGGTCGGCTTTTTATACCGTTTGCCGAAATACCATGCGTCTCCGGCCAGCTGTACGCGCAGAGCCCCTGCCATCACTGCTTCTGTCTGAGCGGAATTCGGGCTTGCATGGTTATGTCTGTCCCTCAGATAAATCCGCTTTGCATTTTTCCCGTCCATTCCGAGAACAGCCGCCGCAGCAATCATCAGCCAGGCGCTGATTCTGGACGGAATGAAATTCAGAACATCATCCAGACGCGCAGCAGCTCGTCCGAAGTACAGATACTTGTCATTCTTGTATCCGACCATGGAATCCATCGTATTGACAGATTTATACAGAAAACCAAAAGCCGGACCGCCGATGGCCAGAAACAGCAGCGGAGCAACGATTCCGTCCGAAGTATTCTCCGCCACTGTCTCCACCGCCGCTTTTGCAACTCCCTCTTCGCTCAGCCGCTCTGTGTCTCTTCCCACAATCATGGAGACCGCATGGCGCGCCTCCGGAAGATCTCCGGCTTTCAGCGGGGCATACACTTTCATGCTCTCCGTCTTCAAAGATTTTGTCGCCAGAATCTGCCAGGACCAGAAGGATGCAACTGCCCAGTAAACGACAGGATGTATCCATACGGCCGCCGCCAGAAAAGCAGCCGGAACTCCTGTGCTGATTCCGACAGTCAGGAGAACCAGCACCGTGCCTCCCGCCAGTTCTCCGTCGGAAGTCTTCGGAAAAACGTTCCGGATTCCTTTCTCCAGAACCGAGATCAGCGCTCCGATCAGCCGGATCGGATGATAAATCTGCCTGGGATCTCCGAACAGAAGATCCAGTCCATAACCGGTCAGCAGCGCTGCCAATGTCAGCCACATCATTTTGTCCCTCCGTATTCACAGCATTTTTCAAGAAACTCCACAGCCAGCTCCGGGCAGGCATAATAATACAGATGGGGAAAGCCTGCCATCATCGTGCCTGTCCCATGGATACAATCCCAACCCCGCTTCCGGTTCGGCTTTTGCGCATGGAACGCAGATCCGCAGTCCGTACTGTCAAAATAGTGGAATTCGTGACCGCGCAATGTGCCGCAGCCGCCGCCCAGCACACCTTCCTGCAAAGCCTCCAGACAGATATAGCCGAATCTTCCCAGTTTACCGGTCCGGAAGACATTTCCCGGAACTGCCCCGACCATTGGCCAGACACGCCCTTCCATATCCTCCATCTCCTCAGACAGATACATGTATCCGCCGCATTCCGCCATGCAGGGCATTCCCTGCCTCAGCGCTTCCCGCAGTTCTCTCTTCATGCTGTCGTTTCCGGACAGCTCCCCTGCGTAAAGTTCCGGGTATCCGCCGCAGAGCAGAACTCCCTGAATGCCCTCCGGCAGATGTCTGTCTCTTATCGGCGAAAACCAGCAGATCCTGGCCCCGAGCTCCTCCAGCAGCTTCAGATTGTCTGCATAAATAAACTGAAACGCCTCATCCCGCGCAACGCCGATCACAGGCGCGGTTCTGCGGATGTTCTCCGCCTGCGGGCTGTCCAAAAGCTGTTTCAGTTTTGCCGGCATCTCTGCGGAAAGCTCCCGGGCTTCCGCCGCCAGCTCCAGCATTCCGTCCAGATCCGCCGTCTCCTCAAGCACTGCCGCCAGACGATCCAGGCGTCCGGACAGATCCTTCACCTCATCGGGAAGGACCAGACCGAGATGGCGGCTTTCCAGACGGCAGTCAGGGCATTCCGGCACATAACCCAGAGGACGGATGCCAAGCGTTTCCTTCACCATCGGCGCGAGAAGCTGATACATGCTCTTTGACATACGGTTGAAAATCACACCGCGGATTCCGCTGTTCTGACGGAACTTAAGGAATCCCTGCAGTTCTGCCAGCACGGACAGACTCATCCCCCTGGCATCCATCACAAGAATTACCGGCGTGTCGGTCATCTGCGCCAGATCATAGGCGCTGGCCTCATCGGAAGTCCCTCCCAGGCCGTCGTAATATCCCATCACGCCCTCGATCACTGACAGATCTGCCGAATTCGCATGGCGCCCGAAAAGATACCGGGTCATCGGTCCGTCCGTAAAAAACGGATCAAGATTGCGGGAAGGAGCTCCCACCACGGTCTCATGAAACAGAGGATCAATATAATCCGGCCCGCACTTAAAGGCGGCAACCTTCTTGCCCCGCAGCAGAAACGCCCGGAGCAGACCGCAGGTAATCATCGTTTTCCCGCTCCCGCTTTTCGGAGCAGCGATCATGAATCTATTCCTGCTCATGGTATCCGCCTCCCGTCGCCGCAAAAATATAAACAGGATTCATTCCCAGCATCAGATGACTGTTTCCCAGCACCTTTGACCGGTCCGCCCGCAGACAGACAATTTCCGGTTCCTCAAACGGCAGCTGTCTCAGACATCGGGCGGCCTCTGCAATCGTCTCCAGGGAAATGGCGTTGACCACCACCCGAACCCGGGGATTTTTCTCCAGAGCTGTCCTCAAAATCTGCTCAAGCGCGCCTCCGGAGCCTCCGACAAACACATGGGTCGGCGCGGGAAGTTTCTGAAGCGCTTCCGGCGCCCTTCCGGACACCGGCGTCAGATTCGCGCATCCGTTCTTCAGCGCATTTGCACAGATGAGTTCAATGCCTTCCTCTTTCTGCTCCACCGCATAGACCCACCCGTTCCAGGCGTGCAGCGCCATCTCCACCGATACAGACCCGGTACCTGCGCCCACATCCCAGGCTACAGAATCCTCCTGAAGGCCGAGATAAGACAGAGAAACCGCACGCACCTCCCGTTTGGTCATCGGCACTTTTCCCCGGACAAACGCTTCATCCGGCAAACCTGCAGTTTCACGGGAAACCGGTGCGGGATTTTCCGCCAGAATCACGCAGAGCGTTTCAAACGTCTGTCCGACAAGTTCCTCCGCCGTCCCTGTGACGATCCGTTCCTCCGGATAGGAGAGATGTTCGCCGATCGTAACCTTTACCTGTCCCAGACCGTAACGGCACAATTCCCCGCAGAACGCCGCGGCTCCGCCCTTTGTTCCCAACAACAGAAACGTCCGTCTGTGATGGCGGACGGCATCCGTTCCGTTGGCTTTCCGGCCGTGCATGCTGAGCAGGCAGACATCCTCCCAGGAAATCCGGAGTTTTGCACACAGATACACCACAGAAGAGATTCCCGGGAGGACATGGATCTCTCTCCCGGACAATATCTGAAACAGCCGCTTCGCCCCGCTGAAAAATCCGGTATCTCCGGACTGAAGCAGCACTGCGTGCTCATACTCGGGATGCGCATCCAGAAACTCCCGGATTGCCTCCGGCTGATATGCGTCAAAACATGGCGTTCTGTTCTCCTCCCCGAGAAGTTCCTTTGCCGCTTTCAGAATTCTCTCCGCACCGATCAGCACATCCGCCCGGAGGATCGCCTTCTGCACTTCCGCTGTCATGTTGTCCGGCTGTCCCATTCCGATGCCGGCAATGGTTACTTCCTGCCGCACGGAAATTCCATATCTCTCCGCCAGCAGAGCGCATACTTCCCCTTCCGAATATCCCCGCGCAGCTTTGTCTTTCTGCTGCAAAGATTCCGGAGGCCTTCCGATCACAAGAAGACGCGCTCCTGCCTCCCGCGCGGCCTCCGCCTTTTCTTCAAAGCCTCCGTTTTTTCCGGACTCCTTGGTCACAAGAATTTTCGCGCCGGTCTGGCGGAGAATCGCAAGATTCAGTTCCAGAGAAAACGGTCCCTGCATCGCAATCAGGTGCCCGGCGTCAAATCCCAGCTCCGCACATCGGGCCACCACTCCCGGCGTCGGAAGTACTCTGGCAAACAGCCGGTTCTGATAATCCGGGACTGCGGTAAACGCTGCCAGTTCCTTGCTTCCTGTCGTCACCAGAACCCGGTCTTCGGAATGCTTCAGCCATTCCACGGCTTCCTCCACAGAATCCACCACAATGCTTTCCTCTCCGACCTTCTCCGCCGGGCGCAGCAGGCGCAGATATTCTGTGCCGGTCTGTTCACAGGCACTTTGAATATTTTCAGAAACCAGAACCGCGTAAGGATGCGTCGCGTCGATGACCAATGAAATCTCATGCTCCAGCATCAGCCTCGCCATCTCCTCCGCAGAGAGACGTTCGCTCCGTACATCCAGCATCCCGCCAGACGGAATCTGGCATTTCCCGTATTCCGTGGCGGTGCAGACCACCGCCGGCAGACCGTAACGATTCAGAAATTCCGCCACATGACGCCCTTCCGTCGTGCCGGCAAACAGTAAAATCTTACTCATACCGGTATCCTCTCGGCGTCACCATTTTTCCGTCGACTTCAACGGTCTGACTGTTGCCGATAAATACGGTGGTAAACATATCCACCGGCGTTTTCTTCAGTTCTTTCAGCGGAAGTACACGCATCGACTCTCCCTCCCGGCCGATCTGGCTGACAAGGCCGCAGACGGTATCCCCGCTCTTGCTCTCCATCATGATTTCACAGGCTTTCTCCAGATAGTCCGCCCGCTTTTTGCTGCCGGGATTATAAAGACAGATCACAAAATCCGCCTCCGCCGCCAGTCTCAGACGTTTCTCGATTTTCTCCCATGGGGTCAGCAGATCGCTCAGACTGATCAGCGCAAAGTCATGAATCAGCGGTGCGCCAAGCACTGCCGCACCGCCGGTAGCCGCGGTAACCCCCGGAATCACCCTGACTTCACAGTCCGGATACTCGCGGCCAAGCTCCAGCATCAGTCCTGCCATGCCGTAGACGCCGGCGTCGCCGCTGCAGATCATCGCCACTTTCCTGCCTTTTTCCGCCTCCTCAAAAGCCATCCGGCAACGGTCCACTTCCTTTCTCATCGGAGTCGTCAGAAACTCTTTTTCCGGAAAATGTTCTCTCACCAGATCCACATAGACCGTGTAGCCGATAATCACATCGCTGTCCCGCAGAGTGTCTGCGGCCTCGATGGTCATTTTCTCATAGGCGCCCGGTCCGATGCCCACTACATATATGATATTCAAAATTCAGCCCTCCATTCTCCGGCGGCAAGCGCGATGGTCACACCGCCTCCGGCCTGTTTTTTCTGGATCAGTCTGCCTCCCGCAAGAACTGCACTTCGCTCGCAGACATTGTCCACTCCCGTTATATTTTTTACAAACTCCGACGGCGTAAAGTCCCCCGGCGCTTTCTTTAATTCATCCGCAGAAAAGGTCACAAAAGGAATCCCGTACTCCCGGCAGAGCTCCAGAATTCCCGTCTCTTCCGCCTTTAAGTCGATACTGGCCGCCCGGCACAGCGCATGCCTGGAAACGTCTGCCCGCTCCAGCGCCTGTTCCAGCTGATACCGGATCGCATCCTTGGGCGTACCTTTTCTGCAGCCCATTCCAACTGTCACGATCTGCGGAATCAGATGCAGGGTTTCCGGAAACGGATGGAGCCGCCCGGAAAGCGAAACGCAGATACCAACCGGCGGATTTTTCTCCGGATCCACGCTTCCCGGTTCCGAATGGGGACCATTCACAGACTCCAGTTCTTCCGGAAGGTCTCCCTGGCAGGGAAACTCCGAGTAGAAACCGACTTTTTTTCCGTCGACAATCCGGGAAGACACTTTCTTCGCCAGCGTCAGATCGGAGAGATACAGTTGATTCTTTCTTGCAAACTCGTCCACCGCAAATTTTTTCTGCCGGTCTGTAGCCGTTGTGATTACCGGCTCCGCGTCAAGAATTTCCGCCGCTTTCCGGGTAAGCGCATTGGCTCCCCCCAGATGCCCCGACAGAAGAGAGACTGCGTATTTTCCCTGTTCGTCAATCACCACCACTGCCGGATCCGTCTTCTTGTCTCTGACAAACGGAGCAATGCTCCGCACGGCAATCCCGCAGGCGCCGATAAAAATCAGCGCATCTGCCTCCTGAAACATTCTTCCGGTCCACTCTTTCAGCGGCTCGGACAGTGGCTGCAGAGCAGCGCTCAGGGCATACTTTTCAATGGAAAAACCGCTGGCGGCAATCCCTTCTTCGGAAAGCTCTCTGCATAACATCCGGTTCAGAACTGCTCCGTTTCTGGTAAAACTGATCACCGCACACTTCATGACTCTCCCTTTTCCGCTTTCCGGTACTCCGTGGAAAACGCAGGATGGTACAGATCACTTCTCCGGTAATTTCCCTGTGTCACCGCATTTCCGATAATCATAAGCGCCGTCTTCGTAATTCCATGTTCCTTCGCCGTCTGCGCCAGGGTTCCCACCGTACAGCGGAAAGCCTTTTCCTCCGGCCAGCTTGCTTTATAGACGATCGCGGCCGGCGTATCCTCGGTGTAACCGCCTGCAATCAGCTCTTCGGACAATTTCTCAAGAAGTCCTGTGCTGAGGAAAACCACCATGGTCGCCTGATGGGCCGCAAAGGATGCAATGCTCTCCCGCTCCGGCACCGGCGTTCTGCCTGCCATCCGTGTGATAATCACGCTCTGAGAGACATCCGGCAGTGTGTATTCCATATTTAAAGCCGCCGCCGCTCCCGAAAAAGAGCTGACGCCCGGACAGTCATCGTAAGCAATGTCCAGGGCGTCCAGGGCGTCCATCTGTTCCCGGATCGCACCGTACAGACTGGGATCTCCGGTGTGGAGCCTCACCACATCCTCACCCCGGTCATTGGCCTGTTTCATCACATCAATCACCTGTTCCAGCGTCATCACCGCGCTGTTGTAAATCTGGCATCCTTCTTTGCAATCCTCAAGCAGCGCCGGGTTTACCAGCGATCCCGCATAGATGATCACATCCGCCTGCTCCAGCAGCTTTTTTCCGCGCACAGTAATAAGATCCGGCGCTCCCGGACCTGCTCCGACAAAATGTACCATGTTATTTCTCCTTTACCACGATCAGTGAATAATAGCCTGCAGATTCGGGAATCTCCTCCGCTCCGCGGCAGATCCGCTGACCTTCCATCCCACAGTTTTCCACCATCAGGACTTCCGCGTCCATCTGTTCCAGAAGTTCTTTGACCTGCTCCATCTTACGTCCGGCCTTCATCAGAACTTTCGTTCCCGGAAGCTTCAGCGCATCCTCAATCTGATAAGACGCCGGAATCACATGAAGCTGCTGAGAGTTTTCCACAAGTCCGATTTCCAGTTCCGCCGCAGCCGCACAGAAGGAAGTGACGCCGCTGACAATTTTCGCTTCGTATCCGTCCTCCTGTACGCGTTTGTGGACATACAGATACGTGGAATAAACCGTCGGATCTCCAAGGGTCAGAAATGCAACGTCCTTTCCCTGGTCCAGTTCCTGCTCCACTGCTTTGGCCGCTTTTTTGTGGTTTTCCTCCAGTTCTGTCCTGTCCTTCGTCATCGGCATGGCCACCGCCAGCAGATGCTTGTTTTCCAGCTCCGGCACCGCCTGGACGGCAATCCGATAGGCAACGGTCTCCTTTGCTTCCTTTCCGGGCAGAGCGATCACCTGCGCCTCCCGGATCCGACGGACTGCTTTCAGTGTCAGAAGTTCCGGATCGCCCGGACCGATTCCGACTCCGTATAAGGTTCCTCTTTTCATGTCTGCTCCTCTTCGGACAAAGCCTGATACCGAGGCTTCTGTCCTGCTCCGTTTATTATAATTCTTTTTCCGCTTATTCTTTTTCCATGTTCTTTGCCGCTGTAACCGTAGTAACAGTTCAGCTGGCTGAACTGTTATGGCATCCGGCCATTGAAAATCGCTACGCGATGGGCCGAAGGCCCACCGGCGTCTGCTTCTCCTCCGCACTGCAGACATCGGATAACGGCTGCTGAACATGTAGTTCGCTCATCATTATAATATACGAAAAAAAGAAATGCAACAATTCACATTTTTTTCAACCATCGATGACACGCCGTCATATCCTCCGGTGCCTCAGCCGCAACTGACAGCCTTCCGCTTTCTACCATCTTCTGAATGCGCAGGAAAATCCATTCATTGCTGATTCCCAGCCGGTGTCTGGCGAGGACGGAGCCCATCAGGGAAGTTTCAGGGAACATCTCTTCCTGTGCATCCAGTTCTTTCTGTATGAAAGGATCATAAAAGTCTTCCGGTACACTGCAGAGCTTTCCGTCGACGACTGCACGCAGCGCCGCCCGCTCATCCTGAAGTTTCTTCCAACGGCAGGCAATGTCGGTGAGAAACTCCTGGCTGATATTTTTCTGAGAAGAAAGATGCTTCCCCCACTCCCCGGGTTCCGCTGCACCCCAGCCCAGATGACAGAGTTCAGAATTCCGGTCTTCAGGACTTACAAGAACAATCCTGCCGGCAGGCATCCGCTGCTGCTCCAGCTGTGCGAGAAACCAGTACATTCCGCACATTTCATCCGGCTGATCACTGTACCAGATCCGTACCTGCCCGCCTTCTGTCAGACGGGTTCTGACTGTCTGAAAATCTCTGACTGCATTTCGGCAGATTCGCTCTGCCGTTTTGTGGCCCTCTGTTTCAGAGCTGTAACCAAACAGCTTCTGCAGCGTTTCCAGACGCTTCTGTCCGATCCCTTCTTCTGATATATCTCCGATGCTGTGGACAAGCGGAAAGGAAAACACGTCTGCAGGACTTCCTCCCAGCGGAACCGCCTGCTCCCAGGAGGCCTGTTCCCTTCGCTCCGCTTCACGCAGTGCCTCGTCTGCCTCTGCTGCCGAAAGATTACTGCCAATCATGCCGATCGATGATGGAGCCCACTTGCCTTTTCCATATGTCTGCGCCCACTTCAGGCTGCCCTCAGCGCTCTCGCTGAATACAATCTCTGTCATCTGTATCCTCCTCCGTATCCGAAAAATATCTTTACTGGCATTATACCTCCTGATCCGGCTCCTGTATAGGTAATATGAATCAAGCGGCCCGGAGGTAATAAAACATCTCCGAAGCCGCTTGATGGTTACAGGTTCTATTCTTTACATACGGTCTGTGCAGTGAATGCACAGACCGGACCGAACTATAACCTTGATTATTACAGATCCCCCTCCGGCCAGTTGCACCAGTACCATTGGGTAATTGTCGTGCCGTCTGTCTCAAACTGGACATACTCCCGGTCATATCCGGAATTCTCATCCAGCAGGAAAGCATTCTGATGCGCTCCAAGAACTTTCCATCCGTCTGCCTGCATGTTTTCCCGTACTTCGTCCATATTCATTCCGCAGGCAACGCCGTACACGCTGATCTCTGTGTTTCCTTCGCACCATACAGAACCGATGTAATTATATTTGCTGTCGAAATCCTCCCCGCCATAAATCGTTTCATCCACATATTGCCATTCAATGCCCGCATAAGAGTTTTCATACCGATATCCGTTCTCCCCGAACATCTGTCCGGAAACCTGTTCCATCCCCATATCTTCCGCAAATTCCTGCACCAGATTATCATGCACATAATCGGTCAGCTCAATTTCCGGGGGAGACGGTGCCGATTCCTGGGGGCTGTCCGTCGGAGAAGGATCTTCCTGCGGCATGTCCGCCGGTTCCCCGGGCGTCTGTGTCGGCTGTACGGATGGCGTCCGGGCAGGTGGCTGGGTGTCAGCCGGAGCCTGAACGTCTGATCCGTCGTCCTCCTGAGTTTCTGAAGATGAACCACTGTCTCCGTTCTCCTGCCCCTGCGGTTCTGCTTCTTCGGAGGATACGCCGCGATTTTCCCCATCCTGCGGATCCAGCGGCACGGTATCCAAAAGCTGCCGTTGATCCTCCTGTGTGTCCGGGATCTGGCGGCCGGCAGGCTCCTGCCCGGAATCCGCCTCTGTTTTCTTTCCGTCAGCTGCCGGAGAAGAACCGGAGCTGTCCGCAACAGAACATCCCGTCAGCGCGTTGCAGAGCACAAACAATGCCAGAAAACACGCGGTGACCACATTTCCCTTTTTCATTGTTCCGGCACGCATAATGTTTGCCATCCGCTTTTTCAGATTCCGCAGGCTGTCGCTGAACCCGGTCGTGATTCCCGGCGCAGAAGTTTTCCCTGCGGCTGTTTTTGCAAGCAGACGATTGTACAGCATTCTCTCCTGTACAGCGCGTCGTTCCATCACTGATTCATCGCAGAGAAACTCAAGGTCTCTGTCCGCTTCCTTTTTCATCCACCAAAGCGCCGGATTAAACCAATGCACAATGCACAGAATGTTCAGCAAAAGTTTATACCACAGATCTTTTCTTTGGTAATGGCAGAGTTCATGGAACAGAATCAGTTCCTGTTCCTCCGGCGTATATCCGATCTGGGGGATGCAGATACACGGATGCAGAAATCCCATAAGCAGAGGCGTCGTCAGCCGGCTGTTCAGCATCAGCCGCGGCGTCCGCTTCAGTTTCATGCTTCCGCATATCTTCCGATACGTCCGTTCCAGCGGCTGGTTCCAGTTCGGCAGATTCCATCGGCGCAGCGCTTTTCCTGCCAGATATGTCTCCACCGTTTTTCTGATTCCCAGGAACAGCACTCCGGCCGCCCACACAGCCGCCGCAAGGTCAGCTGCCGTTTCCATTGAAATCCACTGAACGTCGCCGGCAGGCGCCACGAGATTCCCGGTGTTCTGGAGGTCTGGCGAAGACTGAGAAAGAATCTCCTGAGAAGTGTTCCCGGCGCCGGACCAGGGCAGGCCCGTCTGCCCTGTCCCATCTGTCTCTGCGATTGTCCTGTCATTCCCTGTATCTGTCTCCCGGGCAGTCCGGAGCTGATCTGTTCTCACGGTGAAAGCTGCCGGAATATTTACATGTACGATATTCCAGGTTTCCGGAATCTGTACCGGAAGAAGCAGAAGAATCGCCAGCGCCAGCCAGATCCGGTATTTCCAGCGAACCGAATATCTCCCGGCCAGATGCCTCGACAGCACCGCGGTCAGAAAAATCACAGCCGCAGCCGCCAGATTGATCTTCAATACATATAACAGAATATCCGCCATACCACCCCTCCTTTTCGTTCGACGAAATCTGCCGGTTCAGCTGAATTCATGACCCGGTATCGCATTGTTGCAGAAGGTCAGGCCTTCGACAGGCTCATATCCTGTAATCTGCATGTCCACCGCATCCGGATAGGTGTTCCGCTTATCCGGGAACGTAAATTCCAGTTCATACTCCTGCCCATGATATTTCGCATACGTTCCGTCCCCCTCAAAAACCGCCGTATGCGTCCGGAAAACAACATCCCTGGTTTCCGCCAGATCATCCACATAATAAATGGTGAAATCAAAGGAATCCTCCGTTACATTTTCCACGATTACCGTATAATACTCGGTGATCGGAAGGCCTGTACGTGCAAGATCATATCTGTATTCGCCTTCATATACATTTACCTTTGCGGGAACTCCGTTGATCTGCTGATTCTCAAGCCCTTCAAAATTTTCAGAAAAATCGCCTTCCGGCCAGTTGCAAAGATACCAGCCTGTGATCACCTGATTCTCATCCAGGTCAAAGTCAATCGCCAGATTTCTTCCGTTCAGAACAGCAATATACTGCCGGCCATCATCCAGTGCCGTCCAGCCATTTTCCTCAAACGCAGAATCCGCTGTTCCAATCCCGTCACCTACCGTTACGCCATAAATATTTACAGAAGAATTCCCACTGTTTATCATCGTAAACGCCCCGTCATCCTCTGTCATATCGTTGGTCCATGTGATATAAAATCCCCCTGTCTCAAAGGCTTCCCCTGTTTCTCCGAACTGTCCGGATTCTGTCGGCTGCATATTCAGAACGTCCTTCAGCTTTTTCCATTCACCGTTCACAATATAGTTTTCAATAGAAACCGTATTGCCCGCATCTGGATTCTCCTGCTGCGCCGCATCCGGTTCCTCTGTCTCAGGCACAGAATCATGACCGGAATCCGACTGCTGCCGGTCCGATTCTCCTACCGTTTCCGTCTCTGACGATGTCTGCGCCGTTTCCTGTTCTCCCCCGCTGTCCCCTGTCACAGAAGCATTTTTACTCTCCGCAGAAGCAGGCTTTTCATCCTCTTTTTTTCCGGAACAGGCCGTCAGTCCCCAGATCCCAACGCTGAAAATCATAAGCCACAGCATCCAGACAAATGGTCTCTTTTTCTTTCTTTTTCCTTCTCTCATAATACCCCTCCGTTTTCCTGCTGCATCACAGACTGTCGTCTTTGCAACAGTTCCGCCGTCTGAACTGTTACTGGTCTTTCTCTAATTCCTGCAGAAAAGCTTCCAGTTCTTCAATGTCACTCTGGTCGATCTGCTTCCCCTGATACAGAGTCGCCACAAAATTTTTCAGCGAGTTGCCATACAGCTTTTCCAGTACATGTTTCCCTTCCTGCTGCTGATACTGTTCCTGCGTGACAAGCGCACGGTAAAGATTTGCTTTTCCTTCCTTTTTTACGGAAACAAATTTTTTCTTCTCCAGACGTGAAAGAAGTGTGAGGATCGTTGTCGGAGCCAGTTTCTTTTTCCGCTTCATAAAGTCCTCGATCTCGCTTCTGGTCATTTCCCCGTGTCCGTTCCATAAGGCAATCATCACGTCCAGTTCGGAATCAGGCAATTTCTGAATTTTCCTCCGCATGATACCTCCTCCTTTTCTACTTATGTAGTACAATTACATATTACATTTGTAGAAGATATATGTCAAGAGTATTCGCCAAAAAATGCGCCGCGGCGTACACAGCCTGATAAACTGTCACGCCGCAGCGCATAGGATTACTTTATTACTTCGACCAGCAGATGGTCCCCGTCATCACAAAAAAAATCTGCCTGCCATCTTGTCTCCGCCTGCTTTTCGAATGTCAGAGCGGAAGCGGACCAGGAGGTTTCTCTGTTCTCCCCTCCTGAATAGGATACACAGACAGCGCTGGCGCCGATCACTTCCGTGGTTCCGCGGTCCGTTTTCTGTCCGCTGTCTTCTTTTCTCTTTCTCCTCGGGTGACCGCCCGAAGGACAGCAGTCGGTGACCGAACAGACTGAGCGCAGCCCTTCCGGTTCCGTATTCCAGGATATCACCGTCTGGTACAAAGGAAATTCCACATCCGCAGTTTCCGGTTCCTGTCCGCCTGCTCTTTTCCGCAGCGACGGAATCCCGCGAAAAACTTCCTCATCCAGTTTCCGGGAAAAGCATTCCCGGATCTTCAGCACACCTTCCTCTCCATTCAGAGGACAGTGAAACGGAATACATTTCGGCGCTTCACCTTCTCTGGTGACAAAACAGAATCCTGGAACCTTCCGTGGTTCCGCCGCAAATTCTGCCGTCACTGTGCGCAGCGTCTCCGGTGTTTCTCCTGCTTCCCCTTCTGCCCACCGAAAGCGGCAGCGGCTGAAATACCATGCATATTCTCTGTCACACTGATACGCGTCCAGAATCCTCCGGATTTCACAATCCTGCAGTCCGGCGGCAGCTTCTTTCTCTCCGGCAGTATTTTCCGGCATCCAGATTTCCGACGAAGAACCTTCCTGGCGAAGATCTTTTCCGTTGACTGTCAGGCAGACACAGTAACTGCGCGGCCAGGGATTTTCTCCTTCGAAGTATTCGAAGGTTTCCGGATCCGTCCAGCCCTGCCTGGAAAACCGTTTTCGTTCGCTGTAATATTTTTTCAGTGCATCCGGAGCAACCCGACAGCAGAGATCCATCACGATCCCTTCATCAAACAAATAGACAGCCGGAATCTTCCAGTACTTTCCTTCCCGGGAAAATTCCTTCCCGACGATCACCTTCACGCCCGGTTTTCCCTGTTCTCCCGGCTTTTCTCCGCCCTGAAACTCACTCTGAAAATACACCTTCACTCTGAAAATACACCTCATCCATCCCTGCTCACCCTTTTTCTTCTTCGCCTGGACAAGTTTGATGCCCCGTAGCTTGCTGCGGGGTTTTTGACTTTTTCTGAAACTGTCTGATCAGTTCCCCTGCCCCGGCGCTTTCTCCCAACACTCCATGCCAGCTGGAAAAAACAATCGCCTCCGTACGGATGCGTCCCTCTGTGTGATGCTGCATATAAAACACAATCCGTTCCATTACCTCTTCCATAGTCTCGCTCAGACAGCCTGCATGGACCAGAATCTCCACCGCTTCCTCTGTCGTGTCCGTCGCCAGAATCCTCCGGACGGTTTCCGGATCCGCCCCACGCCGCAGCGCCTGCGCCGCCAGCAGTTCCGCACGGCAGTCCGCCTGATGAGAGTGGGTATTCATAATCCCTCCGGACACTTTGATGAATTTCCCGATATGAGCGACAAACAGAATTCCCTCAAACCCCATCTCCACCGCCATCTCAAGAACCGCGCCCACATAATTGCTGCATTTCACCGCCTGCTCCGTGTCAACCTGTGGATATCTGGAAAGAAAATCCTCCCCGTAATTTCCGGGTACCATCAGCAGATACCGGCTTCCGGACGCCCGCCGCATTTCCATCTCCACACGGATCGTCGCGATCAGCGCTTCCTCGCTCATGGGCATTACAATCCCGCTGGTACCGAGAATCGAAATTCCTCCGACAATGCCCAGCCGGGGATTAAACGTCCGCTTTGCTGTCTCCTCTCCTTCCGGAACAGAAATCACAACTCTGATTCCCCCCGGATATCCTTCCTTCTGCATGACTTTCAGCACCTGCTCCCGGATCATCGCCCGGGGCACCCGGTTGATGGCGGCAGCGCCCGGAGGCTGATCCAACCCCGAGCGTGTAACACGGCCAACCCCTTTGCCGCCATCAATCACAATTTCCGGTTCTGTCAGCCGGCTGACCGTCGCCAGAATCCACAGCCCGTGGGTGGCATCCGGATCATCGCCTCCATCCTTCTTTACACCAAAAGTCACTTCACATTCTGTCTCCTGAAAAAAACAGACCGGAAGGCAAAGCTGAATTCCTTTCGGCGTCATCAGCTCCGCACGGTCCGGTCTGTTTCCGGTCAGAAGACATATGGCCGCCGCCTGCGCCGCCGCTGCGGCGCAGGAGCCTGTTGTGTATCCAAGACGAAGCTTTTTCCCGTCTTTCACAAGATAGGCATCTTCCAGACCTGTCTGCATGATCTCCTCCTTCTGATACTCAGTCTTTTCGCTCTCTCAGATAATCTTCCACCGTGTTCAGTGTGTCGTCAATGATTTCGTCAGTATGTGCCTCAGAGAGGAACATTGCCTCAAACTGGGAGGATGCCAGATGGAAACCATGATTGATCATCCACGCAAAATAATCGGCAAACGCTGCGGTGTCTGAGGTTTTTGCCTGCGCGTAATTTCCGACCTCCTGCGGCGTACAGAACATGCAGCCCAGAGAATCCACATAGTTGACCGTATACGGCACCTGATACCGGCGCAGAAGTTCCTGCATTCCGCCGTACAGTTTTTCCCCTTTTGCAGTAAGATCTTCGTAAATCTTCGGATTGTTATAAAGATATTTCAGCTGCGTCAGACCAGCCGCCATCGCCACCGGATTTCCGCTGAGGGTTCCCGCCTGATAAACCGGTCCGCAGGGAGCAACCATCTCCATGATCTCTTTTCTTCCGCCGTAAGCCCCCACCGGCATGCCTGCGCCGATAATCTTTCCGTAAGTGATCAGATCCGGACGCACCTGGTACTTTCCGGAAGCTCCGGTGAATCCCAGACGGAAACCGGTAATCACCTCATCAAAGATCAGAAGTGCCTGATGCTTGTCGCAGAGACGGCGCAGTCCCTGGAGAAATCCCTCCTTCGGCGGCACAACGCCCATATTCGCCGCCACAGGCTCAACGATGATGGCCGCTACCTGATCCTTATTGTTGTCCAGCAGTTCTTCCACGCTGTTCAGATCGTTATATACCGCGGAAAGCGTGTCTTCGGTACAGCCCTTCGGAACGCCGGCGCTGTCCGGAATTCCTGCAGTCATCACGCCGGAGCCTGCCTTTACCAGCAGACAGTCGCTGTGTCCATGGTAGCATCCCATAAATTTGATAATCTTGTTTCTTCCGGTAAATCCCCTCGCCGCCCGGACAGCGCTCATCACTGCCTCTGTACCGGAATTTACCATACGGATCATCTCGATCGCAGGCACGTTCTCGCAGATAAACTTCGCCATCTCCACTTCAATCGCCGTAGCTGCGCCAAAGCTAAGGCCATTGTCACAGGCACGGACCACCGCGTGAAGCACTTCCTGGTTATTATGGCCGAGAATCATCGGTCCCCAGGAGCAGACATAGTCCACATACTTGTTCCCGTCCGCGTCAAACACATACGGTCCGGTCGCTCCCTGGATAAACCGCGGGCTCATATGAACGTTTCCATATGCACGCACCGGCGAGTTCACACCTCCCGGAATATATTTTACAGCTTCCTGATACAGTTTGTCTGATGTCTCTGTTTTCATTTTGTCTTCCTCCTGACGTACTTCTTGTTCTGTCGCCGTTCAGCCGGCTGAACGGCAACCTTGTTCACTTTTTCCTGCAGATGTCCGCCGCGTTCCTGTCAGCATACATCCGTCGGCCTGATCTTCCGATACACCTGTTCCACACAGTCGGCAAGGCTTTCCATTGTTGCCTTTCTGGCGATCTCCGTTTTCATTCCGAATTCTTTGGCCGCCGCTGCAGTCTGCTGTCCGATGCAGACTGCGGTTACCCGGCGGAGATCCAGACCGGGCGCCGCCGACGCAAAACCGCGGACAGTGGAAGCGCTGGTAAATACCGCCAGCGTCACCGCGCCTTCCACGAACAGTTTCGTCTCATCCAGAACCTCCGGTCCGGTGTACCGAGTCTCATAAACAGGAACGTCGTCCACCGTCAGATCCTTCCGGACTGCCAGCGCCGCAAGAATTTCCTCCGAGCCAATGGCAGCCCTGGGCAGAAGGATCCGTTCTCCCGAACCGCATGTTTCCGCCAGCGCCATGCCAAGATGGGCGCCGTCATAAACATCCGGGAGAAGATCCGCGCGTATCCCGTGCTCTGCCAGCGCTTTCTTCGTCCCCTCGCCGATTGCCGCAAACTTCAGACCGGCAAGGGCCCTCGCATCCCGTCCGCTTTTCAGAAGCTCCTCAAAAAACAGCATCACTCCGTAGGGGCTGGTAAACGCAGTCCAGTGATACGCTCCCAGATTTTCCAGCGCCGCGGCCAGTCCGGACAGGTCCCCGGACGGAACCGTCTCGATCGACGGCAGTTCCAGAACCTCCGCTCCCTTCGCACGCAGCAGTCTGCTCATCCTGCCGGAACGTCCGCGGGGACGTGTCACAATCACCCGGCAGCCGGACAGGGGAAGTTTTTCGTACCAGGAAAATTCCCGGTGCAGTACGCAGACCTTTCCCACAACAATAATAGCCGGAGTCACAACTCCCTGTTCCCGCACCGTCTGCTCCATTTGCCCCACCGTGCTCTCCAGACAGCTCTGAAAGGCCGTTGTTCCGCGGGAGAGTACCGCGCAGGGCATGTCCGGATGCATCCCGGCCTCCAGAAGTCCCTGCATGATCGCCGGCAGTGCGGAAATTCCCATCAGGAACACAAGCGTTCCTTTTATCCGCACCAGCGCGTCAAAATCTATGTTCAGCGGTTCGCCTTTCCGCTGATGTCCCGTAATAATATGAACGGACGAACAGAAATCTCTGTGGGTCACAGGAATTCCGTTGTAAGCCGGCACCGCAATCGCCGATGTAATCCCCGGAACAATCTCAAAAGGAATTTTATGCTCTGCCAGCAGTTCCAGTTCTTCGCCGCCCCTGCCGAACAGAAACGGGTCTCCTCCTTTCAGGCGGACCACACGGCGCCCCGCTTCTGCTTCCTCCAGAAGCACCTGATTGATCTGTTCCTGGGGCATCGTATGATGTCCGGCCCGTTTTCCGACGTTAATCGTTCGGATCCCCTGAGGAATCTTGGCAAGAACGCCGTCTCCGACCAGACTGTCATAGACAACCACCTCCGCCTGTTCCAGCACACGCGCCCCTTTCAGGGTCAGCAGCCCCACATCCCCCGGCCCGGCGCCTACCAGCCAGACTTTTCCGATCTTCTTTTTGGGTTCTCCGTTTTCTGTATGTATTTCTCCGCCTGTCCGGCCATCTGTTGGTCTCTGTTTTTCCTGTTCTGTCATTCTGTCTGCAGATCCTTTCTGAACTGTCCTGCCAGCGCCAGTCCGATTTTTTCCGCGTCGGAAACGTCTCCGTCAAGAACCGCCGTCTCATAATGATCGCCGTCTCCGCCGTAATATAATCCGGTCAGTGTCAGTCGGTCCTCGCAGATCACCGCGTGCGCCGCAACCGGTGAGGAACATCCTCCATCCAGCGCACGCACAAAGGCTCTTTCCGCCAGCGCCGCATACCGACCGTTCCTGTCATCATACCCTTCCAGGTAACTGTAATCCTGTCCCCGGCGTCCCTGTACCGCAAGGATTCCCTGTCCGGCCGCCGGGATTACTTCGTCCACGGTAAAATACCGGCGGATCCGGTGTTCCAGTCCCATCCGCTTTACTCCCGCAGCCGCCAGAATCAGTGCGGAATACTTTCCTTCCTCCAGCTTTCTCAGACGGGTCACGAGATTTCCCCGCACGCTCTCAAAAGACGCCTCCGGGTACAGCCGCTTCAGCTGCAGAACTCTCCGGAGGCTTGAGGTGCCGATCGGTTTTGAAAAATCAATTTCGTCTGTGCCTTCCGGGAGAATCAGAGCGTCCCGTTCATCCTCTCTGCGGGAATAGGCCACCACCGGAAGTTCCTCCGAAACTTCCATCGGAAGATCCTTCAGGCTGTGAACGGAAAGATCCGTCCGTCCGTCCATCAACGCCCGGTCCAGCTCCTTGACAAAAAGTCCTTTTCCTCCCACCTGGGCAAGCGGACGGTCAAGAATAATGTCTCCCGTTGTCTTCATCGTTATCAATGAAACCTCTGCATCAGAGACATGTTCCTCCAGCCAGTGCTGAACGATCTCGCTCTGAATCACCGCCAGCCGGCTTTCCCTGCTGCCAATCCGAATTTTCATGCGTTTTCCTCCTGACGTGATAAATTCTGGTAACCGTTCCTTTGAACGGTTACTATTTCTCCTCTTCCCGATACAGTTTTTCCAGACTCGACAGACAGGCGAGAAAATTTTCCCGCTCCATGGAATTTTTCATTCCGAACAGCATCTTATTGACAACCTTTTCCACTGCCGTATCGATCTGCTGCTTCAGGCGTTTCTGCTCCTGTTCTTCCATCGGCAGCTTCCGCAGGATTTTCTGAATCCGGAGATTCAGATCTTCCACAGCCTCCGCCTCCACATGTTTGATCCGCGGCACAAAATCCCGTCCTTCATACCAGAGATAGAAATCCGCCATTTCCTCCTCCAGAATCCTGTGCGCCTGCTCCAGGGCCGCCTCGTTGCCCTCGTCTCCCCGCAGCCGAAAAGCGTCAATATCATACAGGGAAATCTGCTCCATCTCTCCGATCGAAGGTTCAATATCCCTCGGCACCGCCAGATCGATAAGAATCATCGGGTGTTCCAGACGTATTCCGTCCAGCAGTTCCCTGCGAATCGTATAGTTGGGACTGGAAGTAGCGCTCACCACCAGATCACAGGACGGAAACAGCTCCATCCGGTCTCCGTAATTGATTCGTCTGCACCCTTCGGGAATATTGACGACGCCGCTTCTGTACTGGCGCACAGTCACCGTCACATCGGCGCCCGCGCGCTTCAGAGTCAGCGCTGCCAGCCGTCCCATCTCTCCGTTTCCAATCACCATACAGGTCTTCCCCTTCAGACTGTAACCTGTATCCGCAAGCATGGCAATGGCCCGGTCCATGGCGGTACTGTTCGCGTGGGTGAAAACCACCTCGGTCTTGACACGCTTGGCCGCCGTCACTGCGCCCCGGAACAATACCTCCAGCACATTGTCCGCGCAGTAATTTTCCCTGGAAAGAGAAAGCGCCTCCCGCACCTGCGTCAGAATCTGATCCTCCGCCAGGATCATGGATTTCAGCCCGCAGGCCAATGCAAACAGATGCTCCACCGCGTCTTTCCCTTCTCTTCTGACAAAATACCGGTCATACTCAAACGGCGCAAGTCCTTTGTAATGGCACAGCCAGACGAGAAGATCCTGCTCGCATTCCTTTGTGGTGCTCGCCCACAGTTCCATACGATTGCAAGTGGAAAGAAGAACGCAGCCCTTCACTCCTTCCAGTTCTCTGAATTGCTCCATCGCCTCCGCAGCACTCTTTTTGGTGAACGAAAACTTCGCCCTGATATCCACTGCTGCCAGGCTGTGATCAATTCCAATCATCCGGATACTCATTTGTTTTCATGCTCCTTTTTTCATATTCTCTCCTATCATACCACAAAACATATGGATGCTGAATACTTTTTTTCATTTCATCCCTGGGAACAATCTCCCCGGCCAGACGCCATACCCGTTCCGCCAGGGGAACGGGTATGGTGTCCGGCCATTGAAAAGCTTTCTTTCACACATTGCCGGAAAAATCCGGTCATGCTATAATTTAACAGGCATACGAAAAAAAACGGAGGAACAGTGCCTATGTCTGATTATATTATGGAACTGAGAAAAATCGTCGGTCACAGACCACTGCTGCAGGTGGGAGCCAGCGTAATTGTGGAAGATGAAAAAGGGCGGATTCTTCTGCAGCGAAGAAGCGATAACCACTGCTGGGGATATTGCGGCGGTTCCGTAGAGCTGGATGAGACGGTGGAGGACGCTGCAAAGAGAGAACTGTTTGAAGAGACGGGTCTGACCGCCAACCGTCTGGAACTATTCGGTGTGTTTTCCGGAAAGGACCTGCATTATATCTACCCGAATGGAGACGAAGTTTCCAATATTGATATCGTTTATATCTGTCGGGATTATACCGGAACCCTGCAAAAACAGGAACAGGAAGTGGAAGAACTGAAATTTTTTGCGTTCAGTGAAATTCCTGCGGAACTCTCCCCGCCCATCAGAAAACCCCTGATGCAATGGGTGGAACTTCAGAAAGAAAAAGCCGGCGGATCGTCTCTGTGACCCGCCGGCTTTTTCCTGGCCGTATCTCCTCCCGGATGGCTGTATTTTTTCTTATTCCCGGTAATCCACGTCAAATTCACGTTTTTTGTAATAGTACTTCTTGTCCTCCTCAGTCAGATACCGAAGCACTCTGCACGGATTTCCCGCTGCCACCGCATTGTCCGGAATATCTTTCGTCACCACGCTTCCGGAGCCGATGACCACATTGTTTCCGATGTGAACGCCCGGATTGACTACCGTATTTCCGCCGATCCACACATTGTCTCCGATTGTGATCCCGATTCCGTACTCATACCCGGAGTTCCGGGCTTCCGGGTCCAGAGGATGTCCCGCTGTATAAATCGATACGTTCGGAGCGATCTGAACATTTTTTCCTATCACAACCTTTGCCACATCCAGGATCGTCAGATTATAGTTGGCAAAGAAATTTTCTCCCACTTCAATATTGCTGCCGTAATCACAGTGAAACGGCTGCTCCACAGTCAGCGCTTCTCCGTGAACTCCGATGATCTCACGGATCAGCCGATCCAGCGTTTCCTGTTCTTCCGGACTGGTGTGATTGAACTGAAACACTTTCTTTTTTGTCTCCTGCCGCTCCTCTGCCAGGCCGTCCAGCCAGGCACGATAGGGAAGCTCCGCAAGCATTCTCTCCTTCTGATTCATTTCATACTCCTTTTCAACACCTGTTTACCCAATACTATACTCCAGAATCCTGGTTCTTTCTTATCTTTTCCTGCTCTCTTCTTCCATTTTCCTGCTGCCTGCCGCTAAACACGCACGCTTCAGTCTTCGCCCGGCAGCAGGCCTTCCTGCATGGCCGCCTCCGTGAACAGTTCTTCCTGCCGCCTGCACCGTTCCTCCTCCGGAAGATGCGACACCCAGGACACTACGGTATGCGCCTCCGGAAAGACGTAACATCTCTGGCCCCACTTTCCACGAATCGTAAAGCCGCCGTCCGGACGCACCCAGAAAAAGTAGCCGTACCCGCCTTCCCGGTTGGAAACCTGGCGGCGGACCGCCTCACGGCTCCACATCTCCGACAGTATTCTCTTTCTATTCCACACCCCCTGATCCAGATACAGCTGCCCCAGCATTCCAAGTTCATGGGCCGTCAGTTCCATTCCCGTAGCGCCATAAAAATGCCCTTTCGGGCAAAGCTGCATCGGAGGTCTTGGAATTTCAAGCGGAACAAACAGTTTCCGCTCCAGATAATCCGCCGTATGCTCCCCGACCGCACGTTCCACTGTTACGCCGGCCAGATACGCCGGCAAATTGGAGTAGGAAAACTCTGTTCCCCTCCCGATATCGAAGGTTCTGGAGAAACAGTCCATCAGCCAGTCTTCCCCCGACGGGCGGAAAGGCAGCCCAGGCACCGTCATCGTCAGCAGCCTGCGGATTGTCACCTGTCTCCACAGATCGCCAGATGTTCCCCCTGCCCGGTCCAGTTCCTGAGGAAAAAACTTTTCCAGCGGATCCTCCAGAGCCATCTTTCCCTCATCCACCGCAAGTCCGACTGCCGTGGACGTAAAGCTTTTCGCTGCCGAATACACCGGATACCTCCTGCCCGGCGTCTGCTCCCAGTGTTCTGTGACTTTACCGTTTCTGCACACTTCCGCGCCGAAAGGAAGAAGCCCTTCCCTCTCTGCCGCAGTAAGAAATTGATCCATCAACATTTTTGCCTCCTCCTGACGCATTTACTGCGTCGATCCTGGTAGATCCGGAAGTTTACTTCCGGGCTTTCACCGCCTTTTCTGTTTCTGCTTTTGATCCCCTGTTTCCGTGCCGATAGTATAACATAAAAAGCTGCTTTTGGCGACCTTCACTTACAGTCGCTTCAGGAATTGCAGCGATTCAACCTCCGGAAGAATTCTACCTCCGGCCAATGAGACAATTCCCCTATTTCACCAAAAAATCATCCGGAAATACATCGGTTTGTCCATTGACCCTTTCGCCGATTTATACTAAACTGAGAATATACTGCGGCAGTTCATGTTTCGGGATGCCGCATTTTATCATATTTAGAAGAAGGAAGGAAAAATTGCCTATGGAGCAGAAAGACAGGAGATTCGCCGTACTGATCGACGCCGACAACGTATCTCCAAAGTATATCAGATACATTCTCGATGAAGTCTCCGATCAGGGGGTCGCCACCTACAAACGAATTTACGGAGACTGGACAGATATCTCAAAGCGGAGCTGGAAAGAGCAGCTTCTTCAGTATTCCATCAACCCGATCCAGCAGTACAGCAACACCAACGGAAAAAATTCCACAGACTCTGCAATGATCATTGACGCCATGGATATTCTCTATTCCAACCATGTGGAAGGGTTTTGCCTGGTGTCCTCCGATTCCGATTTCACAAAGCTTGCCCAGCGCCTGCGCGAGTCCGGCATGTATGTGCTTGGCATGGGAGAGCAGAAAACTCCCTCCTCGTTTCGCGTCGCCTGTGATTCTTTTAAAATTCTTGAAGTAATTTCCCAGAATGAGGACGACGTCGCTCCCTCCGGGAATGTAATCTCGGATTCTTCCGTCCGCTACGGAAGTTCCATCGAAGAACCGCCTGCGATCACCAGCAAATCGGAAATCGAGCGGACCGTCTCAAGAATTCTCACAGATAACAACGATCACGGAAAAAATACCACTCTGAGCGAGGTGGGAAATATTCTGCAGAAGAAGTTCTCCGAATTTGACGTTCGGAATTACGGATATTCAAAGCTTTCCACCTTTCTGGAAAGCATGGATGACATTGAGCTGATCAAAGCGGGGCACAATTATCTGGTCAAGGAAAAGCACAGTACAGTCTCCCGTCCGGAAATTGAAAAATTCCTGACAGAATTTATTCAGAACAATAACGGCCGCGTCGACAATCTGAGTATCGTTCACGAGGCGCTCCGCAGCCATTTCGGGGGATTTGACGTAAAGCAGTACGGCTACAGCCGAATCTCCAGCTTTATCAACAGCTTTAAAAAATTCAAAATTTCAAACAATACCGTACAGATGAAAGAAAAAAACTGAGTCAAAAACGTACCGCTACAGTTCAGTCAAATCTGTGCGTTCTGAGCGCGGTCGCTTTAGCGACAGTTTTCTGCTTCGCGCGAGTGCGCATCCCGCGGAGCTTTTTTGTATCACAGGGAACACAGTTTCCTGTGATACAAAAAAGCCAGCCGACTGAACCGTTCCGGTTCATATTAATTTACAGAAAAGGGGGAAATAAAAACCTATGAGCGATGCCTACAGAAAAATGGAAGAGCGCAAAGCAAAAGGATGGCTCTGGACTGACACCGATGAGTATTTTCAGCTTCAGTCGAGAGCCAAAGGTCTCTGTTACGATTTCAATCATCTTCGCCCGGAAGAGCGTGCCAGACGCGCGGAAATGCTTCCGGAGATTTTCGGATCCGTCGGCAAAGACGCCTAGGTGGAGCCGCCGCTGACAGTTGCCATCGGAAAAACCGTAACGCTGGGAGACAACGTCTATGTGAATTGCAATCTGACGCTGGTTGACGACTATACCATCCGCATCGGAAACGGCGTCCTGATCGCCCCGAATGTGGTGATCATCACAACCGGACATCCGGTCCATCACAAGCTGCGCGAACATGGGGAGATGTATTCCTTTGAAGTGAATATCGGCGACAATGTGTGGATCGGAAGCAACGTGGTCATCTGTCCCGGCGTCACAATCGGAGAAAATTCCATCATCGGCGCAGGAAGCATTGTGCTCCACGATGTGGCCGGCCAACTGTGTGGCCGCCGGAAATCCCTGCCGGGTAATCCGCGAGATTACCGACAGAGATCTGGAATACTATTTCAGAGATCTGCGCGTCGCAGATCAACAGGAACCGTAACGCCGGGAGCGTGTCTGAAACATCTTTCCTGGTACAGCGTTCGACAAATAACCGGACCAATCGCGCAGAATGTTTTTCTGGTATGCGGATCAAAAATACTCAGCGTAGCTCGCTACGCTGAGTATTTTTGATCCGTGCAATCGGGAAATCAGGCAAACGATTTGGTGTAGTTCCTACTGACGGTAAGTACTCAGGAAATCAGCAATCTTTCCGGTCGCCTCTTTCAGAACTTCCAGTCTCGGCAGATACACCACGCGGAAATGATCTGGCTGCTCCCAGTTGAATCCGCCGCCGTGAATCAGAAGAATCTTCTTTTCTTTCAGCAGATCCAGCACGAATTTTTCATCATCCAGAATATGGAATTTTTTCACATCCAGCTTCGGGAAAATATAGAACGCCGCCTTCGGCTTCACTGCCGTGATTCCCGGAATATCCGTCAGCGCCTGATAAATATAATCCCTCTGTTCATAAATCCTTCCGCCCGGTTCAATATAGCTGTTCACACTCTGGTATCCTCCCAGCGCGGTCTGTACAATCGACTGTGCCGGGACATTGGAGCAGAGTCTCATGTTGGAAAGCATCTTGATTCCCTCGATATAATCCCGGGCAATCCTTTTGTTTCCGCTGAGAATCATCCAGCCGATCCGGAAGCCCGCCACCATATGTGACTTGGACAACCCGCTGAAAGTCACGCAGAACAGATCCGGCGCAAGAGACGCGATGGACACATGTTCTTCCCCGTCCATGACCAGACGGTCATAAATCTCATCGGAAAAAATCATCAGCTGATGTTCCCTCGCAATGTCCACAATCTGCTGAAGCACCTCCCTCGGATAGAGGGCTCCTGTCGGATTGTTGGGATTGATAATCACAATCGCTTTCGTGTGTGAAGTGATCTTTCTGCGAATATCCGACAGATCAGGATACCAGTCTGACTGTTCATCGCAGATATAGTGAACGGCTTTTCCTCCGGCAAGCGTAGCGCAGGCCGTCCACAGAGGATAATCCGGAGAAGGGATCAGAATCTCATCCCCGTCGTCCAGCAGCGCCGACATACAGAGATTGATCAGCTCGCTGACGCCGTTTCCCGTATAAATATCGTCCACCGACACATTTGGAATTTTTTTCAGCTGGGCATACTGCATGATTGCCTTTCGCGCAGAAAAAAGCCCGTTGGCCGGGGAATATCCCTCACATCGCGTCATCTGCCGGCGCATATCAAACACCACTTCATCCGGCGCATGGAAGTCGAACGGAGCCGGATTTCCGATATTCAGTTTCAGAATACGGACGCCTTCATTTTCCATTCGCTCTGCTTCCTCAACCACCGGTCCGCGGACATCATACAGCACATGGTCCAGCTTTGTGGATTTCCGGAACACGCGGACATTATCATTTTCGTCAGGATCCTGATCGGATTTCTGGCCGCCCGAATCCTCGTGCCCGGAACTTTTCCGATCCTCAGCAGACGACCGCTCTCCCTGCCCTTCTGTGCTCCCGTCCGCCTTTCCGATCAGCCATTCGGCCTCCACCTGCAGCGTCTCCGCCAGAAACCTGAGAACCTCCTCGCGGGGCACTGTTTTCCCGCTCACATACTGGCTCACATGGCTCTTGCCCAGTTTTATCCCGCGGTCTTCCGCCGCACGCACCAGATCAATCTGTTTCATATGCTGATGTTCCATTGCTGTCTTCAGTCTCTGCGCAAACAATTCATTCGACATTTCTTTTTCCTCCCGCCGTTTGAAACACGGCGCTTTTCCTCCCTGTCATATTCAGAAAAGAGCTGCATTTCTTTTGATTCATTGCCTTTTGATTCATTGAACTCTGAATACAAAGTTGAACTTTTGTGGTCTCCGGAGAATAGTCCCTTCCGCCGATTTGTTCAATGAACATTTCGTTCATGAACCTATGCTAGCACAGATTCCTGTTCAGTTCAACTGGATTTTCGGTTTTTTGAATTTTTCTTACAACTTCGGCGGGATTTTTTGCATTTATAAATTGAACTTTGAACTTTTTTTTATATTCCAGCGCTTCTCAAAGCCGCCGGCTTATTTTATCCCTGTGCTTCCGATCCCTCCGCGGTCTTCTCCGTCCAGCCGGTCTACCTCTTCAAAAATGATTTCCGGCTGATGTTTCTGAATCCGGAACTGACAGATCCTGTCATTTTTACGGATCACCGTATCCCGCAGCGCATATGCAGGCATAAAGAACCAGTCGTTTGGTCCGCAGTAAGATTCGTCAATGATTCCCATGTGATTCGTCTGAATGATTCCGAAATTTTTAAATGTGCTGCTTCTCGGAACGATATGAGCCTCATAGCCCCTGGGAAGCTGCATGGCCACTCCCAGAGGAATCAGCCGGAATTCTCCCGCCTTCATTTCCACATCTTCCGCCGCACGCAGATCGATCCAGTCGGATTTTCCGTCGATATAACGAAGACGTTCCATTTCATCGTTCAGATACTGAATCTTAATTTTCTCCATCTTCTTCCTCCTCGTCAAACAGTACAACCTTTCCCTTCCTCAGCGTCCGCTTCACATCGATCACCCTCTGGTTCGGACTTCCCTTCCATGGCAGCGTTACGTCCAGCTGTTCCAGGATAAAACGGCCGTCTACCAGCACATCTGTATAGGAAATGATCTCGTGGTCGCAGATCTCTTCCCAGCGGTATCCTGTGTAAAGCCAGATATCCTTGGACGGATACTTTTCCCTGATTTCCCTGGCCAGAGCGGTCACATCCGCCTCATTCGCCGGATGCAGGGGATCCCCGCCGGAAAAAGTGATTCCGGAGATATAATCCTTTTCCAGCTGTTCAAAAATTTCCTGTTTCGCCGCCTCATCGAATGGAATTCCTCCGTTCGGGTCCCAGGTAATCGGATTCTGACATCCCTTGCAGTGATGACTGCAGCCTGCTACCCACAATACCACTCTCAGTCCGTCTCCGTTCAACATGTCATCCTTTGTAATATTGTGATACCTCATTGTCCTCTCTACCTTTCTTCCGCAAAACCTTTCACCGGTACAGTTTCCGCAAAAAGAAGGCTTCAGGGCGAGACATCCGCCCCGTCCCCAAAGCCTTTCTGTTCGTTTATACGTTGTCTTTTCAGACCATGCTGTTTTATGCTTCCGCAGGAACATCCTTCATGCTGAAGCTTACTCTTCCCATCTTGTCTTTGCCCAGGCATACAACTTTCACAACATCTCCCAGCGTCAGGACATCTTCCACATGGTTGATCCGCTGTTTGGAAATCTTGGAAATATGAACCAGGCCTTCCTTTCCAGGTGCAAACTCAAGGAAAGCGCCAAACTCTTTAATGCTGACAACTTTTCCGGTAAAGATCTGACCTGCCTCAAATTCGGTTGTGATAATACGAATATACTCTACTGCTTTGTCCATCATCGCCTGATCGGTGCCGCAGATGGAAACCGAACCGTCATCATCGATATCAATCTTAACACCCGTCTCATCGATGATCGCATTGATCGTCTTTCCTCTCTGTCCAACAACATCACCAATCTTCTGAGGATCAATCTGGATCTGAATGATCTTCGGAGCCAGCGGTCCTACCGTAGGACGGGGAGCAGCGATGGTTTTCTCCATAACTTCCGTCAGAATATACTCACGGGCCTCTTTGGTCCTTGCGATTGCCTCCTCCACGATCTGGCGGGTCAGTCCGTGAATTTTGATATCCATCTGAATCGCGGTGATTCCGTCATGGGTTCCGGCAACCTTGAAATCCATATCTCCAAAGAAGTCTTCCAGACCCTGAATATCCGTCAGTACCAGGTAATCGTCATCTGTCTCTCCGGTAACCAGACCGCAGGAGATTCCTGCCACAGGTTTTCTGATCGGCACGCCGGCCGCCATCAGCGACATGGTGGACGCACAGATACTTGCCTGAGAGGTGGATCCATTGGATTCAAAGGTCTCAGATACGGTACGGATTGCATAAGGGAATTCTTCCTCCGTGGGAAGCACCGGAATCAATGCACGCTCCGCCAGCGCTCCGTGGCCGATCTCACGGCGTCCCGGTCCGCGGGAGGGCTTTGTCTCCCCTACGGAGTAAGACGGGAAATTATACTGATGCATATATCTCTTGGAGATTTCAAACTCATCCAGTCCGTCCAGTTTCTGCGACTCGGAAAGCGGAGCCAGTGTCGTCACAGTACAGATCTGGGTCTGTCCGCGGGTAAACATTGCAGAACCGTGAACTCTCGGAATAATATCAACTTCCGCAGCCAGAGGGCGGATCTGATTGATCGCACGTCCGTCCGGACGTTTGTGATCCTTCAGAATCATCTTGCGAACGGTCTTTTTCTGATACTGGTATACCGCCTCGCCCAGCACTGCCAGCCACTCTTCGTTCTCAGCAAACGCCTCCTCCAGCTTTTCTGTGATCACGCGGATATTCTCTTCTCTTGTCTGCTTGTCATCGGTGAATACCGCCTCTTCCATTTCTTCCGGCGGAACAATCTCACGGATTGCCGCAAACAGTTCCTCCGGAACCGCACAGCTTTCATAAGTGTGCTTCGGTTTGCCGCACGCCGCAACAATCTCATCAATAAATTTGATAATCTCCTGGTTCACATCGTGGGCCTTATAGATCGCTTCGATCATCTTTGCTTCCGGAATCTCATTGGCACCGGCCTCGATCATGATGACTTTCTCACGGGTGGATGCAACAGTCAGACTCAGATCGGAAACCGCCTTCTGAGCCAGGGACGGGTTGACGATCAGTTCTCCGTCGATCATACCCATCTGCGTCATCGCACAGGGACCGTCAAACGGGATATCCGAGATGCAGGTTGCAATCGCGGAACCCAGCATCGCCACAACCTCCGGGTTGCATTCCGGATCTACAGACATTACCATGTTATTCAGGGTAACATCGTTGCGGTAATCCTTCGGAAACAGCGGCCGCATCGGTCGGTCGATGACACGACTGGTCAGAATCGCATGCTCGCTGGCTTTTCCCTCTCTCTTGTTAAAGCCGCCCGGAATTTTTCCTACTGCATACATTTTCTCTTCGTACTCAACGCTCAGAGGAAAGAAATCAATTCCCTCCCTCGGTTTATCGGACGCTGTGGCAGTAGACAGAACGACGGTATCGCCATAGTGCATAAATGCCGCGCCGTTCGCCTGTTTTGCAACACGGTCAATATCAACCGTCAGCGTACGGCCAGCCAGTTCCATGGAAAAACTCTTGTACATAAAAACTGTTCTCCTTCTATTCTATTATTTATTCCTGCGGACAGTCAGCCAGGCGGGCGCATCTGCGCGCTCCTCTGACGGACGCCGCGAAGGTCAAATGAACCGTCCGCTTCCTGCGGGGTATCTGACCTGTACCTTTTCCGGTCTGCAAGCATTTCCGAAACTACTGAAAAACGCACCGTGACAGTTCAGCCGGCTGAACTGTTACAACGCACCCACTCTTCCGCCGATGTGCTTTTCAGTGGTCCCGGACACTTCGCCCGGAGGATTTCTCTTAAAAGAAACGGGCGGAAAAGGTTCCCGCCCGCTGACAAGCTGATTATTTTCTGATTCCCAGTTTTTCGATTAATGCACGGTATCTCTCAATATCAGTTTTCTTCAGGTAATCCAACAGTCCACGTCTCTGTCCAACCATTTTCAGAAGACCTCTTCTGCTGTGGTGGTCTTTGTGGTGTACCTTCAGATGCTCTGTGAGTTCCTCGATTCTCGCTGTCAGAATCGCAACCTGCACCTCCGGTGAACCGGTGTCGCCTTCAGTTCTTGCATACTCAGCCATAATTGCCTGTTTCTTTTCTTTCGAAATCATGTTTCTTTCCTCCTGTTATTTTATTTACGCCGCTGATTAGGAAGCGGTCGGAGTGTCCGTCTTCTGAATCAGGGCCGAGATGTCTCATCCCAAATACTTTGTAAGTATATCATATTCAATTTTAAATGTAAATACGGTTTTTGATTTTTTTACCGGGCCATCCCCGGACGGCTACAGCAGACTTACGGCGCAGGAAGCCTTTTCATACTGAACGTCAGAAATCTTGATTCCTGTTTTCACGCTGCTGGCGTGTACTGCCTGTCCGTTTCCAATGTAGATGACCACATGGTAAATTCTTCCGTCCTCCGCATAGAAAATCAGATCCCCCGGCTGTGCGTCGCCGACAGATATCTGTGTTCCGCAGTCCGCCTGGGCCCGGGAAGAATGGGGAAGGCTGATTCCATAATTTGCAAACACCTGCTGGGTGAATCCGGAACAGTCCGCACCGTCTGTCAGGCTGGTTCCTCCCCATACGTACGGATTTCCCACAAACTGGCAGGCAAACGCTACCAGCTCCTCCCTCGCATCAAGGACAGAAGCCACCGGCATGGCGTCCTCTCCGGCCGCATGCACTTCCATCCATGCTTCCTCACCGGTTTTCAGCAGATCCTGGCGGATATATCCTTCCACTTCTCCGGAAACCACCCGATACCAGTCTCCGCTCTGCTCACGGATATAACACAGTCCGTGATTTTCAAGTTTCCCTACAATGGGGAATTCCGTTCCTGCATCCTCGCGGATATTGACGTAAGAGCCTTCGCTGACCGCCGCAACCGCGTAATTCTTTGCTCCCTCAAAGGTCTGAATCTGCGCCTGCGCCGCCTGTGCCCGCACCGCCGAAATAATGAGGAACACTGCTGCGCATACGGCCAGAAAACATTTTCTTATCACTATCATTACCTCCATGATCTTCGATAATCTTTGACACTTTTTTACATTTTTTACTATTTCATTAATTTTATTACATTTATATTACAAAGATATTATATCAGGAGATATTTTCCTGTCAAGGGGCTTTTTCAAATCCAGATACCCGCAGACACGATGCTTTCACACGGTCTGTGCAGTGCATGCACAGACCTGGCAAAACTCTAAATAAAAAAAGGACGCTCCCCAAAAGAACGTCCATAGAAACTTCCGGTCTCCGGCCTCTCTGCCGCCGCAGAGCAGCGGTTACCGGAGATACCCTTTTTCTTTCAGAAAAGACCTGGCCTCCTTCTCATCTTTTTTCAGATGGGCCTGAAGCGCCTCCACCGAAGGGAATTTCTGCTCTTTCCGCTGATAGTGCAGCAGAGCCACCTCCGCCGTCTGCCCGTAAAGATCCAGATCACAGTCAAAGAGATACGTCTCCACACCCGTAAAGTTCTCACGGACCGTCGGTTTCACTCCGATGTTTGTCATCCCGTAAAACGCCTGTCCGAGAACCTCCACGCGGGACACATATACACCGTAGGGAGGAAGAAGCTTTTCCTTCACAGGCACCTGGTTGATCGTGGGAACTCCGATGGTGCGGCCAAGCGCCCGCCCGTGCACAATCTTCTCTCTGACTGTATACGGATATCCCAGCAGAGATTCCACTTTTTCCATCTGTCCCTTCCGCAGTTCCTCCTTGATCCAGGTACTGCTGATTTCACGTCCGTCTTCCCTGGCTTTCTCAATAATCTCTGTGCGGAAACCACAGGAAGGCCCCAGAGCCTCCAGCATCCGTGCGTCGCCTCTTCTCTGGTATCCGAAATGGAAATCCGTTCCGACAATCACGCAGGCCGCATGCAACTTCTCCACAAGGATTTCGCGTATAAACGCCTCCGGCTCCATATGCATCACCTCATCGGTGAACGGGCATTCAATCAGAATGTCAACACCGCAGTCCTCCAGGCGCAGATGCCTCTCCTCGTTTGTCAGAAGCTGATGGGCCGGTTCGTGAGTCACCCGCATGGACGGCGGGACGGCAAAGGTAAAGACAACCGTCTCCAGTCCCTCCTGTCTGCCGGTCTCCAGCACACGATTCACCAGAAGCATGTGCCCCCGGTGCAGTCCGTCAAATTTTCCCAGCGTGACAACGCTGCCGCGCTCTGTCTCAAATGATAATGTATTTTTAATATATCTCATGGCCGCTCCAGAAACATTTTCTCAGGTTTCCAAATTTCCCTCTTCCCGTCAAATTGATAAATGCCCACAAACAGGCCTTCGCTGCTGTACAGCCGGACAGCGTCGGAACGATCCGGACGGCTGTCTCCGGCAAAGGAGGTCTCTTTCAGAGGATTCCCGTTAAACACAAGACTGTCCGCTTCCGGCCGCACACTTATGCAGGGATAACCGGAAAACATCTGATCTACCGGCGTAAGGATCTCTTCCAGTCTGCCCTCCCTGACAATCTCCTCGATTTCCGACAGCTTTCTGCTGTCAGAAATCCGGAAACGTCCCACACGGGTGCGGGTTAGATGCTCCATACATCCGTGACATCCCAGTGTCTCCCCGATATCATGGCACAGCGTGCGGATATATGTACCCTTGGAACAGGTCACTTCCATCTTCACTCTCGGCGGCGCCAGCTCCAGGATTCTGATCCTGTGAAACTGCACCCGGCGTGGCTTTCTCTCCACCTGGATGCCCTCTCTTGCGAGTTCATAAAGCTTTTTTCCGTTCACTTTCAGCGCAGAATACATCGGCGGAATCTGCATATATTCTCCCTCAAAGCCTGCAATGCAGGCCCGGATTTTCTCTTCTTCCGTCTCGGGCTGCGCCTCTGCGATAACGGTTCCGCTGATATCCTGCGTATCTGTGCTTTTCCCAAGAAGAAGCACGGTCTCGTATGTCTTTGTCTCATCCGTCAGCATATCGCACAGACGCGTGCCTTTTCCAAGGCAGACCGGAAGAACACCCACCGCATCCGGATCCAGAGTCCCTGTGTGACCGATTTTTTTCTGTTTCAGAATCCCTCTCAGCTTTGCCACCACATCGTGGGACGTAAAGCCGGCTTCCTTGTAAACATTCAGTACGCCATGTATCATATTACTCTCCGTCACTTTCCAGAAGCTGCCGTTCGATGTACAGCGTCAGATTATTGACCACGTCAAACGGGCTTCCGTTCATCGTACACCCTGCCGCACGGATATGGCCTCCGCCTCCGAACAGGTTTGCAATCTTACTGACATCCACCTTTCTGGCGGAACGCATACTGACCTTAAAGGTCTGCGGCGCCAGCTCATACAGGAAAACCGCGACCTCAACGCCCTCTGTATTTCTCAGCTGATTGACGATTCCGTCCATATCCGCCGGCGTCAGACCGTAAAACTTCATTTCCTTCTGGCGGACAATTCCGACAATGCATCTGCCGTTCAGCAGCATGATGCTCTCCATCAGTGTTCTTCCCATCAGCTGATTCTGCGCGTACGTTTTCCGGTAAAACGCCTGCTCCACAATATCCGAAAACGGAATGTCCTTCTCCAGAAGCGAAGCGGCGGTCCGCATCGTGTGAGGCGTCGTACAGCTGTACTGAAAGACTCCCGTGTCCGTTACAATCCCTGTATAAAGCGCCATGGCACAATCTCTGGAAATTTTATCTTCATCCATCAGATCGTACAGCACCTCACAGGTGGAACTCGCATCCGGGACCACATGATTTTCCCTACAGAATCCTGCATTTGTCACATGATGATCGATGCACACGGTTTTTTTTGCCGTTTCAACGTACTCTCCCGCAACGGCAACCCGATCGGCGCTGGAAACGTCCACAAGGATCAGCAGATCGTAACTCTTTCCGCTTTCCGCTTCCTCTCTGGCAATGGAGAGCTCCGGAAGAAAAGCGAAATCTTTTTTCTTTCCCTCCAGATATACATCTGTCTGTATCCGGGGAAAATTATCCCTCAGATACAGATAGACGCCCATCGCGGAACCGACACAGTCGCCGTCCGGATTCACATGACCGGCAACAGCAACAGTACGAACACCTTCCAGGATCTCATCAAGCTTCTTCATCTTCCTTTTCCCCCTCTTGCGTATGGGTCACCTCGTCGATCAGCTTCGACATGGCAACGCCATAGGCGATGGATTCATCCAGTACAAAGGTAAGCTCCGGCGTATTTCTCAGGTTCAGATTTTTTGCAAGCATTCTGCGGACAAAGCCTTCTGCGCTGCGCAGCCCCTGAATCGTCGCTTTCAGTTCTTCCTGATTTCCAAGAACACTGATATATACCTTGCAGGTTTTGAGATCAGGAGCCGTCTCTACGCCCGTCACAGAAGTCATCATCCCGATCCGCGGATCTTTCAGTTCTGTACGGATGATATTACTCAGTTCCCTTTGAATCTCCCCGTTGATACGGGTATTTTTTATGCTGTTTTTTCTCATTTATTTTTATTCCTCCTTCTGACGCACCTGCTGCGTCATCAAGGCAGATCTGGAAGTTTACTTCCGAATGTTCCGCCTGCCGGCGTATTTTATCTCGGCACTTCCACCATGATATATGCTTCTACCTGGTCAAGTTCCTGAAGATCGTTGAATCCTTCAAATACAAGGCCGCACTCGTAGCCAGCCTTTACTTCCTTGACGTCGTCCTTGAAACGCTTCAGAGATGCAAGCGCGCCCTCGTAAATCTGTTTGCCCTCGCGGCTGATGCGTACTTTACATCCTCTCTGGAATACGCCGTCCAGAACATAGCTTCCGGCAATGGTTCCGACGCCGGAGGCTTTGAACAGCTGACGCACCTCTCCGTGTCCGATCACTTTTTCTTCGTAAATCGGCTCCAGCATACCCTTCATTGCCGCCTCAACGTCCTCGATCGCCTGATAGATGACACGGTACAGACGGATATCGACGCCTTCCTGCTCTGCCGTCGATTTCGCTGTCGCGTCCGGACGCACGTTGAATCCGATGATGATTGCGTTGGATGCGGAAGCCAGTGTAACGTCAGACTCATTGATTGCGCCTACGCCGCCGTGAATCACACGAACAACCACCTCATCGTTGGACAGCTTCACAAGACTCTGTTTTACGGCCTCCACAGAACCCTGAACATCCGCCTTGACGATAATGCAGAGTTCCTTCAGATTGCCTTCCTGAATCTGGTTGAACAGATCATCCAGAGACATCTTCGTTCTGGTCTCATCCAGCAGACTCTTTTTGCCCTCGGATACAAAGGTTGCCGCAAAGTTTTTCGCCTCTTTGTCAGACTCGGTCGCCACAAGAATCTCTCCTGCGTTCGGCACGTCGGAAAGTCCGAGAATCTCTACCGGCGTGGACGGGCCTGCCTCTTTGACACGGCGTCCCTTGTCATCCATCATCGCACGGACTTTTCCGTGGCAGGCGCCGGCTGCAATCGGATCGCCCACATGCAGGGTACCTTTCTGCACAAGAATGGTCGCAACCGGTCCCTTGCCTTTGTCCAGCTCGGCCTCAATGACGAGACCTCTTGCACGACGTTTCGGATTTGCCTTCAGTTCAAGCACTTCCGCAGTCAGAAGAATCATCTCCAGAAGGTCGCTGATTCCCTCATGGGTCTTCGCGGAAACCGGCACGAAGACTGTGCTTCCGCCCCAGTCCTCGGGGATCAGCTCATACTCGGAAAGCTCCTGTTTCACACGTTCCACATTGGCGCCCGGCTTGTCGATCTTATTGATCGCCACGATGATTTCCACACCCGCCGCTTTCGCGTGATTGATCGCCTCCACGGTCTGGGGCATTACGCCGTCGTCCGCTGCGACAACCAGAATTGCGATATCCGTGGCGTTGGCGCCGCGCATACGCATTGCGGTAAACGCTTCATGTCCCGGCGTATCCAGGAACGTAATCTTCTGTCCGTTGACCGACACGGTGTAGGCACCGATATGCTGGGTGATGCCGCCTGCCTCCCGGTCCGTCACATTGGTATGACGAATGCAGTCCAGAAGGGAAGTTTTTCCATGGTCAACATGACCCATAACGCAGACAACCGGCGGGCGCGGAACGAGTTTCGATTCATCCTCTTCCTCCTCGCGCAACAGCTCTTCGATGACATCCACCTTCTCTTCCGGCTCTGCAATAATATCGTAATCCAGCGCGATCTCCTGCGCTTTCTCAAAATCAATTTCATGGTTTACCGTGACAAGAGTCCCTTCCATGAACAGTTTCTTGACGATCACCGCCGGCTGCATTTTCATTTTTTCAGCCAGCTCGCGGATGGTCATCTTCTCCGGAAGCTTGATCTCCTTTACCGTTTCCTTCGGAGCTTCCTGTTTCGGCTTGTTCGCCGGTTTCTGAAGCGCCTTCGGAATTCTCGACTGCTGGCGGCCGCCCTGGTTCGGACGGTTTCCGCTGCGGCGGTCGTCGTTGAACTTATTGTCTCTGCGATCGTCTTTTGTCTTGTCTTTCTCTTTCCGGCTTGTGTCACGGCCCGGTTTTTTGATTCCCAGATCCATGCTGTCAGCGGCGGAGGATCTGTGTTCTGATCCCTTTGCGCCTCTTCTTCCATCCGCGCCCGGACGACGGCTGCCTGCACCGTCCTCATCCTTCGCAAATGGTCTTGCTCCGCGATCCGGACGTGCCGGACGGCCGTTTCCGCGTCCGAAGGAACCTTTGTCTGTGTTTCTGTCGCCGGACGGACGTGCCGGACGATCTCCCTGCGGACGGTTTCCGCCTGCCGGACGGCCATCTCTGCCGGAACGTACCGGGCGGTCACCCTGCGGACGATTTCCGCCGGAGGGACGGCCGTCTCTGTTCTGGGAACGGCCTGCGCCTCCTGCCGGACGGCCCTGTGCGGACTGTGCGCTCACCGCCGGACGATCAGCAGAAGAGCGGTTCTGCCCGGACACCGACGCCGTGCGCTCCTGCTGCGGACGACTCTGCGCCCCCTGCTGTCCTGTCGGACGGCCTCCCTGGGAAGACTGTGCTCCGCCGGACGGACGATCCTGGGAACGCGCCGGGCGGTCACTTTTCGGACGTGCCGGACGACTGCCTTTCGCCCTCTGGCTCTGACTCTTCGCAAAATCTCTGCCTTCCTTGCTCGCCGCGTTCTGCGGACGAACGACAGAGATGATATTCTTCTTTTTCGGACGCTCCGCCCTCGTCTCTTCTCCTGTTTTCTTCTGTACTTCTCTGGTTTCTGTCTCTTTCTTCTCCACTGGCTTTCTCTCCTCTTTTGAACCAAGTGCCTGACGCACCATAACTTCCTCGTTTTCTTTCAGACTGCTCATATGACTTTTCACGTCGATTTTCTTCGACCGCAAAAAATCCAGGACCTCTTTATTGGTAAGGTTCAGTTCGCCTGCAAGTTCGTAAACTCTTTTTCCTGGCATAGATACACCGACCTTTCTTTTCTGGAATCTCCCGTAAATCCGGAAAAAGGCTTATGAGAGATGCTCCCGAATCACTTCTGCAAAATTTTTATCGCACACCGCAAGGCTGGCCCGGTATTCCTTTCCGATGATACTGCCCAGTTCCTCCTTTGTTTCAAACACAAGATATGGGACTTTATAATACTGACACATATTCCGGAATTTTTTCTGCGTATTCTCCGATGCGTCAGAAGCGACGATCACAAGATACGCTTTGTACTCCTTCACTGCTTTTTCCGTTGCAAATTCACCGCTTGCCACTTTTCCTGCCCGCATCGCAAGTCCAAGCATGCCGCAGGCTTTTTTAACGTTCAAGTTCCGCAAACGCCTCCCTCAGTTTTTCATATACCTCATCCGGGATCTCCGCGTTCAGGGAACGGGAAAGCCCTTTATTTTTTACTGCCTTCGCCAGACATTCCGAACAGCACACATATGCTCCGCGGCCATTCTTTTTTCCTGTCGTGTCGAGAATAATCTCATTGTCTGTGGTTCTCACAACACGGATCATCTCTTTTTTGTTTTTCATCTCATTACAGCCAATGCATTTGCGCAGTGGCACTTTACGCACAGCTCCCAAACGCTCTCCCTGCCTTTACTGTCATTCTTCCGCCGGGATCTCTGTTTCCGTTCCGGTCACAGTATCCTCTGCGGTGTCCTCTTCCTCATACCCGTCGAACTCCTCCGGATCATCACTGTACTCGAAAGACTCATCCATGGGATCCTCATACTCATCCTCCGGATATTCCTCTTCCTCAAAGTAATCGAAATCGCCTTCCTCTTTCGCCTGCGTCTCGCTCTTGATGTCGATCTTGAATCCTGTCAGACGGGCTGCAAGCCTTGCGTTCTGCCCTTCCTTTCCGATCGCCAGAGAAAGCTGGTAATCCGGAACGATCACTTTCGCGGTCTTCTCGTCCGGATCCGCCATTACGGAGATAACCTTCGCCGGACTCAGCGCATTCTCAATCAGAAGCGCCGGGTTCTCATCCCAGGTGATAATGTCAATCTTCTCACCCCGCAGTTCGTTGACCACCTCATTGACACGGCTGCCGTTGATTCCCACACAGGCGCCCACTGCGTCGACGTCCGGATCATTGGACCAGACAGCCATCTTGGTTCTGGAGCCTGCCTCGCGGGCAATGCTCTTGATCTCCACGATGCCTTCCCGCACCTCTGTGACAACTTCCTCAAACAGCCGTTTTACAAGCTCCGGATGCGTACGGGAAACCAGAACCTTCGGTCCTTTCGGAGTATTCTTTACTTCCAGAACATACAGCTTGATACGCTCGGTGGGGCGGAAAACCTCGCCTTTCACCTGCTCGTTTTCCGTCAGAGTCGCATCCACCTTTCCCAGGTTGATGCTGACATTTTTCCCTGTGTACCGCTGTACAATACCTGTCATCACATCGTGTTCTTTTTCAAGATACTGATCGTAGAGCGCTTTTCTCTCCTCTTCACGGATTTTCTGAAGAATTACGTTTTTCGCATTCTGCGTGGCGATTCGTCCGAATTCTTTGGATTTGATCTCCACCGGAACGATATCGCCGATCTCATAGCGGGAGTCCATCTCCTTCGCATCGGCAAGCGAAATCTGAAGCACCGGATCCTCCACGTTCTCCACAACCTCCTTGTCTGCGGTCACACGGAAATCCCCTGTATCCGGATTGATGACAACTTTTACGTTGTCAGATTTTCCAAAATGGTTCTTGCATGCCTGAAGAAGGGACTGCTCAATCGCTTCCAGCAGTGTCTCCTTGCTGATATTTTTTTCTTTTTCCAGAATTTCCAGGGATTCAATTAATTCTGTGTTCATTTTTTTCTCTTCCTCCTGTACTAAAAATCAAATGCTAACCGTATCAAAGCGATATCCGTTTTTGCGAAAGTACGCAGCGTGCCGTCCTCTTCCTCAATCGTCACGCTGTCTTCATCATATGCGGTGAGAACCCCGTAAAATTCCCTGCAGCGGTCAACGGCACGATACGTTCTGATTTCCAGTTCTTTTCCCATACTGCGCCGGTAATCTTTCTCCTTTTTGAGCGGACGTCCCAGACCGGGAGAACTTACCTCCAGGATATAGGCGTCTTCTATAAAGTCGTTTTCATCCAGCCTGTCGGAAAATGCCCGGCTGACAATCTCGCAGTCGTCTACTGTGATGCCGCCTTCTTTATCAATATAAGCGCGCAGATACCAGCTGCCGCCCTCCCTGACATATTCCACGTCCACGAGTTCGAAGCCATTGGCTTCCACAATCGGAAGAATCAGTTCCTCTGCTTTCTGTTCGTAGGTTTCTTTTCTGCTCAAATCCTCACCACCTTTTTATCCGGTTTTCTTTACATTTAGTTTTTATATAACAGGGAACGCAGTTTCCTGTCATACAAAAGAAAGAGTGGACGCTGCCGTCCACTCCTTTGCCAGTTACTCTATTCAACGATAACAGTATAGCACTCTCCCACAGGAAATGCAAGCCTTTTTTTGAGCAGAACAAAACCATCGCGAGACGATTTTCAATTTCCCTGCTCCTTGAGGTGTACGTCCAGCTGCGGATAGGGGATCTCGATTCCCGCCTGGTCAAACTCCTGTTTGATTTTCTCGTTCATCTCCCATTTCACCGGCCAGTAGTCGTCGGTCCTGACCCAGGCGCGAAGCCCAACGGTAATGCTGCTCTCCCCGAGGCTGTCCACAAAGAACTGCTGCTCTTCTGCCAGAAAGCGTGGTTCCGCCTCCACCAGTCGCTGCAGGATCCCTTTTGCCTCCTTCAGGTCGGACGAATAGGAAACCCCCACTTTGATCTCCAGTTTTCTCTTCTCCATTGCCGTGACATTGACAATCGTACTGTTTGTAAGATTCGCATTGGGAATCATGATGATACGGTTGTCGACACTGCTGATTGTGGTGTAGTACATCTCTATTTTTCGCACAGTTCCTTCCTGATTTTCATTGGGAAAGATAATGTAGTCCCCCGCCTTGAACGGCTTCAGCAAAAGAATAAGAACGCCTCCGGCCAGGTTGGAAAGTCCCCCCTGAAGGGCCAGGGAAATCGCCACGCCGGCAGACGCGATCGCAGCGGTGATCGAAGATTCTTTCACAAGATTCAGCTGCACAATGATCGTCAGTACCAGGAATATATTCAGAGAGTATTTCACCAGCGAGACGACAAAGCTTGTGATTGCAACGTCCGCATGGAATTTCAGCATATTTTTTCTGATCAGCACACACAGCTTCCCAATCAGCTTGCGGGCGACAAAATAAATGATCAGGGCCAGGAGGGCCTTCAGAACAAAGTCCGCAAACCCTCCGACCTTCCCCTCAAGATACAGAAAGATTTTCTCCAGAACCGTCATATGTTATTTTTCCTCTGTCTCAAATTTCTCCTCCAGTTCTTTTTTCAGATTTCTTTTCACAGAAGTCTTTTTCTGGTGTGTTTTCGCCGTCTTATTGTCTTTCGCTTTCTCTGCCGGACGGCTGTAGCTGAAGACGGACATTCCAAGCGCCGGAATTTTTACCGTAATGGAATTTTTACGCTCATCGCATTCTGCTTTCTTTGACATCTTGACTCTCGGGTTTACAACTTCCTCGCCGCCAAAGGCCGCAGCGTCGCTGTTGAAGATCTCTTTGTACTTGCCGGGATACGGAACGCCGATCATGAAGTTGTCATATACAACGTTGGAGAAATTGCAGACAACCAGAAGCGTGTCCTCCCTCTTCTTCGTTTTCCGCAGGAAAATCAGAAGATTTTTTTCCCATTCAAGACAGTTGATCCACTCAAAACCGTCGGAGCTGAAATCATACTCATACAGCGCGGGACACGAATGATACAGTTTCAGCAAAGCCTGCATATACTCCTGCAGCTTTCTGTGACCGTCCTCCTCCAGAAGTTCCCAGTCCAGAGATCTCTGTTCGCTCCACTCCCGGATCTGTCCGAATTCCTGCCCCATGAACAGCAGCTTTTTGCCGGGATGGGCAAGCTGATAGCCGTAGGCCAGACGCAGATTCGCAAGTTTCTGCTGATCCTCTCCCGGCATCTTCGTGTAAAGCGATCCCTTCATGTGAACCACCTCGTCATGGGAGATGCTGAGAAGGAATTTCTCGCTGTACGCATAAATCATCGAGAACGTCAGCTGATCATGATGCGCGCCGCGGAATACCGGATCGTTTTTCATATATTCGATGAAATCGTTCATCCATCCCATATTCCATTTATAGTCAAAGCCCAGACCATCATCCTCCAGATCTCCGGTGACTTTCGGCCATGCGGTGGATTCCTCCGCGATCAGCATGGCATCCGGAAACTTCTTCTTGAATACGCTGTTCAGATGCTTCAGAAATTCAATCGCCTCAAGATTCTCATTGCCTCCATAAATATTGGGAACCCACTCTCCGTCCTGTTTGCCGTAATCCAGATAGAGCATGGAAGCAACGGCATCCATACGGATTCCGTCCGCATGATACTCCTTCGCCCAGAACAGAGCGTTCGCGATCAGGAAGTTTGTCACCTGAGGTCTTCCATAGTTGTAAATCAGCGTACCCCAGTGCGGATGCGATCCCTTTCTCGGATCCAGATGTTCATACAGGCATGTGCCGTCAAAGGCAGACAAGCCGAACGTATCGCGAGGGAAATGCGCCGGCACCCAGTCGAGAATCACGCCGATTCCCTGCTGATGCATATAATCCATAAAATATCTGAAATCGTCCGGGGTTCCGTACCGCGCAGTGGGCGCATAATACCCGGTCACCTGATATCCCCAGGATTCATCCAGCGGATGTTCCATCACCGGCATCAGTTCCACATGGGTGAATCCCATTTTCTTCACATATTCCGCCAGCATCGGCGCAATCTCCCGGTAATTGTAAAAATCACGTCCGTCTTCCGGCTTTTTCCAGGAACCAAGATGCATCTCATAAACGTAAAGCGGCGTCCTGTCTCCCTGGACCTTGCGGCGCTGCTTCATCCAATCGCCGTCCTGCCAGCGATATTTTCCGAGATCTGCAACGATGCTCGCATTATCCGGGCGAAGCTGTGCAGCGTTGGCGTAGGGATCCGCTTTCAGGTATACCAGTCCGCCTTTCGCCTTGATCTCATATTTATACAGCGCCCCTTCCCCGACGCCCGGAATAAACAGTTCATAGATTCCGGAATCATGGAGATGCATCTGATGCATTCTGCCGTCCCAGTGATTGAAGTCGCCGACCACGCTGACACGGAGCGCATTCGGCGCCCATACCGCAAAGCAGGTTCCACGTACGCCGTCGATCACAGCCGGATGTGCTCCAAGCATCTCATACACATCGTAGCAGATTCCGGCTTCAAACTGTCTCTGAGCCTTCTCGTCTAACTGGCAAGGGAACGCATAGGCATCGTAAAATTCTTCCTTCTCGCCGCCCGGTCCTGTGACCACAAAACGGTATTCGGGAATCTTTGTCCCCGGCAGCAGAACGGCAAAGTATCCGCCTTCATCCTCCTGCACCATCGGGATCGTCTTTTCGTCAGAAAGAAGCTTCACCGCCGCCTCCGAAGCATCCGGAAAATATCCCTGAATAACGATTCCGTTTTTCGTTTTGTGGGGTCCGAGAATATTTCTCGGCTGATTTTCTTCCGAGTAAACAACCGTTTCAATCTCTGCCCAATCCATCATATCATACAACTTATCTTCCATCTGTGACCATGACCTCCTTCGCCGGTTGGTTTTCATTTATTGTACCATTTTTCCGGAAAGTGTACAAGAGAAAGACAGATTTCATAAGTCAAAGACGGATTTCGTGAATCAGAAGCCCGCTGCGCAGTTTTGGTTCAAACCAGGTGGATTTCGGCGGCATCAGCTTTCCGGCGTCAGCCACGGCGAAAAGCTCTCCCATTGAGGTGGGATACATTGCAAAGGCAGCCGCACAGTCCTTATGGCACCGGCGCTCCAGCTCCCCGAGCCCGCGGATTCCCCCTACAAAGTCAATCCTGGAATCGGTTTTCGGATCCCGGATTCCGAGAATCGGCGACAGCACCTCCCGCTGCAGCATGGCAGTATCCAGGCGCTCCACCGGATCGGATTCTGCCCGTTCCGGTCTCAGTTCCAGGCGGTACCAGGAATCGTTCAGGTACAATCCGATTTCCCCCTTCTTCTGCGGACGGACAGCCTGATCTTCCGCCGTAACGGAAAAAATCCGGCTCAGTTTTCCAAGAAATTCTTCCGGCGTATTCCCGTTCAGGTCCCTGACTACACGGTTATAATCCATGATACTCAGTTCCTCTTCCGAAAAAAGGACAGACAGAAAATACCGGAACTCCGCATCACCGGGAGCCTTCGGATGCTCCCGGCAGTATTTTCTGCAGACCGCAGCCGCAGAAGCGGCACGATGATGGCCGTCCGCGATATAGGTATGGGGAATCTCTGCAAAAAAGTCAGTCAGCATACACATAATTTCCGGATCAGAAATCCGCCAGACCTGATGGCGGACACCGTCCTCCGCCGTAAAATCATACAGCGGCCCATGATTTTTCTGTTCCTCCAGGATACGGCTGACCTTTTCGTTTTTCCGATATGCCAGGAAAACCGGTCCGGTCTGCGCGCCGCAGGCTTCCACATGGCGGATGCGATCCGCTTCTTTCTCTGCCCTTGTGTTCTCGTGACGCCGGATCACACCATTGTCGTAATCATCCACCAGAGAACAGGCCGCAAGACCGGTCTGTGTGCGTCCGTTTCCTGTCAGCGCATAAACATAATAGCAGGGCGCAGACTCCCTGACGTAAACGCCGGCCCGGATCTGCGTACTGAGCAGTTCCGCCGCTTTCCGGTACACTTCCGGCGCATACATGTCGTACCCGGCGGGAAACTGCGTCTCCGGGCGATCAATATTCAGAAAGCTGTACGGATGGCCTTTGACCGCCTCCGCCGCTTCCTGTCTGCTGTATACGTCGTAAGGGAGAGCAGCTACCTGTGCCGCCAGCTCTTTCGCGGGTCTCAGGGCTGCAAACGGTTTAATTGTTGCCATATTTCAGGGTCTCCTTTTTTATTTTTCCATTTCTTTCGGTTTCCGGGCAGCCGTTCAGATGGATGAGCGGCTGCGGCATCCGGTCATTGAAAATTCTGTTCTTTTCTATCCGTTTCAATGACCCAATGACAGAAGAAGCCGCCGCATCTAACCTCATGCGGCGGCTTCAATCCTGCCATTTATTTTACGATCCGTACCCGAAGCACACCTTCCACCTGCCCCAGCAGGTTTGCCATTTCTTCTGTAGACGGGCTTTCCAGATCCATCATGGTGTAGGCGTAATCTCCTTTTCCTTTGTTGACAAGATCGGAAATGTTGACGCCCGCATCACCCATGACCTTTGTAAACTGACTCAGCATATTCGGAATATTTCTGTGGCAGATAGAAATACGCCCTCTGGCAGAACACATTCCCATATCGCAGTTGGGGAAATTGACCGAATTCCGGATATTCCCGTTTTCCATAAAGTCACGGATCTCCTTCACTGCCATAATCGCACAGTTATCCTCTGACTCTTCCGTTGACGCTCCCAGATGCGGGGTGACGATCACGCCCTCGGCGCCTGCCACTTTCGGGTTTGCAAAATCGGTGACGTACCGTTTGATTTTCCCGCTTTTCAGGCCTCTCAGAATCGCATCCTCGTCCGCCAGAAGATCCCGTGCATAGTTCAGGATCACCACGCCGTCTTTCATCATGGAAATCGCTTTTTCGTCAAGCATTCCCCTGGTACTGTCAAGAAGCGGGACGTGAATGGTTATGTAATCGCATTCCCTGTAGATATCCTCCACATTCTGGATATGGCGGATCGCACGGGAGAGGTTCCATGCAGCGTCCACGGAAATATACGGATCATAGCCGTACACCTCCATCCCCAGCGGAATCGCAGCGTTTGCCACCAGCTGGCCGATCGCGCCAAGTCCGATGATTCCCAGCTTCTTTCCGCTGATCTCACAGCCTGCAAACTGCTTTTTCTTTTTCTCCGCAAGTTTCTGAATCTCAGGATTATCCTTCTCCTCCTTTACCCAGGTAATTCCCCCGACAATATCCCTGGAAGCGAGGAGCATACCTGCGATCACAAGCTCCTTGACGCCGTTTGCATTGGCTCCGGGCGTGTTGAACACGACGATTCCACGCTCCGCACATTCTTTCAGTGGAATATTGTTGACGCCGGCGCCGGCGCGGGCTACCGCGTACAGATTCCCGGGAAGTTCCATCTCATGCATCGATGCGCTGCGCACCAGAACGGCCTGTGCCTCTTCCAGCTGCTCCGCCTTCTGATACTGACTTCCGAAATTTTCCAGTCCGATCTCCGCAATAGGATTCAGGCAATAATACTGATACATCACAGATTTTCCTCCTCAAATTTCTTCATAAACGCCACCAGCGCCTCGACGCCCTCTTTCGGCATCGCATTGTAAATGCTCGCCCGCATACCGCCCACTGTGCGGTGTCCTTTCAGGTTTTCCAGCCCTGCGGCTTTTGCCTCCTTTACAAATTTCGCATCCAGCTCCTTATCGCCGGTCACAAAAGGCACATTCATCAGCGAACGGTCTTTCGGAACAACCGTACCGCGAAACAGCCTGCTGGAATCAAGGTAGTCATAGAGAATTTTTGCTTTCTCTTCGTTTTTCTCTTTCATTACGGAAAGGCCGCCCATCCGTTTCAGCCACCGGAACACCTTTCCGCACATATAAATGCTCCAGCAGTTGGGCGTATTGTACATGGAACCGGCGTCCGCATGGGTTTTGTATGCCATCATCGTGGGAGTTCCCGGAAGTACGTCCTCCGTAATCAGATCTTCGCGGATGATCGCAATCACCATTCCCGCAGGACCGATGTTCTTCTGTACTCCGCCGTAGATGATTCCATACTTCGATACGTCAACAGGTTCCGACAGAAAACAGGAGGACACATCCGACACCAGAAGTTTTCCTTTCGTATTGGGAAGTTCTTTAAACTTGGTCCCGTAAATCGTGTTGTTTTCGCAGATGTACACATAATCCGCATCCGGACTTACCGGAAGATCCGAACAGTCGGGGATGTAGGAGAATGTCTTATCCTCGGATGAGGCGATCTTGTTGGCCTTTCCGAATTTCTGCGCTTCCTGGTACGCCTTTTTTGCCCACTGCCCTGTGACAATATAATCAGCGACGCGGTTCTTCATCAGATTCATCGGAATCATCGCAAACTGCAGAGACGCTCCTCCCTGGAGAAACAGAACCCTGTACTCGGAAGGAATATTCATCAGTTCCCTGAGATCCGCCTCTGCCTCGTCGATAATCTGCTGAAAAACCGAAGAGCGGTGGCTCATTTCCATTACGGACATTCCACATCCGCGGTAATCCATCAGTTCTTCCTGCGCCTCTTTCAAAACTTCCTCCGGCAAAACCGCCGGACCTGCGGAAAAATTGTAAACTCTGCTCACTTTTGCGTCCTCCTCGCGATTTTTTGCTTATTTGCAGAAGAAATACGGTTGTTCAACCGTATTTCTTCTGGTAGCGTGCTATCGCTTTACTGCGATAAATCAATCATACATCTCTGTTAAGTTTCTGTCAACCTTTTTCTGTCAATCCAAGTCATCCGCGTCAAACACTTCCTCAATCGCTGCGCCGGCCGCCACCATCGGGAATACCTTGTCGTCTCTGTCAATCTGACAGTCGATGACAACCGGTCCGCCGTATGCAATCGCTTCCTCGATCGCGGGAGCGATCTCCTCTTTCTTTGTCACGCGGATTCCCTTGGCGCCCAGAGCCTCCGCAACTTTCACAAAATCTGTCGCGTCGTCCAGAACCGTATAGGAATAACGCTGTTTGTAGAACAGAGTCTGCCACTGACGCACCATTCCAAGCACATGATTGTTGATGACAATTTCAATCACCGGAATCTGATATCTGGACAGAGTTGCAATCTCATTCATGTTCATGCGGAAGCAGCCGTCGCCCGCGATATTAATCACGGTTTTCTCCGGTCTTCCCATCTTCGCTCCCATAGCAGCGCCGAGGCCGAAGCCCATGGTGCCCAGTCCTCCGGAAGTCAGAAGTTCCCTCGGTTCTTTGTAGATATAATACTGCGCCGCCCACATCTGATGCTGGCCGACATCCGTGGTAATCACCGCATCCCCCTTGGTCACACGGTAAAGTTCCTCCATAACCGCCGGACCGGTCAGGCCGTCTTCATGTTTCATCGGATAACGTTTCTCCAGTCCGCGGATCTCCTCAAGCCATTCCGGATATTCCTTCGGCTCCAGACGTTCATTCAGACGCTTCAAAGCCTCTTTCAGATCCCCGATCACGCATGCGTCCACAACGACGTTTTTGTTGATCTCCGCCGCGTCAATATCGAACTGCAGGATTTTTGCATTCTTTGCAAACCGGCTGGTATCTCCTGTCACCCGGTCAGAGAAGCGGGCGCCAAGAACGATCAGCAGATCACATTTTGTCACGCCCAGATTGGAAGTTTTCGTTCCATGCATACCCAGCATTCCCGTATACAACGGATCATCCCCCGGGAACACGCCTTTTCCCATCAGGCTGTCGCAGACCGGAGCCTGAAGCTTATGCGCCAGCTCCCGCACTTCCTCCGACGCTCCGGAAATCACAGCGCCGCCGCCGACAAAAATATACGGGCGTTTTGCTTTGCGGATCAGTGTAGCCGCCTCCTCAAGGGCCTCCTCTGTAATCGTATTCACCTGGCGCTCGATTTTTTCCGGTTCTTTGTATTCATATTCATATTTCGCCGCGGTAACATCCTTTGTGATATCCACGAGCACCGGACCGGGGCGTCCGCTTTTGGCGATTTTAAACGCACGGCGCAGAGTTTTCGCCAGATCTTCAATATTCTTTACAATCATGCTGTGCTTCGTGATGGGCATCACAACGCCTGTGATATCCACCTCCTGAAAGCTGTCTCTGCCCAGCAGTGATTTTCCTACGTTGGCAGTGATTGCCACCACCGGAGACGAATCCATATATGCCGTCGCGATACCTGTAACCAAATTTGTGGCTCCCGGGCCGCTGGTCGCCATACAGACGCCAACTTTTCCGGTCGCGCGGGCATAACCGTCCGCCGCATGGGCAGCACCCTGCTCGTGGGAAGTCAGGATATGATGAATCTCCGGATGGCTGTACAGTTCATCGTACACGTTCAGAATCGTTCCTCCCGGATATCCGAATACCGTATCTACACCTTGTTCCTTCAAACACTCTATAATAATCTGTGAACCTGTCAGCTGCATGGTTCCACTCTCCTCTCCATCTGTTTTACAGTAACAGTTCTGTCCGCCGCATTAGTCAGGAATCTCAAGAATCGCTCCCCTTCTGGCGCTTGTCACCATCTTCGCGTACCTTCCCAGATAACCGGTGGTTACGGACGGTTTGCGGGGCTTCCACTCCGCTTTTCTTCTTGCAAGTTCCTCCTCGTCGACTGCCAGCTCCAGAGAATGCTCCGGGATATTGATCCGAATCAGGTCGCCTTCCTGTACCAGAGCAATCGGTCCGCCCACTGCCGCTTCCGGACATACATGGCCGATGGATGCGCCGCGGGACGCTCCCGAAAACCGTCCGTCCGTGATCAGCGCAACCGTGTCGCCAAGTCCCATGCCTGCAATCGCACTGGTAGGATTCAGCATTTCTCTCATGCCCGGACCGCCTTTCGGACCCTCGTAGCGGATCACGACCACATCGCCGGGAACGATTTTTCCTCCGCGGATCGCCTCGATCGCATCCTCCTCGCAGTCAAACACGCGGGCAGGTCCTTCATGCACCAGCATCTCATCGCAGACTGCGGAACGTTTGACGACAGCCGTCTCCGGAGCCAGATTTCCCTTCAGAACAGCGATTCCGCCGGTTTTGCTGTACGGATTCTCCACCGGACGAATCACATCCGGATTTTTGTTGACGCATCCCTCAATATTTTCTCCCACTGTCTTTCCTGTCACAGTCATACAGTCTGTATGGATCAGCCCCAGTTTGTTCAGTTCGTTCATCACTGCGTAAACACCGCCGGCCTCGTTCAGCTCTTCGATATAGGTGTGCCCCGCCGGAGCCAGATGGCACAGGTTCGGGGTCTTCTCGCTGATTGCGTTTGCAATCTCCGGATTCAGCTCCACGCCAGCCTCATGGGCGATTGCCGGAAGGTGAAGCATACTGTTGGTGGAGCATCCAAGAGCCATATCCACAGTCAGAGCGTTCATAAACGCATCTTGGGTCAGAATATCGCTGGGGCGGATATTCTTTTCCAGCAGTTCCATTACCTTCATGCCTGCCTGTTTTGCCAGCACCAGACGTTCGGAATATACAGCCGGGATGGTTCCGTTTCCTTTCAGTCCCATTCCAAGCACTTCGGTCAGGCAGTTCATGCTGTTCGCCGTATACATACCGGAGCAGGAACCGCAGGTCGGACATGTTTTGCACTCGAATTCCATAACATCCTCTTCCGTCATGGTTCCGGCCGCGTAGGAGCCGACCGCCTCAAACATACTGGAAAGGCTGGTTTTGTTTCCTTTTACCCGTCCCGCCAGCATCGGACCGCCGCTCACAAATACGGTAGGTACGTTGATTCTTGCCGCAGCCATCAGAAGGCCCGGCACGTTTTTATCACAGTTTGGAATGCATACCAGCGCGTCAAACTGATGTGCCGTCGCCATACATTCCGTGGAATCCGCGATCAGGTCACGGGTAACCAGGGAATATTTCATTCCGATATGTCCCATCGCGATTCCGTCGCAGACAGCAATTGCCGGAAAAACAATCGGCACTCCTCCGGCCATCGCAACACCCATTTTAACGGCCTCCGTGATCTTATCCAGATTCATATGGCCGGGTACAATCTCATTATAGGAGCTGACGATTCCTACCAGCGGTTTTTTCAGTTCCTCTTCAGACAATCCCAGCGCACGCAGCAGCGAACGCTGCGGTGACTGAGCAATTCCTTTCTTCACTGCATCACTTTTCATTTTCTTCTCCTCCTTACGTCATTGGCCGTTCTGCGGCTGCCGCGGAACCTTTCTGCCTGTTCCGGCGGCTGTTTCACAGAAACCTCCATTGCTTTCAACTGTCATTTCCGGATTTCCTTCACCAGAAGATCTCCCATTTCCGTCGTGGAAACCTGCGTGCATCCGTCGGACATAATATCCACCGTGCGGTATCCCTTTTCCAGAACGCACTTCACCGCACGCTCCACAGCGTCCGCTTCCGCATCCAGATTCAGAGAATACCGGAGCAGCATCGCAGCGGAAAGCACCGTTGCGATCGGGTTGGCGATATTCTTCCCGGCAATGTCCGGAGCAGAGCCATGACTGGGCTCATAAAGGCCGAAACTGGTCTCATTCAGGCTGGCGGACGACAGCATTCCGATCGATCCGGTTACCATGCTGGCCTCATCCGAAAGAATATCTCCGAACATATTTTCCGTCAGAATCACGTCAAACTGAGCAGGGTCACGAACCAGCTGCATCGCGCAGTTATCCACCAGCATATGCTCCAGGGATACGTCCGGATAATCTCCTGCGACTTCCTCCACAACCGCTCTCCAGAGGCGGGAAGAATCCAGAACATTTGCCTTGTCCACGCTTGTCACTTTTCTCCTTCTCTTCCTTGCGATATCGAAGGCACGGATTGCAATGCGGCGGATCTCATTTTCATTATATGTCAGAGTATCCACAGCCTTTCTCACACCGTTCTCCACAACCGTCTTCCGTTCGCCGAAATACAGGCCTCCGGTCAGTTCCCGCATGATGACCAGGTCAAAACCGTCAGCTATAATCTCCGGTTTCAGCGGGCACGCATCTTTCAGTTCTTCATAGAGATACGCGGGACGCAGGTTTGCAAACAGTCCCAGTTCCTTACGGATCCGAAGCAGCCCGGCCTCCGGACGTTTCTCCGGGGGAAGCTGATACCACGGGGAAGTTTTGGCATCGCCGCCGATGGAACCCATCAGCACGGCGTCACAACGCTTCGCCTCTGCGACTGTCTCGTCGGTCAGCGGAACTCCGCAGGCGTCAATGGACGCGCCGCCCAGAAGAAGATTCGTATAATCAAAAGTATGCCCATATACGTAAGAAACGGCATCCAGAACCTTCTTTGCCTCACCGACAATCTCCGGTCCTATGCCGTCTCCATGAATCAGTCCAATCCGATATTCCATAACCTCTACCTCTTTCCTCAAAGAATTCTTAGGTTATATAATACGGCATTTTTAGGGTGATTTCAATAAAAATTTGTATAAAAAGCAAATATGGCGCCACAACACTGAAAATTTCGTGGCGCCATACATGATTCTGCAGTATTATTTTGTGTAACTGTTCCGCAGATTTATTTCTTTTTTTCGTCCTTTTTCTTTTCTTCCTTGTCCTTGGTCTCGGAAGTAGCCAGCTCCGGCTTTTCCACCTCAGCGATTGCGCTCTTGCGCATCGGAATCCGGCAGTTTTTGTTATTTCCAAACTCGACGATCACGTCTTCCTCTGTAATATCAATAATGATTCCGTAGAATCCTCCCGTAGTGACAACTGCATCACCTACTGCCATCTCGCTGAGCATTGCCTGTACCTTTTTCTGCTCTTTTTTCTGCGGACGAATCAGCAGAAAATAGAACATGGCGATCATGACAACAATCCAGATCAGCATTGAACCCATGCCATATGCGCCCGAAGCAGAACTGCTGCTTGCAATTAACATTTCCATTCCTCCTGCTTTTTAACAACTCGCTTTCCCCATATCGGAAAAAACTATATCCATAATACACAATATTTGCCGTTTCGGCAACCCTTTTCTGGAATTTTGTTTAAAAATGGGCTGCCATGCAGTCAGGTCTGTGCATTCCCTGTACAAACCGTATGAAAGTATGGTTCCTGCAGGCATCCGGCCCATCGCGAAGCGATTTTCAACGGCCGGAGGATTCCATCATGCCATCCAGTTTCGCCCGCTTGTACTCCGCAAAACGGCCTTCCTCCAGAGCGGTGCGGATTTCTTCCATCATATTATTGTAGAAATACAGGTTGTGCAGAACACAGAGCCGCATACCCAGCATCTCTTTCGCCTTCAGCAGATGGCGGATGTACGCCCTGCTGTAATGACGGCAGGCCGGACACTGGCAGCCTTCCTCGATGGGGCGGGGATCCAGCTCGTATTTCTGGTTGAACAGATTCAGCTTGCCGCTGTTGGTATAAACATGTCCGTGCCGTCCGTTTCTGCTGGGGTATACGCAGTCAAAAAAGTCAATGCCCCGTTCCACCCCTTCCAGAATATTCGCCGGCGTTCCGACGCCCATCAGATACGTCGGCTTGTCCTTCGGGAGATAGGGAACCACTTCTTCCAGAATATGGTACATTTCCTCATGACTTTCACCGACCGCAAGACCGCCGACCGCATAACCGTCCAGATCCATCTCACGGATCCTTTTCGCGTGATCGATCCGGATATCCGCATAGATCGCCCCTTGGTTGATCCCGAACAGCATCTGATGCGGATTGATCGTATCCTCGCGCTGATTCAGCTCCTGCATCTTCTTTTTGCAGCGAAGCAGCCACCGCGCCGTCCGGTCCACCGAATCCTGCACATACTTTCTGTCGGCGACGCTGGAAGGGCACTCGTCAAACGCCATCGCGATCGTTGACGCCAGATTCGACTGAATCTGCATGCTCTCCTCCGGCCCCATGAAAATTTTGCGTCCGTCCACATGGGAGTTGAAATAAACGCCTTCCTCCTTAATCTTCCTCAGTCCGGCCAGAGAGAACACCTGAAACCCGCCGGAATCTGTAAGAATCGGTTTGTCCCAGACCATAAACTTGTGCAGGCCTCCCATTTTTTTCACGATCTCATCTCCCGGCCGCACATGAAGATGGTACGTGTTCGACAGCTCCACCTGTGTCTTGATCTCCTGCAGATCCATTGTGGAAACCGCGCCCTTGATTGCCGCCGCCGTCCCCACATTCATAAACACCGGCGTCTGAATCGTCCCGTGAACCGTCTCAAACTCCGCTCTCTTTGCACGTCCTTCCTCCGCCAGAATTCTATACTTTCCCATCCAAAACGTCCTTTCTCTTCAAAAATCCGCCGCGGAACGGACAGATCCTTCTTCCGCAGGTATACATTCTCCCTATTATACCGTCTCCCCGCACAATTTTCAATAAAATTTTCAATGGCCGGATACCCGCACGGTTGCCAGAACAGGAATTGGGGCGCTGTTTCTGACAGTTTTCACTGACGCTTCTCTCTTCCCTTTATGCACATTTTATAAAAAAATAAGATTGACGCCTGGTTTTTCCATTTGTATTTCCTCGGCTTTTGTCGTATAATGTGTACGATTCCTACTTAATATAGCGCTCTGTGCGGATTCCTCATCATTGCCACTGTCTTCGGACGGTCGGCAATCCTGTTTTTTTACGGGAATTCACACCGGAGCACTTATTCTGATGTCATGGAATTTAGTAAGGAGAATGAGCATCTATGAACGAAAAAACATACAATCTTGGAATCGACATCGGTTCCACCACCGTAAAAATCGCCATTCTGGATGAAGCGCAGAACCTTCTGTTTTCCGACTATGAGCGTCACTACGCCAATATCCAGGAGACACTGGCCCATCTGCTCAGGAAAGCATATGAGCAGATCGGTGAACATACACTGCATCCGGTCATCACCGGCTCCGGCGGTCTTACCCTGGCAAAGCATCTGGAAATACCGTTTGTCCAGGAAGTCATCGCCGTATCCACTTCTCTGAAGGCGCTGGCTCCGCAGACAGACGTGGCCATCGAGCTGGGCGGTGAGGATGCAAAAATCATTTATTTTGAGGGCGGCAATGTGGAGCAGCGTATGAACGGAATCTGTGCCGGCGGAACCGGCTCCTTCATCGACCAGATGGCTTCCCTGCTTCAGTGCGACGCAACCGGCCTGAATGAATACGCAAAAAAATACAGGGCCATCTACCCGATCGCCGCGCGCTGCGGCGTGTTCGCAAAGACCGATATTCAGCCGCTGATCAATGACGGCGCCACCAAGGAAGACCTTGCGGCGTCCATTTTCCAGGCGGTTGTCAACCAGACCATCTCCGGTCTTGCCTGCGGAAAGCCGATCCGCGGCCATGTGGCGTTTCTCGGAGGTCCGCTGCACTTTCTTTCCGAGCTGAAAGCGGCGTTTGTCCGCACGCTGAAACTGGATGAGGAACACACAATCGCTCCGGAAAATTCCCATCTGTTTGCAGCGATGGGCTCCGCGATGAACGCAGATGAGAAAGTTTCCGTATCCCTGTCTGCGCTTCAGAAGCGCATGGAGGAAAAGGTTACCCTGGAGTTCGAGGTTGCCCGTATGGAGCCTCTGTTTGCCACCCAGGAGGATTACGACAGGTTTCTGGAGCGCCAGAGCGTCAACAATGTGGCTACCGCCGATCTCTCCACTTATGAGGGAAACTGCTATCTGGGCATTGACGCCGGCTCCACCACCACAAAAGCAGCGCTTGTGGGCGAGGACGGTTCCCTGCTGTATTCTTTCTACAGCAACAATAACGGAAATCCTCTGGCAACTTCCATCCGCGCCATTCAGGAAATCTATGAGCAGATGCCGGACAGCGCACATATCGCTTACTCCTGCTCCACCGGCTACGGAGAGGCGCTGATCAAAGCCGCGCTTCTGCTGGACGAGGGCGAGGTGGAGACGATCTCTCATTATTATGCGGCTGCGTTCTTTGATCCGGAAGTGGACTGTATCCTTGATATCGGCGGACAGGATATGAAATGTATCAAGATCAAAAACGGCACCGTCGACAGCGTGCAGCTGAATGAGGCATGTTCCTCCGGCTGCGGCTCTTTCATTGAAAACTTTGCCCAGTCGCTGAACTACAGCGTTCAGGATTTCGCCCATGAAGCCCTGTTTGCAAAACATCCCATCGATCTTGGAACACGGTGTACCGTATTTATGAACTCAAAGGTGAAGCAGGCGCAGAAAGAAGGCGCGTCCGTTGCAGATATCTCCGCCGGTCTTGCCTACTCGGTAATCAAAAACGCACTGTATAAAGTCATCAAGGTTTCCGATGCGACAGAGCTTGGCCGTCATATTGTTGTCCAGGGCGGTACTTTCTATAACGACGCAGTGCTCCGGAGCTTTGAGCGCATTGCTGACTGCGAAGCGATCCGTCCGGACATTGCCGGAATCATGGGAGCGTTCGGCGCCGCGCTGATCGCACGGGAGCGCTACAGCACAGACAAAGAAACCACGATGCTTCCGATCGAAAAGATCAATACGCTGAAATATTCCACAACGATGGCTAACTGCAAAGGCTGCACCAACAACTGCCGTCTGACCATCAATAAGTTTTCCGGCGGACGCCAGTACATCAGCGGCAACCGCTGTGAGCGCGGAATCGGAAAGGAAAAGAACAAGGATCATATTCCGAACCTGTTTGAGTACAAATACAAGACGATCTTCGGATATACCCCGCTTCCGGAAGACGAAGCTGTCCGCGGAAAAGTGGGAATCCCCCGTGTGCTGAACATGTTTGAAAACTATCCGTTCTGGTTCACTTTCTTTACGAAACTGAAGTATCAGGTTGTACTTTCGCCAACCTCCACCAGAAAAATTTATGAGCTCGGCATCGAATCCATCCCCAGCGAGTCCGAATGCTATCCGGCGAAGCTCGCCCACGGACATGTGACCTGGCTGCTGAAACATGGGGTCAAATTTATCTTTTATCCCTGCATTCCTTACGAGCGGAATGAATTTCCGGATGCCGTCAACCACTACAACTGTCCGATCGTCACCTCCTATGCGGAGAACATCAAAAACAACGTGGATGAACTGAACGATCCGACCATTGTGTTCCGCAATCCGTTCCTTGCCCTGACCAGTGAGTCCATTGCGGCGGATGGCCTGGTAAAAGAGTTTTCCGCAATTCCGGAGCAGGAAGTCCGGGCTGCCGTTCACGCGGCATGGCAGGAGCTTGCCCGGGCGCGCAGGGACATTCAGAAAAAGGGAGAGGAAACTCTTCGCTATATGAAAGAAACCGGACGCCGCGGTATCGTGCTGGCGGGACGTCCTTACCATATCGATCCGGAAATCCATCACGGAATCCCGGATATGATCAACTCCTATGGCCTGTGTGTTCTGACGGAGGATTCTGTCTCCCATCTGGCTCCGCTGGAGCGGCCGCTTCGCGTCAATGACCAGTGGATGTATCACACACGCCTGTATGCGGCGGCCAATTTTGTAAAGACGCAGGAGAATCTGGATCTGATTCAGCTGAATTCTTTCGGCTGCGGTCTCGATGCGGTTACCACGGATCAGGTCTACGAAATCCTGACCAACAGCGGCAAAATTTACACCTGCCTGAAGATCGACGAGGTCAACAACCTGGGCGCCGCCCGTATCCGTGTCCGTTCTCTGCTGGCTGCAATCCGCGCCCATGAGAAAAAGGACGAACCGAGAGATATTCTTCCGGCGTCCATCAAGAAACCGGTGTTCACAAAAGAGATGCGGAAGGATTACACGATCCTCTGTCCTCAGATGTCGCCGATCCACTTTAATCTGCTGCAGCCGGCATTCAACGCCTGCGGCTACCATCTGGAAGTGCTTCCCAACGACAACAAGGAAGCCGTAGATGTGGGTCTGAAATACGTCAACAATGATGCCTGCTATCCGTCTCTGATGGTGGTCGGTCAGATTATGCAGGCGCTGCTGTCAGGGAAATACGATCTGAACCGCGTGGCCGTGATTATGAGCCAGACCGGCGGCGGATGCCGTGCATCCAATTACATCGGATTCATCCGGAGAGCCCTGGAGAAAGCAGATATGGCTCAGATTCCTGTGATCTCAGTAAACCTGAGCGGTCTTGAGGAGAATCCGGGATTCAAAATCACTCCGGAGCTGGCACGCCGTCTGTGTTATGCGGCTGAGTTCGGCGATATCATGATGCGGTGTACCTACCGGATGCGCCCCTACGAGCAGAAAAAAGGAACCACCGACCGGTTACATAAAAAATGGGAAAAGATCTGTATCGAATTTGTCTCAGGCAAACGTATGAGCCACAACCGGTTCAAACAGATCTGCCGCACAATGATCCGTGATTTTGACAATATTCCGATTACCGATGAAAAGAAACCGCGGGTCGGAATCGTCGGTGAGATTCTCGTAAAATTTCTTCCGGCAGCCAACAATCATCTGGCGGAACTTCTGGAGAAGGAAGGCGCGGAGGCAGTGGTCCCGGATCTGATCGACTTCTTCTGCTACAGCTTTTACAACTCCAATTTCAAGGCGGAGTATCTCGGAGCAAAGAAATCAACGGCAATGCTGTCAAACGCCGGGCTGAAAGCCATTGACTGGCTGCGCAGCGCGGCAGTGGACGAATTCAAAAAGAGCAGACATTTCGATCCGCCGGCACGCATCCAGGATCTGGCACGTTACGCTTCGCCGATCGTGTCCGTCGGAAACCAGACCGGCGAAGGATGGTTCCTGACCGGCGAGATGATGGAGCTGATTCACAGCGGCGTTTTCAACATCGTATGTACGCAGCCGTTCGCATGTCTGCCGAACCATATCGTCGGCAAGGGCGTTATCAAAGCGATCCGGAAAGAATATCCGAAAGCAAATATCGTGGCTGTCGATTATGACCCCGGTGCATCCGAGGTAAATCAGCTGAACCGTATTAAACTGATGCTCTCCACCGCTAACAAGAATCTTGCGGCAGAGCTTGAGAAAGATGCCTGACCGGATCAGACATCCGGCAGGCAGGCCGAAATCAAACCTTTTTAAATAACAGGGAACGAAGTTTCCCGTAATTTAAAAAAGACGTTCCTTTTCCGTAATCTTCAGGAAAAGGAACGTCTTTTTTCTTTGTCATCTGTCAGAAAACTCCCTGTTGCGGTCAGGCCCTGAGCTCTGACAGTAACCGTTCAGAAGGCTGAACGGTTGCCTCTAATATGCTTTCAGATATTGAAACCACAGCTTTTTCAGTCCTTTGAGCTCCTCGCAGAGCTGATCGGCAGTCCGCAGATAAAGACCGCGGACATATTCCGTTTCCTCCCGGGAAGGAGCTTCTTTTCCGTAAGCGGCGCGCCGGACAATCTCCGTCAGGCGGTTCGCTTCTTCCGAAGTCATGGAAGGGATCTCCCGGGCAAGTCTGGCAGGGAAATCTTTCTCTGTCCCCTGGCAGCCGGTCAGGCGACCGGCGTCATGGAGCATATTCAGGAAGCGTCCGAAAATCCTCCGGCAGCTCATCTGTTCCATCTGCTTTCTTCTCCGGAGCCGGCGATAATCCAGAAAAGCAGGAAGAAGAAGCAGCGTTTCCACGCTGACAGCCGACAGAACGAGGATCTGGTCGTGGTAACCGGACAGGTCAATGGTGAACGTGTCAAAGCCGTCGGCGCCTTCTGTCCGGTTACCCGTCTCTGTACTTCCGGCGCTACCCGCCGTCTCAGAGGACACGCTCAGATTAAGACGTATTCCATCGGAGAGCCCCGCCAGGGTTCCTGCATCAAGCCCAGGATAGGATATGTGGTACGCTCCGTCGGACGCAGGAGTTACATCCACGGGCGTCCAGCCATATTCCTCCAGATAAAGCTCCGTCCATGCGTGAGCAGATTCGTCCGTAACTTTCGCTCTCCATGTTCCGTCCTCCTGTTCCAAAAATGCAGACGGCTGAACCGCATAACCGGCGGCGTAACGGGCCGGAATCCCATACAGACGGTAAATCAACGTTGCGGCAGAGGTAAAATGAACACAGTAGCCTTCCCTGCTTTCGAACAGGAAGTATTCCACAATATCCTCATTCAGCGGCGCTCTCCCCGGCGTCAGGGTATAGGAAAGCGTTGACTGGAACAATGTCTGAAGAAAAGCCGTGACCTCCTCCCGGGAATTCATCGGGTTCCGGGCGCACAGTTCCGTCAGCCTGGGCAGAAGGTTCTCCGGCACCTGCGTATAGGTCTCCGGCATCACTTCCATATAAGTATCTCCCACCTGACGGTACCAGTCTCTCACCGTTGTGTAATCTTCAGGAATGTTATCCCAGTCGATGGCCATCTCACTTTCCTCGTAATAGTTATACCCATATCCTGACTGCTGCAGATTTCTATACTCCGCCCATCCGCTGTAATACGGCGTGTAAAGCGTCTGGTAGTTCTGTCCGATATGATGCAGAAATACTGTTCTCGGCATCTGTTCCGTTGTAGTTTCATTCATCGAAAAGTAAAGAGTGGAATAAATTCCCCGGATCCAGGATGCCCATTCCACCCACTCAAGCTCCCTGGCGATTTCATCAAACAGAGGTCCTTCTTCCGCAAGTTCCCATTCTCCCCCTGTATAGTCGCCGCCGGAGAATCCTTTCAGATACAAGGTTTCCGTCGGCTGTGTCAGAAGAATCACCTCCAGCTGTGTTTCTCCCGTGCGATAATTGTTTCCTCCGCTCACATGACCGTCAGAGACGGGAATTTCCGCTATCCCTGTCATTCTCCGGACACTTCGCGACAGAAAGCCCTCTCCGTCGGAGGCTGCCTGGGAAAGCCCTGTTCCCCACAACGCTGTAATCAGGCAGGAAACTGCTGTCAGAACTGCAAGAGCCGCACCTGTGAAAGCAGTACACTTTCCCCTCAGCCGGCGTTCTCTTTTCTGCTCTCTTTCTCTTTTCTGCCTTCTTTCCTCCCGGGAGCTCCGCGTTCCGCCGTGAACGCTCCAGAAAAGCACCTGAAATACAAGTCCCGCAAGCACCGGCAGCATTCCGATTCTGATCCCAAACAGAGGAGTCACTGCAAGAACCGCCATCGTCACAAGATAAGGAAACCAGTGCTGTTTCCATACCATTTCCATCTGGAAGAAAAGGACAACAAGAACGCCGGAAAGAAGCAGCGCCGCAAACGTCACATTTTCTTCTCCCCGGGCGGCGGTATCCGTCAGACTTCTGAGAAGCGCCTGTATCTGACGGTCAAATTTCCTCCGCCGGACGACGGCTGCCAGAAGGCAGACCAGAAGACTGCCTGCTTCTCCGTAAAAAATCCATCCCGGACGGACAGTCCGCAAAGCATACAGCCCTGCGCAGAGAAGCACAGCGGCCACAGCCACCGCAGGCGACAGAAAAACGTACGGCAGATCCCACAGCACCAGAAGAACGCTGCAGATTCCCGCAAGGAGAAATGCCAGTTCCTGCACTCCCCTGTTTTCCCTCCTCTTTCTTTCCCTTTTGTCCGTTTTCATTCGTCCGAATCCTCTCCTATCTTCATCTGTCCGTGACCCTCAGCCAGCGGAACGGTTACGGCAGCCGTTCAGTCCTGCCAGGCGGTTATGAAAACTTCCTGCGCCAGCTCTTCCTGAAGATTTTCCCGGGAAAATCTGCGTATCAGCCGGTTTCCTGCATACAACGAAAGGCCGACGGTAAGCCGCATCGTATTCTCCGGCTCTGCCCCCGGCTGACTGGAATTACCGCTTATCCCGCGCCCCGCGCAGTCATACAGCCGGGCAAACAGTTCCCTGCATCCGGCGTCATCCCGGATCTCGGCCTCTGACATCCCTTCTGCCTCATTCCAGAAAACGTGAACGGCAGCCATACACTCCAGCAGACCTGAAAGCAGTGCATAGAGCGCCGTATAAAACGCATCCATTTCCGCCGGAGAACACTCCGGCGCTTCCCGAAGATCCAGAAACAGATGCATCCGGCTGCCGGATTCTTCCTGATACTCCTTCACCCACAGCTGCCCGCTCCGGGCCGTCTGATTCCAGTGAATATGGCGTACGGAATCTCCCGGCCGGTACTCGCGGATCTGCCGGATCTCTCCGTAATCGTTTCCTGCAGCAAAAGAATTCCGGTCGACGGACACTTCGTTTTCCGGCAGGCCGGCTTCCATATGGATCTTCATGACACAGCGCTGCGGAAATACAAGGACTTCCATCTGATCCTTCAGATGTTTTCTGCCGGAAAACAGAGAAAGATAATCATACACCCTGACTTTCTCCGCCTGAAAGATAAGTTTCCCGCAGTGCCCCGGAAGATATCTGGCAGAGAGCATTCCCTCCCCGCAGTCGCTGTCCCCGTAAATTTTCTTTCTGGTTCCACGGCCTGTCCCCGGGGAACGAATCCGGAAACGCACGGCAAAACGGCTGACAGGAAGCCTTCCCTTATTCCACGTCTTCAGATTCCAGACCAGCGTCTGCCCTTTCTCCGCAAACAGAAGCGTCTCCGCAAATGTCACTGTCAGACTGCGTTTCAGATACATGGCCAGGAAAAACATGACCGTCATCAGAAGCAGCTGCGTCAGAAACAGTACCATCAGCGCCGGGCTTCCATACATTCCCGCAACGTAATATACCCCGAGGAGAAGAAAAGCAAAAACAACTTTCTTCATCGTCTTTCCCCCATCGGCGGAACCTCCGCCGCCTGCAGGATCTCCTGAACAACCTGTTCCGTACTTTTTTTCTCCATTCTGGCCGCTCCGCTCATCCGGATCCTGTGCCGGATCACATAAGGAAACTGCCCGCTCACATCCGCCGGCGTCACATAATCCCGTCCGTCCATCCATGCACAGGCCCTTGCCATTTTTACCAACGCAATCGTCGCACGGGGACTGGCGCCCCTTTCCACCGATGGGTGGCTCCGTGTCGCCCGCACCAGCTGCAGCAGATATTTACAGACAGCGTCGCTGAGATAACCCTGCGCGACTTCCTTCTGTATCTCCAGAAGTCTCTCCCCGGAAAGGGAAGGCTGTATCGTTTTGTATTTTTCCTCCGGTCCGACCCCTTTCGCCATGGAAAGTTCACTTTCATAGTCCGGATAACCGATACTCATACTGACCATAAAACGGTCCACCTGAGCGTCGGGAAGATACTGGGTTCCGGCAGTGCCGGCAGGATTCTGGGTCGCTATCACCAGAAACGGGGCTGGTACCTCCCGCGTCACGCCGTCCACCGTAACCCGCCGCTCTTCCATCACTTCCAGAAGCGCCGACTGCGTTTTCGGGGATGTGCGGTTGATCTCATCTGCCAGCAGGAGGTTGCAGAAAACGCTGCCCGGCTGATAGACAAACCGCTCCTTCTCTCTCCGGTAAACGGAAAAGCCGGTCAGATCCGATGGAAGAACATCAGGCGTGAATTGCACACGTTTATAATCCAGACCCATTGCACGGGAAAACGCCACCGCAATGGTTGTCTTGCCGACGCCGGGAATGTCCTCAAGAAGAACGTGTCCATTCGCCAGAAATGTGGTCATAATTTCCCGAATCTCTTCACTTTTTCCCAGAATGACGCGGTTCACCTGTTCCAGCACCTGCTGAACCGCCGGGTATAAGGCACTCTTCATCTGTTTTCACCCCTTTCTCTTCATATCCGTAACCGTTCCGCTGGCTGAATTGTCACAAAATGGAGACCTCTGACCAGAAGTCTCCCCTTCTTCCGCAGTAAAAACCCGAAAGTAAAAACACAAAATCACAGATATCTCTCCGTCACGAAGAGTCAACGCACAGGCCGGACGTCTAATAGATTCTGAGAATCTTCAGAACTTTCACAATTTTGCTTCCCATCGGAAATCTCCGCATCTCTTCCTCTGAGGTATGCGTAATCATCACATACAGAATCAGATAGAGCGGTACCGCAACGGCAATCGCCACAATCAGACAGATCACAGGTTTTCTTGTCAGAAGATAAAGTCCGTAATAAATGATCCAGGTCACGACGCCCATTCCGGCAGCCGCGGCAAGCGGTTTGAGATAAGTATTGCGGAACTCATTCCGGAACCGCAGATATTTCCGTATGGAAAGATTGTTCAGAAAGCACATGCTGACCGAGAACGCAATGTTTGCAATCAGCACCGCAAAGATTCCGGGCTTCTCCGATACAAACAGAATCGCCGAGACGACCGCCACATTCAGCGCCAGAGAAATCGCCGCATTCCGAAGAGCAATCTTCTGTTGGCCGATAGACTGCAGCGCACTGTTGGTGATGGTCGACAGTGCGGAAAACACAACCGATCCAGCTCCTCCCAGCAGCAGCCAGGCGGACAGCTCCGTGCTGCCCGGAAACAGCACGCCGGTAATCGGAAATGACAGCACGCCAAGTCCCACCGCCGCAGGAATCGACACAAACATGGTCAGTCGGATCGTCTTCAGGATTCTGGAATTCGCCTCACGATAATTTCCTGTGGCAAACTCACCGGAAACCTCAGGCATCATCGCGGAAGCGGATGCGCTGGCAAGGGCCAGCGGTACGTTGATCAGCGTCACATAATAGTTGGAAAACTCACCGTAAGCCTCGTTGATGACGCCGCTGTCCACGCCGTGCCACCCCATCAGGCTGGAGTAAATATAATTGTCCACGTAAGCGTTCGCATTGTAAATAAACGTTGTGAAAATAACAGGAGTCACCATGAAAAAAAGCGTTTTCAGAATACTGCTATAACTTTCCTGCGCATGATATCTGTCTTTCCTGATCTTTTTATGGATTCCCTTCCGGTTCACACTATAGACAAAAATCATAAACAGAAGCCCGACCAGAACCCCGGCTCCCGTTCCCATCGTGCCTCCCACCGAACCATAGATCGCCCTCGAAGTGCTGTCCGTTGCAAACGTGGAAATCAGCAGATAACCGGCAGCAATGCTGACGATCGCATTAGCGATCTGCTCCAGAATCTGCGAAATGGATGTGGGAACCATCGTATTATGCGCCTGAAAATATCCCCGCAGCACGCCGAGGATCGCCGACAGAAAGATGGTAGGCGCAAGCACCTGCAGCGCAGGCAAAGCATTCTGCTGATTGTAGGCCAGAAGGTATTTCCCTCCGAAAAATGCAGCCAAGGCAGCCAGACCGCCGACGATCGCCGCATAGATCAGAGCGCCGTGAAACACCCGCTGGGCATTTTCATACTGTTTCAGCGCCAGCCGTTCGGAAACGATTTTTGAGACAGCCATCGGAATGCTGTAAGAAGAAATCAGAAGCAAAATCACATAGACATTGCTTGCCGTACCGTAATAACCCAATCCTTCGGTTCCGATCGCCGCTCCCAGAGGGCTTCGGTACAAAAGTCCGATCACTCTGGAAACAATCGTAGCAACCATCAGAATGGACGTATTTTTCAGAAGTGAACTTTTTTTCATGACACCGTCCTTCTCTATTTCTTTCCATAATCAGGAATTCTTTTTTCTGTTCTGTAACATTCGTAACAGTTCAGCCAGCTGAACTGTTACGAATGTTCTGCTTTCAGATATTCTCAATCTGCCAGTCAATCGGAGTAAGACCGTTCTCTTTCAGATATTCGTTGATCCGCGAAAACGGACGGCTCCCGAAAAATCCACGGTAAGCGGACAGAGGACTCGGATGCGCAGATTCCAGCACCAGATGCTTCGGATTATGAATCATCTCCTTTTTTCTCTGCGCAGGCTTTCCCCAGAGCACAAAAACCATCGGCCGGTCCTGTTCCGCCAGCACGCGGATCGCCGCGTCCGTAAACTGTTCCCAGCCGATATCCTTATGAGAGTTTGCCTGATGCGCCCGCACAGTCAGAACCGTGTTCAGCATCAGAACTCCCTGACGCGCCCATTTTTCCAGGTAGCCGTTGTTGGGGATGTAACAGCCCAGATCATCTTCCAGTTCTTTATAGATATTGATCAGAGACGGAGGAATCTGCACGTTTGGCTTGACGGAAAAGCAGAGACCGTGCGCCTGCCCCGGTTCATGGTAGGGATCCTGGCCGAGAATCACCACCTTCACTTCCTCCAGAGGTGTAAAATGAAAGGCATTGAATATATCGTCCGCAGGAGGATAAATCGTCCTTGTCTGATACTCCTCCCGGACTTTGATGAACAGTTTTTTGTAATACTCTTTGGAAAACTCGCCTTTTAAAGCCTTTTCCCAGCTTCCGCTGATCGGCGGCATAAGCGTTCCCTCCTTTATCTTTTGTCTGCAGTCAAATTCATTTTATCTTCGAACCGGAATTCCTCTGTCCGCGAGATAATCCTTCACCTGACGGATCTCCAGTTCTCTGAAATGGAACAGAGACGCGGCAAGCACCGCATCCGCCCTGCCTTCCGTAAACGCATCGTAAAAATGCTCCATGGTTCCCGCGCCGCCGGAGGCAATCACCGGAATCTCCACATGCTCCGCGATGGTACGGGTCAGCTCCAGGTCATATCCTGCTTTCGTTCCGTCACAGTCCATACTGGTCAGGAGAATCTCCCCTGCGCCCAGCCGTTCCGCCTTCATCGCCCATTCCACGGCATCCAGCCCCATATCAACCCGGCCGCCATTTTTGTAAATGTTCCATCCCCCGTCTTCCCGTCTTTTTGCGTCGATGGCAACCACCACACACTGACTGCCGAACTTGTCCGCCGCTTCCCGAATCAGATCCGGATTCATGATCGCCGCAGAGTTGACTGCAATTTTGTCCGCTCCTTCCCGGAGAAGGCTGCGGAAATCCTCCACGGTGCGGATTCCTCCCCCTACGGTAAACGGAATAAAAACACTTGCCGCTACTTTCCGCACCATCTCGACCGCCGTCTTCCGATTGTCCGACGAGGCGGTAATATCAAGAAACACAAGCTCGTCCGCACCTTCCCTGTCGTAGGCTTTTGCGATTTCCACCGGATCACCGGCATCTTTCAGATTGACGAAATTGACTCCCTTAACCACCCTGCCGTTGTTGACGTCCAGACATGGAATTATTCTTTTTGTAAACATAACATACCTCCCGTCAGATCTGTGCAAAATTTTTCAGAATTTTCAGGCCCGTCGCCGAACTCTTCTCCGGATGGAACTGACAGGCAAACACATTATTCTTTTCCACCGACGCATGAATTTCCGCACCGTACCTGGTGACCGCCGTCACAATCTCCGGATCGGAAGCCTTCAGATAATAGGAATGAACAAAATAGACGTAAGGTTCCTCCGGCAGGCCCTGAAACAGTCTTCCGTTGCCCACAAGCTCCAGAGAATTCCAGCCCATATGGGGGATTTTTCTCCCCTCGCCTTTCGGAATTCTCAGGATCTCTCCCGGCAGAATTCCCAGGCCTTCCACACCCGGCGACTCCTCACTCCGCTCGAACAGGAGCTGCAGCCCCAGACAGATTCCGAGAAACGGAACGTTTCGTTCCACAATCTCATGGATCACCGGAATCAGTCCGAAATTTTTCAGGTTCTCCATTGCGTCTCCGAAGCTTCCCACACCGGGAAGAATTACCTTGTCCGCCGCCAGAAGGCAGTCCCGGTCTCTTGTCAGCACCGTCTCCTCTCCCAGCGCCTGCAGCGCCTTTTCCACGCTCTTTATATTTCCGGCATCGTAGTCAATAATTGCAATCATCGTACATACACTCCCATTACCATGCGATTTTCATTCATTAATCGGCTGCTTTACCAAGTATCCCATACCGTTTCTGTTATGTTTCATTCTATATGTCACATATCATTTGGCATATTCTTTCATACTTTACTGATTTTTTGTTCTTGCATTGTCATTGTTCTTTCCGCCCTCCCATCAGGAAGCGCCTTAAATGCATATGAAATAATCATAGCACATTCAGGGCACTTTGTCGATATTTTATCTCCCTTCCGGATTCTTCAAAAAAGGAAATTCACAAATGGATTCCGGCTCATCCGGTCATTCATATGAATGCCATTGTCATTGACAGTGACAGTGTCACCATCGGCAGAGGGGACTTCAAACATATTCTGACTTGTCACAATATTCTTCCCATGATATAATTTTATCAGAAAAATCGTGAAATGCACTTACATTGACGCAAAACAGTTCGGAAGGAGGTACAGGCCGATGGGAAGGATTACGCGAGTATTGAATATGCTGCGGATACATGTTTGAGAGAACTGAATTCTTAATTGTTCTTACTACAATGGAGGGAATCACATTGAAAAAGATTCGAAATATTATTTTGGGCGTATGGATGATGCTTGGCGTCGTTTTATTACTGGCAATTGCATTTGTGGATCGTTTGAATCTTTCCCGTATTCTGATAACAAACATCGTTTATGTTTATTTCTTTTGCTCATGTGTCGTAGGAGGCTGGCTTGCTTATCTGAAGCGCAAATAATTGTACTTGAACATATGTTCGATTCGTGTTATGATAACGGATAGAAAACATATGTCCGGTACGTGTGAAAAAGTCAGAGCCGGACCGAACAGGGGGATTTTGTATGGAAATCAGAAACAACGATCTGAGCCTGAAAGACAAGCTGAGCATTCTCGCCGACGCGGCAAAATACGATGTGGCCTGTACGTCCAGCGGCGTTGACAGAAAAGGACAGAAAGGCAGTCTTGGAAATTCGATCGCAGCAGGAATCTGCCACAGCTTTTCCGCTGACGGACGCTGTATTTCCCTGCTGAAAATTCTGCAGAGCAACGACTGTGTATACGACTGCAAATACTGTGTCAACCGGGTTTCCAACGACACGGCGCGGGCGACCTTTACTCCGGAGGAGATCTGTACGCTGGTCACGGAATTCTACCGGAGAAATTATATAGAAGGTCTGTTTCTCAGTTCCGGGATTGTAAAAAATCCGGCCTATACCGCTGAGCTGATGTACCGGACGATCCTGATGCTGAGAACCCGTTTCCGCTTTTACGGATATATCCATGTGAAAGCGATACCCAACGCTCCATCTGAACTGATTCAGGAGATGGGTTACCTTGCCGACCGGATGAGTATCAATCTGGAGCTCCCGACCACCGAAAGTCTCCGCCGGCTGGCACCGCACAAAAGCCCCTCCTCCATATTCAGACCGATCGCGCAGATCCAGAAAGGAATCGAGACATACCGGGTTGCCGTCGGAAAAGACAGGAAAATGGAACGCCACCGCACGAACCGGTATCTGTCGGGCACGATCTTTGACGCCGCTCCCGGCCGCCGGCTGAGCCAGCCGGATCTCTTCGGACAGCTGCCGGTTTCCGCTTCCCGGAGCCGGCAGCAAAGTTCTCCGCGGCCTCCGGCACTGTCCTCCGGTCCGGGAAACCTGTCTGTCTCCCCGGAACAGCGGCAGAGACCTTTCGTGCCCGCCGGTCAGAGCACCCAGATGATTGTCGGCGCTTCCGGCGAGACCGATTATCAGCTTCTGACTGCAAGTCAGTACATGTATCAGAATTACGATCTGAAACGGGTTTTCTATTCCGCCTACATTCCTGTAAACGAGGACCCGGCGCTGCCCTCTGTTGACACTGCGCCTCCCCTGCTCCGGGAGCACCGCCTGTACCAGGCGGACTGGCTGCTGCGGTACTACGGCTTCCAGGCCTCAGACCTGCTCAGCGAGGAACAGCCGAGCTTCAATGTTTTTCTGGATCCCAAATGCGACTGGGCGCTCCGTCACCTGGAGCTGTTTCCGGTGGAAATCAACCGGGCGGACTATGCAGAGCTTCTGAAGGTTCCGGGAATCGGTGTGAAATCTGCAACGCGCATTGTCAGAAGCCGGCAGAATGGCCCTCTGACCTTTGAACATCTGAAACGGATGGGCATCGTTCTGAAACGGGCAAAATATTTTATCACCTGCAGCGGAAAGATGATGTACCGGATTCCTGTAGAGGAAAATTTTATCACCCGGCAGCTGATCGGGGAAGACAGATCCGGAAACTGGGAGATAGAACACCCGGATTCCTACCGCCAGCTTTCCCTGTTTGATGATTTTCATTTCCAGCTCCCGCCGCAGGCAGAGGATCTCCGCATGTCTGCCACCGGCCAGCTGTGAACCATTCGAAAGGAGACAGACAATGACCGTTTTTACATGCGAAGATAACCTTGAGGCGATTATGACTTGTATCTATGATGCCTGGGATTCCAGGCTCGGCCACCAACAGATCCGGCTGATCACGGAACCGGTTTCGGAGCCGGAGCTGTTCTGCGACTACAGGCACACAGAAGCCGACCCCGCCAAGGCAGAAAAAGTGATGCGCTCGATAGAGAAAAAGATTTCCTGCGCTGCATGGCAGATGGCATACCGCTGTGCCATGTCCCCCAGCCCGGAGAAGCCGGACGTCATCTACCGGTTTCTCCGGTATGGCTTTGCCTTCGGATCCAGGGCTCTGCAGATGCTTCAGGAAGCCCCGGTAGCGACATTTTTCGAACTGAACCGGCGGGTGGAAAACGAAGCGCACCGCTACAGGGAATTCATCCGGTTTTCCGGTTTTCCCGGCGATGTGCTGGTCAGCCACATCTCGCCGAAATCCGATGTGCTGACGCTTACTGCGCCTTACTTCGCCGACCGGATGCCCTCGGAATACTGGATCATTATCGACGACACCCGGCGCACAGCAGCCGTACATCCGCGGGACGAAAACTTTTATCTTACCCGGCTCACCCCGGAGGAGTTTCTCCGCCTGAACGTTCCCGATCGTGAAGAAGACCCCTACCCGGAGCTGTGGAGAGAATTTTTCCGTTCCGTCAGCATCAAAGCCAGAGAAAATTACCGCTGCCAGCGCGGCTTTCTCCCGCTCTGGATGAGGAAACACATGACGGAATTTATTTAAGTTTCTCACAGTTTCTTCACAAAAATATCATTTTCTGGTCACACTTCTCCTTTAGAATCATATCCTAAGAAGGAGCTTCCTGTATAATTCAAATATAGGGAATTCCAAGAAAGGCGGTTGATAAAAAGATACCTCAGAGTAAAATAAGATTTGCTGACTTTGCAGGTTAGTACAAATCTTATAGAACAGAGAGGTATCTG
>DWWU01000040.1 GCA_019119555.1 Candidatus Fusicatenibacter intestinigallinarum | reverse complement strand
AAAACAGGGGCTACAAAAAGGAAGAGGCAGTTCCATAGAGAATTCAGACTTTGAAAAAGTCCGAATTCTCTGGGACTGCCTCTTCTTTTCATGTCAGGGGTTAAAAATCGGTATTAACCGATAATCCCTTTCTGTTTGTGTGTAAATGTTCTGTGAATTCGGAACATCAGACGGTGTATTTTCGTCAGAATATATAATAATATATAGACATCAAATGAATTGCGCAAGGATTCTTACAGATTCGTAATTGTTCCGTCGACGGAATGGCTTCAATTTGCACATTGAAAACAGAGCAAAGAAGGAAGAATATGAAAGCCAAAAAATGTATCGCCCTGCTGCTTGCAGCATCTCTGACAGCATCCTTGTTTTCTGCCTGTGGGAGCGCAAATAACGATTTCTCTTCGTCAGAAAGCGAATCGGCCGGTTCATCGGCAGCGTCAGGAAGTACAGGTACAGCCGAAGACGGAGGAGATCCCGCATTTCAGAAATTTGACGAGGTCGTCGAAGTTCATATCGGACAGGCAGTCAGCACAACGGATTCTCTTCCCGAAGGTCTCAGCGTGGAGAATAATCAGTATACCGATTATCTTCTGGAAAACTTTAATATCAAAGTGGCGGTTGACTGGACCGCGGCTTCCGGAAACGATTATACCCAGAAGGTTGCGCTGTGTATCGCCAGCAATACGCTTCCGGACGCCATGACGGTGTCGAGAGAATATATGCTGAAGGCAGCGAATGCCGGACAGCTGTATGATATCACAGAGCTGTTTCAGGAAATGCAGTCGGATCAGGTGAAAGAGGTAATGGATTCCACTGGCGGGCAGGCGATTGAGGAGGCCAGTGTGGACGGAAAGCAGTATGCGATTCCTGCCGTTGAGGTGGAGACGGCAGGCGTTCAGGTTATCAATGTACGTCAGGACTGGCTGGATGAATACGGCCTGGAAGCTCCGAAGACGTTGGAAGATGTGGAAAATATAGCGAAGGTATTTGCAGAAAAGAAGCCGGCTGGCGAGGACACGGTGCCCATCGCAGGACCGGATAAAAGTACCAACAGTTATACCAATTTCCTGGAGACCGGCACGACGACCTGCGGATTTGACGCTGTGTTCTCGGCCAACGACGCCTATCCGGGAATTTTCCTGAAAGATGAGGACGGAACGGTTACCTACGGAACAGATTCCGACGGAACCCGCAAGACGCTGGAACTCCTTGCAGACTGGTACGAAAAAGGATATATCGATCCGGAAATGGGAACCAGAGATTCGTCCATCGAGCTGATCAACTCAGGAAAAGTCGGCATGTTCTTCGGCGCATGGTGGATGATAGGATATGGAATCGGTGATGCTTACAGAAATGATCCGGATGCAAACTGGCAGTCGTATCCGATTCTCACAGATGACGGCAAATGGAATGTAAAACTCGGATCGGCGACGACCGGTTACTGTGTGATCAACAAGAATGTCTCTGAGGATGTTGCCAAGGCGATCATTATCATGGCAAATGTACTTCTGAGAGATGAGAGTAAATTTGATGTGTCCGAACAGCCGTTGAGTTTCTGGCCGGTACGTACCCTGATGGCTCCGGCAGATGAATGCGAATACACCTATAAGGAGTTGATCAAGGTTCTGGACGGAACCACGACTCCGGAAGATTATCAGGGAGTATCGACGGCGTATAAGCTTCTGGCCAGCGATGTGGCGATGGTGAAGGATACGATTCCGGGATATGAGACGGGCAAACAACTGTCAATCAGTGATTTCAATACGGAGAATTTCGGAAACTTCCAGAGAATGTATTCTCTGATGGTCGGGGACAGACCGTATGCCACAACTCCAGTGGACAAGGAGGTCAGAAGCTGTATCTTCAGCCAGACGGAGACGATGGAGAGCAGATGGGCGAACCTCTGGTCGATGGAAAACGAGATGGTGATGAAGATCATCACAGGAAAATCCGACATCAGCGCATACGATGAGTTTATCGAAAACTGGATGAACGAAGGCGGAAGCGACATCCTGGAGGAAGTGGCGGAACTTCAGTAAGCGCGCAGAAACGATCTGCAAGAGACCGGAAAACGGCAACGATCCGGTTGGCAGAGTACCATTGGCTGCCTGCGGGAAAACGTCCTGCAGGCAGCCGATGTCATATGCAGAAAAGGAGGTTTGCTTATGAAGACGGCAGCCGGTTTAAGCGTACGGCTATTTGCGAAAAAGAGAAATTCGAAAACGTTTCTCCACTACAACATTATGGTAGCGATCGGGATGCTGTGGCTGTTTTTTTTCAATATTGTACCCATGTTCGGCATTGTCATCGCCTTTGAGGACTACAATCCCACCCAGGGCTTGTGGGGCTCGGAATTTGTGGGGCTGGAACATTTTGAGTATCTGTTTTCCATGAGCGACAGCCGGAGGGTAATTGTCAACACACTGGTGATCGCAGTGTCAAAACTGGTTCTCAACATCGTTGTCCCTCTGGCATTTGCGCTGCTGCTCAACGAAGTCAGAAAACTGCGGTTCAAAAAATTTGTTCAGACGGTCGTATACCTTCCGCATTTCCTGTCATGGGTAATTCTCGCCAGCGTGCTTCTGGAGATTTTCGGATACCGGGGCGTGTTCAATTCTCTTCTGTCTGTGTTCGGCATAGAAGGGAAAATATGGTTTTCGGAGGAAAGCTGTTTCCGGCAGCTTGTTATCTTCTCCGATGTGTGGAAAGAGTTCGGATTTAACGCAGTCATTTATCTGGCGGCCCTGACCGGCATCAGCCCGGACCTGTACGAGGCGGCGGCAATCGACGGATGCGGCAGGCTGAAGGCTGTCTGGTATATCACACTGCCGGGCATTGTCAGCACGATCGTGGTTATGGGAATTCTGGGACTTGGCAACGTACTGAACGCAGGTTTCGACCAGATTTTCAATCTGTACAGCCCGCTGGTATACTCCACCGGAGATATTCTGGACACATGGGTTTACCGGATGGGACTTCTGAATGTACAGTTTTCGCTGGCGACAGCGGCGGGACTGTTCAAATCAGCGATCAGTTTTCTGCTGATTGTCATATCGTATGTGATCGCGTATAAAGCGGCGGACTACAGGATTTTCTGAGAAAGGAGTGGAACAGATATGATTCAGGGCAAGTCATTAGGAAGCAGAGTTTTTAACGCATTCAACACAATCCTCATGATTGTGCTGACGCTCAGCTGTCTCTATCCGCTGTGGTATACCTTTTGTCTTTCCATTTCCGACAAAGCGGCGGCGAATTCCGGTATGGTAACCATATACCCCATAGGATTTTCCCTGGCTTCCTACCAGGAAATCATGGGAGATATACAGTTTTTCAAATCCTTCCTGATCTCCGCGGAGAGGACCGTGCTCGGAACCATCGTGACGATTCTGATTCTGGCAGTATTCGCCTATCCGCTGTCCAAGCCGTCCAGCGAATACCGTCCTAAAAACGTCATCATGTGGATCGTTGTCTTCTGTATGCTTTTCAACGGAGGCACGATTCCCTGGTATATCACGATGGTAAATTATGGGATGATCGACAGCATGATCGGGCTGATCCTGTGCGGAGGAGTTCCGGTGTTCAATCTGATTCTTCTGATCAATTTTTACCGGGGGCTTCCCAGGGAGCTGATGGAAGCTGCCCAGATCGACGGCGCAGGGGTCTGGACCATTCTTTTCAGGGTGGTGATTCCATGTTCCGTTCCGATTCTTGCCACACTGGTTCTGTTTACCAGTGTAGGCTACTGGAATGAATATTTCCAGGGGCTTGTGCTTTCCAGCAACGAGTCTCACTATCCTCTGCAGACTTACATAAAACAGATGGTTGTAAATATTCAGACAACCAATCTGTCGATGGATCAGATCGAAAAGATGGACCAGCTGTCTAATAAATCCCTGAACGCCGCAAAGGTTTTCATCGCGATGATTCCGATGCTTCTGGTATATCCTTTCCTCCAGAAATATTTCATCAGCGGAATCATGCTTGGCGCCGTGAAAGAATAGTCAAGAGCAATAATTAGTGAGAAAATAGCAAAAAACAAGTTGTCTCCGACCCTGACAAGTTATATGATAAGATCGTTAAAAAAAGACCGAACGATGCGAAAGGAGTCTCATATGAGCGAATCAACAACTTGTCTTGAGAAGCAGCCATTATCTGATGAACTGCTGCAAAAGATGGATGCTTACTGGCGCGCAGCCAACTATCTGTCTGCCGGCCAGCTGTATCTGTTAGATAATCCGCTGCTGCGCGAGCCGCTGACGATGGATCATGTAAAGAAAAAAATCGTAGGACACTGGGGAACTGTTCCGGGGCAGAACTTCGTCTGGACGCACTGCAACCGTGTGATCAAACGTTATGACCTGGATATGATTTACATTTCCGGTCCGGGACACGGCGGAAACTTCCAGATCGCAAATACCTATCTGGAGGGCTCCTACAGCGAGGTATATCCGAACATCAGTCAGGACACCGAAGGAATGAAGAAGATGTTCAAGCAGTTCTCATTCCCGTGCGGAGTTCCGAGTCACTGTGCGCCGGAGACACCGGGTTCCATCAACGAAGGTGGCGAGCTGGGTTACTCCATCGCACACGCATTCGGCGCTGTGTTTGACAACCCGGATCTGATCGCAGTGACAGTGGTTGGCGATGGTGAATCCGAGACCGGACCTCTGGCTACTTCCTGGCATTCCAATAAATTCCTGAATCCGATCAGCGACGGTGCGGTTCTGCCGATCCTGGATCTGAACGGATATAAGATCAGCAACCCGACCATCTTCTCCCGTATTTCTCATGAAGAGGTGGAAGCTTTCTTCAAGGGCTGCGGATGGAAACCGTATTTCGTAGAGGGCGACGACCCGATGACCATGCACCGCAAGATGGCGGAGACCATGGACACTGTCATCGAGGAGATCAAGGCCATCCAGAAAAATGCAAGAGAGAACAACGATCCGGAAAGACCGGTATGGCCGATGATTGTTCTGCGCACACCGAAGGGATGGACCGGTCCGAAGGTTGTGGACGGACAGCAGATCGAGGGAACTTTCCGTGCGCATCAGGTTCCGATGACAATGGAAAAACCGGAGCATCTGGAACAGCTGAAGGAGTGGCTGGAAAGCTACCGTCCGGAAGAACTGTTTGACGAGAACGGACGTCTGAAACCGGAAATCGCAGAGCTGACTCCGAAGGGAAATGCCCGTATGGGAGCAAATCCCCATGCAAACGGCGGTCTGCTTCTGAAAGATCTGCGTCTGCCGGATTTCCGTGATTACGGAATTCAGGTAGAGGCAGGAAAGACAAAAGCACAGGATATGATCGAGCTTGGAGGATATGTACGCGATATCTTCCGCCTGAATGAGGAGAACAAGAATTTCCGTATCTTCGGGCCGGATGAGTCCATGTCCAACCGTCTGTACCGTGCATTCGAGGCGACTAACCGCGACTGGAATGCCGATATGGTTGAGAATGATGAGTGCCTGGCGAGAGACGGACGTATCATGGATGGTATGCTGAGCGAGCATATGTGCGAGGGATGGCTGGAAGGCTACCTGCTGACCGGACGTCATGGATTCTTCGCAAGCTACGAGGCATTTATCCGTATCGTAGACTCTATGGCGGCGCAGCACGCGAAATGGCTGAAGGTCTGCAACCAGCTCTCCTGGAGACAGCCGATCGCATCCCTGAACTTCATCCTGACTTCCAACGTATGGCAGCAGGACCACAATGGATTCACTCATCAGGATCCGGGATTCCTGGATCATATCGCAAACAAGAAAGCAGACGTTGTCCGCATGTACCTTCCGCCGGATACGAACTGTCTGCTGTCCTGCTTTGATCACTGCATCAAGAGCAAGAACTATGTCAATGCGATCGTGGCGTCCAAACATCCGAGCATCCAGTGGCTGACCATGGAGCAGGCGGTAAAACACTGCACACAGGGTATCAGTATCTGGGATTGGGCAAGCAACGATGCAGGAGAAGAGCCAGACGTTGTGCTGGCGGCCTGCGGAGACACCCCGACGCTGGAGGTTATGGCAGCGGTTACGATTCTGCGCGAGGAAATGCCGCAGCTGAAGATCCGTGTCATCAATGTTGTCGACCTGTTCAAACTGGAATCTGACAGCAAACATCCGCACGGCTTAAGCGACCGTGAGTACGATGCGCTGTTTACAACAGACAAACCGATTATCTTCGCATTCCACGGCTATCCGACGCTGATCCATGAGCTGACCTATGAGCGTCATAACCGCAATCTGTCCGTTCACGGATATCAGGAGGAAGGTACGATTACCACTCCGTTCGATATGCGTGTACAGAATGAGATTGACCGTTTCAATCTGGTAAAAGATGTTATCATGCATCTGCCGCAGCTGGGCAACAAGGGAGCGCATCTTATCCAGAAGATGAACGACAAGCTGATCGAGCACAAGCAGTACATTGCAGAGTATGGTCAGGATTTGGAAGAAGTACGCAACTGGGAGTGGCACCTTCCGGAGGCGTAAGAACGCCGAAAGGCAGACCTGGCTGAACTGCAGCCATAAATCATCACACACAGGGAAACCGCGCTTCTGCAGGAAGTGCGGTTTTTCTGTAACAGTTCAGCCAGAACAACGGTTACGTTTTTCTGATACATTTTTTTGTAAAACCTCTTGACGCGGGAGTTTTTTTGCTATACAGTATGTAATGTTGACAGTGATTACTCGTTACAGTTCCGCTGAATGAACGGTTGCTGCTGACAACATAAATTTTATACAGTACTTGCTTTTCTCTTATTCAGAGTGGCGGAGATACATAGGATCTGTGAAACCACGGCAACCCCCGATCCGGGAAGGTGCCAGCCTGAGCGAAGATTTCGAACAATAAGAGGATTTGAAGAGTAATTCATCAGGTCCGCTTTCTGGCGGGCTTTTCTTATATAACAAGAAACTGCGTTTCCTGTTATATAAAAACGCTCCGCGGGATGCGCACTCGCGCGGAGCAGAAATTTGTCGCTGAGGCGACCGCGCTCGGCGCGAGAGTTCCGCGAGCGGGACTCTTGGTTTTTCAAAAAATCTGTGATGGAAAAGCAACAAAAAAGAAAGGACAAAAGAATGGAAAAAAGATTGTTTACTTCTGAATCTGTTACTGAAGGTCATCCGGATAAAATCTGTGATCAGATTTCCGATGCGATCCTGGACGCTCTTCTTGAGCAGGATCCGATGAGCCGCGTTGCATGCGAAACCTGTACAACCACAGGATATGTGATGGTGCTTGGAGAAATCACATCCAAAGCGCATGTGGATTTTCAGCAGATTATCCGCGATACCATCCGTGAAATCGGTTACGACCGTGCAAAATACGGATTCGATGCAGACACCTGTGCGGTGGTGATTGCTCTGGATAAACAGTCTCCGGATATCGCTATGGGTGTGGACAAAGCGTTGGAAGCGAAAGAGAGCAATATGTCCGACGAAGAAATCGAGGCAATCGGAGCCGGAGATCAGGGAATGATGTTTGGCTACGCAAGCAATGAGACGGAAGAATTCATGCCGTATCCCATTGCCCTGGCACACAAGCTGGCACGCCAGCTGACAAAGGTACGCAAAGACGGAACACTGCCTTATCTGCGTCCGGACGGAAAAACACAGGTAACCGTAGAGTATGACGAGAACGGAAAACCGGTGCGCCTGGATGCGGTAGTGCTTTCCACCCAGCATGATCCGGATGTGAGTCAGGAACAGATTCACAAGGATATCAGAAAATATGTGTTCGACGAAATCCTTCCTGCAGAGATGGTGGATGAAGACACGAAATTCTTCATCAATCCGACCGGACGTTTTGTCATCGGCGGACCTCATGGAGACGCAGGTCTGACCGGACGTAAAATTATCGTGGACAGCTACGGCGGATATGCCCGTCACGGCGGCGGAGCATTTTCTGGAAAGGACTGCACAAAAGTTGACCGTTCCGCAGCCTATGCGGCACGTTATGTGGCGAAAAATATTGTCGCTGCAGGGTTGGCAGACAAATGCGAGGTACAGCTTTCCTATGCGATCGGCGTTGCACAGCCTACTTCCATCATGATCGACAGCTACGGTACCGGAAAGCTTTCCGACAACGAGCTGACGCAGATTGTCCGCGATAACTTTGATCTCCGTCCGGCGGGAATTATCAAAATGCTTGATCTTCGCCGTCCGATCTACAAACAGACCGCGGCTTACGGCCATTTCGGACGCAACGATCTGGATCTGCCGTGGGAGAAGCTCGACAAGGCGGAAGAACTGAAGAAATATCTGTAATCGGGAAACATCCGGCGTTTCCGCCGGGAAGAGAAAAAAGAGCGGAAGAGGTAAAGTGTGAAAGCTTTGAAAAAAGCCTGTCGGAGAGAACCGTAAGTGGTTCGTCCGGCGGGCTTTTTTACGGGGTGTGGTATTCTCCAGAAAACGGAAACACCCTGCTGAAGCGGAGAAATTTTGCGTGATATGCACTTACACAAAGAAAAATTGAGTAAAATAGACAATAAAAAGCGTGAAAATGAAAAATGCATTGGACGGAATATATAAGATATACTATACTGTATATATAACTTTTTCGGGTAAGCGGGGAGTTTCTGGCATAATGTTCAGATGGAACAAACGTTCTCACAGGCAGGAGGAAGGGACAAGATGAAGCTTTTGAAGCATTGCGACTCATACAAAAAGAATACGGTGTTTCTCGGTATGCTTTTGATGATACCGGTGTTGGTGATATCGGTGGTGAATTATCTGCTGCTCTTTGAAAAAAGCGTCCGCACCATGCGGCAGAGTTTTGAACTGGAATCCGAGCAGAAACTGGAACTGCTGGATACCAACTTATCTCCGATGTTCCGTCTGACCGATCTGCGAAGGACCGACGAGAGGTTTCAGACGCATTATCTGGAGACGAAGCATTTTTCGGATGCATTTTATGAGATTACGAGGGCGCTGCAGCAAGACACGGTGTGGACCGCGTTTTTTGATTCGGTGAGCTATTATAACAGAGAACAGGACAAAGTGTATACATACAGCAGTCAGAAAACCTCCGGGGAATACTTCGGATGGGAAGAAGGAAAAACAGGAAATTATCCGGATATCACGCTGGAAGCCTGCCAGGAAGGAAAGGAGCTTCTTATGCAGCCCGGAAGCCAGATCAGGGCCTTCCGCGCCGGCCATGTGGCGGAAGCGGGAGGAATCATCTTTGCCGTTCCGCTGGAAATGGGAGAAGGGAATCTTCCTCGGTCCTTTATGATTTTTACTGTTTCTGACAAGGTGATGTCCAATCTGTGGGAGACGGCAAAGGGCGTCTCCTATACAATTTTTTATAATGACGCTCCGATTTATCGTTCGGGAGAGAAAGAGACTGCGGACAATGAAGGAAAGGACGGCGATATCTGCAGGACGGCAAGCCTGAAGACGTTTTTTACGATGGACCGGGAGTATATGTTTCAGTGCATTATGCCGGAGATCGTGACACAGACAGGAACAACCTTTTTCATCCTGATTATAAGCCTCCAGATGCTTTTGTATTATACACGGAAAAATTATGAGCCGATCAGAGAAATCCTGAAACGTTTTCCTCAGACAGAGCCGAAGAGAAATACGCTGACAGCAGAATTTCAGTATATTAATTTTATGCTGGAGGATCTGACCAGCTCTCAGGAAGCACTGAAGCAGGAAAACCGGAATATGAAAATGGAGAAGGGACTTTATTATCTTTTCAGCCGTGAAAAACTGGAAGAACACAAAACCGCGGAAAAGTGTCTGAAGGCAGGCATCAACCAGAACCGGAAGCGGTATGTCTGTCTTCTGGCAGAACAGAGCTGTCCGTTCAGTACGCTGCGGGAGATGTTTGAGGTGGAGGAGGACAGCGCCGGAAATGAGAACGACCTTTATTCTATGGAGGTAAGTGAAACGAAAACGCTGTATCTGCTGGGCTCCGACTGGACGGAGGATGAATTGAAGAGGACGCTGGAACGTCTGCAGACACAAAATGAGGTGAGTGTCAGCGAGGTGGTGGACGGAATCATAAATATTCCGTATGCGTACCGCTCCATTTCCGAGGTTCCAAAGACTCCGGACGAGGTACGGAAAAAGGAATATCCTGTTTTGGAACTGCAGTTTCTGGATTCCGCCGTAAAAAATGAAAATCTGGAAAAAGCAAAATTTGCCGTTTCCATATTGAACGGAAACATGAAGACCTACAGCAGTATCGTAAAGGGGACGATCCTGGCGTCGGCGGCGAACGTTTTCTGGGGGCAGGAGGCGAACGAGATTCTGGGAAGGCTTGGAAACCTCGAGGAACAGGAGGTGGACCGGCTGGTCGGAGAGTGGATGGAAAAACGTCTCGGAAAAAGCGGGCAGCCCGCGCGAAAAAAAGCGCTCACCAGAAATATGCATACAATTTTAAAGTATATTGAAGAGCATGGGGCGTCTCCTGATTTTACAATCAAGGCGATGGCCTCGGATTTCGGCACGTCCGCTTCCAATCTGGGCCATCAATTTAAAAAATCAACGGGACAGACGCTTTCCGCCTTTATTGAGGAATGGAAAATGCAAAAAGCAGAAGAGATGCTTCAGAAAGGCGAGACAGTAAGCGAGGTTTCAAAGAAGCTGGGATATCTGAGCACTCCGGCATTTACGGAAGCATTTAAAAAGTATGCCGGGATTACGCCCAGCAGATACCGAAACTATGGCAAACAGGAGGAGGAAGTTCTTCCTGGAAAAGAAGAACACGCTCCATCAGACACGAAATAAATCCGGGCGGAAAAAGAACAATAAAAGGCAGATACCTTTTGTTTTCTGAGAGGTATTTGCTTTTTTCTTTTATCAGGAAGTTTTTCGGACTATCCGACAGAAGGATTTGCCCGGTAAAAAAGGGAAGGAAGAGGCCGTTCTGTTCCATTGAGAGATGTTTGTTTTAAATGACGATGGTTGTTCCAGAACCCGGCGTTGTAAAACGGCAGGAAAAAGGTATACTGAAGGCAACGAAGCTGATCAGTTCGTGTTTGGTATTCAAGAGTTTAACGTGAGAAGGAGAACTTACTTATGAAGAAAAAAGTGATTGCCGCCCTGCTGGCCGCTGTATTGGCTGCCGGAAGTCTGGGAGCCTGCGGAGGGGAAACAAAAACAACGGAAAGCAGCCAGGAAGGACAGGAGAACGGAAAAGTAAAACTGACGGCTCTGGTAAATAAGCACAGTCTGACGAAAGATCTGGATGAAATCGAATGGCTGAAGGAGATTGAAGAAAAAGCGGGAGTGGAAATCGAATGGCAGCAGATTTCCGCGGACTGGGATCAGAAGAAAAGCGCGATGTTCGCAAGCGGGGAGATTCCTGATCTTTTGTTTAACGCGACGGCGGATTCCGATTATGTGCAGTATCAGGGACTGTTCGAAAATCTGGAGCCTTTGATTGAAGAAAATGCGCCGAACATCAAGGAAATGTTTGAGGAACATCCGGAGACGAAGACCCTTGCGCAAACCGAGAACGGAGAAATTTACGGAGTACCGTCCTATCAGGCGGTGTGGCCGAAGGTGAGCGGAAGCATGTTGATCAATAAGACATGGCTGGATAATCTGAATCTGGAGGTTCCGACGACCTGGGAGGAGCTGAAGGAGGTTCTGATTGCCTTCCGGGATCAGGACCCGAATGGAAACGGAGATCCGACGGATGAGATTCCGATGACTTTTATGAATGATTTCGTAAGCCGCAGCGGAGGAGCAGACATTCTCAATCTGCTCGGCGGAACCGGTATTCAGCTTACCGACCGTGCGCCCTACGGATACTTTGCGGAAGACGCAGAGGTAAAAAATTGCTTTGTCGATGAGAGATACCGTGATTTTATAAAGTTTTTGAGGGATTTGTATCAGGAAGGATGTATCAGCCAGGAGGTATTGACGCAGGATTACTCCAAATATCAGTCAGTCTGCAGATCGGACGGAAAAACAGCTAAGGTTGGACTTACCTTTGCCTGGGAATCCGGGGATCGTTTCGGAAATGAATTAAAGTCACAGTACATTGCCATTCCTCAGATCAAGCAGGATGACTCGGTAACGAATGTAAGCTATTCCTATGACTTTTACGGCTTAAACTATCACGGAAACCGTGTGGCTATGAGCAGCAAGTGCGAAAACAAGGAAGCGGCCATGAGATTTATCGACGCCTTCTATGATGAGGAGGTAAGTATCCAGGTTCTGTTCGGGGGAATCAATGACAAGGACAAAGGAATCAAGAAGAATGAAGACGGAACGTATGAGGTTCTTCCGCCTGCGGACACAGCCCTGGATCCGGGAACCTGGAAATGGACCAATACGATGGCGGATAACGGCCCGTTCTATATTCGCGATGAGATGAAGGAAAAGCTGAAACTCGGTACGGATATGATCGGCGCGCTGGAGGAGAAGAGTGTCTATGAGGACGACCTGAAATATGTTGATCCGAAGACGAACCTGTACCCGCAGTCCTTTATGAAATATTCGCAGGAAGACATCAATACGATGGCAGTCAACCAGGCGAATGTGGACAACATCGTTGACCAGACCGCAGCGGCATGGATGACAGATCCGTCCCGCGATATCGATCAGGAATGGGACAGCTATGTGCAGTCCGTTCTGGATGCAGGTCTGAAGCAGAATCTTGAAATTCGCCAGAAGGCGTATGAAGAATATCTGACAACGCTGAAATAAACGCTTGGAAGGATCAGATGAATGGCCCTGTCAGACGGGAGACGTCAGTCTCCCTCTGGCAGACCTTTCCGGCGGCAGAACCCCGGGATCTGATCGGAAAAACAGCGGTAAGAAGAAAGGAGCAGGGTTCTGAATGAATCACAGGAAGTCAAAGAATCGGCCTGTAAAATGGTTTGATTTCAAAAGAAACTGGCAATTATGGCTTATGCTGCTTCCGGCGGTTGTCTATGTGGCTGTTTTCTGCTACGGCCCGATGTATGGCCTTCAATTGGCGTTCCGGGATTACGACTTCAGCAAGGGACTGACCGGAGGCGCATGGGCCGGAATGAAATATTTTGAGCAGTATTTTTCCAGCCCCATGTTTTGGCCGACGGTGAGAAATACTTTTACGATCGCGTTTTTTTCATTGATCTGTGGATTCCCGATACCGATCATACTCGCGCTTGTGATCCATTCGCTGAAAAATCAGCGGTGGAAAAAGACCGTGCAGACAACGGTATATCTTCCGTATTTTATTTCCACCGTCGTTCTGGTCGCCATGCTGCAGATTCTGCTTTCTCCGAGCACAGGTTTGCTGGATCATATCCTGAAGGCAACGGGGCTGTTTTCGGAAAGCGTCAATTTTCTGGGAACACCGTCGGCGTTCGTTCCGGTCTATGTACTGTCCGGGATCTGGCAGATGGCAGGGTGGAACAGCATTATTTTTATTGCGGCGCTGTCCTCGGTAGACGGTCAGCTATATGACGCGGCAAAGGTAGACGGGGCAAACCGTTGGCATCAGGTGTGGCATATTGAACTTCCGGCCTTAAAATCGACCATTATTATCCTGCTGATTATGAATATGGGAGGAATTCTGAGCGTGGGATTCGAAAAGACGTTCCTGATGCAGAATTCGCTGAACAAATCCGTGTCGGAGGTAATTTCCACTTACGTGTTCAATGTGGGAGTAAAATCAAGCCAGTTCAGCTTCGGTTCTGCGGTGGGACTTTTCAATACGCTGATTAATTTTGTATTTCTCATGGCTGCCAATCTGACAGCAAAAAAGACGTCACAGATCAGCCTGATGTAAAACATGCTGTCTCAGAAAAGCTTCTGGACAATGAAGAAATGTCAGAATCAGAAAATTGTCCGACTTCGAATCGGACAGAGAGGAGCTTCTCGTGAATAGAAAAATACATAGAAAAAAAGCAGATCCTGCTGACAGAATTTATTATTTCCTGGTAGCGTTTCTTTCGGCAGCGGCTTTTCTTATAGTCGCGTATCCTTTGTATTTTATCATCATTGCCTCATTCAGTGATTCCACGCTGGTGAATCAGGGACAGGTTCTGTTTCTTCCGAAAGGGATCAGTTTTTATGGCTATCAGCAGATTTTTGAAAATGAACAGATCTGGAACGGTTACAAAAATACAATTCTTTACACTGCTGCCGGAACGGCTCTGAATCTCGCGGTAACGCTTCCGGCCGCGTATGTACTTTCCAGAAAACAGTTCCGGCTCAGAAAGCCGGTCATGTTTCTGTTTGTATTTACCATGTATTTCAGCGGGGGAATGATTCCGACTTATATGCTGGTAAAGGATTTGCATTTGCTGGACACTCCGTGGATTTTAATTCTTATGGGAGCGGTCAATGTTTACAATCTGATCATTACGAGAACCTTTTTTGAAAACTCCATTCCGGATGAACTGTATGAGGCGGCCTGTCTGGACGGATGTTCTCACTTCCGGTATTTTCGCTCGATTGTCATTCCGCTGTCAAAGGCGGTTATCGCCGTCATCACCCTGTATTATCTGGTGGGACACTGGAACGACTTTTTCAATCCGCTTTTGTATATCAATACGGACAGTTATCAGCCGCTGCAGATTATTCTGAGAAATATTCTTCTCTCTAATCAGGCGATGGCGGGAGTGACCGGAGGGGGCGCATCCGGGTACGCGCAGCAGTACGCGGATCAGATCAAGTTCGGAGTGATCATTGTTTCAACGCTGCCGGTATTATGTATTTACCCGTTTATACAGAAATACTTTGAAAAAGGCGTCATGATAGGAGCTGTGAAGGGATAACGGAAAAAGGAGGATTGAGAGAACATGGAAGGTATTTACAGAAAAGAAAAAACAGAGATACTCGTTTACACAAGACATCCGCAGGAGGGTTGTTATCCGGACGGACTCGCATACAGCATTCATTTTGCATGGAGCCGGGACGGAAAATCCTTTTACCCGATGAACGATAATTACGGGATGCTTTTCGCAAAGGGAGAGATCGGAGCGGACAATACAATACAGACGAAGAGTCTGAAGCATCCTTTTCTCTTTCCGATGAAGGGCGGAGGCTTCGGAATTCTGGCTGTGCGGACGAAAGAGCATGGGGAAGCGGATGAGGCGAGCAGAGGCAGGGTGCTGTTCTGGACCACGCGGGATTTTATCCATTTTGAAGAAAAAGAGATGCTGTCACTGTCTCCGGCGGAGATGGTGGAAGAGGTCGCCTGCCGGTATGAAGAAGAGACGAACAGATACCGTCTGATGTGGAAGACCGCGGAGGGAGTCTCCCGCGGCGCATGGACGGAAGATCTGGAGCGGAACATTGAGGGACAAAGCTGCTGCCCGGAGCCGCTGACGGACAGTGGGAGAACGTATTACGGGATAGAAGCTGCCGAGTGCGGCAATGCGGTGGAAACGGATTGGCTGACGGGAAGCCGCGCCATTCGGAAATGGAAAAGATGTGAGAATGTCGGCGTGCAGGTTCCGCAAAGGATCACGGTATCCTCTTTGGAGGAACTGCAGGGAATCGACGCGGTAGCCTTTTATTCTGACGGATCCGCAGTGAGAAAAAAGGTTTGCTGGGAGTTGGAGGAAGCGAAGCTTTCGACACCCGGCCCGCACACCGTGCGTGGAACGGTGGTGGAAAGACGGTATCCGTTTCCGCTTGCGAAGGGCTATGCCGATCCTGTGATTTTTCCGTGGAAGGGAAGCTATTACTTTATCTCGACGAATGACAATACGGAAGATGTGGGAATTTATGTGCGCAGGGCACAGGAGCCGGAGCAGCTCTTCCGGGAAAACTGCCGGCAGCATCTGATTCTGGATTTTAACCGGGAAAAAGGATTTGTGCAGACGTTCTGGGCGCCGGAATTTCATCTCATCGGCGGAAGACTCTATATCCTGTTCGCGGTCGGAGGAGAAGTGTGGGGACCGCAGAGTCATCTGATGAGATTGAAGCGGGACGGTGATCCTCTGAAGGCGGAGGACTGGGAAGAGCCGCTTCGGATACAGAAAAAGGATGGCTCATGGCTTGCCGACAAAGGCATCACGCTCGATATGACGTACCTGAAGGACCGGGAGCGCTCCTACATGATCTGGTCTTACCGGGAAAACATCGGCAAAGCGTCGGATACAGGTTCCATGCTGTATCTCGCGGAGGTTGACGAGAACACTCCGTGGAGGTTAAAGAGTGATCCGGTGCTGCTGTCCAGACCTCTTTACGGATGGGAGAATCTGGAGGGTACGATCAACAACGAAGGACCCTACACGTTCACGGCAGACGATACGGTATATCTCGCGTACTCCGGAGGAGCGGCCAACGGCTACACGTACACGGTCGGTATCCTGGAGGCGGATTCCGGCGCGGATCTTTTGCGTCCGGAGTCCTGGAGAAAGACGAAGACTCCTGTCCTCTCGCATTATTCCGTGAAGGGAGTATACGGACCGGGACACAATTCGTTCTTTACCGATCCGGAGGGAAACCTGATGGTGGCATATCATGGGGAAACCTCCATCGACGGACATCTTCGATGCTCGGGAATTCACAGGGTACACTTCGGAATCGACGGCGCTCCGGTGTTTGACATGGAGGAACAAAGAGATCTCAGACCGGAAGTTCGGGAGGTTTCGATGCAGGTTCAGATCAGAAAATAAATGGAACAGCTGAGGAAAAGGCTGTGGATGTGTCAGGGACGCATCCGCAGCGCTCTCCCCCGGCTGTTTTTTGTTTCCTTTTATAGAAAATTTATAAATATACCGGTAACTTAACGGGAAAAAAAGAAACGTGTATGCTATAATTAGAATAAAAGGCATTAAGGCATTTACAGTTTTTGCAGTTACTTTTTGTAACAGTTCATCTGACTGAACTGTTACTGCCTTTTATAAGTCAGAGGAAGGCAGGACGGAAAACAGTATGAATCGACATAACAGAACAATGAAATTGAGAACAAGGGTGATTATTTCCTTCTTCGTTACAATTTTTGTGCCGATTATCCTCTGCGGCGTCACGTTTTATCTCTTTTCTCAGTACAAAGTCAGAGCAATCGGCGAACAGTACGGAATTGAAAACCCCACATATGAAATGCTTTCCAATAACACATTGATGCTGGATGCCCTGACATCCAGAGAATATAAAGAGCTGTATCTGAAAGCGCAGAACGGCTCGGCGGACCTGGAAAACACGGAGTATCTTTCCAATCTGAACGCGAAGCTTGTGAAAGATTCGTCTTTTCTTGCGGTGAGAAAAGACGACAGGATCTTTTTTAACGGTTCTGATTCCGTAAAGGATGAGGAACTGCTGGATACGCTGCCGGATTACGTGGATTCCGACGCTGAGACGGAGAGCGGTATTTATTTCCACAGCGACGAGCAGGAGATGGTCAAGCAGGTGGATTTTACGTTCTCAGACGGAAGCGACGGGAGTATATTTATTGTAACGCGGACAGATCAGATTTTTCCTCAGATGAGGATCATGTGGCAGGAAATGCTTCTGGCCATCATTCTGATTCTTGTGTTCACCAGTTTTGCACTCAGCTTCTGGCTCTACCGGGGAGTGGTTTCTCCGCTGGAACAGCTGAAAAAGGCGACCCAGAATATCAAAGAAGGAAATCTGGATTTTACGGTGGAAGGAAGCAGCGTCAAGGAGATCAACGATCTGTGCGAGGACTTTGACGAGATGCGCATCCGTCTGAAAGAAAACGCGGAGGAAAAAGTTGAGTTCGACAAGGAGAACAAGGAGCTGATCAGCAATATCTCCCATGACCTGAAAACCCCGATCACCGCAGTCAAAGGGTATGTGGAGGGAATTATGGACGGCGTTGCCAATACGCCTGAGAAGATGGACAAATACATCCGGACGATTTATAACAAGGCAAATGAGATGGATCGTCTGATCAACGAACTGACTTTCTATTCCAAGATCGATACCAACAGGATCCCGTATACTTTTGCGAAGATTCCCATTGCGGACTATTTTGAGGACTGCGTGGAGGAACTGAGTCTTGATCTGGAAGCGCAGGGAGTGGATCTGACCTATTTTAATTATCTTCAGGATGATCCGGTGGTGATCGCGGATGCCGAGCAGCTGAAGAGGGTCATCAACAATATTGTCAGCAATTCCATCAAATATATGGACAAACCACACAAGGTCATCAACATCCGTCTGAGGGACGTGGGAGATTTTGTTCAGGTGGAGATTGAGGATAACGGCAAGGGAATTGCCAACAAAGATCTGGTAAAGATTTTTGACCGTTTCTACCGCACGGACGCTTCCCGGAATTCCACCAGAGGGGGAAGCGGAATCGGCCTTTCCATTGTAAAGAAGATTCTGGAAGATCACGGAGGAAAGGTGTGGGCAACCAGCAAGGAAGGCGTGGGAACAACCATGTACTTTGTACTTAGAAAATATCAGGAGGTACCGATTAATGAGCAAAATACTGATCGTTGAAGATGAAGAGGCCATTGCGGATCTGGAAAAAGATTACCTGGAGCTTTCCGGATTTGAGGTGGAAATTGAGAATCGTGGAGATACAGGACTGGACAAGGCGCTCAACGAAGACTACGATCTGCTGATTCTGGATCTGATGCTGCCGGAGGTGGACGGATTTGAAATCTGCCGTCAGGTAAGGGAAAAGAAGAATATGCCGATCATCATGGTGTCGGCAAAGAAGGATGATATCGACAAAATCCGCGGGCTCGGACTTGGAGCCGACGATTATATTACCAAGCCGTTTTCTCCCAGCGAGATGGTGGCGAGGGTAAAGGCACATCTGGCCCGGTACGACCGGCTGATCGGCAGCGGCCAGAAGACAAACGATGTCATTGAAATCCGCGGAATCAAAATTGACAAGACGGCCCGCAGAGTCTGGGTGAACGGAGAGGAGAAGCAGTTTACGACGAAAGAGTTCGATCTGCTGACGTTCCTTGCGGAAAACCCCAACCATGTGTTTACGAAAGAAGAACTGTTCCGGGAGATCTGGGATATGGAATCCATCGGAGACATTGCAACTGTTACCGTGCATATTAAAAAGATCCGGGAAAAGATCGAGTTCAACACGGCGAAGCCGCAGTATATCGAGACGATCTGGGGCGTCGGATACCGGTTCAAGGCCTGAAAAAAATGAGGACTGTAATAAGAGGATGGGGAAAATATTTTATCTGATGGGAAAGAGTGCATCCGGGAAGGATCACATTTACGAATATCTGGAGAGACAGGAAGAGCTGGAGCTGCATCCGCTGATTCTTTATACGACGCGTCCGATCCGAAAGGGAGAGCAGGACGGAAGCGCATACTTTTTTACCGACGAAACAAAGCTGGAGGAGCTGCGCAGGGAGCATAAGATTATCGAAGAACGGATGTACCGGACGGTACACGGTCCGTGGTATTATTTTACTGCTGACGACGGACAGATCTCATTGGAAAAAAACGATTATCTTGGGATCGGTACGCTGGAATCCTATGAAAAGCTGAAGGCCTATTACGGGGAGGAGCACATGTGTCCTCTGTATGTGGAGGTGGAAGACGGAATCCGCCTGGAGCGGGCGCTGAAGCGGGAGAGGAAACAGGAACAGCCGAAGTACGCGGAGATGTGCCGTCGTTTTCTGGCAGACTGCGAGGATTTTTCAGAAGAAAAGATTGAGAAAGCCGGAATCAGGAGAAGATTTTATAATAATGGAACTCTTGAGGAGTGTATTTCCGAAATTCAGAATTTTGTGGAACAAGTAAAAAAATTATGATATAATGGATATCATCGGGCAGGAGGTGATGAGTATGCAGGGATTTAAAGATGTGGCAGGTCACGAGGATATTATCTCCCATCTTCAGAATGCAATAAAAATGAACAAGGTATCCCACGCCTATATTTTCGGCGGGGAGCATGGTTCCGGGAAGAAGCTGCTTGCTTCTTTGTTTGCGATGACGCTTCAGTGCGAGACACAGGGAATCGAGCCATGTATGCAGTGTACGTCCTGCAAAAAAGCACTCAGTAAGAATCACCCGGATATCATTAACGTTACCCACGAAAAACCGAATTCCATCGGGATCGAGGAAATCAGACAGCAGCTGATCGACGATGTTGCGATCCGCCCTTATGAGAGCCGTTATAAGATCTATATCATCAACGATGCACAGAAGATGACGCTGCAGGCGCAGAACGCTCTGCTGAAAACGATCGAGGAGCCTCCGGTTTACGCGATTATTCTTCTGCTTGCGGACAATCCTGATTCTCTTCTTCCGACGATTTCTTCCCGATGTGTTATTTTAAATTTAAAACCGGTCAGTGATAACCTGGTAAAAAGTTATCTGATGGAGAGGATGCATATTCCGGATTATCAGGCGGAGGTGGATGCATCTTTTGCACAGGGAAATATCGGAAAGGCGATCAGAATCGCATCCTCGGAGGAGTACGGGGATGTGATGGAACAGGCGCTGAGACTGGTGAAGTATGCGCAGAATATGCAGCTTTACGAGCTGGTTGAGGCGATCAAAGGGATGACTGCTGAGAAAGACAATATTCAGGATTATCTGGATATTTTTTCCATGTGGTTCCGCGATGTCCTTTTGTTTAAGGCCACGAGAGAAGTCGATTCCCTGGTGTTCAAACAGGAACTCAACGCGATTCGTGAGCGGGCCCAGAAAAGTTCATATGAGGGTCTGGAGCGTATTATTGATGCGATACAGACAGCGGGAGTACGTCTGAGGGCTAATGTTAATTTTGAGCTGACGATGGAGCTTCTGTTCCTCACGATCAAGGAGAATTAAGAATGATAAAAATTATCGGAGTGCGTTTCCGCAATGTGGGAAAAGTATATTATTTTTCACCGAAGAATTTTGACATATGTGTGGGCGATCATGTGATTGTAGAGACAGCCAGAGGCGTGGAATACGGACATGTGGTTCTCGGACCGAAAGAAGTGGAGGATGAGAAAGTAATCCAGCCCCTGAAGGAAGTGATCCGGCTGGCGACGCCGAAAGACGACGCCAGAGAGGAATCCAACCGCAGGAAGGAAAGGGAAGCCTTTGAGATCTGCCAGAAGAAGATCCGCGAGCATGAGCTGGAGATGAAGCTGATCGACGCAGAGTACACCTTCGACAATAACAAAGTGCTTTTTTATTTCACGGCAGACGGGAGAATCGATTTCCGCGAGCTGGTAAAGGATCTGGCTGCAGTATTCAAGACGAGAATTGAGCTGCGGCAGATCGGAGTCAGGGATGAGACAAAGATTCTCGGAGGAATGGGAATCTGCGGGCGGGCGCTGTGCTGCCACACGTATCTGTCTGAGTTTGCGCCGGTTTCCATCAAAATGGCCAAAGAACAGAATCTGTCTCTGAATCCGACGAAAATCTCAGGAGTATGCGGCCGTCTCATGTGCTGTCTGAAAAATGAGCAGGAAACCTATGAGTATCTGAACCGGAAGCTTCCGGGCGTGGGAGATTCCGTGACGACGCCGGAGAATCTGAAGGGCGAGGTGACGTCGGTCAATGTGCTTCGTCAGCTGGTCAAAGTTCTGGTGGACGTCGATGATGAAAAGGAGATCCGTGAATATCCGGTCAGCGAATTGAAATTCCGGCCAAAGCATAAAAAGGAAAAAGGAAAAGACAGGAAAAAGGAAAAGAAAGCAGAAGATCAGCTTTCCGCAGAAGAGAAAAAAGAACTGGAAAAGCTGGAAGAGTGAGAAGGGGATCTGTATCGGTTCCTGTGACTGACTGCCGCAGAACAGAACGCTGCTCTTATTCTGCTGCCGGGCGGTTCCGGCGGCAGAGAGGAGAATCTGTCTTGCGGCTTTTTCGTTTTTTTGTGTGATGGAGGAAAGCAGATGAAGACAGAGAATAACGAAGAAAAAAGACAGAGAGAAGAACTGATCCGGACGGGGGAGCGGCTGGATGATCTGCAGAACGGTTACTGGATGATACAGAATCCGGAGCAGTTCTGCTATGGAATTGACGCGGTATTGCTGGCTTCCTATGCAAGGGTGAAGGAAGGGGAACGGGCGCTGGATTTCTGTACCGGGTCCGGCATTGTGCCGATTCTTCTCAAGGCGAAGACCCGGGGACAGCATTTCACCGGTCTGGAGATTCAGCATGAGAGTGCGGATATGGCCATGAGAAGTGTGAAATATAATCATCTGGAGGAATGGATTGAGATCGTGGAAGGCGATGTCTGCCGGTCGGAGGAATACTTTTCGGCTTCTTCCTTTGACGTTGTCACCTGCAATCCGCCGTATATGACCGGAAACCACGGACTGACCAACGTGAACCGGGCGAAGATGATCGCCAGGCACGAGGTGCTTTGCAGCTTTGAGGATATTGTAAAGGCGGCGGCGAGGGTTCTGAGGCCGGGAGGGCGGTTTTACCTGGTACATCGTCCGTTCCGTCTGGCAGAGATTATCTTCGTCCTGAAGCAGTATCAGCTGGAGCCGAAGCGGATGCAGCTGGTCTGTCCGTTCGCGGACAAGGAGCCGAACCTGGTTCTGCTGGAGGCGGTCAGAGGCGGAAAGCCCCGGATCACTGTGGAAAAGCCGCTGATCGTATATGAGAAACCCGGCGTTTACACGGAAGATATCCGGATCCTTTACGGCGACGGGAGATAGCCGCCGAATATGAAAGAAAAACAGGAGGAAGCTATGGCGGGAAAACTGTATCTGTGTGCGACGCCCATCGGAAATCTGGAGGATATGACCTTCCGGGTCATCCGGACCCTGAAGGAAGTGGATCTGATTGCTGCCGAGGATACGAGAAACAGTATCCGGCTGCTGAATCATTTTGAGATTCATACGCCGATGACCAGCTATCATGAATATAATAAAATCGACAAGGGCCGGTATCTGATCGGACAGCTGCAGGAGGGAAAGAATATCGCGCTGATCACCGATGCGGGGATGCCGGGAATTTCCGACCCGGGAGAAGAACTGGTAAAGATGGCCTATGAAGCCGGCGTGGAAGTGACGTCTCTGCCGGGGGCCTGCGCCTGTGTGACTGCACTGACCCTGTCCGGCCTTTCTACCAGGAGATTCTGTTTTGAGGCGTTTCTGCCTGCGGAAAAGAAGGAGCGGCAGCAGATTCTGAAGGAGCTGCAGACGGAGACCAGAACCATCCTGATTTACGAGGCGCCCCACCGTCTGGTGCGGACGTTGGAGGAGCTCCTGGAAACCCTGGGAAACCGCAGGCTGACTGTGTGCCGGGAACTGACAAAGAAGCATGAGACGGCCTTTCTGACGACATTGCAGGAGGCGGTGGAGCACTACCGGGAGACGGAGCCGAGAGGGGAATGCGTGCTGGTTCTGGAGGGAAGAAGCCGGAAAGAACTGGAGGCGGAAGCCCAGGCCGCCTGGGATCAGATTTCCATCGAAGAGCATATGAAGCGGTACGAGGATCAGGGGATCGACCGGAAGGAAGCGATGAAGCTGGTGGCGAAGGACCGGGGAATGAAAAAGCGGGACGTCTATCAGTATCTTGTGGATCAGAAATAACGTGGCAGCCGTTCCGCCGGCGGAACGGTAACGGGCGGTTTTCTGATGTGTGCAGAGCGTGCGAATGAATTTCTGCAGCGTCTCATAGAATGAAAAAAAGGTTGTGCGTTTTTCTGCGGATCCCGCGGAAAAAGGAAAGGGCGGCCGGAATGAATTATCTTTGGGGCGGAATGCTGATAGCCGGTATTGTTTACGGAGCGCTGACCGGAAATCTGGAGGAGGTAACAAACGGAGCGATCAATGCGTCAAAGGAGGCGGTGACGCTGGCGATCGGTCTGCTTGGTGTGACCGCCATGTGGTCGGGGCTGCTGGAAATTGCGTCCGGAGCGGGGATCATTGACTGGATCACGAAAAAGATTCAGCCTTTGCTGCGGTTCCTGTTTCCCCGTGTCCCCGGGGGACATCCGGCGCTGGAGGCGATTTCCGTCAATATGATTGCAAATTTTTTCGGACTGGGCGCGGCTGCGACTCCGGCGGGACTGAAGGCGATGGAAGAACTGGAACGGCTGGAGGATGACCGGAGAAGCGGAAAGGCTTCCGGTCCGGTGAGAAAGAAGGGAATTGCCAGCAATGAGATGTGTACGTTTCTCATCGTAAATATTTCTTCTCTGCAGCTGATTCCCGTCAACGTGATCGCCTACCGGGGGCAGTACGGGAGCGTGAATCCTGTGGCCATTGTCGGGCCTGCGATCGCCGCGACGGCGGTCAGTACCCTGGCGGGAATTCTGTTCTGCAAAATGATGGACCGGGGCGTCTGAGGAGGAGATTCCCGCACAGGAGAGCGTTGAAATTCCCGGGAGAGTGGCATATAATAATAGCTGTGGCAGGCACTATGTTTTCATACGGCCTGTGCAGTAAATGCACAGACCTGGCTGAACTGCAACAATTGAACTGGCGGAACGATTACGGAGGAATGGACAATGAACTGGAAGAAAATATCAGTAAAAGATCTGGACAGAAATGTATTTCGTATGATTGGTGATGAATGGATGCTGGTCACTGCGGAAAAGGACGGGAAGGTCAATACGATGACGGCGTCCTGGGGCGCGATGGGCATCATGTGGGGCAAGACGGTGGCTACCGTGTATCTTCGCCCGCAGAGATATACAAAAGAGTTTGTGGACGCGTCGGAGACTTTTACGCTTTCCTTTTTCGGAGGCGGAGAGAAAAAGGCAATGGGACTGCTCGGCTCTGTTTCGGGAAAAGATCAGCCGGACAAGATTGAAAAGTCAGGCCTTCATGTGACGGAAATCGACGGACATCCGGCATTTGAAGAGGCGTCGCTGGTTCTTGTGTGCAGAAAGCTGTACGTTCAGGAAATGAAGCCGGAGTGCTTCCTTGCGAAGGAAGAGATTGACCGGTGGTATCCGGAGAAGGATTTCCATTTCATGTATATGGCGGAGATTCTGGACGCTTATGCCGCAGAGAAGTAATTACATTGCAGTTCCGAAGGATTAAAGGAGAAAACAATTATGACATTTATTTATCCTGCAATATTCTCCCCGAAAGAGGACGAAAAAGGATATCGTGTAACATTTCCCGATCTGGCATGCTGTGAAACGGAGGGGCCTGATCTGGAGGATGCGCTGGATAACGCATCCGACGCTGCCTACAACTGGATCTGGTCGGAGATGGAAGAGGACGACTGTGATATCCCGGCGGCGAGCTCACCGGATGAGCTGGAGCTGCGGGAGGGTGAATTTATCCGCAATATCATGGTGCGCATCAAGCTTCTCCCGGATAATGACTGACCGTTTCTCTGACAGAGCAGAAAGAAATGCCGCAGCAGTTCAGACGGATGAACTGCTGCGGTATTCTGCATTGGCGTATACGTTAAGAATCGATTCTGTCATCAGGCTGAGATTTCTTTCCATGGTATCCAGAGGGAGCACCATGTTTTCTGAAAACCATTTCCCGATGTAATAAATAAATCCTCCCAGAATATATTCAAAGATATACTCCACCTCCTGCCTGGGAACGTGCGGACAGCGGGAGTTCAGGATGTCCAGAAGAAAATTTTTGTGGTGCAGCATCAGTTTCTCGATAATATGAGAAGTGCTGTTGCTGTTCAGAAGGAACCGGATCAGGGAGCTGTTTTCTTTGATCGTAAGAAGAATGGACCGGTAATAGGAGGTCATATCATTGACGGAGAGAAGAACTTCCTGAAAACTGGCGATAAATTCGTCTTCAATATGAGAAAAGAGATCGGGAACATCCTTGAAATAGCGGTAAAATGTTCCCCGGTTCACATCCGCAAGGCGGCAGACATCCGTAACCGTGACGGCGGACAGTTCCTTTTCTTCCAGCAGAGCGAACAGAGCGTTTCTGATTGCTTCCATCGAATATTTCGTTCTTCTGTCCAAAGACTTTGTACCATTCATGAAAAATTCCCCCATCATGCATATTCTGCAGCAGTTCTGGCTGAGCTGCTGCAATATTTTTAGACATTTCTTTCCCTGAGTGTTGAAAAACAGACAGATCAGAAAAGATTTAACCATTGTATTCTGTCTGGTTTTATTATAATATACAAGTGTAAGATATTCAACATGTGTTTAACAAAACAGAAACAATTGGTTACAGTGCAGCCAGGTCTGTGCATTTACTGAACGGATGGCTGCCCAATTGGATCCTATGGAGGAATCATATGGCAGGCTATGTAGAAATGAAGGATGTCACAAAAGTGTACAAAATGGGGGAGGTATCCATCAAAGCGGCGGATGGGATCACTTTTGAGATACAGAAAGGTGAATTTGTGGTTATTGTAGGGCCCAGCGGTGCCGGAAAGACGACAGTACTGAATATTCTCGGAGGAATGGACACCGCCACAGGCGGAAAGGTTTTTGTGGACGGGGAGGATATCACGGCGCTGAAAGGGAAAAAACTGGTGCAGTACCGCCGGGAAGACATTGGCTTTGTGTTTCAGTTTTATAACCTGATGCAGAACCTGACGGCTCTGGAAAATGTGGAGCTGGCTCTTCAGATCTGCAAAGATCCTCTGGACGCCGGGGAGGTGCTGGAGGAAGTCGGGCTGGGGAAGCGCATGAACAACTTTCCCGCTCAGCTCTCCGGAGGAGAACAGCAGCGTGTGGCGATCGCAAGAGCGCTGGCGAAGAATCCGAAGCTTCTGCTCTGCGACGAGCCTACAGGAGCCCTAGATTACGTAACCGGTAAAGCGATTCTGAAACTGCTTCAGGATACCTGCCGGAAAAAAGGAATGACGGTGATCGTTATCACCCACAATACGGCGCTGATGCCGATGGCGGACAGAGTGATACAGATCAGAAACGGAAAAGTGACAGGGATGGAACTGAACGGAAATCCGACGCCGGTGGAACAGATTGAATGGTAAGGTGAGAGAAAATGAAAGCATTTCAACGTGATCTTTTTCGGGAAATCGGCAGAAACAAGGGCCGTTTTCTCTCGGTATTATTTATCGTCATGCTGGGTGCGGCGTTCTTTTCCGGGATCCGTTCCAGCAAAAATGATATGCGGCAGTCGGCGGATACATACTATGACGATGTGAATTTTATGGATATCAAAGTCATCAGCTCATTGGGACTGACGGAGGATGACCTTGAGGATATGCGGAACACAGACGGCGTGAAAGCCGTCACCGGGGGATACACGGCGGAAGTTTTGAATTCCCAGAGCGATATGGAGTTTGCCCTGAAGGTGATCGGTCTGACGGAGGATGTCAATCAGATCAATCTGACGGAGGGAAGACTGCCGGAAAAGGCCAACGAATGTCTGGCGGATGATCTTTATCTGCAGCAGACCGGATGTGGGATCGGAGACACGGTGACGCTGGAATCGGGAAGCTCGGAGGCTCTTTCGGAAACGTTGAAGGAGGAGACGTACACGATCGTCGGCAGCGGTACGCTCCCCTACTATATGGAAATGGACCGCGGAACCGGAATGGTCGGGGACGGAAGCATGGATGCGTTTCTGGTCGTGCTGCCGGAGGTGTTTAAGCAGAGTGATGTTTATACGGAAGCTTACGTTCAGGTGGAAGGCGCCAGTGAACTGGACAGCTTCAGCACCGAGTATGAACAGAAAATCGCAGATGTGATCGGGCGGCTGGAAGATATCGCCGGCGACGCCTGCGACAGAAGATATGAGACCATTTACCAGGATGGACAGAAGGAGCTTGAGGATGCAAGGCAGGAAGTGACGGATGCGGAACAGGAGCTCCAGGATGCGTGGGACCAGATTGCGGACGGCGAACAGCAGCTTGAGGATGCGAAGACTGCGATTGCAGACGGCGAGCAGGAGCTTCAGGACGGTGAGGAGGAGATTGCTTCCCGGGAACAGCAGATGGCGGACGCAAGGGATCAGATTGCCGCCAACGAGGCGGAACTGAACAGTGGTCAGGCACAGCTTCAGGACGGTGAACGCCAGATCGCCGATGCGGAAGCGCTTCTCAATGAGAAGGAACAGCAGCTGATCAGCGGCAAAGCGGAACTGGAAGCTTCCGCGTCAGAGCTGGAAGCCGGAAGAAGTCAGTTGGAGGAGCAGCAGGCAACTCTGGACAGCGGCAAAGCGCAGATCCAGGAGTGGACGCAGCAGCTGGAAGCGGCGAAGGCACAGACGGAAGCCTCCGCGCAGGAGCTGGAAGCTTCGAAAACGGAACTGGAAACAAAAGCCCAGGAACTGGAAGCCTCGAAAGCAGAACTGGAGGCGAAAGCGCAGGAGCTGGAAACCGGAAAAGCACAGCTGGAGGAAGGAAAGACGCAGCTGGAGGCCGGACGTGCGGAGCTGGAGACGAACCGACAGGCAGCAGAGCAGGGACGTGCAACCCTGGAAGAAGGCCGGCCGGTCTATGAGGCGGCAAAAGCGTCGCTTCAGCAGGCAGAGAGCGGTATTGAGGGACTCCGGGGACAGATTTCCGCAAAGGAGGAAGAGATCCGGAAGATGGAGGAGGAACTGGCTCAGACAGGGCAGGAAACCTCTCCGGAATATGAGGCTCTTCTGGCGGAGAAAGCGCAGCTGGAAACACAGCTTGCAGACCTGGAGACACAGGCGGAAGCAGCGAGAGCAGGCATCTCAGAATTTGAATCCGGAGAAGCGCAGGTTCAGGAGGCGGAGGCCCTGGTTGCAGCCGGTGAACAGAAGCTTGCTGAGACGGAGCAGACGCTGAAAGAACTGGAAGCAGCGCTGCAGAGCGGTGAGACACAGCTGGAGGAAGGCCGCCGGCAGCTGGCAGATGGTGAGGCGCAGCTGGAAGCAGCCCGCCAGCAGATCAGCGCCGGTGAAGCGCAGATGGAGGCAGCCCGTCAGCAGATTGCGGACGGCGAGACGCAGCTGGAAGCGGCCCGCCAGCAGACGGCTTTGGGCGAGGCAGAGCTGGAAGCCTACCGCGGGCAGATCGCAGACGGCGAGGCACAGATGGAGGCGGCCCGTCGGCAGATTGCGGACGGCGAAGCACAGATCGGTCAGGGACGTCAGGAACTGGAGAGCCAGAAAGCTGTGCTGGAGCAGTCCAGACAGCAGATCGTCAGCGGTGCCGCGCAGATTGCCGATGCAAAAAGTCAGCTGGCAGACGGCGAGGCGCAGATTGCAGATGCGAGAAAAACGCTGGAGGATGCTGCCGCGGAACTGGCAGACGGCAGGGCCCAGCTGGAGGAAAAAGAACAGGAACTGGCGGACGCGAAACAGGAATATGAAGACGCCTACGCAAAAGCCCAGCCGGAACTGGCAGACGCCCGTCAGCAGATCGCAGACGGGGAGCAGGAGCTGGCGGATCTTGCGGTGCCCCAGTGGTATGTGACGGACAGGGATGATATCACTTCCGCGAAAGGGTTTGCCGACGACTCCCAGAGAATTGACAATCTGGGGCAGGTATTTCCTCTGATGTTCTTCCTGGTGGCCGCGCTGATCAGCCTGACGACGATGACGCGTATGGTGGAAGAGCAGAGGCAGCAGATCGGAACGCTGAAGGCGCTGGGATACCGGGACGGAGCCATTGCCCTGCGGTATTTCAGCTATGCGATGATGTCGACGGTGACAGGCGCTGTGATCGGAGTTGTGATCGGTGAGAAACTGTTTCCGTGGGTCATCATGAATGCCTACGGCATGCTGTACCTGGGACTTCCGGAGTATCTGACGCCGCTGAACTTTGAGCAGGGAGCGCTTGCGATCGTGGCCAGCATGGCATGTACCGGCCTCGCAACCCTGTTTGCCTGCAAGCGGGAGCTGAGTGCGAAACCGGCAGAGCTGATGCGGCCGGAACCGCCGAAAAATGGGCGGAGAGTGCTTCTGGAACGGGTGACAATTCTGTGGAAGCATCTGAACTTTACCGGAAAATCAACAATCCGGAATCTGTTCCGGTATAAAAAGCGTTTCTTTATGACGGTCATCGGAATCGGAGGATGTATGGGCCTGATGCTGGTCGGATTCGGACTCCAGGATTCCATTACCGCCATTGCAAAGAATCAGTTTGTGGAACTGTTTACTTATCAGGCGTCTGTGATCGTCAATTCGGACTCTGACGAAGAAAAAACGGCGGTGCTGGAGCAGGCACAGGATTTCGACGGTATGGAACGTACGTTGGAAATGTTTGCCCAGAACGTGGTGCTGACCGCCGGGGATGAGAGCATGGATGCGATCCTCGAGGTGCCCCAGGATGCTTCGATCGTCGATGAATTCTTTACGTTCCGGGACAGAGTCTCAAAGGAAAGCTACGACTTCCCGAAGGACGGAATCGCGGTCAGCGAAAAGACTGCAAAAATGCTTGGAGTTTCCGTGGGAGATACGATCCTGGTGGGTGAGGAGAATGAGGAAGGATTTGAGGTAAAGATTTCGATTATCATCGAGAACTATGTGCAGCACTACATATTCATGGACCCGGCGCTGTACCAGGCGACCTGGGGAGAGGCGCCGGATTACAATCAGATTCTGATGAAATATGAGGATATTTCCGATGAATATGAGGAATCTCTGGGGCAGATGCTGATGAATCAGAGAGGCGTCGTGGGAGTGACGTTTGTGTCCGATCTGGAAGCGGAGATCGATGATATGCTGCAGGCTCTGAACATTGTCATTGTGGTGCTGATTGTCTCGGCAGGTCTTCTGGCCTTCGTGGTGCTGTATAATCTGAACAACATTAATATCACAGAGAGAAAACGGGAGCTGGCGACGCTGAAGGTTCTCGGATTCTACGACATGGAGGTTGCGGAGTATGTCTACCGGGAGAATGTGATCCTGACGATTCTCGGAATTGTGGCCGGTATGGGGATCGGAATGGTATTGCATCAGTATATTATCCAGACGGTAGAGGTGGATATGATGATGTTCGGAAGGACCATCTTTCCGAGAAGTTACCTCTACAGCGGTCTGCTGACTCTGGTATTTTCCATGTTCGTGAACTATATGATGTATTACCGGCTGAAAAAAATCGATATGATCGAGTCGCTGAAGAGCGTGGAATAATGCAGCGCAATGTGACATACAATAAGAAAAAAGGCGGCGTTATTCATCGGTTCTGCAGCAGCCGGGATGTGCCGGCGGAGGTGTAAGGTGCGCGTTCTCGGTCTTGTATCGGATCTGATCATACCGCTTTTGATTTTCTATATTGTAGGAATGGGACTCCTGATGAAAAGAAATGTCTACGGAGATTTCATTCGGGGTGCGAAAGATGGTCTGAAAAGCATTGTATCGATTCTGCCGACGCTGACAGGTCTGATGGTCAGCGTCGGCGTGCTGCGTTCTTCGGGAGCGCTGGATAAGCTCGGGGAAATTCTGGGCCGTGTGATGGAACCTGTGGGTTTTCCTCCGGAGCTCGTTCCACTGGGCGTGGTGCGTCTGTTTTCCAACAGCGCGGCGACAGGGCTTCTTCTGGATCTTTATAAGGAGTACGGAACGGATTCCGTGATCGGCATAGCCGCGTCTCTGATGGCCAGCAGCACGGAGACGGTGTTTTATACGATGTCGGTATATTTTCTGGCGGCGAAGGTGACAAAGACAAGATATACGCTGGCCGGGGCGCTGACGGCGACGGTGGCGGGAATCGCTGCAAGCATGTTGCTGGCTTTGTGGATGTAAAAAAAAGCTTGCATTTTACATAGTAGTCTGTTATGATAATAAAAACAATAAAGATTACTATTATCAAAATAGAAAGGTGGAACTGAAAATGAAAAAATACGTTTGTGAACCGTGCGGATATGTTTATGACCCGGAGATTGGAGATCCGGACAGCGGAATTGAACCGGGAACAGCTTTCGAGGATATTCCGGAGGATTGGGTTTGCCCGATCTGCGGAGTCGGAAAGGATATGTTTGTCCCGGAAGAGGACTGAGAAAATATGATGTAACAGTTCAGCGGGCTGAACTGTTACAATATGATGAACGGGCAGGAACCGGAAGCTTTCCATATCGTAAGACGGAAGCTTCCGGTTCCTGTCCGTTTTGCGTTGCGCTGGTCTGGTTATTTATTTTCCGATATACTAGCGATATCAACGATATTGGCGGTTCCGGCGTTCTCTTTTCAAAGTAAGTATCAGTCTGGTCAGAAGCAGAATCAGAACAATCAGAGTCAGAACCGCAAGTACAAAATTGATTTGTCTGATCCGGTCAGAGGTATGAACGCCGGACGGGAGTTCCTTTGTCTGCGCCTCAGAGGAAAGAACCGTGTCCGCTGAGGACTCCAGAACGGATGCGTCAGAGGAACGGAAGGTTTCTGCAGGGGAGCCTGCAGCTGCGCCGGCAGATGGATGATCCGCCGGAACGGCTTCTGAGTTCTGCGCTGTCTCGGATGCGTATCCGGTGATCGGTGTGACCGTGAGAAGTTCCGGAATATCGGTTTCCGATGTCTCTGCCTGGTAAGCGCCGGGGGATGTCCGGGTATCTGCCGAAGATTCCGGCGAAGCAAAATTCTGTGTTTCTGCCGGGGCTTCTTCCGACAGGGAGGTATCCGGCGTCGGCTGAGGTTCCGGATCTGACAGTGTTTCCTGGTGGGATTCCTGGTTTTCCGGTTCGGAAGGCGTTTCCGCTGTTTCCGGAGCCTGCGGCTGTGTCGGAACTTCCGGTTCCGCCGGGGCTTCCGGTTCTTCGGGAAACTCTGCCGCCGCTTCCCGGCAGACAATCGACGAACCTACCGATGCGCTGGGGGCAGTAATGACAGCAGAGGAACCGTTGGAATACGTCTGCCCGTTGATGGTAAAAACGGCGGCGTCCAGATCCAGTTCATATCCCGGTTCCGTAATCATTGAGATATTCAGAGTGCCTGTCAGTTCTTCCACCGGCGCGTCCAGATCATATAATGTGTATTCCTGGCTTCCGGGAGCTGCCAGAAGAGAAATGGTTACAGGCTTTCCCGTTTCGGAATCCACACAGTCCAGCGTGACATCCTGGTATGCCAGGTGGTCGCTGTTCAGCTGCAGAGTCAGCGACTGTGCCTGATAATGTACAAGGTCCAGCGAGATGCTGCCGCCGTCTGTGTTGTCCCCGGAGGGAGTTTCCTCTGCATAAACGGCCTGCGGGGCGGCAGCATACAGACATACGGCAAGAACTGTCAGGACAGACAGAAAAATTTGGCGACTGCGTTTCATAAGACTTCCCTCCTTTGCTTTCCTGCGGTCTGTGCAGTGAATGGGTAACAGTTCAGCAGGCTGAACTGTTATGGCATCCGTCCATGGAAAATTGCTTCGCGATGGGACGGATGCCCACAGGCTCTGCGTTTTCATACGGTCTGTGCAGTGAATGCACAGACCTGGCTGACTGTAACGTAAATGGTAACAGCTCAGCTGGCTGACTGTAACGTAAATGGTAACAGTTCAGCTGACTGAATGATAATGGTACATGCACAGATCCGGCTGAATAACAGCGGTTCATTCTTCATAGGTGAAATATTCTGTTAATTAAAAGAAAATATTATAGTTATTAGTATAATTATATTATATCATTCGAAAATACTAAAATCTATAACTACGGAAAATATTAATGGAATATTCAAAGACTTGTTATATTTCAGAAGTAAAAAAACGGATACAAAAGCCTGCCGCAGCGCACAGAGATTCAAAGGTACGCCGCGGCAGGCTGTCATATCCGTTCTGATCATGTTTTTCATTTATACGAATAGAAAAATTCTTTCAGATTCATCAGGGCTTTTACAAGAACCTGAACCTGGTCGTCGTTCAGTTCCCGGAGAGCGGCTTCCACCATTTTTCTGTGAAATTCCTCGTGATGGAAATAGGCCTTCCGTCCTTTTTCCGTCAGTGAGATCAGAACAACCCTCCGATCCTCTGCGCTTCTGGCACGGGAGACGTAGCCTTTTTTCACAAGATTGTTGATGGCGATTGTCAGTGTGCCCACTGTGACCGATAAAGATCTGGCAACAGCGGTCATATTGCGGGGGAGGTCAATTCCAATCGCGGCTATGATGTGCATATCATTGTTTGTGATATCCTGAAATTCTTCTGTGATGATTGCTTTTTCTTCAATATCCATGATTTCGTTGAAAAGGTTCACAAGAAGATCGGAAATCGTATCGTAACTGTCCATGTCAGACACCTCACTTCTATCAGATCCGTTACCTTTGGTATCAGCAGTATTTCTGCTATCAGTATACACGATTCCGAAATATTGCACAATGATTTTTTGAATATCAAAGTAATTCTGGCAACAGTTCAGCCCACTGAACTATTGCTGATTTTAAGCCGCTGTCAGAACAGATACTGCCGGACGATGGAAAACGGGGCCGGACCGATTTCCAGAAGTTTTTCGTGAAACTCCTTCAGAGAGAAATCTTCCTGTTCCTGTTGCTGCATTTCCTGCTTCAGATCCTCGAAGTTCAGGTAGCCCACATAATATTTCAGATAGTTGGCCGGCGTCTCAACGATATACTGGAAAATTTCATCGGCAAGGGCGGAATCGGTGATTCCGAAGGTGGAGAGGAAATGTTCTGTCTGCGCCCGGTTCCATCCGTGGTAATGAATGCCGATATCCATCAGGGAATACAGGCACAGATTGACCGAGCGGTTCAGCCACATCAGACGGGCGGCGTCGGCCTGCTCAGGATTGCTTCGGACAGCATATTCATAGGCGTAGGATTCCACATAGGTGGCCCAGCCCTCTATGTAACCGCCGGGAGCGTAAAGATGGCGGATGTACGGAGCGTCGGTAAGGGAAAAGAAAACGGTCTGGTACAGGTGACCGGGGAAACCTTCGTGAGCCAGTGTTGTGTACAGTTCAAGGGATGACATTTCTGAACTGTTGTTGATGTAGATGGAGTTGGGAGAATTGGTATCCACCGGCGGGGTGAGATAAAACGCCGGACTCAGAAAATCCTCCAAAGCTTCATCCACATATTTGATTTCCCAGGAGGTCTGTTCCAGAGAGGGAAAGTCCTCTGTGATTGCGGTTTCCAGATCCTCCAGCATATGCTCCGGCGAGGAAAAATTAAGTTCGGGAGCGGAAACGGACAGGAGAAGCGACGGATGTTCGGCGGCAATGGCCTGGATTTCCTTCGTGTCCGTGTTCAGCTGCCGGTAAAGACGCTGCTCGATCTCCTCCGGGGATGCGTCCGTGCCCACCTGGCTTCGCAGCAGATACAGATAGTAGTCGGTTCCGTGTTCAAAGCCGGCGAGCCCGCCGGAGTTGGTTCCGCTGCCCCTCAGCGCCAGGAGACCTTCGGAGAGCTGCTCATAGGCGGGAAGAACACAGGAATCCATCAGACGGGTATGGGCTTCGAGACAGGCTTCCCGTTCTTCCTGGCTCAGATCCTCGAACGCAGACAGCTTTTCCTCAAAGACTGTCTGCAGATAATGGGGACTGGAAGCATTGACAAAAGCGCTGCACTGTTCGGCAATTCCATCCACACAGGCGTCATTCATAAAAACACCCAGGCTGGCCTTCTCCTGTTCGAACGCCAGGATTTCCTGAAAATAGCGGGGGAGATCGCTGAGCAGTTTCAGATAATCTGTGATATCCTGTGAGGTGCGGAAGGTATATTCGGCGAGGAGAACCGGCAGCTGGGCCTGTGTGCCAAGGGACGGCCCGAGGACTTCCTGCAGCATATAGCAGGAACTGAGAAGCTCCTGATTTTCCAGATCCTGGCGCAGGATATCCAGAGTGATCCGGTTGCCCGTGTTCAGTGCATCCCGGTCGAAGAGGTCAAGATCTGCCTGTTTTTCTGCAAGCGCCGACGCTTCCTCCTCCGGCTCCGACAGGCAGACCGTGCCCAGAGAGGCGTCGTAATCATGAATCCCGGCAAGGGACGGGTCAGACAGCGTATAATGCAGATTGATGGCTGAGGAACAGGCCTCCTGCCGGAAGCGTTCGTCGGCATATTTTTCAAATCTGCGGTTTTCGAAGAGTCCTCCGGCAGGAGTCAGCCAGAGGAACAGAAAGGTGACGAGAGGAATGGAAAGAAACAGAAGGGAAAAAAGAAGTCGCTTTCTGAGTTTAAAGTGTGGCATCATGCCTCTGTCCTTTTCATGCTTTTGTACCAGTTTATGTATGCCTTTTCTGTCCTATGCAAAGGAAAAGAAAAGGTTCGGCTGGCTCCGACGGACGGTTTGTGGTATAATGATTGCGCAAAGCGCAATCCGGCACAATGAAATTGTGCCGCCCCGCTGTGCGGGGATTATACCGGAAATCCACGGCTTGGGCCGAAAATGCCGCCTGTGCGGCGGCGCTTTCTGCCCTGCGCTTGTGGTATCAAAGAAAGTTGTCGGTTGGCGGCTGTCCGGAAAACGATGAAATCAGGAACGGATGGCTGCTTTGGGAGGGCAGGCGATGAAAAGATATGGAAAGGGTCTTGCGGTATTGACGGCGGTTGGCGTTCTTTGGATGCTCTCCGGCTGCGAAAACCGGAAGCAGGAAATTCCGATTACAACGGTCAGTCAGAGTACGGAAGATGAAGATCCTGAAGATACCATGGAGGAAAATCTGCCGGGAGAGGGAATTCCTGTCTATGACGTTTCTCTTTCGGATGAACTGAGCAGCTTTGAGTTTGCGGTATGGGGAGTGACCTATCAGCTTCCTCTCACGTATGAGGAATTTATCCGGAATGGATGGAGTTATCAGGGGGACGATCAGGCGTCCGTGAGCCCCCAGTCGTATCTGGAGAATGAGACGTTTACCATGGAGGACAGTGCGGTGACGGTGGACCTTATGAATCCGGAGGCGTCGGAACTCCCGGTCAGCCAGTGTTATATCGCCGGGTTTCATGTGGACGCGGAAACGGAAGAAGGGAAAACGGTCTATGTGGACCTTCCGGGGAAAATCGTGTTTCAGAATTCTCTGGAGGGCGATGTGATTGCGGCCTACGGGGCGCCCAAAGACAGGTATGAACAGGAACAGTATCTGTTTCTGACTTACGAATTCGGTATGAACCGGACGGTGCAGCTGGGATTTGACAATCAGACGGGGCTGTTGATGCAGCTGAATCTGCGGAATCTGAAAAATCCAAACAGAGACACAGAGCTGGAGCATGCGATAAGCGGAAAGACGCCGGAGGTGGAAGCCTATCAGGCTCCGGACGGTCCGGGAACGGATCTGAGCGAGTTTATTGTCTCCTACGACGGTGTTTATTACAGACTTCCGGTACCGGTGGCGGAACTGGTGGACCACGGATGGGAGATCAACCGGAAGGAATCCGACGAAGCGGTAAAAGGTCTGCAGTACGGCTATGTGACGCTGGAAAAGGATGGAAGAAGGCTGTTCGGAAATGTCCGCAACGATTCTTCGGAGGCTGTGACAGTAAACAACTGCTTTATCACGGCGCTGTACGGAGATATGGATACGACGAAGGTGCCGATCACGGTTGCGGGAAATATTACCCTGGGGACACCGGAAGAAGTATTTCTTGCCGCGGATCTGGGAGAATATAGAAAGACGGAGGATGCGGAAAATCAGAAGGAAATCTATACGTTTTATGCAGACGAGACAGAAGAAAATTATACGGAAATTTCTGTCGACACTGCCCTTGGCCTGGTAAGAGGGATCCGGGTCGTAAAACAGTGAGAAAAGAAAGGAAATGAGAAAAATGGAAAAGCAATATGATCTGATTATCATCGGTTCCGGCCCGGCAGGGCTGGCGGCAGCGATTTACGCACAGCGTGCAAAGCTGGATACCATTATTATCGAAGAGAATTTCGTCAGCGGCGGCCAGGTTGTGACGACTTATGAGGTGGACAATTATCCGGGTCTGCCGGGAATCAGCGGCATGGATCTGGGAACAACTCTGAGAGATCATGCGGAAAAAATGGGCGCAGAGTTTGTGAGGGATAAAGTGCTGGAGCTGAAACTGGACGGGGACGACAAAGTGGTTGTGGCGAAAAAGGCGGAATATCACACGAAAACCGTTCTGGTGGCGACAGGAGCCAAACACCGGATGCTGGAGGTTCCCGGAGAAAAAGAGCTGTCCGGAATGGGTGTATCCTACTGCGCGACCTGCGACGGTGCGTTTTTCCGCGGAAAGACGGTTGCAGTGGTCGGCGGCGGAGATGTGGCGGTAGAGGACGCGATTTTCCTGGCAAGAGCATGCGAGAAGGTTTATGTCATTCATCGCAGAGACGAACTCCGCGCGGCGAGAAGTCTCCAGGATCGTCTGCTGGCTCTGGACAATGTGGAAATGGTATGGGATACGGTTGTAGATGAGATCAGAGGTGAGAATAAAGTGGAAGCTCTGGCGCTCACCAATAAGAAAACCGGAGAAAAGAAAGAGCTGGCGGTAGACGGAATCTTTATCGCCGTTGGAATTACTCCGAATTCGGAACTGGTCAAAGGAAAGCTGGAGCTGGATGAGCAGGGATACATCAAAGCGCAGGAAGATGGAGTGACAAGTGTAAAAGGCGTCTATGCGGCCGGAGACGTGAGAACAAAACAGCTTCGTCAGATTCTGACCGCGGCATCCGACGGTGCAAACTGCGTGACGTCCGTTCAGAATTATCTGCTGTATTCATAAGAAAATAAGAAACAAAAGAAGTGCCCGGAAGAGCGAAAGATTTCCTGTAACAGTTCAGTTGGCTGGACGGATACGATTTCTTCGCTCTTCCGGCATTTTTGTATCATACATCCGGCAAGGGGCTGCATGCCTGCACGGGCAGATCCGCGTTACCGTTTAGCCAGGTCTGTGCATTCACTGCACAGACCGTATGAAAACGCAGAGTCTGCGGGCATCCGCCGGGTAACGGACGGGAAGTCAAAGCGGCGTCGGAAGACCGTTAATGGTAAAAATGCACAAAGAAAAGAACAAAAAACCGGCAGGTCGAATGCCGTCGAAAATTTCCCACAACTTGCCCACATCGGAAAGAAAAGTTATCCACAATCCAAACCCTTGAAAATTGCTGAAAAGTAAAGTTATACACGAAGTTATCCACATTGTCCACCAAAAATCACCGATTTTTTCCAGATTTACATAAGAAAAAGAAGAACAGGCGTTTTGTTCAGAATGGAGAAAAGAAGATTTTGGAAAAATAAATGTGGAAAAGTCTTGACTTTTTTATAGTCAATAAGCGACATGAATTGACAACAAAAATCAGAAAATTACATACAATTATGCAGTGTAAGAAAATTCTTTTTTACTTGTAATTTTTGTATATATAGAGTAGAATAATAGCAGGAGTTTTAGATAATTTCACCAAAAAAGGAGAGTGGTATTTTGAAGTTTGGAGTATTTTCAGTAAGTATGCCGGAGTATAGTCCGGAGAAATCTATCGAGCTTTTAAAGGAACTGGGGTACGATGGCGTTGAATGGCGTGTTGCGGAGATCAAGAAACCTTATGAACGCTGGGACACCTGTTTCCAGGAAGAAATTCCGGCGCCGTCCGAGGACGATCCGAAAATTCCTTACGAAGGCCGGTATTGGGGAAACAATAAGAGTACGTTGTCTCTCGACAATATCAAAGCGGAAGCACAGAAGGCAAAAGAACTCTGCGACGCTGCGGGTCTTGAAATTTTCGGCCTGACGACCTATCTGGCGGTCGGCGATACGGAAAAGCTGATCAGCGTTATGGAAGCGGCTAATTCCATCGGATGCGGACAGGTGCGCGCAGGTCTGGTTCCGTATGATCCTGCAAAGGCTGAGGCGCCGTATCCGGTGCTGTTTGACCGTATGCGTGAGGATCTGAAGAAACTGGATCCCTATGCGCGTCAGTATGGAGTAAAGGTGGTTCTTGAGATCCATATGGATACGATGATCGCAAGCCCGAGCGCGGCTTACCGTGCGCTGGAAGGCTTCGATCCCAAGTATTTCGGTCTGATCTTTGATCCGGGAAATATGGTAAACGAGGGATTTGAAGAGTATCAGAAGAGCTTTGAGCTGCTGGGCGATTATATCGCACATATTCATGTGAAAAACGGACTGCTTGTTCCGGACGGCGAAGACGATCTGGGCGCGGCAAAATGGAAACGCCAGTGGTGCCCGCTGAAAAAGGGCATGGCGGATCTGAAACGTCTGTTTTCTGTCATGAACAAATTCGGATACGACGGAACCGTTTCGATCGAAGATTTCTCCAACGAAGAGGAGACAAAGGTAAAACTGGAGAACAATCTTGCGTACATGAAAAATATGGCGGAAGCGGTAAAGAAAGAAGCGGAAGCCTGAACGGTTACGTATGTGGAACCGGGGAATCCCCGGGAAAACCATGAGTGAACACCGCTTCGCAGAGGCGGTGCGGAAAACCAAAAAAGAAATCGAAAACCACGGACCAGCCGGTACAGCGTGATTTTGCGCTGTACCGGCTGTTTTTTCCTGTCTTCCGGCAGTCATCGGGTATAAAAGGAAAGAAATCAAAAAAACATATGACTTTTTCCATATTTTTGTATGGAATCCGGCAGAGGAATGATTGACAAAGTTTTTATCTGTGACTAAAATAAATGAGAGTATTATTGTCTCAAATCTACCTTGATGACGCGGCGAGTGAGTCGGGAGGAGAAAAGTCTGGAAGTAACCTTTCAAAGCTACCTTGACGCCGATGCAGGTGTGTCAGGAGGAGGAAAAAATGGAAAAGGAATTACCTGAATTAAAGGTATATATGCTGGGCAGGTTTTCCATGATCTATGGGGACCAGGCGATTTCTTTCAAACGGAACACGGCGACGAAAGCGGTAAAGCTGCTGCAGATTCTGCTGCACGAGACCTTCTGCGGAGGCGCCGGTGCGGAATTCCCAGGACGGAGCTGATGGAAGACCTGTTTGGACGGGAAGAACTGTCCAACGTGGCGAACAATCTGCGGGTGACGGTCCACAGACTGAAAAGGATGCTGGCCGAAGCGGGACTGCCGGAATACGACTATGTGAAAATCGAAAATGGATTTTATCGCTGGAACAGCCCGATGCATGTCTATGTGGACGTTGCTGACTTTCTGGATCTGCTTGGACAGGCAGAACAGGAAACGGAGGAACAGCCGAGAATGGAGCTTCTCTACCGGGCGTGCCGTCTGTACCGGGGAGAATTTCTTCCCGCGCTGTCCGGGGAAGACTGGGTGATTATCAACAGCGTCCGGTATAAGGAAATGTATTCGGACGCTCTTGTCAGTGTCTGTGAATATATGAAGAAACAGAGGGACTATGAGACGATTCTGGAACTCACTTCCACAGCGGCGGAAATTTATCCGTTCGACGAATGGCAGTCACTGAAGATTGACGCGCTGATGTCCATGAACCGGTATAAGGAGGCGTATCAGTTTTACGAGGAAACCTCCCGGATGTTTTTCGAGGAGCTTGGCATCACGCCCTCGGAAAAGATGATGAATCAGTTCAGGGAAATGAGCGCCAAGATGAGCCGAAAGTATCAGGCGGCCGGCGAGATCAAAGACGGTCTGAAGGAACCGCAGCATGAGGACGGCGCCTTTTACTGTACGCTGCCCAGCTTCCGCGACGGCTACCGTCTGATCCGGAGAATTATCGAGAGAAACGGCCAGTCGGTCTTTCTGATGGTATGTTCTCTGACCGACGGAAAAGGGAGGCCGCTGGAGAGCCGGGAAAAGCTGGAGGTTCTGTCGGAAAATCTGCATGTGGCAATCAAGGGAAGTCTGCGGAGAGGAGATTCCTTTACCAAATACAGTCCGTCCCAGTTTCTGATCCTTCTGGTAGGCACGAATCAGGAAAACTGTGACATTATTTTCAAAAGAATTCTTGACAGATTTTCGGCGAAGCATAAGTCCTGGCGGCAGAACCTGGAGTATTATGTATCTTCCGTGGCGGATGTGGAAAATGATACTTCGAGGCTGCATTTCCGCAGAAATGAATTCCACTGGAGCTGAACCGATGCGGAGAGTGATTTTACTGACAGGAGCGTGAGAAAATGGGTGGTGTTCGGATTCAGTCAGGGGCGTCGATACCGAATCTGATCAATCTGTGCGTGGACCGGAGCGTCGAGGGAGAGATCAGCGGAAGGATTTATCATTGTTATACAGAAGAACCCTGGAGGTTTGAGAATGTTGTTCAGCTTCTGCGGTATCTGGAGAGATTTTATGATGGAATCCGTTTCCCGGAGGCGTCGGTGATACTGAGAAATTTTGCAGGCAAAGAGCGACAGAAAAAACCGGCAGAGTGGAAAGCCGTTGCAGATAAAAAAGAAATGATGGAGCACCGGGGACAGTGCGCGACTTTTTACGTCTATGTACAATACCGGCAGAACGCCAGCTGGCAGGGAACGCTGGTGTGGAAAGAGAAAGAGCGGGAAGTGGAGTTCCGCAGCGCGCTGGAGATGATTATGCTGGTGGACAATGCGCTGGGAGAATGAACGGCATCCGGCCATGGGGAAAGATGAAGGAGAAATCTGTGGTATGACATTATTAGGAGATCAAATTAATCTCTATGGTTCGAAAGAAAATGCTGCGAGGATATGATCCGGCACAGATTGCAGATGTGCTGGAAGAGGAACCGGAGAAGGTGGAGAGAATCTGCAGGATTCTGAAGGCAGAGGGAATGGAAGTCAGCGACGAGGAAATTTATCGGAAATACCGAGAGGGACAGTAACAGTTCGGCGGGCTGAATTGTAACGTAACACATGTAACAGTTCAACCCACTGAACTGTAACTAACACATATCAAAATAATTCCGGAAGCTTGTTTTTGAAAGCGCAGTATGATAAAATACAGAAAGACCGGAGAATGGTGCGGGGCATTTTCTCTGCTGCATTTTCCTGCCGCATTTCTGCAATTTTTTTACGTGCGTTGGAGCGCGTATCTTTATTCCCGCGAGCAACGAGCCAAGCGGACATGCCTGCATGTCCATTTGGCAACTGCCGCGAGGGTCAAAAACCCCGCAGCTCTGTTGCGCTACACGGTTGATGTCCCGTAGTTTGCTGCGGGGTTTTTGACTTATTCTGAAAGAAGTGTTTGTCCGCCTGGAAGACGGCGCGGGCAGATGGTCCTGGTTCGGATCGAGCCAATATTTCCAACAAAAAGCAAAAAACAAACAGGCAATACTGTTGTCCGGTCACGAAAAAACCATTATAATTGTAGAAAAAGGGAAATGGATCACAGTTCACCAGACGAATTGTTGCGAACACAGAGAGAACATACCGCAGCCGGAATGGGAGGTATGTTTGAGTACAAAAGAAAACACAGAGCAGCTGGAAGACAGGGTAATGAAAACGGCCGCACAGTATTTCGGAGAAGATCTTCTTCCGTATCTCGGC
>DWWU01000039.1 GCA_019119555.1 Candidatus Fusicatenibacter intestinigallinarum | reverse complement strand
GAACACCAGCCTTCCAAGCTGGATACGTGGGTTCGATTCCCATCACCCGCTTATGCGCGAGTGGCTCAGGGGTGGAGTACAACCTTGCCAAGGTTGGGGTCGCGGGTTCGAATCCCGTCTCGCGCTTTTTTCTTTTCTAACATATCTGGAAATACAAAAACAAAAACGCACATGCCAGAACTGGTTTGTGCGTTTTTCGTTTTTAACTTCGATGGAGGATTTTATGGAATATCTGAAGATTTTACAATCCGCTCCCCTGTTCGGACAGATCAAAGAGGAAGAAATTCCCGGCATCCTGTCCTGTCTCTCTTCCCGGCGCGTTTCCTGCCGGAAAAACGAATTTATCTGCCGCCCCGGCGATCTGCTCTCTTCCGTAGGACTGGTCCTCGCCGGGGAGGTTCATATTATCAAAGAGGATTTCTGGGGCAACCGCACCATTCTCGGAAAAGCGGAACCCGGCCAGCTGTTCGCGGAATCCTACGCCTGCGCCGGACGTCCGCTGGAGGTGGCTGTGACCGCCGCCTGCGACAGCGAAATTCTTTTCCTTGACATCCGGAATCTGCTGAATTCCTGCAGCCGTTCCTGTCCCTTTCACCAAAGACTGATTCAGAATTTTGCAGGAATCCTTTCCCGCAAGAATCTGATGCTGACAAAAAAAATCGAGCATATGTCCCGCCGTTCTCTCCGCGACAAACTTCTGTCCTATCTCTCCGACGAGTCGGCCCGGCAGCAGAGCACATCCTTCTCGATCCCATTTAACCGGCAGCAGCTGGCCGACTATCTCTGTGTGGACCGAAGCGCTCTTTCCCGCGAACTTTCGCTGCTCCGGGAGGAGGGAATTCTCCGGTATCACAAATCCCACTTTGAACTGTCAGAAAATTTCTGACGCATCCCGGGGAAGATTCCTCACATGGCGTAGATACTTCCGACAGTTGTCCGCCTCTTCCCGGCAGTATTTCAGCCCGAGAATTTCCCCATTGTTTCCGGCCGTCCGGTCAAACAGCCCGCACATCGTCTCCACAGCATTCCAGATCTCTTCGATATCGCTTCCGGCATACGTGGACAGAAAGCTTTCCCACTCCTCCGGCTCCAGCCATCGGTAAAGGTATTTCCCGCTTTTCCCGACACTGATCCTGAAGTTCTCTGCCGCTCCTGCTTTCCAGGAAAGCTGGCAGACCAGCTGGGGGCGGATGTGACAATTCAGCATGTCCTGCACATAAGGAACTTCCCCGCGCCATAAGCCCTTGGCCACATTGTCCAGACACCACCAGAACTCATTGCAGACAGCCTCAAACTCTTCCTGATCCGGTCTTCTCACCCAATGATCCTCGTCTGTGGGCTCCGGAAGTTCCGGCAGTACCCCGGCCTTGTCCAGCAGAATCCGGCACAGCCGGTCGGAACGGATATCCCCCAGGGCATACTCCAGAGTATCCACATGGAGATCCAGACGGTTCCCGTCCGAAAACTGAATCAGCCATCCGTAGCATTCCTCCGCGTTGCCGCTGCCGAAAAAGCCTTCCTCCGGATACTGCATAAAAAGTCGCTCTCCAAAACGGTCTATCCATCCTCTGTCTTTCCGGAAGCTTTCGGTTTCTGTGACCACATACACAATATCATAATCCTGAAAAATATCCTTTGGGACGTTGGGATTTGTCCTGGATCCATTCATGTATACGGCTAAAATTCTGTCGTCGGCGGCCGCCGTATCAAGAATCAGTTTCATCATCTGCTCTTCTGTTCTCATTTTTCCTCTTTTCCGACGCTCCTGCCGCGTCTCAGACACCTGCTACTGTACCAGGGAAATCTTATTGAGCGGCCAGTAGCGCAGAACCGCTTTTCCGATAATTTCCGATTTTTCCACATAAGTGTTGACCCAGTAACGGGAATCGGAAGAATTTTCACGGTTATCACCCAGCATGAAATAACAGTTTTCCGGCACCTGGTAAGGGCCGAAATTCCCTGTGGGCGTCTCCCGGCAGAAACTGTCGTCCAGCGGCTCCTGGGCACCGTCAATGTATACTTTTCCGTCTATGATCTCCACCGTTTCTCCCGGAAGCCCGATGACACGTTTGATATACGTCTTTGTCTCATCGTCCGGATATCTGAAAATCACAATATCAAACCGTTCCGGATCACTGTTCAGATATGCCAGACGGTTTCCGAAAATCCTGTCGCCTTCCATAATCGTATTTTCCATGGAGCCCGACGGTATCACTGCATTGATCAGCAGAAACTGATTGACCAGCGTAACCGCAACAACCACTACAATCACGATTCGCACATATTCCCAGATCTCCCGCCCGATACTGTTCTTCTGCCCGTTCCGGGTCTCATTCTCTTTTTTCATAGTCTGTCTTCTCCTGTCTTCCATCTGACGTCCGTGTGACACGCAGCCGTTCTGTTTCACACAGCACGAATTCCTGTAACCGTTCAGCCAGCTGAACGGTTACGGCATCCATTCATTGAACTATAATAAATTCCTACCTATTATACACTTTTTCCGGAAGAATTTCCACAAAAGCCTTGCGCCGGTCTTTTTTGCATGTTACCATCGTGATATAAGGAGGGCTTATGATGGATATTAATTATGAATTATATAAAGTCTTTTATCACGTTGCGACAACCCTGAGCTTTTCGGAGGCTTCCAAGCAGCTGTTCATCTCCCAGTCGGCAGTCAGCCAATCCATCAAGGTGCTGGAAAAAAAGCTTGGCATCAGTCTGTTTATCCGCAGTACCAAGCGGGTCCAGCTCACCCCTGAGGGAGAAACGCTGCTGCGCCACGTGGAGCCTGCAGTCAATCTGATCGCCCGCGGAGAGACCCAGATCCTGGAAGCGGGACCCATGGGGGGCGGGCAGCTCAGAATCGGCGCCAGCGATACCATCTGCCGGTATTTTCTGGTTCCATATCTGAATCGCTTTCACAAAACCTGGCCCAACGTCCACATCAAAGTCACAAACCAGACATCGATTCAGTGCGTCGATCTCCTGGAATCCGGCCAGGTGGATCTGATTGTCACAAATTTCCCCAATGCCCGGCTCTCCAGCCAGCTGAACATCCTTCCGATCCATTCCTTCCGGGATGTGTTCATCGCAAGCAGAGAATATTATCCGGAACTGGCCGGGGATACCATCCCGCTGAAAAAGCTGCTGGACTACCCGATCCTGATGCTGGACCGCAAAAGCACAACCAGCGAATTTCTCCACAACCTGTTTCAGCAGTATCAGCTGGATCTGGTTCCGGAAATCGAGCTGGGCAGCAACGATCTGCTTCTTGATCTGGCAAATATCGGTCTTGGAATCGCGTTTGTCCCCGATTACTGCATCGCGCACCAGAAGACCCTGTTCCGGGTGAAAATCCGGCAGGAACTTCCTCCCCGCCAGCTGGTGATCGCCCACAACGCACATCTGCCGGTCTCCCAGGCATCCAGGGAATTCATGGCGCTTTTCCCTGACAGCAGCGCCGCACCCGCCCCGGAAACGCCGTGACCGTTCCGCAGCCCAGTCATCCGCCAGCGGTTACGTTGTTTCCAGTCACAGCTGTTTCACGGTACGGAGAAGGTTCCGTGCTCTCCCAGAACGCGCGAACCGTTTCTCCGGTCCGGACAGCCGTGCAGACCTGGTAGTTTCTCCATTCTCTCGGAAACAGCGCCTGATACTCCCAGTGCAGAAATCTCTCGTCCAGCAGCAGAATCACACCCCGGTCGCCGGAAGTCCTTATCACCCGGCCGGCCGCCTGAAGCACTTTGTTCATCCCGGGAAAACGATACGCATAGTCGAAGCCGTTCTCATGTCTGTCGTCGTAAAACTGTTTCAGGATCTCCCTCTCGATTCCCACCTGCGGAATTCCGGTTCCCACCACCGCGGCGCCGATCAGCTTTTCTCCGTCCAGATCAATCCCTTCGGAGAAAATGCCTCCCATCACACAGAATCCCACCAGCGTATGACCGCCGTCTCCGGCAAAAGCCCGGAGAAACGCTTCTCTCTCCGCCTCTCCCATCGAGGGCGTCTGTACCAGCACTTCCGTATCCGTCCCGGAAATCTGCTCCCGGAACATTTCACAGACATCGTTCATCAGACGGTAAGACGGAAAGAAAACCATATAATTCCCTTTTTTCGGAGAAATCATCTGGCAAAGGTATGCGGCAATTTTCCGGTATTCCTCAGGTCCTCTGCGGGTATATCGGCTGCTCACCTGAGAGCCGATCATCAGGCAGCGGTTCTCCTCCGGAAACGGCGAATCCACATACACTGCGTAATCGTCCGGATTCGTGCTGAGCAGTGTCCTGTAATACCGGATCGGCAGCAGTGTCGCCGAAAAAAACACCGCGGACCGCCCTTTGTTCAGACACTGCTGAAGATTGGATGCGGGATTGACGCACAGCAGACGGATCTGAAACCGACCGTCCTCCAGAAAACTGGTATAGATCCGATAATTTTCATCCACCAGCTCGCTGATTCCCACAAAGTTCCGCACACGGAAATAGAATTCCAGCACCCGGTCGGCCAGCGCTCCTTTCCGGACCGATTCCATAAACTTCTCCAGTTCGCTGAGAAGGTTCAGAAGCGCGAGAGCGAAACCGGAGATACTGTCCAGAATCTCAAACCTTTCGCATTCTCTCTTATATATGAGCAACTGTCGGTTACAACGCTCCAGAGCCTTTTCCAGCTGCCGGTCCGCCGCATAAGGACGAAGTTCCCGTTTCATTTCGAGAAATTCCTCCTTGATCAGAGACGCGCTGAACATTTCCCTTCCCCGGTCCGCCAGATTATGCGCCTCATCGATCAGGAACAGGTAATCTCCCTTATTCCCTTCCCCGAAAAAGCGCTTCAGCCGCACATTGGGATCAAAGACATAATTATAATCACAGATTACAGCGTCCATCCAGGACGCCACGTCCAGCTGCATTTCATGGGGACATACCTGCCATTTCTCCGCCTGCGCCAGCAGCGCCTCCCTGTCGTAGACTTCCCCTTCTGTCAGCATCTCGAACACCGCGCGGTTGACCCGGTCAAAGTGTCCCTTCGCGCGGGGACACTCTTCCGGGTTGCAGTGCATTTCTTCACAGGCACACATCTTCTCCTTTGCCGTCAGCGTGACGGCTTTCATCCGGAGCCCTTTTTCTTTCAGGATCGCAAAAGCTTCCTGGGCAACCGTCCTGGTGATCGTCTTTGCCGTCAGATAAAAGATTTTATCTCCATGCCCTTCCCCCAGGGCACGCACGGCGGGAAACACGGTGGACATGGTTTTTCCGATTCCCGTCGGAGCCTGGACAAACAGCTCCTTCCGCCGCAGAATCGTCCGGTAAACGCCGCTGACCAGCTCCCTCTGGCCCGGCCGGTAAGGGAACGGGAATTCCAGCCCCTGCATTGAAGCATCTCTCTGCTTCTGCCATTGGTACTGAAATTCTGCCCACTGATAATACTCGTCCAGAAGTCCGTCAAACCACAGTTCCAGTTCTTCTGTCGGGTAGGAAAACAGAAAATGGCGGATTTTCCGGTTAGAAGCCTCCGGGCGTACGTCCTCCTTCGTCAGAGCCTCCATCGGCCGCCCTTCCTCTGTCTCAAGCCGGCAGTATGTCATCAGAACCTCCATGGATGTCTGATGTTTTTCCATTCCCCACAGAAACGCATAGCATTTTGCCTGGGCCAGATGTACCGGCACCGGCTCCTCCAGGGTTTCCAGATCCCGGAAAACGCCCTTGATCTCCTCCACCAGGAATCCGTCCGGTTCCTCCAGAATTCCGTCCGCCCTTCCCTCCACCCGCAGGATAAAGTTTTCATATTCTTTTTCAAAGCTCAGCGGAACCTCCGCCTGGTAAAACGGCCCCATCTTTTTCTGGATCCTCTGGTGCGCTCTCGTTCCCGCCTGCATCGCATCTCTGTCAGAGACGCCTCCCCGGCGGTTGTCCAGATCGCCGCTGCGCAGCAGAAACTCCACCAGATTCCGCACCGATATCCGAATCTTTTTCTTTTCCTCTTCCAACTTTCCGTCCTTTCCGAAACCGAACCGTTCGTAACAGTTCAGCCGTCCGAACCGGCGCGGCGTCCGCCATCCGGACAGGCTGTGATCTGAAACCGTCAGAGAAAAAGAAAAAGAGACCGCTGCATTTTCTGCAACAGCCTCTTTTTCCTTTTCTCTGTCAGAACATACGCTCCGCATCCGCCGGATCAGCCGGGGAAATCTTTCCGCCGGCTTTCTGTCCTCTGCGGCGTGCGGAATCTCTGTTCTTTATGCGACAGCAAACTTCTGCAAAGTACGGTTGAATTCACTGTTCTCTCCATAGCAACGTACGTTCAGATTGCGGGTCAGATCCATGCTAAGGATTCCAAGCAGAGACTTCGCATCGATAATGACACGATTATAAAAAATATCGATGTCAAAATTACATTTGGATGCAGCAGCCACGAATTCTTTTACCTCGTCTGCGCTGTTGAACTTTACTTTACTGTTGAGCATTTTTTCCACCTCTCTTCAAAAGCCTGCGTTATTTTCAGGTTTTCCATATTATGCCATTCCGTCCGCAAATTGTCAATCCTTCCACTTTTTTGCGTTCCCCGGCGCCTTTCCCGGGATTTTTGTGCAATTCGATAGTTTTTTACAGGTTTTTCATGAGGTTTTTACAGCGAAACCTTTTTTAATTTCCATGTCTTGTTTAAACATCTGCAACTCTATGCTCAAAACCACGGCCAAAATAACCGCAAGATTTTATATGATTTCAGGCTTTCAGCACGCTTTTCAGGTCTTCCAGATACGTGTTGTCCACGCTGCCGAACGCCCCCTGATCCACTGCCGACGCGTAGGACGGACATACCGGCATCTTTCCAAGTACCGGAAGAGAAAGCTCTGCGGCAATCTCATCGATATGACTTTCACCGAAAACATAAATCTTTTTTCCGCAGTCCGGACATTCCACGTAGCTGTAGTTCTCCACAATTCCCAGCACCGGAATACTCATCATCTGGGCCATCTTGTAAGCCTTCATGACGATCATGCGCACCAGATCCTGGGGAGAAGAAACAATCACAACACCGTCCACCGGAAGAGACTGGAAAACGGTCAGCGGAACATCACCGGTTCCCGGAGGCATATCCACAAACAGATAGTCCAGATCGCCCCAGACCACATCGGTCCAGAACTGCTTCGCGGTATTTGCGATAATCGGACCTCTCCAGATGACCGGTTCCTCTTCGCCGGGAAGAAGCAGATTGATGGACATTACTTTGATCCCGTTTTCTGTCACCATCGGGTATACCCCTTTGTCGTCCACCTGCGCCGGTCCCTTCAGTCCATACATTTTCGGAATCGACGGACCGGTGATATCCGCGTCCAGGATTCCCACGCGGTATCCTTCCTTCGCCATCTGGTTTGCCAGGGAAGCGGTCACCATGGATTTCCCCACGCCGCCTTTTCCGCTGACGATTCCAATCACATGAGCGATACTGGAATCTTTGTTCAGATCCACATGAAAATCAGGTTTGCCCTTGCTTGGACATCCTTCACAGCTCTCTTTGGTGCAGGTTGTACTGCTGCATTCTTTTGCCATTGTCTGATTCCTCTTTTCTCTTATCTTTTCTGTTATTTCACAAACCGGTCAATCGCCTTGTTCAGTTCTGCAATGGCCTGCCGGTCTCCGTGCTCCACCGCATCCACGATGCAGTGTTCAATATGATCTTCCAGAATAATCTTTCCGGTATTGTTGATCGCCGCTTTCACAGCGGAAAGCTGTACGAGAACCTCCGTACAGTCTCTTCCTTCCTCCACCATACGTTTGATGGATTCCATATGCCCGATCGCCCGTGACAGGCGATTCAGCACGGCTTTTGTACTGGTATGTTTGTGCGTATGAGTATGCCCGTGGTCGTCTCCATGGGTATGCGTAAGCAGCGTTCCGTCTTCCTGTACATGTGTATGTCGCTCTTCGCCCATAAACGCCTCCTTTTCTCTGTGCTGAAGTCCGAAAATCATTCCTGCATTGTTCAGGCGCACACGCAGATATGCTCTCAGATCATAACAGTTCAGCTGGCTGAACTGTTACCTCAGATCTCTGTGAAGGAATACCTCTGCCGGATTCCGGACGTGGTGATATCAAAAATAATCGTTCCGTCCTCCTGTATGGTCTTCTCGTATTTCAGTTCCTTGTCTTTGAACTTTTCCCGGATATACTGCTCCGGATCTTCCAGTTCAAGTTCCTCAAAAAAGACGTCTCTCATCTGATTGTTCGCACAGGAATTAAAGATTTCCCATACGGCTTCGTATTCTTTCATTGGATTTCCCTCCTGAATATAGTATACTCAATCTTTCAGAAAAGACAAGCATATCTTCCATTCTTCGCACAATTGTTCGTAAGAAAATGCAGCGTTCGCCGGGCTGGTGGACGGCAGGCGCACCGCCTTTCTTCCGGTGACAGGCTCCTGGTACTTCTGATACAGCCGGTGGGAGGTGCTTCCGTTGGTAAAAATTCCCCGGATATCCGCCGTCTCCAGAATCGGCGTCAGATCGTTCGGCACAACGTCCCGGATGCTGGCGTCGCTGGATCCGTGGATCGTACAGGCGGCAATCACATCCCACACAGCAATCCCATGCTCCAGCAGAAAAAGCCGGTTTTCCTCCACGGACTCCGGCACCGCAGAACCGGTGATGCCTGCCAGCACTTTCCAGAACCGGTTTCTCGGATGACCGTAAAAAAATCCTGTCTCCCGGGATTTCACCGAGGGAAAGCTCCCGAGAATCAGAATTCTGGAAGTTCCGTCATATACCGGCGCAATCGTATGAATCTGTCTTGTCTCTGTCTCCTGTTTCATTCCCGCCTCCAGTCTCAGCTCTCAGGATCTTCCTCGTCAAATGCAACCACCGTGTAGAATCCTCTGCTCGTCTCCTTGACCTCCTGCACGATGCCCGTCTCCGACTTGAGCCGTTCGTAAGCGGGATAATTCTTGCTCATAGCAACAGCGGGCGTGATCGTATAATAATAGGAAGTGGGAAGTGCGCTTTCCGTCACATGCACTTCCTGTCCTTCCTCCACCAGGCCCTTTCTTTCCATCTTAAACTCCATCAAGCGCATTCTGCTGCGCCTCCTTTCTGTTCTTCCGGTCTCTCTCGCGTCAGAACTTCCCGGATCAGTTACCGGTACAGTCGCAGACCATAAACAGAACATCTGCGTACGTTCCGTCCTTATATTTCATATTTTTCGGCATCTGGCCGCAGACCTGGAATCCCAGCTTCTTATAAAGAGCGACCGCCCGCTCATTGTCCGCCACAACCTCCAGTTCCAGCTGCTCGATGCCATGCTCCCTGGCAACGTCTGTCAGTTTCTTCATCATCAGCGTCCCGATCCCAAGTCCGGTAAACTTCTGATACAGAGCAATCGCCACTGTCACCCGGTGCCGGTATCTCATCCATGGATTTCCCATCAGCGAGCAGTTCCCCACATGCTCACCGTCCAAGAATCCCAGAATCATCAGATTGCTGTCCGAGGCATTCTGACTCTCAATAAAATTCTTCTCATCTTCCAGAGTCATAACCAGCTCTTCCGGCTCTTTCAGAAGAAACCTCGTTTCCTCAGCCGTCGTCTTCAGGTACGTTAAAAGCATCTGTGCATCGTCCGCCTCCGCATTTCTCAGCAGCAGTTCATGACCGCCGAGCGTTACTGTCTCCTGACTGATACGCAATTTTACACCTTCTTTCCGTATTTCAGACAAAAAGTCTTATAACATTTTATCACAAGATTCCGCTCAATTCCAGAAACTTTAGCGAAAAGGGAATCGCTGTGGTAACAGTTCAGCCAGCTGAACTGTTACGGCATCCGACCATTGAAAATCGCTTCGCGATGGGCCGGATGCCCACAGGCACTGTGTATTCATACGGTCTGTGCAGTGAATGCACAGACCTGACCGAACTGTAACTCACTGTGTTGTAGTTCAGCTAGCTGAACCGTTACGGCATCCGACCGAACAATGACAAATCATAAGAAACTGCTGAAAAATCACAAAAATGTGGTAGGTACTTTTCCTGCAGTGTGATATGATGAAAACATCAAGAAACGACAAGGAGGCAGTAAAAAATGAAAAAACTTAATGTTGCCATTATCGGTTACGGACGAAGCGGATGCGATATCCACGGCGCGTTTCTGCGCACGCCGGAGAACGATATCTGCAACGTGGTTGCAGTGGTGGAAAACGATCCTGCCCGTGCAGAGGCTGCGAAAAAGGATTTCGGATGCGACACCTATCATTCCTACACGGAACTGTTTGACCGGACGGATCTGGATTTCGTTGTCAACGCATCCTATTCAGACCTGCATTACCCTATTACAAAAGATCTGCTGGAGCATGGCCTCAATGTTCTGTGCGAGAAACCTCTGTGCAAGACACCGGAGATGGTGCAGGATCTGATCGATACCGCCAAGAAAAACAACGTGGTATTCACGATTTTCCATCAATACCGCTACAATGACTATTACATCAAAATGCATGAGCTTCTGGAGAAAAAAGTGATCGGCGAGGTGAAACTGGTCAAAGCCTGCCAGAATTCTTTTGCGCGCCGCTATGACTGGCAGACGCTTCTGTACCGCGAGGGCGGTTCCATGCGCAACAATGCCGCTCATTCCATCGAGCAGATCATGCACCTGGCAAATTCCGATGAAATTCCGAAAATTTATTCCCACATGGCAATCTGGAACTCCGTCGGAGACGCAGAGGACTATATGTTCTGTGTAATGGAATACAGCAACGGCGTCCGCTATGAGATGGAAGTGAATCCTTCCGACGCTTACGCTTCCGAGACACCGCTTTTCCGCATTTACGGTACCCACGGAACCATGCGCGTTTACAGCAACAAAATCCAGTACAAGTATTTCCTGGACAGCGAAACTCCGGAACCTGTTCTGGACCACAAGTCTCTGCACAAGGCAGACGGATCTCCTTCCTACTGCGACAACCACATCGTATGGCACGGGGAGAACATCGACCTGGATGCAGACGTATGGAACTCCTTCACCAAGTGTTCCAACCGGTTCTACCATGCATTCTACGATCATCTGGTAAACGGCGCCGAGCTGTTTATGAAACCGGAGCATGTTAAAGCGGAAATTGCTATTTTCAACGAGATCGAGCGGCAGAATCCGCTGGAGATGAAATTCACAAAACCGGCAGACGTCATTTAAGCAGCAGAATGGCCGGATGCTGTCACAGTTCCGTTGACTGAACTGTTGCATTTTTAGCACAAAGAAGGACCCTGGGTCTGTTTCTGACCCATGGTCCTTCTTTGTGCTCAGGCTATGCTTTTTTCACAGCCCCTTTTATGGGATTTCCGCTTTTTATGGAGTCGTCTTCCGATCAGTGATGGAACAGACGGATGCCGGTAAACGCCATCGCCATATTATATTTGTTGCAGCATTCAATTACCGCATCGTCGCGCACCGAGCCTCCCGGTTCCGCCACGTACTGCACGCCGCTCTTCTTCGCCCGCTCAATATTGTCACTGAACGGGAAGAATGCGTCGGAGCCGAGGCTGACGCCCGTCATCCGATCCAGCCATGCACGTTTTTCCTCTCTGGTAAATACTTCCGGTTTTACCTTGAAGATCTTCTCCCATGCTCCGTCTGCCAGTACATCCATGTATTCTTCACCGATATAAACGTCAATGGCGTTGTCTCTGTCCGCACGGCGGATTCCGTCCACAAACTGCAGATTCAGAACCTTCGGGCACTGGCGCAGGAACCAGTTGTCCGCCTTCTGTCCGGCCAGTCTGGTGCAGTGTACCCGGGACTGCTGTCCGGCGCCCACACCGATTGCCTGTCCGTCTTTTACGAAGCAGACAGAATTGGACTGGGTATATTTCAGCGTAATCAGAGCGATCTTCAGGTCTCTCAGCGCCTCCGGCGGAATTACCTTGTTCTCTGTAACCACGTTTGACAGGAGTTCATCGTTGATCGGCAGTTCCTGACGTCCCTGCTCAAAGGTCACGCCGAACACTTCCTTGTGCTCCAGCGGAGCCGGCACATAAGCTTCATCAATTTTGATCACACAGTAATTTCCGTTCTTTTTCGCTTTCAGAATCTCCAGCGCCTCATCGGTATATCCCGGAGCGATAATGCCGTCCGAAACCTCCCTCTTAATCAGGGAAGCCGTGTCCTTGTCGCATACATCGGACAGCGCGATAAAATCGCCGAAGGAAGACATACGGTCAGCGCCGCGGGCCCGGGCATAAGCGCATGCCAGCGGGGAGAGATCTCCCATATCGTCCACCCAGTAGATCTTTTTCAGTGTGTCGGTCAGAGGAAGGCCGACTGCCGCGCCTGCCGGAGACACATGCTTAAAGGAAGTTGCCGCCGGAAGCCCTGTCTCCTTTTTCAGCTCCCGCACCAGCTGCCAGCCATTGAACGCATCCAGAAAATTAATGTATCCGGGGCGTCCGCTCAGCACTTCGATGGGCAGATCCTCACCATTCGCCAGATAGATTCTGGACGGTTTCTGATTTGGGTTGCATCCGTATTTTAACTGCAGTTCTTTCATCGGTCATTTCCTCCTTATTTCTGATTTTTGTTCACAATTCTTGTCTCGTAAGTTCCTGAAGCGATATCAATATACCGGACAAAAAGAGATACCTTGTTGTCCTCGTTCAGGCTGTTCCACAGAAGTCCGGTAAACGCATCGATATCATCCGGGATCGCCACCAGTTTCGGCTCGCCCTCAAAACTCGGAAGAGGATTGCCGTCATGCATATAGGTATGAATGAAATGTCCTTCTCCCGCCACGCAGGTTCCGTAATCAAAGGTATAACGGTTGCACTGATCCGGATTTCCATTGTTGCTCTTCAGAATCGACATCGCATAACGGAAGGTTCCATTTTCCACTTCCATCACACCGGAAATCCGCGGCGTGTAATTCGGTGCGTCCGGCTCAAACGCACGGCTGCGCAGCGACTCCTCAAACGTAAGACCTTTTTCCAGTCCTTCGTAAATCGTATCCGTCTGATCCCCGTTGGTCACAATCGTCTGATGGTTGAGCACCCGCACCGGAGCATAGATAATCAGACTCGGATCCTGCAGTTTCGACGGATCAAACGCCTGGGTACGAATCCCTTCCCCATCCTCCACAAAAATGCGGTTGCGGCTGTTTTCGCTGCGCCCCATAATAAAATATCCGGTCACAGCCTTCGTCCCGTCGGCAGATCTCCCGATGACAATTCCTCTTCCAGGATAAGAATTGTTCTTCAGTTCCTGTTCCAGTGATACCATGTTCATGTTTTTCTCCTCCTATTGGAAGTTTACTTCCAGACTTTTTCTCCTTTGCCCCGTTTTGCCGCTCCGGCAGGCGGAGCTGTTCCTGCAGCAATGTCACGGACCGAAAAAAGCCGACGGTCCGGACAGCTTGAAGATGCCCAGACGGTCGGCTTATGAATGCATTATACTTCCTGTGGTCAATTCCACTTCAATCCGTCAGTTGTATAACTCACTTAAAACATACCATCCTTTCCGGAATGTGTCAAGGAAATTTTATACAGTATTTTACCCCGGTTATTATGCCTGCACGGCGTTGAGGGCCTGATCCAGATCTGCGATGATGTCATCAATATTTTCGATTCCCACGGACAGACGGATCAGATCCGGAAGAACGCCGGCTTCGATGAGCTGCTGGTCGCTCAGCTGGCGATGGGTGTGGCTCGCCGGATGAAGGACGCAAGAACGGGCGTCAGCCACGTGAGTCACAATCGCAATCATTTTCAGAGCGTTGGTAAACTGCATTGCGCCGTCACGGCCGCCCTTCGGTCCGAAGCAGAGAACGCCGCAGGTTCCGTTCGGCATATATTTTTCTGCCAGCGCATGATATTTGTCATCTTTCAGTCCTGCGTATTCTACCCAGGCTACCTTCGGATGGTTTGCCAGGAACTCAGCCACTTTCTGAGCATTCTGACAGTGACGCTCCATGCGCAGATGCAGGGTTTCCAGACCGATGTTGGTCAGGAATGCGTTCTGCGGAGACTGGCAGGCTCCCATATCGCGCATCAGCTGTGCTGTCGCCTTGGTGATGTAAGCTTTCTTTCCGAATTTCTGAGTATAGACAACGCCGTGATAGGATTCGTCCGGTGTGGTCAGTCCCGGGAATTTGTCCGCGTGTGCATCCCAGTCAAAATTTCCGGAATCAACAATCGCTCCGCCCACAGCCATTGCGTGTCCGTCCATGTATTTGGTCGTGGAATGGGTGATGATATCCACGCCATATTTGAACGGCTGGCAGTTGATCGGAGTTGCAAAGGTATTGTCGCAGATCATCGGCACGCCGTGGCCGTGTGCCAGCTTGACAAATTTCTCAATATCCAGAATAACACCTGCAGGGTTGGAAATGGTTTCAGCGAAAACCGCCCTTGTGTTCGGACGGAAATATTTCTCAAGCTCCTCCGCCGGAAGATCCTGGTCTACCAGAGACGTCTCGATTCCGAAACGTTTCAGTGTAACGCTCAGCAGGTTGGAGGTTCCGCCGTAAACTTTTGCAGCGCAGATCACATGAGACCCTGCCTCACAGATATTGGTCACTGCAAGCAGTGTCGCAGCCTGTCCGGAGGATGTCAGCATCGCCGCGGCGCCGCCTTCCAGGTCGCAGATTTTCTGTGCGACCAGATCACAGGTAGGATTCTGAAGTCTGGAGTAGAAATATCCCTCTTCTTCCAGATCAAACAGCTTTCCCATCTCCTCGCTGGTCTCATATTTGAAAGTTGTACTCTGATAAATCGGAAGCACTCTCGCTTCCCCGTTTTTTGGCTGCCATCCGCCCTGGACGCAGATTGATTCCTTGTTTAATGTCATTGCTTTTCCTCTCCTGTTTTCTTTTTCGGCGACCGTTCAGCCGACTGAACAATCACCTTTTTTCGTACTGATACAAATTATATCTCTTTCTTTTTCATTAGGCAATAGAAGTTATATAAAAAAACTCCGGGAGTGTCTGAACCCTCCCGGAGTAACCGTCGGTCTGCCATCCATGACCAAACGGCAACATTTGTCTGCGATGTCTGTCTCACAGCCTGTCTTATACTTTCCCGTAAATCTCTTTCGGGACGTATGCACGGACGGAAATTCCCTCGTCCAGGTACTTTTCCTCCAGCAGCTCTCCCTGCGTGCGGATCATTTGCAGAATTCCCGCCTGACTGTACGGATACATCCGCTCCACATAGATCTGATTTCTCCTCAGCAGCTGCTCCAACCTCAGCTTCAGCTCCTCCATTCCCTGCCCGGTTCTGGCGGAAGTGAGGATCACATAATCCGCATTCGGATCGGTAAACGGCCGCCTGGTATCCAGCTTATCCTGCTTGTTGAATACGGTAATCACCGGCTTATCCTCCGCCTTCAGCTGCCGCAGCGTCTCATAAACCACCCGCATCTGCGCCTCCATCTGGGGATTGGACGCGTCCACCACATGAATGATAATGTCCGCATAGCAGACCTCCTCCAGCGTACTCCTGAACGCTTCAATCAGATGATGAGGCAGCTTTCGGATAAAGCCGACTGTGTCCGTCAGCAGAATCTCCTGCTTCCCGGAAAGCTGCAGGGCCCGTGTGGTGGTGTCCAGCGTTGAAAACAGCTTCGCGTCCTCCTGAATCCCGGCATTCGTAAGGTAATTCTCAATTGAGCTTTTTCCGCTGGAACTGTAGCCGGCCAGCGCCGCTACTTTTTTGTTGGAACGTTTTCTCTGGGTGCGGATCAGTTCTCTGTGTTTTACCACCTCTGCCAGTTCCCGTTTCAGCTGTCCGATCCGTTCGTGGATCCGCCGCCGGTCCACCTCAAGCTTCTTCTCTCCGGGACCGCGGGTTCCAATTCCTCCTCCCAGTCTGGAGAGAGAACGGCCCATCCCTTTCAGATGCGCCGCCCGGTACCGCAGCTGTGCCAGCTCTACCTGAATCTTTCCTTCGCTGGTAACCGCATGTCTGGCAAAAATATCCAGAATCACCAGCGTCCGGTCCATGACTTTCAGGTTCAGCTCCTGCTGCAGATTGTTCATCTGCGCCGGCGACAGTTCGTCGTCACAGACAATTCCCGTAGCCTCCAGCGCATCCGCCATCATCCGCAGCTCTTCTATTTTCCCTGTTCCCACATAGGTTCCGGGATGGATCTTTTCTCTCCGCTGAATCACGGATCCCACCGGCTCCCCGCCGGCAGTCCGGACAAGATCGCCAAGTTCACAGACTGAATCCTCCGTGTCATCCCCAGCCTGCTCCTGGACTCCCACGAGAATCAGCCGTTCCGTTTCCTCCTTCAATTCAAATGGTTTCGTCATATTTCTCCTTTTCCGTACGCTCCGGAACACTGCGGCGATACGCTGTGCTAACGGCTCTGCAGAAACTGGTTTTCTCTGATCGCATCCTCATTGTCCGGAAACTCTTCCAGGAACGCTGCCATCAGGGTTTTGGCCTGGGCAAAATCCAGCTTTTTTTCATATACGACAATCTGATTATACAGCAGATTTTCACGGTCCTGTTCCCCGGCTGCAGAGAGTCCGCTCTCGATATGTTCCAGCGCAGAATCATAACTTCCTTCTGCAATATCGCAGAGCGCAAGGCCATTCTGAGCCGCTGCCTCCTGGTCTCCGCCCAGCGCCTGCTCAAACACTTCTCTGGCGCTGGCGGTATCGTTCTGACTCAGATAGATATTTCCCAGCATGGAAAGAGCCTCCGTGCTGCCCTCCTCTCTCGCCGTCTCCAACGCCTCCCTGGCCTTCTCCGTATCCTCCAGATAATAGTATACGCATCCCAGCTCATAATAATCCTCTGCATCCCTGGGAGATATTCCGGCAGCTTTTTCCAGAAAACTGTCGCCGTCTGCCTTCATACTGCTGTCCTGATACATCTGATAGATATTCAGGCACATCCGGTAACTTCTGTCTTCCTCCGACGCCTTCTCAAAATCCGCCCTGGCATTGTCGTATTCCTTCCGTTTCAGATACAGGCAGCCTCTCGAAAAATAGACGTCCCCGTCCGGAAATTCTTCTTCCATCTGGTCATATACCGACAGTGCGTCGTCCGTATTTCCCGCCAGCTGAAGCGCCTGCGCCTGATAAAACATAACGTCCTTCTGGAAAGCCTCATGCTTATGCTCCATCGCATCGCGGCTGTTCTGAAACGCTTCCGCCGCTTTCTCGTATTCCGAGCTTTCCAGATAAGCGATTCCAACGGCGCGGTAGCTTTCCGCGAGACGTTCTCCCGCCTCCACCGCGCCCTGAAACATCCCGATTGCAGTCACATAATCCTGCTGTTCCATCGCCTCCATGCCCTTGTCATACAGCTCAGACTGCTCCTTTCCGCAGCCCGAGAGAGAGAATGTCAGCAGACATGCCGCCAATAGCAGTACTTTTCTCATCCTACCACTAATCCTTCTCGGTTCATCACCTCGATCACATCATTCACGTGTTTCTCGCAGAGCTCATCTGTGGACGCCTCGACCATCACACGGATCACCGGTTCCGTGCCGCTCTCCCGCACAAGAATTCTTCCGTCGTCGCCGAGGGCCTCCTCCACGTTTCTGATCGCAGCCTTCACCGCCTCGTTTTCACGAGCGGCTGCCTTGTCTTCAACCCGCACGTTTTTCAGAAGCTGCGGATATATCATCACATCAGAAGTCAGCACGCTCAGCGGCTGCTTTCTCTCCATCAGAACTTCCATCACCATCAGGGACGTCAGAATTCCGTCACCGGTAGTCGCGTGTTTGCTGAAAATAATATGGCCGGACTGCTCGCCGCCCAGCGAATACCCGTTAGCCATCATATTTTCACAGACGTATTTATCCCCCACTGCCGTCTTCTCATAGCGGATTCCTGCACGGTCGCAGGCTTTATACAGCCCCAGGTTGGACATTACCGTGGTGACAATGGTATTCTGGTTCAGACGTCCCTCTTCTTTCAGATATTTGCCGCACACATACATGATCAGATCGCCGTCTACCACATTTCCTTTTTCATCCACGGCGATACAGCGGTCCGCGTCGCCATCGTAGGCAAAGCCGACGTCCAGCTGATTTTCCCGCACATATCTCTGCAGTTCTTCGATATGTGTGGAACCGCAGTTGGTGTTGATATTGGTGCCGTCCGGCTCATTGTGGATCACATAAGTCTTTGCCCCCACCGCGTCAAACACACTCTTTGCAATTGCGGAAGCGCTTCCGTTGGCACAGTCCAGCCCCACGCGCTTACCCTTGAACGAGCGGGTGGGCAGAGAGATCAGATGTCCGATATAGCGGTTTCTTCCGGCAGAAAAATCAACGGTACGTCCGATATTCTCTCTGACAGCAAGCGGAAGTTCCGGCACACCCTCATCGATATAGGTCTCAATCTGCGCTTCCACGGAAGCTTCCATCTTCTGTCCCGCACCGTTGATGATTTTGATTCCGTTGTCATAGAACGGATTGTGGCTGGCGGAAATCATGATTCCGCAGTCAAAATTCTCCGTCCGCACCACATAGGAAACACTGGGAGTGGTCGTGACGTGAAGCAGATAAACGTCTGCCCCTGAGGCCGTCAGTCCCGCCACCAGAGAGTACTCAAACATATAGCTGGAACGCCGCGTATCCTTTCCGATCACGATCTGCGCCCGGTGGTTTTTCCCGAAGTACCATCCGAGAAATCTTCCTACCTTATATGCATGTTCCACAGTCAGATCAACATTTGCTTCCCCTCGAAATCCGTCTGTACCAAAATATTTTCCCATGATTTTCTCCTTCCTGACGCGCTTGCCGCGTCATCAAGGCAGATTTGGAAGTTCTCATTCAAACTTGCAACAGTTCAGCCGGCTGAACTGTAACATTCAAACTTCTTACTTCTTCTCCCCTGATTTGAATCTCTTCCGCCGGAAACCTGCAAAACCGCCCGGTTTCCGGAACTTTTTCACTTTTTTAAACTATATGCTGCGGCTTTGCAGCTTTTTCCTGCGTCTGCAAAGTTCTTTTGCAACCGTTCTGCAGCAGCCTTCTTTCAGACAGACGACTTTCAGGACACTTCTTCCTGCATTGAGCTCAGCTTTGCCGCCTGGTCTGCAGCGATCAGGCTGTCTATGATCTCGTCCAGATCGCCGTCCATAATACTGTTCAGCTTATACAGAGTCAGCTTGATTCTGTGGTCCGTCACACGGCCCTGGGGAAAATTGTAGGTCCGGATCTTTTCGGAACGATCTCCGGTTCCCACCTGGCTTTTTCTCAGCGCAGCCAGCTCGTCATGCTGTTTTGCCTGCTCCAGCTCATAGAGGCGGGCGCGCAGAATCTTCAGCGCTTTATCCTTATTTTTCAGCTGCGATTTCTCGTCCTGACAGGAAATCACAATCCCCGTCGGGAAATGTGTCAGACGCACCGCAGAGTCGGTCGTATTGACGCACTGTCCGCCGTTCCCCGACGCGCGGAACACATCAAATTTGTATTCTGACGGATCAATGTGAACCTCCACCTCGTCCACCTCCGGCATGATCGCCACCGTCATGGTCGAGGTATGGATCCGGCCCCCTGCCTCCGTCTCAGGGACCCTCTGTACCCGGTGCGTACCGCTCTCATATTTCATCCTGGAATACGCCCCGTTTCCCTTGATCATAAACGTCGCATCCTTGAATCCTCCGATTCCGTTTTCATCGACGCTCATCATCTCCGTCTTCCAGCCCTGCCGCTCCGCATATTTCACATACATCCGGTAAATCTCCGCGGTAAACAGCGCTGCCTCGTCTCCGCCGGCTCCCGCACGCAGCTCCACAATGACGTTTCGGCTGTCGTTGGGATCTTTCGGCAGAAGGAGAATTTTCAGCTCCTGCTCCAGCTCCTCCACCCGCTTTTTCGCTGTGGAAAGCTCTTCCTTGAGCATCTCTCTCATTTCCTCATCGTTTTCCTCTTCCAGCATCGCCACGCTGTCCTGGATGGTTTTTTCGCATTCTTTATATTCCTGATAAGCGTCTGCGATCGGCTGGAGTTCCGCCTGCTCTTTCATCAGCTTCTGAAACATTCCAGGATCGCCTGCGACCCCCGGTTCGTTCAGCTGGTTCAGAACTTCTTCCAGGCGGAACAAAATATCATCCAGTTTATCAAACATCTGTCTCTTACTCCTTTGACATTTCAGCCCTGCGGCCCACCACCGTCCGGTCAAGTCCCGCAAGGTCTCTGAAAATTTCTATCTGTTCAAATCCACAGGTTTCCATCAGGCATCGAAGATCCTTTCCCTGGTCAAAGCCGATCTCAAAGCACAGCCATCCCCCGGGCACCAGAAACTTTCCGGCATCCTTCAGAATCTTCCGGTAAAAATACAGACCGTCCTCTTTTCCGTCCAGCGCCATCCGCGGTTCATGATCCCGGACCTCCGGCATCAGCGTCGGTATCACATCCGTCCGGATATACGGCGGGTTTGACAGGATCAGGTCAAAAGTCCCCTCGATCTGTTCAAATAAGTCGCTCCGGCAGAATTCTGCCTCAATCTTTAAATCGGACGCATTTCTTCTTGCTACCTCCAATGCCTGTTCCGACAGATCCGCGCCGACTCCCGTCACGCCTTCACAGTTGGAAAGCACGGAAAGCAGAATACATCCGGAACCGGTGCACAGATCCAGAATCCGCATCCCCGGCGCCACACGCTTCAGCGCCTGCTCCACCAGAATCTCCGTATCCTGCCGCGGAATCAGCACATGCTCATTGACCGTAAAAGGCAGACCGAAAAACCAGGTCTTTCCAGTGAGGTACTGCAGCGGAATTCTCTCGCCTCTTCGGGCAATCAGCGCTTCGTAGCTCCTGGCCTGTTCCTCTGACGCCTTCGTTTCGCTGTGTGCGAAATACCAGCTTCTGCTGATCCGGAACACTTCCTCCATCAGCAGCCAGGCATCTGCGGCGGCGTCCTCAACACCCTTTCCGGCTAAATATACCTTACCTGAATCCAACAGTTCTTTCAAGCTTTTTTCTCTGTTTTCAGCCATTTTCACTTCCGGCGCAGCAGCTTTCTGCGCCCCTTTCCTTTTCCGCGGTTTCTTCGCCGAAATTTTCCCTGAGATAGGTTTTCCAGTCAAACACAGCTTCCACCGCCGCAATGGCCACCTCCACCATCTCAGGATCCGGCTCCCTTGTCGTCAGATGCTGAAGCATCATTCCCGGACGGCTGATCAGAGCTACGGCCTTGTTGTCAAATTTTCCTGCAAACCGGATAATCTCATAGGAAACGCCGGCAATCACCGGTACCAGCAGAATCCGCAGCGCAACTCTCAGCGCCGGGGCGTCTACCTGGATAAACAGGAAAAATATAATGCTGATGATAATCACATACATCAGAAAGCTGGTTCCGCACCGCTTGTGTTCTCTGGAGCTTTTCATGACATTCTCCACATTCAGCTCCATCCCGTGTTCAATGCAATTGATGCATTTATGTTCTGCTCCGTGGTACATAAACACTCTCTGAATATCTTTCATTCTGGAGATAGCCCACAGATACAGCACAAAAATGCCAACGCGCACCAGGGCTTCCGCAATCGTGACCGCCAGATTGGGAACCTGCAGCCGTTCGAGCTGCGACGCCAGAAAATACGGCAGAAGCATAAACACTGCAACAGCGGCGACCACAGAAAAAATGACAGACCCGTACATCATCAGACTGTCATCCTTTTCTTTTTTTCTGAGCGCGGCCTGCCGTTCTTCCTCGCTCATCTCCATTCTCCTCTGTTCCTCTTCTTCATCCTCATAAAAAGTAGCGGAATACATCAGGCACTTCATGCCGGTCACCAGCGAATCCACAAAACTGAAAACGCCACGGATAATCGGAAGCTTCAGAATCTTCTCATGGCGCGCCAGCGGTCTGTGCTCCTCCACTTTCACCACAATCTCATGATTTGGCTTTCGCACGGCCACCGCGTATCTGTCTCTGTTCATCATCATGATGCCTTCCATGACAGCCTGACCGCCGATATTTGATGATTTCATAGATTTCCTCTCTGTCCTCTCCTGCCGGCCGATTTTCCACTGGGATATGCCGTTCTGCCGGATATCGTCAAAAATCGCCGGATAGCACAATGGGTTGAGATCTTCCAACCTCAACCCATTGTTTCACACCTATGCTGTTTCTTATTTCATGCCGTATTTTCTGTTGAACTTCTCAATACGTCCGCGAGCCGCTGTCGCCTTCTGCTGTCCGGTATAGAACGGATGGCATTTGGAGCAGATTTCCACGTGAATATCTTTCTTGGTAGATCCTGTCACAAATGTATTTCCACAGTTGCAGGTAACAGTTGCCTGATAATATTCCGGATGGATTCCTTCTTTCATCTTTTTCACCTCTTCTTGCTTTTCATTATTTGTCCAGAACGATGGCAGCAGTGAATGCACAGTCCTGAATGAACTGCAGTACCTTCTCCCCGGAGCGTATGTAACGCTCTTTCCGAACCAGCACTGCTTCCGATCTTTCTGATTGTTTCTATCACTAAGATTCTTTCGAATCTTGCACAGCTCTCAAATTATAACATACCTTTTTACAAAATGCAAGATATTATACGATTTTTTGTTTTTTCAGCATCTGAACCAGCTCGCCGTTGTTTCTGGTTCTCGCAAACATGTTCAGAATGTTTTCCGCTGCCTCCTCGGATTTCATCCCGTTCAGCGCCCGGCGCATATTGTAGACAGCCTCCTGTTCGTCGGCGGTCAGCAGAAGATCCTCCCGCCGGGTTCCGGAGCGGGCGATATCAATCGCCGGAAAGATCCTCTTCTCCTGAAGCTTCCGGTCCAGAATCAGCTCCATGTTTCCGGTACCTTTGAATTCCTCGTACACCACGTCGTCCATCTTGCTTCCCGTATCCACCAGCGCAGTCGCCAGGATAGTCAGACTTCCTCCTTCTCTCATATTTCTGGCCGCGCCGAAGAAACGCTTCGGCATATGAAGCGCTGCCGGATCAAGACCTCCCGACAGGGTTCTTCCGCTTGGCGGAACGGTCAGGTTGTAGGCTCTTGCCAGACGTGTGATGCTGTCGATGAAGATCATAACGTCCTTCTTGTGCTCCACAAGCCGTTTTGCCCGCTCGATTACCATCTCAGAAACCCGCCTGTGATGGTCCGGGAGCTCGTCGAAGGTGGAATATATCACTTCCACATTCGGCCCGTGGATCGCCTCGCGGATATCTGTAACCTCCTCCGGACGCTCATCAATCAGCAGAATGATCAGATGCATCTCCGGATTGTTCCTGAGGATGGATTTTGCGGCGTCCTTCAGCAGAGTTGTCTTTCCTGCCTTCGGGGGAGATACAATCATTCCCCTCTGGCCTTTTCCAATCGGGCTGACCAGATCCACCACCCGCATGGCCAGACTTCCTCCGGGACGCTCCAGCTGCAGACGCTCCGTCGGAAAAATCGGCGTCATGTCCTCAAAACTGCACCGTCTGGTCACGGAATCCGGAGCGAAACCATTGATCGACTTCACAAACATCAGCGCCCCGAATTTGTCATTCTGAGATTTTACACGGGTATTTCCGCGAATCATATCCCCGGTCTTCAGCCCAAACCGCCGGATCTGCGCCGGAGACACGTAAACATCGTTTTCTCCCGGAAGAAAATTGTCCGACCGGATAAATCCGAAACCGTCCTGCATTACCTCAAGGATTCCGCACGCTTCCCGTCCGCTTTCGATCTGCGGCTGTTCCTTTGCCGCCTCCTGAACCGGTTCGCTTTCCGGATTCTCCCGGGTCTGAGCTTCGCGGACCGTGTATTCTTTTTTCCCGGAGCGTTCCCGGACCGTTTCCTGCCGCTCCCGGTGTCCCCGTCTTTCCTGAGAATTCTCCTGTTTTTCGTGCCTGTTTTCTTCCACGGAGGAATGCGCCGTCCTTTCTCTCACTGTTTTTTCCGAAGTCTGCAGAGCCGCCGCTGCGTTTTTCTCCTCCGGTTCCTTTCGTTCTGTTTTTCCGGCTTTTCCGCCGGCTGCGGCCTTTTCCGCACCTTCTGCCTTCTGATCTTCTTCCAGCATACGTTCAATCAGAGCTTCTTTGCGCAGGGAAGAGATTCCCTTCATGTTTCTGCTCTTCGCAAGCTCTTTCAGAACATTCAGAGATAACGATTCATATTTTTCCCTTGTCATTCTTCTTTCCTCATAGCTTTCTAAAACATATTCTGTTCTTATGGGATTTAAATAAAATTGAAATTCAAAAAAATAGAAACCGGCCTGTTCGCCGACCGGATAAGGAATGGTTGTTAAAAGAGACGGCTGCGCCGCCCTTTGACGGAGTCATTATAACATATCTCCCGCCCTGTGTACAGTTTTTCTTTCAGCAGAATTCCATTCCGAAACGATTTTCAATTGCCGGATGCCGTAACAGTTCAGTGAGCTGAACTGTTACACATTCCCTTGTCAGCTGCAAAATAGTTCTGGACAACAGGGCAAATCTACTATATAATAATAAGGCATATGCGGATATGGCGGAATTGGCAGACGCGCCAGATTTAGGTTCTGGTGTCCCCGACGTGCAGGTTCAAATCCTGTTATCCGCAATTCGCAGAAATTCTTCCATGGCGCGGGTCTTATATCTCCCCGCTTTCCAGTAAAAACTGATATTTCTGCACCTGTCCTTTTCTTTCAGCCCGAAATAAACCACGTCCGGGCTGGGCGGCACCGCGCGTATCAGCGTGTCGCTGATAAAAGCAATTCCCAGGCCGGAGCAGGCCACATGATAGGAGGATAACTGCTGATCCAGTTCCAGCGCAATTTTCGGTGTGATCCGGTTCGCATGCAGAATATCCATTGACCGCCGGCGTGTGTCATTTTCTTCTTTCAGCATGACAAACGGCCTGTCTGCGAAATATCGCAGCGGAATCGGCGGAATTTCCATTCCTTCTTGCTCACTCTCCCGGATCATTTCCTTTGTAATCCCGTAATCCGCAATCAGTTTTTCGGAAACCATTTTTCTCGGAACCACAAGAAACAGTTTTTCCTCCCGGTAGATCTGGCGGTCAAAGGTTCCTGCATCCAGCTCGCAGTTGTCCAGCATAATGTCGATTCTTCCCTTCTGGAGCAGCGACGGCAGCGTCAGCGTGCTCTCCTCGACCAGTTCCACCCCGACTCCCGGGTAACGCTCTGAAAACTGTCCGATCAGTCCGGGCAGCACCCAGGAAGCAAACAGGCTGCTTCCTCCAAGAACGAGATTTCCTGTCTTCAGAACTCCCCAGTCGTTAATATAGTCGGCAAATCCTTTTTCCGCTTCCATGATCTGTTCCGCGGCGTGAATGTATTTTTCTCCGCACTCGGTCAGCGACAATGGCTTTGTGCTCCGGTCAAACAGCGGATAACCGACCTTCTCCTCTGTTCTCCTGATGCTGGCGCTCAGCGAAGGCTGAGAGATGCACAGTCTCTCTGCCGCCTTCGAAACGCTCTTTTCCTGATATACCGCATAGATATATTTCATTCCCTGAAACATGTTTTCTCCCCTGAACATATTTTGATCATTTGTATAACTTCAAAATTATATTAAATATAAAAACATATGTATTTGATTATATTTTAACACGCGGCTATAATAAATGCAACGGAAGGGAACATCCAAATATATTTACCAGTAACCGTTCAGCTGGCTGAACGGTTGCATTTGCCTGGATGACGCAGCAGGTTCGTCAGGAAGGAGAAAAAACATGAACTATCCGACAGATTACAGAAAAGAAAAAGATTCCATCGGGGAAAAAGAGATTCCCCGGGACGTCTACTATGGCGTCCAGTCGCTTCGCGCAGCCGAAAACTTTCCCATCACCGGTCTGACAATGCATCCGGAAATCATAAACAGCCTTGCCTGTATCAAAAAAGCGGCGGCCATCACCAACTGTGAGGTGAACCTTCTCGACCGGAAACGTGCGGACGCCATTGTAAAAGCCTGCGACGAAATTCTGGAAGGGCAGCACAGAGAGGATTTTATTGTAGATCCGATCCAGGGAGGGGCAGGAACCTCCATCAACATGAACGCCAATGAGGTAATCGCCAATCGCGCCATTGAACTCTGCGGAGGAAAGAAAGGCGATTACTCCGTCATACACCCCAATGACCATGTGAACTGCAGCCAGTCCACCAATGACGTCATTCCCACCGCCGGAAAGATGACCTCGCTGAAGCTCCTTGAGAATCTGAAAAAAGAGCTTCTCCGGCTGCAGGACGCGCTTTCCCGAAAAGCGAAGGAGTTTGATCATGTGATAAAAATGGGGCGCACCCAGATGCAGGACGCCGTTCCTATCCGGCTCGGGCAGGAATTCAGCGCCTATTCCATGGCGATCCAGCGGGACGTCCATCGTATGGATCTCGCGATGAACGAAATGCGCTATCTGAACCTGGGCGGCACAGCCATCGGAACAGGCATCAATGCGGATCCTGCCTACCTGGAACGTATCGTCCCGAATCTCTGTGAAGTATCCGGCATGGAATTCGTCCAGGCCTACGATCTGATCGACGCCACACAGAATCTGGATCCTTTTGTGGCCGTATCGGGAGCCGTCAAGGCCTGCGCCGTCACCCTCTCAAAAATCGCCAACGACCTGAGACTCATGTCCTCCGGACCGCGGGCAGGTTTTTTTGAAATCAATCTTCCCGCAAAACAGAACGGATCGTCCATTATGCCCGGAAAGGTAAACCCTGTCATCCCGGAGGTGGTAAATCAGGTTGCTTTTCTTGTCATCGGCAGCGACCTGACCATAACCATGGCGGCCGAAGCCGGACAGCTGGAGCTGAATGCCTTTGAACCCATCATTTTCTACTGTATTTTCCGGTCCATCGATACTCTGGCCTACGCTGTCCGGACGTTTGTGGACAACTGTGTCACCGGCATTACAGCAAACGAGGAACGCTGCCGAAATCTCACAGAAAACAGCATCGGCATTATCACTGCCATCTCTCCCCATGTCGGGTACCAGAAAGCCGCGGATATCGCGAAAAAATCGCTGCGCACCGGCGAATCCATCCGTTCACTGATCCTTGCGGAACATCTTCTGAGCCCGGAAGATCTGGGTGAAATCCTGGATCCGATGCACATGACGGAGCCTGGCATTTCCGGAAAGAAGCTGCTGAAGAACGAATCGTTATAGTTCAGCCAGGTCTGTGCATTCACTTCACAGACCGTATGAATGCATCGTGCCTGTGGGCATCCGGCCATTTGAAATCCCTTGCTGTCACAGTAAGAATGCAGAGAAGGACTGCACACGGATTATTTCGCGCGCAGTCCTTCTCTGCATCTACAGGAAAAGACTTCTGTGTCTGTTATCTCAGTTCCGGAAGGCCTCCCTCCGTCAGCCTGTCAAATTCCCATATTTCCTCGCTCCAGCCGAGAGTATCGGTATAAAACGTTTTTTCCATCACCTCCTGCTCGGTCACCGGAAAGATTCTGTCTGCGTTTTCTTCCTTCCGGTTGCTCTGGCTGTCAGAGGTTTCCAGCTCATAGGCGCTGCTGGAAATTCCCAGCACATCCCATCCGGAAATCCGGTTTGCATTCCCGCCCGTACTCAGGCTGACAGAACTTTCCACCACTGCGCTTCCGCTTTGCGGCCCGCCGATAATGCCTCCGTTTCCAACCGGTTCAGGAGCTGTAATCGTTGTCCTGGTCAGACATCTGCGCAGGATTCCTCCGCCCTGCCATCCGGTCACGCCTCCGATCCGGGCGCCCAGCGGATGACGGATCGTTCCTTCCAGCGTTCCGGTCACAATACAGTCTTCCAGAATTACCGAGAATTTCTTCCAGCGAAAATCGCAGAGCGACCTCCTGCCCCTCCCTGACCGTCGTATTTCCCTGAACGCTTTCCAGTTTTCCCTGATTCGCTGCCAAGATTTCCGCCGCTCCCAATAAGAGTCCGCATGCGGTGACAAGCGCTGCCAGCAAGGCTCTTACTCTTTTCATACTGTTTCCGTCCTTTCAAAAATCAGAATATTATCACATCCACCCATTGAAAATCGCTTCGCGACAGGCCGGATGCCCGCAGGCACTATGCTTTCATGCAATCTTTGCAGCGAATGCACAGACCTGGCTGAACGGCAACATTATATCGGCTTTAAATGCCGGGAACAATATGAAGTTGCTGGAAAAAAGCTGCCGTCTCAACGACGGCAGCCCTGTAAATATCTTATTTCACCTGAATTGCGTTGGGATAGATCTCTTCCAGACGATCGTCCCCATATCTCTCATCCATTACCCGCTGCCAGGCCTGCTCTGCAGGAATCCCCTGCGCCCTCTGGTCACTGCGAAGCAGCGCCATCGAAGACACAAGAATATTGCAGATAAAAAAGAGGATCATGCACCATGACAGAATTTTCCCTGCGCGTATCGGAATTTTCTCAATCAGAGAGGACAGCGCCGGATACATTGCCTTGATCCAGATAACCGCTGCAATTCCCCAGAAAAAACAATACAGAAGATTAATCCTTCCTCCCAGATTAAACGGTATTTTACTGTAATCCCAGAATACCTTTCCAAACAGAACTTCAAGGACCACACTGCATACATACTCGTAAGCGCCGCCCAGACATGTTCCCATAAGGAAAAGAAAATGATCGGAACGTTCCCTGTATCTGTACAGCAGAAGAGTCGCCGCCGCGACCGCAAGGCCCCAGACAAGACTGAACGGTCCCCAGACCACACTGCTGCGGCTCATCCATACGCCGGCCGTAAGTCGGCAGAACACCGTTTCTACAAGATCTCCCAGAAATGCGCCGATCACAAAAAGCCAGACAATTTTGTAGAAGCTGCAACCATAGGCAAACACATCTTCCCGGCCCTGCTCCGGACGCTTCGCCGCTTTCTTTCTCGCATCCGGATATGCTTTCCGGATTCTCCGGTCCGTCCAGCCGTAAATTCTTCTTTCCAGACCGGAAGAGATACCACCCAGCCAGGAATCTACATCCTTCCACTGCTCAATTCTCCTGCTCCTGCCCGAAAGGACAAACAGCGTGGCGGCAATATCCACGGCCAGCGCACAGGACAGCACCCAGACCAGAAACCTTCCCGGCAATTTCGGAATCCATTCAAACAGTCTGACCAGCCAGGGATTGCCCCATTCCATCATAGCGACACAGAGCAAGCCCCAGAGCACCGACATAGGAACACAGATATATCCGTCCAGGTTTCCCCGGATTTTCGAATAGTCCCACCATCTTTCATGGTAGAACTTCTCTGTCCAGTGTCCCGCAATCCATTCGATCAGCGTCGCCAGAATTGCTCCTCCCGCAAACAGCCAAAAACCGTGGAGTTCCCTGCAAAGGACAGTAACCGCAACCGCCGAGCACCCGTAAATCACACAGAAGGGAAGATTTACCAGTCCCCGGTTTACAAATCGCTTTCGTCTGACTGCCGCAGCCGTTGTCTCAAACATCCATCCCAGAAAGCTGTAGACAAAAAACAGCCAGGCAATTTCGTATCCTGAGTACATCATCTGCTTTTCAAGCACTCTCCTCTCTGTCAGAACTGCATGTGTTTTTATATAACAGGCAATGAAATTTCCTGTTATGTAAAAAATCGCCGCAAATCTCCATAAACGCGGAATCTGCGACGATCTACACCAGTGAAGCATCGGGGATTCGAACCCCGGACAACTTGATTAAAAGTCAAGTGCTGAAAACGCCGCAAACCCTTATAATTATAGCATATGGCAGATTCATTGTGACATAAAAATGACATATCTTTTTTAAAAACATGTGATTTTCTCTTGACTACTGGTGTCCAGTGTGGTATTATATAATCACAGAAAGGGAAACGGAGGAAAACAAAATGAAGAAATACAATTTAAGCAAGATCATGAAAAGAGCATGGAAACTGGTAAAGAAGGCAGGAATGACAATTTCCTCCGGCCTGAAAAAAGCATGGAAGGAGGCAAAGACAGTGAAAGAAAAATTCGAAAAGAACGCAAAAATCCTCAAGCCGGGATATGATGAATCTTGTTGTTCAGACAGCGCATATCTGTACTTCTCTCTGTGGGAAAAATACGGAAAATCAAGGGTATACATCAATGATTATAAGCGCCGTACACTTGCATACATCGACAGAGAAACGAAGCAGATCACAGAATATGATCTTTGCGGAGTATCAAGGAAAGAGTATGATGCAGTTGTCAACACATTTTTTGAAAGATATGAATTTTAAGGAGGAAAAATATGAGAAAAGAGAAACTTCTGGAGAAGAAACAGGAAATCATGAATTCCGCTGTGTGGTATCTGAACGATATCATGACAGAGGATGAAATCAAAATGTTTTCATGCCAGCAGCTTGAAAAGCTGGTCGAAATCACACGCAGAGCCGAAGAGAAGAGGGAAAGCTGCTCACCGTTTTTCACACTGTCCGCAACAGAAGTGTTGCAAAAGGAAACTGGAAGGATCGCAGTATTTGAGGAAGACTGTATCTGCGAAGAAAGCGAAGCGGAATGCCTTTCCGGGGCATCCGAAAGCATTTACAAAGAGTGCAAAAGAAAAATGGCTGAAACACCGTTTCAACCACTTTCCCTTGAATCTTAACCTAGATTCTTTTTCAATCCAACGCCCCATACATCGGAATGGAACGACACACGAGAATTCCATGTATCCTCGATAAGAATGATATAACATAGTTTTGCAAAAATGTCAACTACTGTCATTACCCGTCCGACCAGATGCTGACGGGAGAAAGGAGCGAAGATAGAATATGAAAGTTAACCGGAACATAATGATTAACAAGGCCGGAGGGAATTCGGGCGCGAATACTAAAAATTATAGAGTATCAATTCCAGCCGATATGATAAGAGCGCTGGGAGTGACGGAAGATAACAGATCGGTAACACTGACATTCCAGGATGGAAAACTCATAATCGAGAAAGCTTAAAAAACAGCCCCGGGGAGTGAATCCTCGGGGCTGAAATCATATACCCGGAACTACTATGTATCGGCCGTCCCGGAGGCTCATGCCCGACCCAGCACCAGGCGACCCATTGCCCTGGCGCCCTGTGGTGGCATCATCGTTATTATACCAGATTGTCCTGTGTCCATCAAGCGATCAGACTGAGGATTGTGTTTCTTCCAGCCACGCCATCTGCCGTCAAGCCGTGATCGCGCTGGTACTGTGTCACCGCTGCTTTCAGGCCGCTGCCGAACTGACCAGGATTTTCCACGCCGCCAGGGTTATACCCTTTCAGCATCAGGAGGATTTCCACCGCAGTCACAAGGTACTGCGTCTCTCCATACTTGACGTAGTGATTACCAAGTGCCGCATCTGTCTTGGAGCCTCTGATACCGTCTACTGTAAGCCCTGCATTGTAGTCATGGTTAAGAGCCACCTGCAGCACCATAATACCTGCTTTTTTGGTAGCAGATCCGCGGATTCCATCTGTCGCAATACCGGCGCCGCTGAAATTATTTGCATGGATCTGCCCGTCATGCACGATGGCGTTGCCGGAAGAATTTGAATCGGTTGATTCTGCAGCGTCATATTTTACATAATCCTTTGACATCCACCCTACAGTTCCATTCACATTGATGTGTACAAATTCACCTGATTTCTGTCCGTCTACTTCGAAACGATTTCCCTGATTCAGCCAGAGGAGAATGTTGTTCCCAAACTCGGCAGAACTGCGGACCCGGACACCGTTTCCAGTGCAGACCGCGGTCCCCGTGACTTTCCATCCGGATGGCTGCGGCGTGGGATCCGGTGTCGGTGCCGGCTGTCCATCGTACTGCACATAATCTTTATAGATCCAGCATGCCTGATCCACGACTTTTGCATGAATCCATCCGTTTTTCTCCTGACCGTCTACCTCAAAGCGGTTTCCTTTGTTCAGCTGTCCATATGGCTCACAGTTCATGGTCGGACGTGGACGATAATACACACCGTTTCCGGTGCAGGTCGCCGTCCCGGTGGCGTTCCAGCTGGTATCTACTTCCGGAGGCGTTACATCAGAGGATCCGCCCTGGATCTGCGCTTTAAAATCCGACCACAGAGACGGATTATCCATCATTTTTCGAGGACAGTATTTCCCCTTGGCATCGTAATGACGGATTACCCTATCCGCCGGGATACCGGTCGTCTGCAGCAGGTATTTTACCAGATCGATTGCGTTCTGACGCGCAGTCGCATAATCACCATCCGAATTTACACAGATTTCGATTCCGATGGAATTATTATTGGTACAATCCGGATTGTTTGGATTGCTTACGTAGGTCCGGCCAACATGCCAGCACTTGCAGGTATGCTCTGCAGCCTGGTAGGTGCCATCTGATCCGCAGTAATAGTGTACGGACATGTCTGCAAAATTGCCGTCATGCTGCGCTTTTGCGTGGGTTCGGGCATTGGCTCCTTTGTTGTAATTATCCGTTTCGTGGATCACAATGTATTTGCATGGATTTCCTGTTCCGTTGATGTTTCTCTGACTGAGGAATTCTCTGTTGATATTCATTTTGCGCTGCTCCTTTCCAACTCATTATAATATATGAAAGAGGAGAATCACTCGTCCCCTTCCTGTTCCTGGTTCACAACCTTATCCGCTACTTCCAGGCCTTTGACCAAGATCTGAGGCACATTGTAACCCGCCTCAACAAAATTTTCACAGATTGACCGGATTTCGTTCACGATCAGGCTGGCCAGTACAAACCATCCGAGCAGCGTTGTAATTCCCAGATCAACACCGATGCTGTTTCCAATTTCGATAAATACCGCACCAGCGCCGAAGGCCACCATGATCATCAGCCAGTATCCAAGTTTTTTAAGTACTCCCTTCCATCCTGCGCTGGAATTTTCTTTTCCGGCCATGCGGCTTTTCATCCAGCCTGTAATCCAGTCTGCAACATTAAGCCCCAGGAACGCCACAAACAGAATCCAGTGTTCGCCCAGGATATAGGATAATACTGCCACAATCGCCCCAGTCACCGCATTGTAGCCGTCGATGATTGCTTCTGCATAATTCATTTTCTTCATTCCTTTCACCCTTTCTTAGTTCCGCCGGCGGAACTGTATTTGTACATAAAAAAATAAGACCGTTACGGTCTTGCTCTGATTTCCATATGTATGCCTCCTTTTGTCGAATGATTTTTCTTGAATGAAAAAGAGAATAATCATTATAATACTCCGGAATATTTAAATTTACGATACTAAATGCAAAGTAAATACTTTATCTCGGCTGCCAGAAGATTTCCCAGAACGATATATCCATTTTCAGCTAAATGCAATCCGTCAGACAAATAACCAATGTTAGAAATTTTGGTATCGGGTACAATGCCGCTCTCATGGTAGAAATCCAAAGTTTTAACACCATAACCGTTTACAATAGATTTTATTACAGCGTTAGTTTTTTCCTGATTCTCATTTCCCTCTGCTCTCTGGGGAGGAAGACATACCAGAATAGGTTTTTTCGGATCGTATGCTTTCAGCTTCTCCATGCAATACCGGATTGCACCTGACATTGTGGAAGTATCAGCACTGGATTCTCCAGTGTCAGTAATGCTTCCCGCATTTGTTCCAAGCATAAAGCAATACAGATCATACTTTCTTTCCTCTGAAATTAGCGTATCCACACGGGTTACACCACACTGCGTCTGACCTTCTCCTGTCTGCCACCACGCACCTGCCAGTCCTTCATTTTTTGTGACTACTCCTGTTTTATCGTGGACTATTTTCAAGAACCCATCTGCCGTATCATTTCCGCCGCCCCAATTTGTAAGGGAGTCACCGATCATAACCATTGTTTTTCCATTGCCTTCAGGCTCGCCGCTTGAAGAACCATCTGCATTTTTTATGGCCGTGATCAACTTCTCATTATAGATTACCTCTTCTGTCGCATCATAATCTGTAAAATCATCATACGATACCACCAATTTTTCATAAAAAGCAGAAACAAAATTTGAATTTCCCGGAATGGCAAATCTTACAAATTTTACTTCATTCGGTATATTAACACGACATATCGCTTTTACTCGTACATTCTGTTCATTGAGGTTCTCATTCACCGAAACATATCTCAGTGTTAGAAAGTTTCCTGCATAATCTCCGGAAGAGTCCTTCATGGTATACAGATAGTTCTTTTCGGCATCATAGCAACCTATTCTTATATTTACCTTCCCATCTGCTACCATATTGGTTCTGTAGATTCTATAATATAGAGTTTTATAGTTCGATGTATCAATATAATCTGTGAATACATTGATATTAGCAGTAAACTGATCAAAAAGCTCCCCTGAATACCCACTATTTTGATATTCATTTGAAATAATAGATAATTTTTTTGTACTCCATAATCTGGTATCAGGAGCCAGCTTTCTCTCTGTAATACTTTCATCTGCAATTGTCATTGCTGCCAACGCTCCAGAATCAATCTTATTCTGTACAGCGGTTTCAAAGGCCTCAACATTGAGATCCGGATTCGTCACATCACTATAGCACTGCTGTATACTGTCATGGATCGCCTGCCGTACATCTTTTCCCAAAACAGTACTCAGGATCTGCTGCAGCAAAGATTCTATATTACTATCTGCCATTATCATTCACCATCCTTCAAGTTCTCGATCTGCCTGCTCAGTTCCTGGATCGCTTTATAAGCGATCGCAATCGCCGCATATAAATCAACATTTCCACCAGATCCATCCAGAAGATCATCCGAAAGAGGGTAATCTTCTCCAATGATAAATCCCACTCGTTCGCGGTCCTTATTCTTCCATTTGGATTTTTCATTTTTCAACCGGTACCAATATACGGCCGAATTGAGAACCTGCTGCAGACCGCTTCCATCATATGACCGTATGTCTTTCTTTAATTCAGCGCGCGACCCAGTCACCCAGTCCATTGCTTTGCACGTCCCGTCGTCTGTTACCACAAAATTATAATTTGCTAGATCATGTGCGTTTTGCCCGTTCCACCCGCCCCATACAATCCACGGACCTTTTGCACCGATACCATTCTCCTGTGTGTCCAGAGTATCCCAGTATTCTGCTGGCCCTTTGTAATACTCATTGTCAATATCCCGGAATTTTATTTGCCATCCACCAATCTGCAATGGAATTTCCGTGTTGGTCTCATCATACTTCAGGTAATCTGACAGGTTCAGTTTTGATGCATCTATCACGCCATTATCAAGATCGATCCGCATTCCGGTTCCGGTATCTGCATTATAATTATTGGACAGTAATTCCCCGCCATGAATCCGGTCGGCGCTCATGGATCCGGATACGATATAATCAGCCACAAACTGTCCATCAATGGTCCACGCTGTTTTATACGGTCCGTCATATCCACTGTCAGAAAAGCCAATGCCGTTCATGTTGATCTGCATGACCATTGTAGCCTGTTCCTTTGACGGAGCATTCATGTACAGATCCCGCAGCCACAATCCATTTTCATCATACTCTGTGACCTTATATCCACCCTTGGATCCGGTCATCATCGCCGTAGCATTATCGATCGCACTCTGCAGCCTCGCCGCCACCTGCCGCCCCTGCTCCAGCTGCTCCACCAGGTTCTGATACTTCCCCTGGTTCTGCTGTGTAAAACTGAGTTTTACCGTCGTTCCCAGCTGCAGCCGATCATCCGCCGGCGACTGCAGGTGCAGTTCCATACTCTGTACCGGGAACAACCGGTCCATGCCGTGCGGCGCTGAATATACCGGTATATAATCTCCCAGGCAGAAGCTGTCAAGATCTACGTTAAGTACCGACAGATCCGCAGCTGTTACATTCAATACCATTGATTCGTACTGAGCATCCTTCAGCCAGTTTTCCGCTTTGGTCTTCAGGTTCTCCGGCTGGGTAACGTCGTCCCACGATACCACACAGCGGTTCCAGCCATAGGTATTGACCGCCTCTTCGATATACACATAGTTTTTTCCATCATTTACGGATGTGATATCTACATAGGCCTCCAGACCTTCGATGGGGCTTTCGTCCAGGCGGGCGCCCTGTGGGATACACGCCGTATACAGATTGGAGGCCGAAACATTCTCTGCATAGTCCAGAAGGTTTTCTCCGAATTCAATGGCCTGCTCACAGATCTTTCCATATTCCTGCAGTGTCACGAGATCCAGATATCTCTTCCCGTTCTCCTTCCGGATCCGAAGATATCCGCCCAACCTGTCACATAATTTCTCCCTGATACAATCCAATGTCGTTTCATAATTGGTGTACCGGTACAGACTGTCGTTCGGATCCTGGACAGTAACCATTCCTACATAAAACTTTTTCTTGTCCTCTACCTGTTCATTATGGATATTCAGCCAGGTCTCCAGAAGCTGCCGCGGAGTAATGTTCTGGTATCTGGCCGGCGGCTGAATGCTGTCAAACAGAAATGCCAGTTCTCCGACCGCATATACTTGTTTTGTCCTGTAGAAATCCTTTTCCGATTCCCTGACTTCTCCGTAAAAGATCTCCTCATTGTCTTTTAGCACCTGGATCATGGATATTCTGTTTTTGATATTGGCATATTCCGGGTTCGTAACCGGTACATTACACTCAAAGGTTCCGGAGTCATTTAGCTGCAATTTTACGATCGCATCTGACACTGTGTACTCTTCATCTCCCGGGTAATACAGATCACGCCCGTCTATCAACACCTGGTACATCACAGATACCTCCCTCTGTATTCCACTGATAGCTTGCCTGTTCCTGAGAAGGTCAGCGTAACATCGTCTTCTCCCACCCTTACTGCCGGGAAACGGTTGCGGCCGACTTTCAGCGTATATGTCCGTCCTCCATAGGCAAACTGCAGGTTATCGGCCTCCGTCACAATAAAAACCGGCGCAGTATCAATTCCGCCGCCGGTGATGGTTATCGTATTATTTTCTTCTGTAATGGACAGATCTTTCAGTTCCCGGATCACGCCTGTTTCAAAATTGAACGTATCCCAAAGCCAGTCCTCGTTGCTGGCCTGCAGATCATATTTGAACGGTTCTGCCGTTCCAGAGAAAGTGATCTGTCCATATACCGGATTGGTTTTCTTCCCGTCGAGTTTCAGACGTACCATATAATAATGATCCGGATCATCGTCCAGGACCATTTTCACTTTTCTTCCATGTACGGATGCCGCGAACTCGGAATATTTACTGAACCAGGTGCTATAATTTCCATCCATAATGTCAAAAACGAGTTCCAGGCCGTCCCTGTCGCTGTACGACGGACGGCCATTGATCTCCGTCAGATCAATGGTCCCATCGCCGCCGGAAATATCTATCGTCTGCGTTTTTGGTTCCGGCATCGGAATATAAATGCTTAAAAGCTTAAGGCCCCAATCATCTGCCGTATGAACCTTATCCGCAAAAGTTACTCCAATGCTCATCACGTTTTTCTCCTATCCAGCTTTCCAAGTTCTTCATTTACCGTCGGCGTAACCAGTTTTCCGACTGGTTTGCTGTCCATGTAGATCCCCATACCTTCCATAGCTTTCGCCGTCGCTTCACCCATCCGATCATAGTCAAACGGCTGTGGATTGTTATCTTTACCTTTTCCTCCCTGAGATGTCGCTACCACCTGACCGGTTGTAATCATTGGCTTCTGCATAATCGTTACCGCCCTTCTCTGCATCCTCTTTACGGAATCAGACAGGCTAGAAGACATTTCATCTACAGGAAGATTTTGTTCAAACCCTACTCCTGTACCGAGCGCCATCATTTTTCCTACCTCATCGCGCATGACTTGAGACGGTGAATGGATACCAAGAGCGTTTTTTATTCCTCCAAGAATAGAGTTCGCAAAACTCTTGACCTTGTTAGTCATCCACCCGACCATTCCAGAGATACCGTTCCAGAGACCAGTAACAATATTTTTCCCTATTGAAATAACCTGGCTGGGTATGCTTTTCAAAGCATTCAGGATTCCCGTACCAACGCTTTGTGCGGCCGACCTGACAGTACCGACTGCTGATGAAATTGCACTTTTCAGCCCATTCATAGCTGATTTTCCGATATTGCTCAGCGTTGTCGGCAAATTCTTTATAGCATTGTGCAAGCCATCATATACACTTTTTCCCGCAGATTTAACCGCGCCGACCATACCGGTTATACCATTTTTAAAAAGTGTGATAATGTTCTTTCCAAGATTCAGCCAGTTGAATGCCTCGATTACATCTACGATTGCCGAAACGATCTTGGGAATATTGGCAACCAATGTAGGAATAGCCTGAATGATTCCTTTAATCAGCTGCCCGATCAGTTCCACACCTTTTGCCAGTATTGTCGGGAAATTATCATTGATAACATTGGCAAATGTGGAAATGATCTCTGGCACTCTCTCAATCAAAATTGGAATTGCCGATACGATTCCTTCAACCAGCTTGCTCAGCAGTTCGAATCCTTTTTGTATCATTACCGGTGCTGCCGACGCCAGCTGCTCTCCAATTCCCTGTATAAAATCGAGGACTTTCGGTAACACTTCCGGGATTGCCTGAACAAATCCGTTGATAATATTGCTCAGAAGTTCGTATCCCTTCTGTAACAGCCCCGGACCCTGAGCTGTCAACTGCTCATACAATGCCGTTATCAGCTGTATGACAAACGTTCCGACAGCAGGCAACACCTGCAGCATCCCACTGACAATCGCCTGGATGATCTGCATTCCAGATGACAATAACTGCGGAATACTCGATCCGATATTGGCACTAAAGGAACTTATAATCTGCGCTGCCGCGGTAACAAGTCCGGGCAATGCGGAAATAATACCCGTCGTCAGATTCGATACAATCTCACCGCCGACCGCCATTAACTCATTCAGCTTTCCGGAATTCAACGATTCGGAAAGGCCGTCCATAAGCATACTTCCCACCTGAGGAAGTTCTTCCGCAAGCCTCGGAACAATCTCCATCAGATTATTCAGAATATTCTTTCCAGCTGTAATTACAGCATCTGCAAGTTCCTGCGGAGAACTGGAACCATTCAGGAAATTATCAAACGCAGCTTTTGCTGCATTTACAGATCCCTCAATGGTTGTCAGAGCTTCCTCGCTCGTTGTCCCGGCGACACCCATGTTCTCTTGGATCTTATGGATCGCCTGGATAATCTGGTCAAACGAAACATTATCCAGATTTTCTATCTTCTCATTCAGGATTCCGCTGTCGTTGATCAGCCGGATCATTTCAGACTGCGTTCCGCCATATCCAAGTTTCAGGTTATCAAGCATGGTGTAATTCTGCTTTGCAAATCCCTGGTACGCATTCTGAATATCCTCCATATTCGTGCCAAATTTATTTGCATTATCAGACATGTCCACCATTGCCATATCTGCGATCCGTGCTGCTTCGGCTGTATCGCCTCCAAGCCCCTGTAGCAATGATGCTGAGAAGCTTGTCACAGTTTCCATGTACTTGTTCGCAGAGACTCCAGCTGTTTTATACGCCATATTGGCGTTGTCAATGACCGTCTGAGCGCTGTCTTTAAACAATGTCTCAACGCCGCCAATGTTTTGTTCCAGGCTCGCCACTGAATCCAATGAAGCCTTGGTCACTGCTCCGAACGCAGTCGCCACACCGGCAACTGCGGCAGCAACTACTTTTAGTCCGCCTTTTGCCAGGCTTCCTAGTTTTGTGATACCACTATTAAAACCCTTCTCATCTATAGCGGTATCGAATTTTAATGAGCCGTCATAACCGCCCGCCATACTATCCACTTCCTTTCCCTGTGAATAGCGCAGGCTCTCCGGCTCACTTTAAAGCGCTTATATTCTGATCAATACCTCCCTTTTGCAAGTACGGCATTTTATATATAGTCCCGTTGCCTTTGCGGTATTATCGTATATTGCCAGCTTTGTTCTGCAATATGGGCAACAGTACCATTTCCGCATCAGCGGAGGTTTTTTCAAATCATGCGAATGCGTTTCCGATGTCATAATCTGTCAATGCCTCCATCGGAAGCTGAATCTTCCTCTGAATGCGGGATACCCGCTTCCGTTCATCCTGATCCTTAATGTCTGATAGATTAATTCCCCTGTACATGATCCTCTGTTTGATCTCCGTATCTTCTGATAACCCATCAAACAGCATGCGGAACTTCCACCAGTGCAGGTAATCCACCGTTTCAAGGTCGATACCATAATCCCGCAGAAACCCCGACAAAATGAATGGATAATCTATCTCGTAAGAGAACAGATTCTTCTGGCTGCCGTCCTGCTCCTCCTGATCTTTCTGATCTTCCGATGGATCCTCTTCTGTCTTTTTCTCCTCGGTGTCCATCAGGACAAATTCCGTCAGCGCAGCGATCGCTTCTTCATCAATCAGGATTTCATCCAGAAAATACTCTGACAGAAGTTCTGTTTTCTGCGTATCATTCAGTTCCTCACATTTCAGCATATCCAACAGTCGGATATATTCCCGGAAGTCTGTAATGATGGAAATTTCCTCTCCACGGACACATACAGAATCAGGAAATGCCTCATAGAAAAAGTTCATCTGATCACTTCTTCCCCGCTGCTCTTCTCTGTGCCCTGTTTGGTCTGAACTTGTTGATCATCGCATTCTGCCGTTTATTGGCGTCAGTCACACATTTCTGACATGCCGCGATAAAAGAGTCGTAACACTCTTCACAGACCCGGATATTCATCTTTTCTCCCAGCAGCTTTTCTCCTGTCCCCTGTCCGAATATCTCATTGAAAAGACAATAGAACATTTCACAGTAACCACGTGCAATTTCTGATTTTTTACCGGTCTTCTGCAACTCGCTTTCTTTGAGTTCCAGATTACTAAAGGCATTCTCGTACCTCTCCAAAAACTCAACATCCTCCATGTCAATTTCCAGTTCTACATCGTTCCATTTCCAAAGGCTCATAGGCTCATCCTCTCTTTTTCGCTATTAAAATTCCAGCAGGCCAATAAAATCAGCCCGCAGGAATAGCTCCGGCAGTATAGGTCGCCGTTTTCCAGTTGTCCTCAGAAGTAGCATACCCTTCCTCAAGTTCTGAAACTGACTTAAACGTGCCGGAATAAATCATTGCATCTGTTCCATCGCCATCCGTATCCGGAATCACTGCATAGGTCCTCCTAGTTGCTTTACAGCGTTTCTGAGTATCTTCTGTAAACCGATCCACGCTCACAATATCCACATGAGTATCATCCCCCAGAAGTTCCTTGTCATGGATTTCAGACAGCCGATCATGTACGGGTGTGTTTGTATGCCGGTCATAAGAAAACTCGATAGACGGTGCATATCCGACTACATCAGACCGCTCCGCATCCTCATCCACATACTGCCGGGAATACTCCTTTGGCTCTTTGCTGTTCGTCAACGTAGTGAATCCAGTCATGCGTTCATATTTCGGAGTGCTTCCGGTCTGATCTGTATTCATAAACGCCAAACGCTGTGATCTTCTGACAATCTTCGGTTTTGTATCAGCCATATCTGTATACCTCCTGTGCATAAATTAAGCGACATTCTATACGATACTTTGCATTGATCCCGTTCGTATCGTACAGATAACCGCTGTTTAAAGTTTCCATTAAAATGGGGATCTTACCATCCCCAAGATCCGGAAAATTTCCATTGAAACTCTGCTCTTCCAGCCATTCGTCAAACGCCTGAAAAAATCCACTGTTTTCAATATTGATCCGGGAATCCTGATCGTATTCCTCCTGGCTGGTAAAAGCGAACTGAAACTGCTTCTTCGCCCCGCCGTCTGTGTACCGCTGCACGATAGGATCACATGGCAGGGGATCAATGGAATATCCCATTTCCTCCCCGATATAGTCCACGTTTACGCGGCCGTCCTGAAGAAATTGACAGGTCAAAATAAACGCCCGGATGCTGTCAATAAGATTTGACATACTTTGCTGCTCCTTTCAAAATGGAGTCCTTATGCCGGTTCTTCATCCTCTCGAACCAGTACGATTTCTCTTTATGCTCATAATACTGACGGCGGGCGTACGGCGCGATCTGATCGATCTCGCCGCTGCCGATTACAGTTCCAAGTGTCACAGACTTGATCAACATACCGGTCCGGCGCGGTGTTTCGGGATTCATCCGGCGAATACATTCGGAATCAATAAACGCCTGCGCATTTTCGAATCCTTTTTCTGTGTCAGGCTCAAATCCAGGATTCCATTCAAGCCGGGCTGTGACCTTACCGCCATTCGCCGCTTGGGTGTACACCGTGCCTCGTGGTGTCTTAATCTCAAACTTTTTCTTTCCTTTTGCCATTACGCTCCCACCGCCTTTATATGTGGATTCCCGCCGAAGGTATTGTAATTTGCTGACGTGATCCTGGTCTTTTCCAGTTCTTCCAGATCCTTGACAGTCTGCATCTCCACATCGCAGTTCCCCTTCACAATATAATCGTCCTTTTTCAGGACAATACTCGTATCCGGGATCCGAATCGTGTACACATCAGCGCTTTTCAGACCGTCTGTCGTGATAGACGCTTTTTCGTTCTTATACCACCATGCCTCCGGAACGTATACCCGGATCCAGATATCAAGCCGAGATTCCGGATCATATTTTCGGTTATAGATTGTAATGTCTGTGTTCGTCAGCATTCCGCGTCCACTCCTGTATATAACAGTCCTGTATTTCCGAGATAGACCCTCACGACATCATACAGCATACTTCCAAGAGATTTTCCGGTATCGTATGATACGGAGTAGCCATCTGTATTCTCCGATGTCTTGCCGTTTCTCTTCTCATATGCCTGCATAATCTCAGCCATCTCACACACAGCACATTTTGCCTGGTTGCACCATGTTTCTCCCTCCCAGTCGCCGGAGCAGCGGCCAAACGTAAAGTTGTCCAACCGCTGCTCTGCCTTCCGGGAAATCCTCTGCCAGTCGTCCTGTGAAATACGATTTCCACCATATGTGCCCGTATAGAAGGAATAATCTACCTTCATAGAATCACCTCATTTACGCCGACGCAACTGTATGCACATAGATACCGTCTTTCTTATTATCCTTGCACTCAGCAATGCCAACTGTTCGATATCCAAACTTCCATGCATCTGCATCCTGATTCTGCTCGGGGGTAATAATCTTGGATACAGTATGTTTCTGGTACTGGATTGCAGCCTGCTTATCCACGATCAGGAAATTCATATCCAGTCCGCCGGAAGCCTTTGCATATCCTCCTGCACCATTCGCGGTCAAAGCGATCTTATTGTAGAACCTGCCCTGCGGTACCTTCACAATCCCGGCAAATCCTTCAATCGCCTTTTTCGAAGCAGTGGTATCCAGATCTTCAATCATTCCAAGCACTGTCGGGTTGATAAACAGATAACAAGTTGCGAGATTTGCTTCTGCATTCTCAATTTTCCCGCGCGCGGTTCTCAGGGCAGCAAGAGCCGTTTTGCCGTCCGAAAGCGCCGCACTTACAGTTGTCACACCTGAAATCTGTGCGTAAGAAGCCAGTCTCCACGCATCAAGTTCCGGGACAACCTGTGTTCTCAGAAACTCGCCGGACAGACGACCGAACGCAATACCGGCAGACTCAATATTGTCCATCGCATCCACGGTGAACATACGGCCACGGTCATAAGTGCATTTTTTTGTTTCATATTCCAACGTTATATCGCCCGCAACATAACCGGTCTGTTTGTTGTAGTCAGCCAGACCCTGCATGGACATCTTAGGAATCAGAATCTCATTTGCATTTGCGCCTTCCTGGACCAAATCATTTGGTCCATCCAGAACCGCTGTTAAGGATGTAAGTTTATACACCTCATCCAGTAGTGTCGAATACTGTTTTCTTAATGTAATTGCATTAGCCATATTTGGTTATTCTCCTTTCTTTGGCGGAAGACCCATCGCTGCCCGGATCGATGCCAGGCTTCCCATATTTTTTTCTTCGCCGCCTTTGTCATTGGTTGGTCCGACAGGATTCAGAAACGGTTCGTCAACTCCGAAGAGATATGCGTCGGATTTCTTAACAGCCTCCAAGGCTTTATTGATATCTTCTGTCTGATCCTTTGACCCTTTCAATGTCTCAAGATCAAGCAGTCCACGAATTGCCTTTGCATTACGTCCTCCAGCTGCGGAAATGGCTTTATCGAGAGTTTCGTTAAACAAGCGGTCAGCTTCTTTCGCGGCATATTCATCATCCTTTTTCTTCAGATCGCCCTGAAGTGTTGTAATCTGCTGCTTCAAGTCTGCTACATCAACGCCTTCGAACTCTTTCAGCTTCGTGTTCACGGTATCGAGAGATGTCTTGTAACTATCCCTCTGACCCGCAACCTTATCATAATCTGATTTGGTTCGATAGTTCTCCTTCCATACTTTATCAAAATCCGCCTTTTTGTCTTCAGGAACCTCCAGACCAAAATCCTTCAAAATGTCGTAGATATTTTTCATAGTTACAATTCCTCCTAAAATCTTTTATTAACCGCTCTTTCAGCGGTATGGGATATAGCCCGATAAACCCCGAGCGCGGTAGCTGTCCAGTTTTGAGCCATATGGCAGGGCATAAAAATAAGACGCATAACCCCGCGCCCTAAAGGGAGATAACCTGGATCACCGCACCTTTCCACAATGCACGCAGCGATACTCATACGCCGCTGACTCCTTGTTCCAGTGTTTCTTGTACCGGTGCCGGCAGAAGTGCTGCCGGATCCGGAGAAAGATTCTCTCGATCAGCATACTCTTTCCTTTCTTAAAAAATGGTATGAAAATGCCGCTCATTCTGAAGAACAAGCGGCATTCAATCTAAGTATTCAATTTTTTCAATCTCGGGTTCCGTGATTCCTACAAGATACATCGCTCCTTTTCGAATAGATATCTCTGCAACTTCAGGTTCATTGTCAAGCGGTTGAGTAAACATCTCGCAATATCCCTCTACTATTGTTCCATCTTTACAAGTTACTTTCACATTTTTCCCACGCGCATAATACATTGTCAATTCCTTTTCGTTCAACATTTTTATCCATCCTCCTCACATGGAACAATATGTACACCGTTTTTAGCATAATGAATAACGAATTTTTTTGTTTCTTGCTCATGCCCTGTTGCTGGGTCTATGGATACCCCGATAATCTCATCCGCAGTGATGATTTCTTTGTGTACCCATCTGTCTTTTCCATCTCTTTGCATCCTCCCAGTTCCAGCATATTTCTGAATCAAATCCTGCACCTGGTCTTCTGAGACAATCAAATAACTTCTTCCGGGAATATAATTGTTATGTTCTTTTATATGTTTACCCTGTTTTCCTTTTTCGATTTTTGTTGATATTTTCCCAGATCTAATATCTTTTCTGATGGAAACATCTTTTTCATACAACCTGATGTTCTCTTCCAGGCTGTTTTTATTATACATTTTTTTGAGTCGCGCTTCAATCGCTTTCTGATCGTCATTCGACAATGCAACCCTGCCACGGCCATCAATATAAATTCGCTCACGTTCCTCCGTAAGTTTCATTTTTTTAGAGAACTTTTTATACTCATTCAGCTGACCTTTGTACTTTGCTCTTGCAACGGTGATTTCTTCTGGATCCGCGCCGCCCTTTTGCATCAGCTGTACTTTCTCCCGCTGTGCCCGCATGGCTGTCTCCATCTGACGCTGCCTCTGCTTTGCCTCATAAACTGTATAATGTTTTCCCTGGAACTCTTTTGGTGTATTCTCTTCCCGGTTCTTTGTCTCCAGCCATTCATCTGTCCAGTTCCGCTCAGATATTCCCGGGATAAAGGGATATCTTTCATGATAACAGTTCACGCCTTCCAGCCCCGTCACGGTTCCTAAGCCGCAAACGGTAACAAGCTGTTCTTTACTCCATACCCTCCCCTGCCAGACTGCATGTGTCGGCCGAGCGCCGGCGTGCCAGGCAACTTCAAAGTATACCGTCCCGAGATTCTCAGCGTTCATGTCTGAAATCTTTCCGGTCAGCTGAGTAATCCCTGTCATCACTGCTCTTCTGGCGGCCACATCTACTCGGTTTCCTCTTCCTGATGCATAATCAATCTGCCGGAGGCCACTGTTAGTAAGTTGAGACACTACTTTCCGTAGTACACTATTATAATCAAACGCTCCGGACACGATATCCATGCAAGCAGCATCAAGATATTTCTGATAGACTTCCGCCAGAGGTGTAAGCACTGGCTTTCCACCACCATAATCCAGATAAAACCCCAGGCTCTGAGTGATGTTCTGCAGATCAGCATCCGTCTGCTGAATCAATGCACTTATAATTTGCTGGAGCTGTCCATTTTCCTCATAAGGAATATACTCTGCATTGATCTGTTCGTAGATGTCCTTATTGCGAACATATTCCCAGTCGATGACTTTATCATACAACTCAAACATACCCGGATAGGATGCGTTTAGGGCGTCCTTGATCATCTTTTCAATGTCCTCAGAAGAGTTTCCAAGAATCCGCAACCGGTTGATCTGCCAGTCCGCCGTACTGGTGATCTCTCCGGCCTTCTTGATCCGGCGGACAATATCTTCCAGAATACGTATCTCAAGATCGGAATAGTTCTTTTCGATCTGCCGGGCAAGCTTTTCTTTATATTCCCGGTTCATGACATCACTCCATTACTGTATTCTGCTCAGGAAGATTCTTTCTTGCAGTAGTTTCATCTTCGTTGTACCATTTCATACGATACTCCAGATGTGACATCACGCCCATGCTGACATCCTGCCGATCCTGCTGGCGTTCTGTTTCCTCATCGGTAAGGATCGAATCATTGAAGTTGCACATAAATTTATAGCCGGAAGTATAAAGCCCGTTGTAAAATGCCAGACCTGAGACAAAGCCTTCCAGGCAGTCCTTCAATTTTAACTGTATAGCTCCTACACGGTTATATTTCCTTGCTTTTGATGTCTTGATTTCTGCAGCTGTCTTTTCGACCTGCTGAACGTCAGACAGATCTCCGTACGCAAGACCTACATTGAATTCAATCTCACGGAGATATTTCTCAAGGCCACGATTATATGCATCGTCCCTCATTGTGGGAGAATATTCTTTCAAAAGCTCCTTGTCTTTTCCGTCTTCGATATTCAGTCCGCGGTAAAGCCTACGGTTCAATTTTGCCATTCTAAATCGTCCGGTATTTTTATCCTGTTTAAGTGCCCGGGCGTCGACATGAATTGCACGCTCCCCTGATTCATACTCCCAGTCAAGTCTTGCCCCCTGGATATCAGCCTTACGAATTAACTCTCTCGCCGACTCAAATACAGACACTCCGCAGGCCGATCCATCAATTCGGTTTTTTATCGGATTCCTGTAATATCCAAAATCCATCTGCTGCATTCCCGGATATGTGACTGGACCGGGATTAATCTCCGCCCATTCCGGAACTTCCCCCAAACTGCACAACTGACCGATATCAGATTGGTCTTGCGAATGATAACATTTATTCTCAATCGTAAGGCTGCCGTTAAGAAGATAATGCCGCTCAAAACGGGTAAAATAATCATTCTCCCCGATTCTCTTTACGGTTAGGAAACCAATATCTACAGGATTTCCGTTATCGTCAAATGAAATCGGAATAAATTTGTCTGCCGTAATAAACTCAGCTTTATCTGGACCAATCGGCTTTATAATGAGGGATCCGAGTCCCAGCCCTTCTTGAAGGTTTTCACTCAAATTTGCGATTGTCTTCTGATATACCTGGTCCAAACGTTCCACACTGACGCTTGACTCCATCTCAATCAAAACAGCGTCCGTAAATTCTCGGCAAATACCATCTTCGATTCTAAGAGATCTGACGTAATCAGTAAGCCAGTCCGCCTGACCATTCAGCATATTCTTCCAGTCGTTGATTGCATCAATCATCTTGTCGGAAAGAGTAATGTTCTTACCGACGATATTCTTTAATGTCGTATATCCAAACATTCTCATTACTCCTCTCCAAAATTTTCTGAATCCGTCAAACATCATCCACCTCCCGGATCAGATATTTCATGTCTCGTTCAATCGTATATTCAAAAGCGTCCAGACTATCGATGTCAGTGCTGCCATCGTCCAGGCGCTCATCTTTATCTTTTTCTGTATCCCAGACCGCATCTATAAATGCTGCCTGAAGTGATTCACAATCTTCTGTCATCCAGAATCGTCCTGATCCCATGAGCCGAAGTGTGCAATGAATCCGGTCATTGATCGGTTTCTTTTTTGCAGGTCTGACAGAGATCCAAGGAAATTGTTTTTCTACTGCGTTCCGGATTGAATTTCCGAGGACCGTCTCTGCATTGTCCCAAAAAGCAGATTCCGCGTTGCAGTACTCAACATAATTTGCATGCCTGACCGTTACTGCATATTTATCTATAACAGTCTCAATAAAGTCACAAAAAAACTTGTCCATCATATTGCTGTCAATATCCTCTGTCTCATCTTTTGCCATGATGCGCTTGGATACCAGTACAATTACGTCTCGATAATCGTCTGTATATCCCCGAGCGCAAAAAGCATGTCCAGACTTATTTCCTCCAAAATCAATAGAAAATTCGATAGAAACAATATCCTCTTTCCGGAATTGCTTTCTCTCCGTTGTCGGATCAAGCTGATTCACAACCTCACACCGGAATGCATCGGGGTTATCCGCAAACCGCTTATAGATTGCCCCTTCCGCCCGTTTCCATAGCCCAAGTATCAGGCGGTCATAATAAATCGTTCCTTCATACTCTTTACACAACTGTTTTACAAATTCCGGATCCAGATAAGGATTGTCGAAAATGGTATAATGCTGCAGGTAGATATCCAGTTCTGGTGTGTCCAGGAACTCTTTCAGCCAGTGCGTTGGATGTTCCGGGTTGCAGCTACCATCAAAACAGCTATACGGTTTGTCCAGCCGGGACTTGAGCATCTGAAAGACCTCTTTGTTCCATTTTGCAATTTCATCTCCGTAACAATACTTGATAGAAGATCCCTGAATCTTTGCCACCTGACTGATCTTTTCAGCGCCCAGACAATACACCTCTTCTCCACAGATATGCGCTACATTTCGGTTGTTGATTGTGCCGATCAATTTATCTGTATACAGTTCTCGCATTGGCTGCAGCACGTTTCGTTCTATTGATTCCTTGGATACTCCAAGAATAACATTCAGTCCAGGCTTTCCGGCTACCGTTCTGATCCGAAACGGAATCATATATGCTGTATCAACAAACGATTTTCCAGATCGCACAGCGCCGGACTTAATATTCCAGCGATGCGTTGCATTCAGGATATACTCATTCTGTTTGCTGCTTAACTGCATTGTCACGCATCTCCTTCAATATGCTGTCCAGCTTATCCAGTGCTTCATCGGTTTCATTTTCACCGGTTACAGCCTGCTTCCTTGCTTTCTTCAGCTCTGTATCCGCCTCACGGTTCCTTCGATTCTCCTCCGGTTCAGGCGACTGACCGGAATACTTCGCTACAAAAGTGGCTGCTTTCGTATTTCCAGCAAGCGCTTCTTTGATCTGCGCCATTAAAAGAGCCGATTCCAGAGTACACTCGACACCAAGTGCCTCCAGAATCGGCTTCCATTCTTCGTTATCTATTTCAGCGGTGAGCAACATGTTCAGCGTCTTCCGGAAGTCTGCCTTCCGGCGCCTGGCTTTACCGCTTGCTTTACCACCCTTTCTTCCATATTCTCGAGCTTCCCTCGGGCTTAAACGTATCAGATTTTTCTCATTCGCCACTTCACCACCTTCCTTTTCGTCGTTTTGAGTAAGAGAAAATCTTCTAAACACTCAAATACAATTATCTTTTACTTGCGCGGGCAGGATTCGAACCTGCGACCTCCAGCTTATGAGGCTGGCGAGCTGCCCTCTGCTCTACCTCGCAATATGCGCCGCCGCAGCGGCGCTGTATCCCGGAGCCGGGACCTGCGGTTTAAAGTATATACGCCGCCAACTTATACCACCACCGGATAGGGCCGGTTTGGATTTTTCCCATGTGACAGTCTTCGCGCATCAGCGCCGGCGTACCGTCGAAAGCCGAAACGGCTGCCAGGCTGTGACACCTGGCGGCCGTGAATAAGGAGAATTCTATGATATCCATCCATTTATCGCTCTTACACTATATCATAAGTCGAATGTGAATTACTATGAACACTTTATTGTTCAAAATGCTCCAACGCTCTGCCATGCACCTTCAAGATATTTCTGTAACCATAATGCATCTTCACAGCGATTTCCTCCCACTTCAACATGTGTATGTACCGATAACGCAAGACTGCTTTCTCCGTCTCGCTTTCCATGCATTCAATCTTTCTCACGATCTCCCGGCGCAACTGGATCCGCTCATTCATCTGCTCTTCCAGTTCGCTCAGTAGTTCATCCAGCTTTGCCGCATACGCCGACAGATCGCTGGACCCGGAACCGTGCGGCATGCCGTCCTGTACCAGGCTCGGAAACATCTTGTCCAGGCGCAGCTGATCAATCTCTTCTTTGATCTGAGTTTCTGCGACCACGGCGTCCCGGTACGATTTCAGATACTCCTTTTTCTTTTCGTTCTCAGTTTTCTTGTCCATCGGTCACATCCTCCATTCTTTCCCGGTATGTCTGTCCCTCACCACTACGATCTCCAGACCATGCAGGCTGGCAACTGTATTAATGGCCCGTACCACATCTTTGATCCGTCGCGGCATCCGGCCGGCATTTCTGATTGCCTGATCTGCCGTAGGATCTCTATAACCTTCTCCGTTCAATGACATTCCTCCCACAATTTCATCTCTCCTTCCGCCTCCCGAATATAAGTTTCAATCGGCACACGTTTTCGGAAGGTAAACTCCGGCTTCTGTCCCATTTTACGTAGCCCTCTGTATAAGTCGGTCTGGATCATTACCATGTCATACTCGCATTGGCAGAACCTTACCTCTGCTGTGTAGTCCTCTCCTCTGATCCTGGCCGGATATTTTATAATCTTCATCCTCAGCCTCTCTTTCACATTTCTCACACACCTGCCGTCCCTCCGGGATAATCTCTCCGCAGCATACGCATCTATTTTCCATTGTGATCGCTCCTTTCCATTGGGATTGGATAACCATCTGGCAAAGCACTAATTAGATTTTCGAGTGTCTGTAAACTAATCTTTTGAAGAGTTACATAGGGTGAGTTTTGGCAAGCATTAAGTTCTGCCATTTGATCACAAATGCTATCGTTTATTTGTTTCCTGAATTTGGGCGTAAGCGGTTTGTAATATGTCATTTCTCGCTCCTTTCTGTCCGGCCTGTATTAATATATTTTTGTCCGCACCGACATTTAAAGGATTTCACACTCGAAAAATCAAATTCGAATGGTTCACTGTTCATGACCTGTAATGCTCCCCGTACCCGGTCAATCGCATCGCTCCAACCCTCATTGTACTTGCCGTAGGTGTCACGATCTCCCGGCACCTTGTATGGGTGTTCTTTTTCGATCATGTCAAGAATCATATCAATCGTTCTCATATCAACCCTCCTGTGGAAAACATTTACTCATCAACTGCACCATATAACCGCCCTGCGCCTTTCTACGCTTTGCACGTCGCCATCCATCTGTTTCCAGCTTACTGATCTTTTCTTTATTCCCTTTGAGTGGTACATTAATTGTCATATAAGTCGGCCTATTATCATAATAAATCACCTCTACGCCGCCCCATGCGGAATCAATTTCTTTTAACTTCTTTTCTTCTTCGTCAATGATCTTCATGATCTCATGCATTCTCTTGTTCCTCCCATTGCAGCCGCTGACCGCAATCTCTGCAAAATCTGTCTCTGTATATCACAAGCCTCTTGCAGTTCGGGCAGCGGTACGCTTTTGTCCCTTTGCCGAACGTTATTGCTCCGACTTTCACAGCTTCATCATTGATTTTTACGGATGGGGCTTTCTCCTCATCTCGCTCTTTCAGCTTTACGATCTCTTCTGGAGTAAGACCAGTATTCTCATAGGATGCCAGAGTCTTGCAGATCTTTTCCGAAAACTCACAGTCTCTGCATTTTTCGGTTCCTCCTTCGCCGTCACAGGTATCTGCCCGGTAACAGTACGGGTAATATGCCTCTCCCACATCGCTAATTGCTGTTAATCTTTTCATCCTTCATCCTCCTTCGCCATCTCCCGAAACACTTCCACACTCATCTCGCTCTGCGTCCCGTCTCCATTGTCTACCAGCACCGTCTCTCCCACCGCCAGCAGCTTCACCCTCCGGCAGACGGTGATCTGCCTGCCGGGAAGGTCTACTGCGCGGGTGAGGGTGTAAATTTTTCCGATCTGCATCTTTATCCCTTTCCGCATCGGTAATCGCATCCGAATTGCAATTAATTGCAATCAATGATCATTTCTTCCTGTGCCTCCTGCTCCACTCTGCCAGATAAGTGGCCTGCTCTTCGTCCTCCCTGGCCTGAGCCAGGTCAAAATAGTTCGGCTTCAGTGCTGTCCGCGGCTTACGTTTCCGGAAGAACAGATTCTTAATCTTCTCAAACATCTCTCATTCCCTCCAGTCATTCTTCGCCAGTTCCAGCATCTCCTCATACGTCCAGTAACCGCATTCATATAACTCCAGCTGCTTTTCGTACTCTTCCCGGAACCGCTCCCGCCTGGCCGGTCCGAAGCCGAAGACATCGTGCAACACCTTATCTGTCAGCAGCTTGTGCGCTTTATTGGCTGCATCAATGTATGTCGCCGCTTTCTGCTGCTCCGACATCTGCAGCAGTGCCGGGTTCATTCCCTTTCGGTTTATGTACGGTTTTCTTTTCATCCTCTGGCCTCCTGTGCGCCCCGTAGAGCGGTTTTTACCTTTCGGGCGGTAACTTGATCGTCTCTCCACTTTTGACAGGTTTTTGGGGTCTCACAGCTAAGCAGGCAGCCTATTACTTTGGCTCCATTACTATAGGTCGCGTGGTCTGCATTGACCTGATACTCGCAGGTGTAACAGTGCGCCGGATAGCGTCGTGAGTTATATGGTCCCTTGCGAAATGCTTTTCCTTTTGTCGTCATTCCTTCGTTCGCTCCTTCCAGATTCGGCAGATTTCTTCATACGTTTCCCCCGTTACCTGCACAATATACCGATCATTGGGAGCACCGTATTTCTCTGCCAGTGCGCAAAATTCTTGGTGACATTCCTGACGATCCCGCTCCGCAACCGAAACACGCTGATAATATTTTGCAATGACTCTCCAGAGATCCCCGAGAAAATCATGGTATTTCATCAACTCCTCACGGCTCAACAATCTCACACCTTGCCTTTCTGTATGTGGATTTCCGGCGCTTCCACTGATTCTCGCAGAAACCAATCTCATCCACATAGTCATAACATATAGCGTCGCTCTTGCCTTTAAACGTCCTTGCAATCCGCCCAATGCTCTGAGTTACCACCGCATAGTCTTTTTTCGGCGTGGTCAGATATAATCGGTCAAGCCGGGGAATGTCCAGGCCCTCTTTGGCCAGGCTGTAGGACGCGAAGAGAAAATGTTTCTTTCCGGTACGCATATCCTCAATGGCCTGCTCCCGCGCCGCTCTTGCTCTCTGCGTGGTCATCTTCCCGTCGATCATGACGGCAAACGGCTTGTATTCTTCCGGCAGCATTCGCATCAGATCCCGGAGATGTCCCAGGCGATCCGATAAGATCAGGTTTGAGCAGATCGCATTATTGACGATATCCTTGACAATCATCCGGTCCCGCTCATGATTCTCGGTCAGGTATGCCATCAGTTTGCTGTATACCAGCGTTCCGTCCGTGTCCAGGCAGCACCGATTGATTTTTACTCCGGTATTGCGGCGCCGGATCGTCACCTGCATGGTCTTCTCTGAAACAGCTTCTTCCGGAACCTGGTATTGCACGTCGCCGATAATCGCAAAGGTGCTTTTGATCAGACCATCTGATCGATGGACCGTAGCACTCAGCCCGTATTTATACCGCGCTGCAAGGTTGCTCATAACCCGGTAAAACATCGTTACGCTGGTAGGACTGCCGGCCAGCCGATGACACTCATCCACAATGATCACGTCCCATGTATATTTATACTGGCTGAGATCCAGTTTGCTAAGTGTCTGTACCGTGGCGAATGTCAAATGACTTCCGATTTGCACCTTCCCTGCGGTGATTTTCCCCAGGCAGTTCTCCGGGAAATACTGCGCCGCCCGGTTGTATGACTGGTTCAGTAGGTCCTGCGTGTGCGTCACCCAAAGAGTGCGCCGCTGCAGCTTCGCAGCCAGCGCAATTCCCATCTGAGTCTTCCCGCTCCCACAAGGGCTTTGCAGGATTCCGCATCCGGCGCGCTGCATAGTTTCTACTGCCGGCTCCTGGTAATCATACAGAGGTACCTCTCCGGGATAATTGATCCGGCGATTGTCTGCCAGGTCTTGTGATACCGTAGCTCCCTGTATGTACTTCCGGATATGCTTTCCAACTCCGCACGGAAGAAGGATTCTGTCTCCATCTACCCGGTACAGACTGATCTGTGGCGGTGTATTCCCGATCCACAGCCCCATGCGAAGCTTTTTACTGTACTCCGGATTTGGGATATTCAAGTTGTCCCGCACCCAATTCACAAGTTCCGGTGTGGGATCCTGGACCATAATTTCATTACTGATCGTTACTTTCATGCGCAAAAATCCTCATAAACTCGTCCATCGTGTAACCGTATGTAATTGCCCTGTCGGCTGGAATGCGGGACATTTCTTTCTCATATTCGATCAGATCAGTGTATTCGAAGAGATATACCTGATCACCCGGATATCTGACTGCAAACATTGCATTTCGGTTTCCACATTCCAGCCACAACTGCATTGCATTTCTCTGATTTTCTTCCATGCGCCGCAGCTCAAAGTTTTTTCCGGTGCAGTCTTTGCAGTCAAAGGCGTAGGGTGTATCATGCATTGCGCCGATCACATCAAACGGCTGCCCGTTGCTGTTGTCTTTCAGGAGATGCACCCAAAACCCTCGCTCTGAGAGCATCTGTGCAAACTCACGCTCAAAAGCTGTGCCATTGCTTTTATTACTCATATTCCCCCCAGTCTTACATTTTTGAATCTGACTTACCGTTGACTTTCCATTTTTGACATATCCGTAAGTCTAAAAAACCCAGTAAAATCAAGGGTTTCAGAGATTGTCTTACCATCTTACCAAAAACTTGATTATATACATGATATATTTTTTAGTTACACACACATGATAAACTTTTAACAATCGTGTGTATTCCCTATATAACGTATATAAAACAGTAAGACAGGTAAGACAGTAAGACTATATATTAAAAGCCGCATAAATACGGGATTTTTGAGTCTTACCAATGTCTTACTAAATGCAAGTCGGTAAGCTAAATCAATCAAAAGGTAACTTTTCTTGTTCTTCGTCAAGGATCATAAATCCGTCTTTATCGATATTTTGACTGACAATTATCTTAATATAGCTTGCTTTTACACCAAATACTTTTGTTTGATGTACAAATTTTCCTTGTGAATTCCTGATGATTCTTTTTTGCTCCGCCCATTTTTTACTAATCGCAGAATAGTCGAGATCGATTTTGTCAAGAAAATCACAAAGAACACTTTTGTTGACTGTAGCTATTGTCATAGCTCCGTCGTCAACATCTTCGATTCTCCCCCACACTTCTCCGCGGTTTAAAGAATCCGCTTCATCCGGATCCCGGAACCGCACTGGGTTCTTTGCAATCCAGTTCAGGACCATCTGATAAGATTGCTCTGCCACATCGACCTCCCGGGCGCTGCGCAGATACATACTGACATCTTCAATTTCATACGCTTGCTCATCCGTAAAAACTACCTGCGTCAGTATCTTATCTGCCAGCAGGATACAGGCCATCGCCATCGCCTGCTTTTCCGTTGTGTCCAGATGGCACATCGCATCGTAATATTCCCGATACTGCGCCTGCAGGTCTTTCGTTGCTGTCTTTTGCAGATACTCAATCAGTTCCTTGCCCGCATGGCCATAATTCTCCGTCAGGAATCCTACTGTGGCATTACCATCCTCAATCAGCTTTCCTTCCGCCTCGATCTCGATCACGCGGTTTTTTGATCCGGCGCGGCTGTTTTGCTTCGTGATCGGTTCCTCCCCGGTAAACAGATAACTGTTTTTCCAGGTCCTTGTTTCCTCTACACCGCCCGAAGCCTTTCCGCGTCCGCGGTCGATTCCTTCCGTAATCTGGTAGATCAACTGGTCAAAATTAGTACTCCACTTATCTTTCATGGTCTGAAGTTCATCTCCCGCATAAGGGAGAGAGTACAGAAACGCCGAAGTCCGCATGATATTAACCTTTGTGGTATTCATGGTTTTTACCAGGCCGCCCATCTTCGGGTTCCCCCAAATGGACATTGCTGCCATGATTGCCACTGTTTTTCCGGTTCCGGACTCCCCAGACCAGACGTGAAATACGAACGGCAACGCGTTGACACGCTCAATCAGGACACTGGCCAGGCTGGCCGCAAATGCCAGCCGCACCACCTTATTTTTCCGCAGATTCCCGCAATACTCTTTCCAGCGGTCATAACTGCCCTTCTGCTGGATATTCCGGTAAATCGGCTCAAATGCTTCGTCTCCGTCATATACAATGTCAGAGGCGTATGGCATGAACTCATTGCCGGCCCATCCCAGGCGGTTGATAGATCGTTTCGGTTCCAGACGCACCGGATTCATGCCGATGCAATCGCTTATGTACCGGACAAGATTTTTCGAATTTTCCGTCGTGACTTCGATACCGATCTTGCTCAATACCTTAACAATCGCAGTATTGTCAGCGCATATCTCGCGACCTACCGTCACTTTTTGCCAGCCACCGTATTTAAAAAAGGCCAGCGTGACACGCTCAATTCCGGTATCAATGTTTTTCAGGATCTCGATCGGCAAAACCGGATGTGAGCACGCCACGACCGTTGTCGGAAATCCCGACTTGTCATATTTGACAGTTGATACACCAAGATCATTCGCGTCCCACATTCCGCATTGCAGCTGTAAAGGCTGGTCCGTAAAGTGCGTCACATTGCCCTTGTCCAGCATTTTCTGTTTATAGTCTTCAAAAAATGCCTTGAATACTTCGCCAAATTCCTTCGCGCGCCCGATTGTTTTCGCTTTATTCCGCACCGCATTCAGAAACTGAGTACGCTCAATATTGTCTTTAATTTCAAGGATCCGGTAGAATATCTCATCCGGAAAGGGATCGTTGATCGTCATCGCTCCGATACCATCGATCAATTCTGTCTCTGATTTCTCCAATCTTTTTCACCGCCTTTCTGTCCGCATAATATTCTGCCGGATCGTCATGCAGGCATTGCAGCCTGTATTCTGTAATTGTCATTTCTTGCATAGCTTCTTCAAAGTGTGGATCTTCCGGATCACGGCTGGCCTCACACAGCAGGATCCAGTACATCCGCAGCGTTACATCAGCATATTTTCGAAAATGATCCAACTCTCTTTGCTGTTTTATGTTTTTTTCTCTCTCCCGTTTTTCCCGGTAAGTGTCAAATTCTGTTTTGATCGGGAGCGAAAAATCTTCGATCAATTTCTTACACGCCTGCTCGTTTGAAAGGCCATAAAGAGCCGAAACAAAGGTGATGACATCGCCGCCCTTTCCGCAGGAAAAACAATAGAATCCCTTATCGTTCGGGTAGATTCTCATGCTGGGATGCCTGTCTGCGTGGAAGGGGCAGAGACAGAGGTGCTTTCTGTCCTCCCGGAAGCCATAATACGCAGCCACCTGTCTCATGCTTAACCTTTGCTTTACTTCCTCATAGTCTTCCTTGCTCAGATGATTCCACCTATCACATGAACGGCAACTCTTCATCGATTCCATCCGGGATATTCATAAAGCCGTCAGCCGCAAGCGACGGATCTGCGGCAGGCGCCGGCTGTACTGGCATGTGTGTACGGTTCCATTCTGCGATGTCTGCATCTGTAAGCAGCTTGTCCTCCGGCACTTCTGCTTCTTTCAGCCCGTCCAGGCTCCGGATCTGAACGACCTTTGTCGCAAAACGCCGTTCTCCCTTCTGGGTCAGGAATTCTTCGCGTCCCATAACAGCGCCGAATTTTTTCCCCACCAGCGTTCTCTCGTTGCCCTCAACACCCCACTGGAAGGTGTATCCCGGGTTTGATTTTTCGATGCTGGTCATGAGACCTTTAAAAAACGGAAGACTGCTGCCATCCATGATCTGCTTATGTACTCCTTTCCATTTCACATCTGTCCCGGTCTTTCTGGCATTATCATACTGACGCTGGAAGAAACCTTTCTGATCTCCCTCAGCAATGTCAAACAGTACAGCAAGCTGCGGGCGATGGTTCTGCGTCTCCGTCTGCGATACCTGCTTGATCACACACACATAGCATCCGGCCGGCAGGGAGACAAACTCCCCTGTATATGCCTGCGCCTGGTCATACCCTTCTGGCTTCTTAATCATTCTTCATTTCCTCCTTAAAATTCTTCTAAGCCTTTAACAACCAATGTAATATCGTTCGGAATCTCTGAATCCTCAAAGGCTCCCATCGGAGATTTTGCAGTGCTCATATTGGCATGAGTTTCAAACAAATATTCCCCATCTCGGCATTTTGCCAAAAGCACCACTGGAAACTTACTTTCCAGACAGATCTTGTCCAACTTCTTTCCATTGGTTTTGATCCGCGTAAATGTATATCCGCTGTCATCATGATCGGTCTGTGTATGCGCCACGAAAATGATTGTCAAATCATCACGCGCAATCAAAGCATAATCGATAAGATCGTACACAGACTGCGCAAGATCCTGCCATTTGTCATACCCTTTTTCTTTGCATCTGCGCATCTCGTCGGCCACCATGATTCCGTTGATTGTGTCAATAACAACGGTTTTGACATGCCTTGCGCTTCCGCTTGTGTCAATCTGTTTCAAGAGTGTCATAGCTACATCAGGACGATCTGTCTTATAGTAATTTTTATTTTCTTTGTTGTACTGCTGTTTCCAGCCTTTCCACGCAAGCCCTTTCTTGTCGCAGTCAATATAATACGTTGTCTTTGGATCCAGATTTCTCATGGACGTCGTTTTTCCAGAGCCGGATTCGCCCATAATGCAAATAACTTTTGCCATTATCCCTCCTCCAATCCGGAATAATCTCCCTCAAAATCAATATCTGCCAGCTCCAACATTGTTTTTTTGACAATGCCGCGATGGGGCACAATAGCGCCTACAGCAAGGATGCACAGATCCGTCGCCCAGAAAAACATTGTCCCGTTTTCTGTTCCGTATGGTCCCTGAATCGTCCCTTCTGCTGCAGAAAAATCAAGTTCGTGCGGATCCAGCAGCTGAATAAAAATATCTGCAACAAGCTTGATATTATCTGTTTTTCCAGCCATCTGCAGAAAACGATACGTATCATAATCATCGCTATACACGATCGGGGTCTGTACATATCTCTTATCCGTCTGACGAAATGCACTCCGCGCATCCAGCGCAGCACTGTCCATTTCGTACTGGTTTCCACTCTTCTGCGCCAGGAAAGCTTTCCCTTCTTCCGGAATCTCTCCGGCAAGTTCTACAATCGCGGATTTAATTTTGTTGGAGATATGCTCTCGTTCGAACCAGACTGCGAAATGGCTGCAGTCTACGGTCAAGCCGGATTCGTCCATTTTGACCTTCATCCGACCCGCTGCAAAGGCCCGCTTCAAAAGTTTCTTAAAAACTGGAACTTTAACAAACATTACTCTACCTCCTGTGATTCATGGAGCGCCTTTTCCACCAGCCCAAGGACGATCTCAATTTCCTTAAACGATGGCTTATACAGGTACTTTCCATTGACAATCATTTCTGTGATTTTTGCTGCCGTCTGTACCATAAGATTCATTCGGTACGGCGTGATCTTCTCCTGCTCGTCCATAGACATCACCGGATTGTAAGATGCTTACCGTATGGCAGCAGATGCGCCCAGTCCACCTCTTTGTCTTTGAGCAGTTCCCGGATCGCATCCTTATCCGGAACCGGCGGCTGTGGAATAAGGTATTTACCGGGAATCTCGTCCAGCGCGCTTGTAATCTCAATCGGATGTTTTCCGCCATTTTTCGCAATTGAGAAGCTGAACAGCGCTGTTTTGAATTTGGTCTTTCCGACGAACTCCAGATTTGCCTGCAGTCTTTCTTTCAGAGCCTTGCTTCGGCGTTCAAGTGATGCTCTTCTGGCATACAGCCGCGCCTCTTCCTTCTTGATCGTCTCGATATCGCCGGCCATTGTGCGCAGAATAATTGCGTACTTATCGGCCTTGTCTTCGATCTCGCCTTCAATCGCTTCCAGAGTGTCAAAAATCACCTGATCATCTACTTCGTTATCGTAAAACATATCTTTTGCTATCGCCCATTTTTCGCTCAGTTCATACAGACTTTCTCCCATCATTCATCCTCCTCTTCTTCGCCAAAATAAATCTCAACCAGATCCGCAAATGCCAGATACTCGCACTGCACCTTGCCCTCTCTGGTATTCTTGACCTGCTCCCGGAACGCATCCAGATCCCCGTAAAAGCAGCCACAGGCAATACGGATACCGTCCGTCGTACGGAAAACAGTAGTGGTACGGTGTACCGTGCCGAGGCCAGTGATCTGGAGAATATCATCGTCGCCGTACACCCATGCGTCGCCGGACACCTGTGCGTCGCCGGACACCCGTGCGTTGCCGTACACCCATGCGTCGCCGGACACCCATGCGTCGCCGTACACCTGTGCGTTGCCGTACACCCATGCGTCGCCGGACACCCATGCGTCGCCGTACACCTGTGCGTCGCCGGACACCTGTGCGTCGCCGGACACCCGTGCGTTGCCGTACACCCATGCGTCGCCGGACACCCATGCGTTGCCGTCATCACTCAGGTTTTCTTCCTTTTCCACATATCCTCCGAGTTCTCCAGCCTCCACATTGCCGAATGCCACCAGTGCGCGGATCCGGAACAACTTCTTTTCGAAGATGTTAGTGACAAATTCTCCTGTCAGTTCGAATTTCTTCATTTACTTTTCCTCCGATCTGCCCTATAATTAAGGTGTGAATATTTTTCTTTATGCCCCGGTTGAGTTGCCGCTCGCCGGGGAGTTTTTCACCAGTTCGAAAAGCATTTGCAGATCCCGCCCGGTAAAAACCGTGTTGTCTTCCGCGGTGATCGCTCTGATCACGACGTCCCGTCCTGCTTCCGGATAATATTTCAGCACGAAGCCAATCTCTTTCTTGACACGTTCAAAATCCGTCATACCATCACTCCTTCCTCAAATCCGTCTCGTCGCGCCAGATCCGGAACAATCTTTCCCGGCGATTCTGGATCTCTGCTGCCTCTTCGTCGCGGTACGACTGGTACAGGACCATCGCCAGGCCGATCACCATGATCAGAATCCCTACGATCCCTATCTTGACTGCCAGCGGATCTGCGCTTACAGCCAGGCAGACCGTAAATGTTCCGGCCAGCGCTGCGGCCATTCCTGCGTTCTTCATGTTTTCTCCTTTCAGTTTTCAGTGCTTCTTCCGCCATCTCTCGAATTCGGCGGTATTATAGATATACTTGCTGTTTCTTTTCATCGGGTTGTTCTTTCGGCAGACCTGCTCTCCCGCGTATGCTTCTGCTCGGTCCAGCAGTGATGGTGTAATCGGATCACCCATATCCAGCAACTCTTTGCGGGTCATAAACGGCTTTGGATAAGCCAGACCATCACCGATCCGATAAGTTTTTCCGGTACTTTGCTTCAGCAGGCGTTCTGCCTCTCTGATGGTGATTACCATATGCTCCTCCTTTCCGCAGTCATCAGGCAGACTGCTATTCTTTCTGTGTACTGCCGTCGTTACTCAGTGTTTTTTTGTTATCACATTTTCGAAAATCTGGTATAATATTCCTATTAAACAATGAAAGGAATATTTAATATGCATTTCTCTGAATATATTGAAAAGTTACTTTCTCTTTTTACCCGAGACAATATAACGTTAATTCTTGCTATCTTCGGCAGTTTAGGTACCCTTATTAGTTGGATATTTTCATATATTTCCAATCGCAGAAATTTGGACATTCATGTTGTTGGATATCGTCAGGATACTCCTCATGCTTTATTGCTGTACGTATCCTTTATAAATAATTCTCGGCTTCCTATTTCTATTTCTGACATCAGCATTAAAATAAATGGAATAATAAGCTCATGCCAGAAAATCCCTATTACTGCATTAGAAGAAGAAATTAGCCGCAAAGGAAATGCCATATCTCATTATGATCATAAAACAATAGGGTTTCCGATTAGCATCCCTGGTCTGAACGGTACGTCTGGATATGTGTATTTTTCATTTCCTGAAGTAACTCTTCAATCCGGTGCCACTCATCTGAATTTTCTAATTTCGACCAATCGCGGGAAGGTAATTGAAACGTCACTAGAACTTGGGCATCATCTTGATTGATATACCTTTTGGAATGAGCGACAATCTCGTACATTCTGAATCACCCCCTTTGCAAATCATGACTTAATGATAGCTTCAATTTGCCATCATGTTTGGAACGGCTATTTCTGGCTGACAGGAAGAAGATCCTCTTTATTCTTTGGCGCCAGAACATACTATGCAATCGCGATCCGCTTTTTCAGTCTCGGCACACAGAGCAAAACCTCTTACAATGCCAAGCACCTCGCCCTTGCGATCTTCCGGAATCGTTTCAAGAAGCCGGATCAGTTCCGTCGCATCCTGTCTTTTCTCGCTCAATGCGTTTCTATTATTTTTCATGTGTTCACCTCGCTTTCGCTTACCGTTTCATTTCAGTGATGTCAGTACTGCAAGGACAGCTGTTCATACTCAGGGATTCGCACGAAATCATCTGGAAGCTGAATGCCATACTGACTGCAAATCATCTGCGCCATTTCGCAAGCCTTATATGGGGAACTGCCCTGCTTATCCATACGGTTCGACAACACCTTAATCAGATTGGCCACTTCTCCTGGATGCTCTGTAATAGGAATCTGTTTTACCTGATGTTCCATCTCGTAGAAACGCTTTACATATCTGGCAGTAAACAACACGCCTTTCTCTCCGGTAGACTTATTCGCCAGAAAATCACAGCCAAGCTTTGTTACTTCATAACAAGGACGTTCCTTTCCCTGCGCGTCTACATAAGATGATTTGATAAAATAATCAGCCACGCCCATTTGGGCTTCGCTAAGAATAGCAATGTACCCTCGTCTGTCCTTGCTACCCTCCAGTTTTCTCATAATTTTGGAATGATCTGTTTCCATCATCTCAGCGACTTCCAGTGATGTGATTGTGGATCTTTTTAAATCGTTCATATAACCTCCTTCTTTCCTTGTCGCCTTCATTTGTTCCTTACAGCTACATAATATTCCCTTTAAGCTATTTTGTCAATTGTTTTTTGTCCCTTTAAGCAACTTTTTATTGACTTTATGTTTTTTCAGTGTTACTCTTACATTGAAAGGCAGGTGAATCAAAATGACGCAGGGACAACGAGTTCGCGAATTACGCAAAGCACTTGATCTCACATTGGAAAAATTCGGAAATTCTTTAGGAGTCGGAAAGACTGCTATTTCTAAAATAGAAAAAGGCGAGAATAATTTAACCGAACAAATGGCAAAGGCAATCTGTCGAGAATTCCGAGTCAACTATTTTTGGCTTACTGAAGGAAAAGGTGAAATGTTCAGCGGAACGCCGCAGGATGTGGTGGATGAGATTGCTGAAGACTATCATCTGGATGATATAGATAAGAAGATCATTGAAAAATATCTGGAACTATCACCGGAGCAGCGCCAGATCATTAAGGAGTATTTGAAAAGTATCTTTACATAAAAGAAGACGGGGTTAACCGCCCGTCTTCCTGATAAAGAACCTATGTACATAGTTGAATATTCTTTTGAGATATTCTGAATCATCAATTTTCTGAATCATTTCAATGATATATCGCTTGTACTCCTCATTGCTCATATACTTGCCTCCCGTCCGGTCAAAACACTCATTCGTTCGAAATTCCTGTATTTATAATACATCACTTCCTTTCCAGGTTCAAGTATTTTTCGAACGTTTGTTCGAACATTATTTGTATTTTGTTTGCTTTTCTATATATATAAAGCGAATCGGGAGAAAGAATTTTACGAGGTAAATTTTGGTAATTATTTGATTAAAATTGCCCACCGGCGTTTTAATAAATAAAATTATTAGGAGGATACTCAAATGAAAAGAAGAATGTATGCACTATTGTTAAGTTGTGCCATTGCTGCAACTCTGGGGGCTTGTGGCGGAGATACAAATACCTCTTCACAAAGCGAGTCAGCAAGTACTGCTTCTGCGATAGTAACCCCGGAAGCGACATCGACACCAGAACCCACTGAAACACCGACTGCCACTCCAGAACCTACTACCGATCCTGCAGCACCTATTGATTTACAAGTCGATGATGGATTTTTTCAGTATTTATCATACGAAATTTTACAGGATTACGACGGAAATCCGCTGATCATGCTGCATTTTAACTTCACAAATAATTCTGATCAGAGCGCAAGTGCCCAAACACTTTTCTACCCACAGGTATTTCAAAATGGTATTGAATGCGATTTTGGTTTTTTCATGGGAGACAATGCCGCGTATGATAACCTTTCAAAGGAAATTCAGCCCGGAACCACTCTTGAAGTCGGATTCCCATATACACTTCAGGACACTACAAATTCTGTGACCGTAGAAGTACAGGCAATGTCAGATATGTTTACCAGCGATCCGGTATCTCAGGTAATTGATATTACTCAATAAGGATTATCCGGTACTGTGAGCACCAAAATAATGAAATATTGCTCACTAACTGAAGGTAATTCAGTACATCCACATAAAAGAAACCGCCCCGGTGCGCCAACACTGGAGCGGCCATACCTCCGAAGAGATATAAGAAAACTTTGATCAGTTATATTGTATCATCTTCGGAACAGCCATGCAAGCGAAACGATTGTTCGCTGGCTGTATTTTTTATACCCATTTTTAAGGAGTGATACATTAATTATGAGAAAAGCAAAATACACCCGGCAGAAAAACGGGTACTTCCAGACGCAAGTCTGGGACGGTACATATCAAGGTACCAAAAAACACTATATCACGCTGCGCTCTTCCAAAAGCAGCAAAGATCTGGAAGACAAGGTAAAAGACTATACTGACCGTGTCCGCGAACGTCGGATTGTTCGGAACACAGACACATACTTCTTGGACTATGCAAAAAGCTGGCTGGCAACGTATAAGGCCGGTAAAAGCAACGCAACCCAGTCAATGTATAAAAATATCATCGACAATCATTTGGACGCTCTGAGCGGCATCAGGCTTGCTGACGTGGCAAGAATCCACTATCAGACGGCTATCAATGATGCAGAGGGACATCTGCGCATCCAGCAGCAGATTAAACTGACCATCAAGCAAGTAATGCGATCTGCGGTCCGGGATAAGCTGTACCCGGCAAATCTTTTCGAAGAACTGGAAGAAGCCATGGAACCGGTAAAGTACCGACCGGCAGAGAAAAGGCCATTGACGGATAATGAGCGGAAAGCATTATTTGCAGCTGATCTGTCCACAATGGATCGTTGCTTTGTGGATATCTTATACGGATGCGGTCTGAGGCGTGGGGAAGCCTTGGCTCTTACACGTTTTGACGTGGATCTGAAAAACAAAACTATCAATATCAATAAGGCTGTGGAATTTATCGGCGAAAAACCTTCTCTGAAAACTCCCAAGAGTGATAACGGCTTTCGTACCGTTCCTATCCCACCGTCCGTATTTCCGGCGATCGAGGAGCATGTCAGGAAAATGCGCGGCACTCAGTTATTCACAATCCGTTCCGGAGGTATGATGACAAAATCTGGATACCGTCGGATGTGGGAGCGAATCATAAAAGGGATGCAGAATGCGTCTGAGGAGCCGATCGTAGGTCTGACCGCTCATATCTTCCGCCATAACTATTGTTCTAACCTTTGCTACCAGATCCCACGTATCTCCATTAAGAAAATCGCAGAGTTACTGGGAGACAGCGAGAAGATGGTCCTGAATGTCTATAACCATATTGTTTTGGAAAAAGAAGACGCCACCGGCGCCGTGGCCGATGCCCTCCGGATGTGACATGAAAATGACATATTATGTCTCTAATGACACGAAAATGACATATCTACAATCAATAAAAACGGCTAAAAACACCTTACTTTCCAAAACGCAAAATCGCCGCAAACCCGCATCAATGCTGGATTTACGGCGATTCTCATGAATGAAGCATCGGGGATTCGAACCCCGGACAACTTGATTAAAAGTCAAGTGCTCTACCGAGTGAGCTAATGCTCCATACCTTTTATAAACTTCTGACTGGGCTAGCTGGATTCGAACCAGCGAATGCAGCAGTCAAAGTGCTGTGCCTTACCGCTTGGCGATAGCCCAAAAATTCGCCATGCAGGCAGGGTGGATAAAGGGATTCGAACCCTTGGCCTCCAGAGCCACAATCTGGCGCGCTAACCAACTGCGCTATACCCACCATATAAATTTTTCGCCTTACAGCGAACGTGTTTGGAGGGATTCGAACCCCCGACCCACGGCTTAGAAGGCCGTTGCTCTATCCAACTGAGCTACAAACACTGAAGCGGGTGATGGGAATCGAACCCACGTATCCAGCTTGGAAGGCTGGTGTTCTACCATTGAACTACACCCGCACGACGTCGGGGTGACAGGATTCGAACCTGCGACTTCCTGGTCCCAAACCAGGCGCTCT
>DWWU01000038.1 GCA_019119555.1 Candidatus Fusicatenibacter intestinigallinarum | reverse complement strand
CCTTATGCTGTGAAACAGACGAAGGAGCTGGAAGATAACAGCCAGCAGAAAGATGACAGGAAAGATCCGAAGCTGATTGCAAACCTTGTGAAGGATGGAAACTATGGCATGCCATACCTCCCTGAGAAAGTATACGCGGAACTGCGAAGACTCTCCATGTTCCGGGAACAGCTGACAGAGGATCGGAACCGGAGCATGAACCGGCTGCACAGGGAGATGAAGATCTATTTTCCGGAATATAAGGACGCATTCGGAAAGATAGATGGGGCTTTCTGTATGGCAGTCCTGAAGGAAGCGCCATTTCCGGAAGACATACTCCGGCTGGGGATAGAAGGGATCCGTGAGATCTGGCATAAGGCAAAGCTGAGGGGGCGCGGCTATAGTAGGGCTGCAGAAATCGTAAAGTATGCAGAAACGAGCATAGGTTTGAAAGATGACACAGCAGCCGGGAAGGAAGCCGTACGGTGGTTTGTAGAGAAGATCATGGAACAGGACGAAGAACTTGCAGAAATAGAAAACAGACTGAGTGAGAAATGCAGGGAGATCCCGCATGCAGAAAACGTGCTGGAGATATCGGGGATCGGAGGGAGGATTCTTTCCGGAATCCTTGCGGAGATGGGAGATATTTCCCGGTTTGACGATGCAAAAGAACTGCAGAAACTGAGCGGACTGGGGCTGGTGTCATGCAGTTCCGGGAAGCACAAAGGAGAGACCAGGATCAGCCATAGGGGACGCAAAAGACTGAGGTACTGGCTGTTTCAGGCAGCCCGGTCAGCGGTGGCACATGGAGAAGAATATAAATGGATCCATGCCCACTATACAACGCGAGCGGGAAATGCGCTCCAGAAGATGCAGTCACTGATCGTGATCGCATGTAAGCTCCTTCGTGTGATCTATACGATGCTGAAGACAGGAAAACCGTATGATCCTGAGAAACTGTTGAAGGATATCCGGTATCCAGAGAGTGTGCAGACAGCTGCAGCGTAATCGAACAGATCAGAAAAGAAGAATTCCAGAATCCTGCTGAGTTTCAGAAACGTCTGATGCTGAGCAGGGTTCTGGAAAGGAACCCGAAAGAGACGGGAAAAAGGAATCATCCCCGTCATCAGAAGACCGGCTAAGGGGAGGTACAGCGTAGCGTCCACTGAATGAGTGCTGCACGGAACCGGCCAGGTCAGTAAGTAATCAAACACAAACAAGAGCTGTAGCCGGCAGGAATATCCTCCATAGGGCATAGACCCTGTTAGAAAGCTTAGCTGGCACTCAGTGTATGAACAGGTGGGACGAAGGAAGTTGGGACGCGATCCCTGTAGACACGGAAGGTTCACCATCATAGCGAAACAGAGGGAACATAGCCTTTATAATCATCAATCAAAGGATGCTTTATGAAGTGCACCCATCTATGGCTATTCAGTACAAGATACTATGACTGTTCATCACTTTTGGCTCTGTTTATATGAGGTAACAAGTTAGAAAAAGCCTGAAAAATCAATGATTTAGGGCTTGACATTATAGGAAGGAGATTGTCTATGCGCTGTTATCTGCGGTCCGGCATGACACAGCTGTCGGAAGCGGTTCCCTGCGGCGGACGGCCGACGCTTGAACTTTATACCTTTGAGGATGCAGAAAAAGAGTTGTCCGATCTTCCGTTTTATTCCGTTCTCTCACGGAATCTCGGTTCGGAAAAGCTTCAGTACTGCAGGGCAGAACTGCTGCCCGACTGTGTCATCGGCACTCTGGTGATTCCGGACAAGGCTTCCCCGCTCCACGGTAGAATCCGCATGGCATATTATCTGGAACGGAAACGGCTGATTTTTCTGGATCAGGACGGAGAGACCGCAGAGTTTCTGAACCGGCTGCTCCGCTCGGAGATGCTGGATTCCAGAGATCCGTCACATTTTTTCTTTTCCTTTCTGGAAGCGCTGGTTCAGGATGACATGGCTTTTCTGCAGAACTTCGAAAAGCGTCTGGCCGTAATGGAAGAATCTCTCGCCGATACGCTCCCGAAAGAGCTGAAAAACAATGTGACGGCAGGCAGACGGGAACTTCTTGTCTTCCATTCCTATTACCAGCAGCTGATGGATATGTGTGAAATTCTTTCGGAAAACGGAAACAGCTTTTTCCCGCAGGAGTTTTCCTCCCATTTTCACCGGCTGTCCGGCAGAATTGACCGTCTCTACGATCATACCCAGATTCTCCGGGAATATGCTCTGCAGATCAGGGAAATGCATCAGACGCAGGTGGATATCCGCCAGAACGAGACCATGCAGATGCTGACCGTGGTTTCCACCGTTTTCTTCCCCCTGTCTCTCCTGACCGGGTGGTACGGAATGAATTTCAAAAACATGCCGGAGCTTCAGAATCCCTATGCCTACTTTATTCTCATCGGTCTCTGTGTCCTGATCGTGGCCCTGGAAATCTGGTATTTTAAAAAGAAAGGCTGGCTGTAAAGAAATCCTATGCGCGCATTTAAAATAAAAAATCTGAAAAACTTTATGAATCAACTGCTTCTGTCGGATACATTCGACTACTTCTCCGTCTCTGAGATCTCCATCACGACCTTTGTCACATTTACCATCGACGGCTCGCTCCATCCGGATTTTTATGATTCCGAGACGGCCGCACGCCTGAAAGAAGCGGGAAAATCCCAGGTGCGCTGGTCAGGAGTCAAATCCTGGTGCTATTCCGTCATCCGCGGAAAACGGACCCCCGTCAGTTTCCGCTTTATCTTCCTTCTCCCGGAAGACAGAGCCCGGACGCTGTGCGAATCCTGCGGCGCCCCTGTAGCGCCGGAAAACATCACAGGTCTCTTTCTCAATATTCAGTACGGCAGTGCCGGACTCCTGGTCACCACCGGTACTTCCCTGAAAATATTTACCATGGACAAAACCCTGGAACATGCTTTTGACGACGCCATCCGCCGCTTCCTGCTGAACCATGAGATCGACTTTGACGAACAGTGATAACGTATGCCTGTTTCGCTCCGCGGGAGACGCACTCGCGCGGAGCAGAAATTTGTCTCTAAGGCGACCGCGCCCGGCGCGAGAGTTCCGCGAGCGGAACTCTTTGTTCATATTCATGACTTTATAAAAACTTAACAAATCTGGAAACCCTTGATTTTACAGGGTTTTCTCCATTTTGTTAGCACTCTTTTTACATGAGTGCTAATTTTTTCTTGACTTTTTGCATTGGCAGTATTACTATTACTCTTATCAACAAAAAGAAAAAGGAGCGTGACTTATCATGGCAGAAAAACATGGTAATCTGTCAATCAACAGTGATAATATTTTCCCGATAATAAAGAAATGGATGTATTCCGACCACGACATCTTTGTCCGCGAGCTTATCTCCAACGGCTGCGATGCAATCACCAAGCTGAAAAAGCTGGATGGAATGGGTGAATATGAACTTCCGGAGGACTATAAGGCCCGGATCCAGGTCATTGTGAACCCGGAAGACAAAACACTGAAATTTATCGATAACGGTATCGGTATGACCGCCGACGAGGTGGAGGAGTACATTACTCAGATCGCCTTTTCCGGCGCAACGGAATTTCTTGAGAAGTATAAGGATAAAACCAACGCAGATCAGATGATCGGTCATTTCGGTCTTGGCTTCTATTCTGCATTCATGGTTGCAGATGATGTCCACATCGACACGCTTTCCTATAAAGAGGGTGCTGCTCCGGTACACTGGGAATGCGACGGAAGCACCGAATATACGATGCAGGACGGCGACAGAACTGTTGTCGGAACCGAGATCACCCTGTATCTGAATGAAGACTGCCTGGAATTCTCCAACGAATACCGTGTAAGAGAAGTCATTGAAAAATACTGTTCCTTCATGCCTGTGGAAATTTTCCTCTCCAAGGCAAACGCACCTCAGGAATATGAGACCATCGATGAAAAAGATCTTCGCGATGACGACGTTGTGGTAGAGCATATCCACGAAGACGCGAAATATGAGGAGAAGGAAAAAGAGGACGGCACCAAAGAACAGGTAGAAGTCTCTCCGGAAAAGAATCAGGTAAAGATCAACAAACGTCCGGTTTCCCTGAGCGATACCCATCCGCTCTGGACCAGGCATCCCAACGAGTGCAGCGACGACGATTACAAGGATTTTTACCGCAAAGTCTTCAACGACTACCGTGAGCCTCTGTTCTGGATCCATCTGAATATGGATTATCCGTTCAATCTGAAAGGTATCCTGTACTTCCCGCGGATCAACACAGAGTACGATTCCATCGAAGGAACCATCAAGCTTTACAACAATCAGGTATTCATTGCAGATAATATCAAGGAAGTTATTCCGGAATATCTGATGCTGCTGAAGGGCGTTATCGACTGCCCGGATTTCCCGCTGAACGTGTCACGAAGCGCTCTGCAGAACGACGGATTTGTAAAGAAGATTTCTGATTATATTTCGAAGAAATTTGCCGACAAGCTTTCCGGTATGTGCAAGACAGACCGGGAGACTTATGAGAACTTCTGGGATGATATCAACCCGTTCCTGAAATTCGGCTGCATCAAGGATGAAAAATTCTCCGACAAGATGATGGATTACATGCTGTACAAAAATATCGACGGCAAATATCTGACTCTGGAAGACTGCATCAAGGAAAATCAGAAGACCGAGGAGACGGACAGCACGGCAACGGATGAAAACGGCAGTTCTGAAACCGATGGAGATGCTTCCGGCAGCAGCGATGAAACTGCCTCTGACAGCAGCAAGGAAACTGCATCCGAGGATAACGGGGAAGCTTCCGCTGACAGCAGCAACGATCAGGAAGCAAAAGAGCCGGAAAAAACAACCATCTACTATGTAACCGACGAAATCCAGCAGAGTCAGTATATCAATATGTTCCGCGCACAGGGAATGGACGCTGTGATTCTGAAGCACAACATCGATTCCGCGTTTATCTCCCATGTGGAGCGAATCAAGGAGAACGTAAGATTCCAGCGCATCGACGCTGACCTTACCAGCGACATGAAAGAAGAAAGTTCCGAAGACCTGACGGATGCAACCAAGACCCTGACCGACCTGTTCCGCAAAGTGCTGGACAAGAAAGATCTGGAAGTCAAAGTGGAAAACCTGAAGGACGAAAACATTTCTGCAATGGTAACGCTCTCTGAGGAGAACCGCCGGATGCAGGAAATGATGAGAATGTACGGAATGACCGGAATGGATCCGTCCATGTTCGGTGGTCAGGAAACTCTGGTTCTGAACGCAAAACATCCGCTTGTAAAATATGTTCTGGAACACGGCGACGGCGAAAATACGCCTCTGTTCTGCGAACAGCTGTATGATCTGGCAATGATCAGCCACAAACCGCTTGATCCGGATTCCATGACAAAATTTGTAAACCGCAGCAATCAGATCATGATGCTTCTGGCAAAATAATGGTAACCGTTCAGCAGCTGAACTGTTACAAATAATGAAACAAAAGCGGCGCCCCGGGAGTTCTCAAAAAACTCCTGCGGGGCGCCGTTAAATATTCAGTTACAGAAACATTGCAAACACGGAAGTTCCTATCACTGTCAGCAGCCCTGAAACCGCTATGGAAAGGCTGCTCATCGCTCCTTCCACCTCGCCCATTTCCAGCGCGCGGGCGGTTCCTATGGCATGGGAGGCGCTTCCGATTGCGATTCCCCGCGCCACCGGCTCGTGGATCCGGAAGATTTTGCAGACCAGCTCCGCAATGATATTTCCAAGAACACCTGTGACGATAATCACTGCCACAGTGATTGTCACAATTCCCCCCAGCTCCTCCGACACACCCATTCCGATCGCCGTTGTGATCGACTTGGGAAGCAGAGTTACGTATTCCTCATGACTCAGCCCGAAGGCAAGCGCCAGAATCAGCACACTGCAAAGACTGGTCACAACGCCGGAAAGAATCCCGGCGACAATTGCCTTTACATTCTTTTTCAGCTGTTCCAGCTGCTCATACAGCGGAATCGCAAGGCAGACAGTCGCCGGCGTCAGCAGGTAACTGAGATATTTCGCTCCCTCATTATACGTCTCATAATCCACATGAAAAATCAACAGCACTGCTATCACCAGTATGATAGAAATCAAAAGCGGATTAAACACCGCCAGCTTCCACTTCTTTTTGACGAGCATTCCCACCTGATAAGCCAGTACACTGACTGCAACGCCAAAAAACAACGAATCTCCCAACAGTTCACTCATGTTTTTTCCTCCTGTCCCTGCGAATCACAAACTGCGTTACCCTGCCCGACACTCCCATCACAGCGACGGTCGTCACCACAGTGATAACCGCAACAGACAGCAGGATCGGACGAAGGGCGCTCCAGGAATCCAACAGCCCCACTGCCGCAGGAATAAACATCAGCGGCATAATCTCAATAAGAAATTTTCCGGTATCCCGCACCTTTTCCAGCGGCAGGATGCCTGTCAGCAGAGCCGTCAGCATCAGCACCAGTCCATAGATGCTGGCCGGAATGGGCAGCGGGATCACTGCCCGGAGAATTTCCCCGAGAAAAGAAATAAACAGAATCATCCCAAACTGCTTCAGGTATTTCATCTCCGGACGCCCTCCTTCCACTTTTCAATCTCACGGTCCACCAGATCATAATGCTCCATGACGGCCTCGCAGCCTTCTTCCATCCGGCCGCCGACCAGCGCTTCCAGCATATTCCAGTGGCTCTGCTCCATCTTTTTCCCCTCTTCTTCCGACATGGAAGCAAAGGCATTCCGGATCAGTTCCCGGCAGGTTCCGGACAACGCGTTCATCATCAGAATCATCAGCGAATTCCCGCCGAACTCCAGGAGCTTTTTATGAAACTTTTCATCACAGGCTTCTTTCTCCGGTTTCTGACTCATCTGCCTCAGAATTTCCTGAAGTTCCCCGATCTGTTCCGGCGTATGATGTTCCATCACCTGGCGGTAATTCCACAGGGCAATTGCCCGCCGCAGCTGATTGACAGTCCGGTAATCCATCTCCTGCAGAAGAATCATGAATTCCAGCATTTCTGACAGGGATTTTTCCATTTCCCCGGAAAGATAATTTCCGGATCCCTGCCGGCTGACCAGCACACCCATTCCCTCAAGAATCCGCATTGCATCTCTGACGGTTGTTCTGCTGACATTCAGCTTGCCTGAGAGCTGGCGTTCCGTCGGCAGGCGATCGCCTTCCTTCAGATGTCCCAGCCGAATCTCCCGTTTCAGATAATCCAGCACATCCTGAGATTCTCTGTCCCTTACTTTCTGATTCCTTTCTTTTTCCTGATGGTTCCCGCTGTCCGTCTGGATCTGCCGCCCTTCCTGCTCTTTGTCCTCCGCAGTTTTCTGATAGGCAATTCTCGGGCTTCCGTCCGCCACATAGATCGTACCGCAGGACACAAACCCGTTTTTCTCCAGAATATGACGCATCACATGATTATTTCTGTGCGTGTCAATACGCAGATTTCCGCAGCGGGCAAACGCCCACTCCAGGCAGCAGGCCGCCACACCGTGGACATGCCCTCTTCCCGCAAGGCGGTGCACCACTCCATAGGGTTCCTCGTTCAGCCATTGTCCGTCGTCAATTCTCTGATATGTGGGATCCGGACCGGGCAGATAAGAAAACACGCCCTCGACCACTCCGTCCTCAACGCATACATAACAGACCCCCCGGGAAATATCCTCCCGGATTCTCTCTTCTCCCGGATAAGAATCCTTCCACTGCCCGGGATTGCCCGTTCTGACCATAAACGCCCGCGCGATCCCGTATATTTCCATCAGTAGATCCAGCTCCGACTCCTTTGCCTTTCGAATTTCCACACTTCTCTCCGGTAACCGTTCCGCAGGCGGAACGATTCCTCTCTCCTTCCCGTAGTCTTTCCTTATTTTATTTCAATTATAATGAAATCAATTATAATTGGTACTACCAATTTCTTTTCTATCTTACAACAATCCCGTTGACACGTCAACATTATTTTTATGCGGAACTGCAACGATGAGTGGTCAGGACTTCTGCAGCCTCCGGGGACATCCGGAACAGCCCGAAAAAGCAAAAAAATCCCCGCAGCCGCCTGCTGCGGGGATTTTTTTGCTTCAGATAAGATCTTTCACAATCGTATGATACATATGTTCCAGAATTTCCGCCGCCTGTTCCACGGAAACTCTGCTGCTGTCCAGACAAAAGTCGTATTCGTCCATATCATCCCAGGTACCATCTGTAAAATAATTATAATAATACTCCCGCTGCTTGTCAATCCGCCGGATCAGGCTCCGCGCTTCCTTCGCATTGATCGCAGCCCGCTTCATGATCGTCTGTACCCGTACCTCCATCGGAGCATAGACAAATACACTGACACAACTGTCCATTCCTTTCAGAATACGGTTCGCACACCTTCCTACAATCACACAGTCCTCTCTGGCAGCCAGCTCCTCAATGATTTTCTTCTCTGTATCGAAAAGCATGTCGTTCATCGGATAAAAACGGAACCTGTTTTCCATCTGAATTTTCTCATCCACCGGATATCTCCAGGGATTCGCCCTCTGTTCGTCTACCTTCTGCAGCTCTTCGTAAGGGATATCGCTGCGCTCGGATGCCAGACGGATCAGTTCCTTATCATAAAAATGTACGCCCATCCGATCCGCCAGAGCCCTGGCAATTCTTCTTCCATTACTGCCATACTGCCTTCCAATTGTGATCACACCCATATTCGCTTCCCCTTTCCGTCGAAAAAGACAGCCGTCTGAACCGTTAGTATGCTCTCAGCGAATGATATACACCCTCAAGCACCTTCGCACACTTTTCGATGGAACATTTACTGCTGTCGATACAGAAATCATACTCATCCATATTCTCCCAGTTCCGGTCGGTAAAATAGTTGTAATGATATCTTCTCTGCTTATCCATCTTTCTGATTCGTGCCCGGGCTTCCTTTTCACTCAGGTACTCCCGCTCCATGACTGTCCGAATCCGGAAATCCATCGGCGCATAGACAAATACGCTCAGGCAGTCGCTTCTGCCTCTGAGAATATAGTTTGCACATCTTCCCACGATCACACAGTCTTCTTTTTCTGCTTTCTCTGTAATAATTTTTTTCTCCGTGTCGTACAGAATGTCGTTTACGGAGTAATACCAGCGATCATCCGTAGGTATTTCATTTTCTGCCGGATACGCCCAGATTCGTGCACGTTTCTCATCTGCTTTTACCAGCTCGTCATAAGGGATGTTGCTCTCTGCCGCTGCCAGACGTATCAATTCTTTGTCATAAAACTGAAATCCGAGACGGTTCGCCAGTTCCTGCGCGATTTTTCGGCCATCGCTTCCGTACTGTCGGCCAATTGTTATAACACCCATAATCACCTCTCCTTTCTAAAGAATATCACGATCACTTTTGATAAATTTATTTTAGCACACATTCCGGAAATTCGCCACAAATTATCAAATAGATTATTTAATAGATTTTTATTGTTATTTTTTTACACTTTGCACTACTATAATTCAGAAAATTAGATCTTTTGATCGTTTTCTTTCATTCGCCGGAAATAAAAACGGAAGGCAACCGGCTTCCGCCTGTTTCCTCCCATTTTCTCATACTTCTCCTTCGCCGAGTGCGCATCCCGCAAACTGCGGCGCACAGACCTGGCTGAACTGTAACCTGCAAATCATTTGCAACAGTTCAGCCAGCGGAACACAATAATTTTTCTAGATTTCCCGTGCGATCTCATCCTTCATTTTCAACACGTAATACGCCAGTTCCTCCACCCGCTGATCATCCATCCTGCTGACCGGCGCGGAAATGCTGAACGCATATTTGGGACGTCCTTTGTAATCCGTCACGCCTGCGGCAATACAGCGGACTCCCAGTTCATTTTCTTCATTGTCCAGGGCATATCCCTTCCGCCGCACTTCCTCCAGCGCTTTCAGATATTCGCTGTAGTCCACGATCGTATGGGGCGTCAGTGCACGGATGCGGCTTTTCTCCCACATTGCGCGCACCTGCTCTTCTGTCATCTGCGCCGCCATCGCTTTTCCAACGCCGGAGCAGTACAGCGGAATCCGGCTTCCTACCTTGGATACCATGCGCACCGAATTCTGATCCGATTCCACTTTATCAATATAGACCGCATAATTTCCATCCTTCTGGACGAAATGGACGGTCTCACCGGTCTGACGCATCAGTTTCTTCAGATACGGCCGTACAATCTCGATCACATCCACATGAGCCAGCAGCTGATTGGACAATTCCAGGAGCTTATAGGTCAGACTGTACTTTCCCGATTCGAAATCCTGTCTCGCATATCCCATATAAATCAGGGAATTCAGCAGGCGGTGAACCGTGCTCTTGTGCAGATTCAGCTGATTGGAAAGCTCCATCAGTCCCATCGGTCCCTTCTGAGCGAGCACTTCCATCGTAAGGAACAGCCGGTCAGCTACCTGAATCGGATTTTTTCCCTCATGGATTTCCTCCCGGTCGCTGTCTTCCATATGTTCTGCCTGCAGCGTCTCGTCTTCCGTTCCGGCGGTCACGGGAACTTTTGTCTCCTCCGCTTCTTTTCCGCTATATTTTCTGTTTTGTTCCGTATTCATTCTTCCACGCTTTCCCGTGAATTCCATCGTTCCATATTCGCATTTTAACACAGCAAAATTATCATGACAAGGAAAAAAACAGACGGATGCCGCAATCATTCCGCTGACTGAACAGTTGCCAATATTCGATAGATATTTTATTTTCTGCTTGACTTTTGATGGTATGGAGGTATAATGAAAGCACAAAGTATTACATCGTGAAACTTAGTTCCATATTGTGAAACTCGTAAAACTTTAAAAAAGCCAAAGGAGAAGAGAAGTATGAATGCTGTATTGGAAAAAATTCAGAAAATTGGTATCGTACCAGTCGTAGTTCTGGACAAACCGGAGGATGCGGAGCCGCTTGCAAAAGCTCTGTGCGAAGGCGGGCTTCCGTGCGCGGAGGTAACCTTCCGAACTGCCGCTGCTGAGGAATCCATCCGTATCATGACGGAAAAATATCCGAACATGTTAGTCGGCGCCGGAACTGTTCTGACCACTGAGCAGGTTGACCGTGCGGTAAATGCAGGCGCTAAATTCATTGTAAGCCCTGGCCTGAATCCGGAAGTTGTAAAATATTGTGTGGATAAGAATATCCCGGTAACTCCCGGTACCTGCAATCCGAGCGATATCGAAACCGCTCTTTCCCTGGGTCTGGATGTTGTAAAATTCTTCCCGGCTGAGGCAGCCGGCGGACTGGCTATGATCAAAGCAATGGCTGCTCCGTATGTAAACATGAAATTTATGCCGACCGGCGGCATAAACGCAAAGAATATCAATGAGTATCTTGCATTCGACAAGATCATTGCCTGCGGCGGAAGCTGGATGGTAAACAAAGCGCTGGTAAACGCCGGTGAATTCGACAAGATCAGAGATATGACAAGAGAAGCGGTACAGACGATGCTGGGCTTTGAAGTTCTTCATATTGGAATCAATTCTGAGGACGAAGCGGAAGCTGACAAGACTGCATCCGGATTTGAAGCTCTGTTCGGCTGGTCAAAAGACAACCACAGCAAATCTGTTTTTGCAGGAACACAGATCGAGGTCATGAAATCCAAAGTACGCGGAACTCACGGACATATCGCAGTGGGAACAAACAGTGTACTTCGCGCAAAATATTTCCTGGAGTCTCAGGGATATAAATTTGATGAAGAGAGCGCAACCTATAAGAACGGAAAACTGAACTTTATTTATCTGCAGGACGAAATCGGCGGCTTCGCAGTTCATCTTGTAAATAAGAAATAATCGTAAAAGGAGAAACAAATCATGGCAAAGAAAGTAGTTACATTTGGTGAAATCATGTTGAGACTGGCGCCGGAAGGATATTATCGTTTCGTACAGGCAGATTCCTACGGCGCAACCTACGGCGGCGGTGAAGCAAACGTAGCCGTTTCTCTGGCAAACTACGGATTCGATTCCTACTTCGTTACAAAGCTCCCGAAGCATGAGATCGGACAGGCCGGCGTGAATTCTCTGCGCAGATATGGCGTTCATACCGATTATATCACCCGCGGCGGCGATCGCGTAGGTATCTATTTCCTGGAGAAAGGCGCTTCCCAGAGACCTTCCAAAGTCATTTATGACCGTGCAGGTTCTGCAATTGCAACTGCAGACGCTTCCGATTTCAACTGGAAAGAAATCTTTGAAGGCGCTGAGTGGTTCCATTTCACCGGCATTACTCCGGCTCTGGGCGACAACGTTGCAGAAATTTGTCTGGAAGCATGTAAGGCAGCAAAAGAGGCAGGCGTTAAGATTTCCTGCGACCTGAACTACAGAAACAAACTGTGGAGCAAAGAAAAAGCCGGACAGGTAATGGGCGAGCTCTGCAAATATGTTGACGTATGTATTGCAAATGAAGAGGACGCTTCCGACGTATTCGGAATCAAAGCTTCCAATACCGACGTAACTGCAGGTGAAATCAACCGCGAAGGATACAAGGACGTTGCAAAACAGCTGGCTGACCGCTTCGGATTCGAAAAAGTCTGCATCACACTGCGCGAATCCCTGTCTGCAAACGACAACAACTGGTCCGGTATGCTGTACGACGGAACGGATTATTACTTCAGCAAAAAATATAAAATGCACATCGTTGACCGTGTAGGCGGCGGCGACAGCTTTGGCGGCGGACTGATCGCAGCTACACTGAATGGTTACGATTCTCAGGGAATCATCGAATTTGCTGTTGCTGCATCCTGCCTGAAACACTCCATCGAAGGCGACTATAATATGGTTTCCATGGATGAGGTTCTGAAGCTGGCTGGCGGAGACGGTTCCGGACGTGTGCAGAGATAAGCTGCTCTCTGTGAGCTGTATACAGCATTCGCAGCTGTCATAATTCTATACTACCATCTCAGTGAGACCGGCAGCTCCAACTGCCAGGAGAGGCTGACTCACTTTCACACACAATGATTTGATTATAGTTGGGGTACTGCTCAGGCAGTGCCCCAATCCTATTTGAAAGGAGGATTCTTATGGCATCGGAAAATACCATGAACCGTGAAGACGCAACGTTGTCCGCTTCCCAGCGTGATTTCGATCTCCTTGCTCTGGGAGAAGTTCTTCTTCGCCTTTCCCCACCCATCAACGAACGTCTTGTGCGGGGCGACACCTTCGAAAAAAAGGCCGGAGGCGCAGAACTGAACGTTGTTTCCGGCGTGTCTCTCCTGGGACTTCACACAGGAATGATTTCCAAACTTCCGGCCAATGACCTGGGCACATATATCAAGAACAGAATTCGTTTTCTCGGAGTGTCCGACGACTATCTGGTATATGATTCAGACAGACATGCGCGGCTGGGTGTTTACTACTATGAAGGCGGCGCATATCCGAGAAAGCCGCGTATCGTCTACGACCGGGCACACACCACATTCCAGGAAATTCACATCAACGATTATGATGAGAAAATGTTTTCCTCTACTCGCTGCTTCCATACCAGCGGTATCACACTGGCGCTCAGCCCCAACACCCGCGAGACCGCCATTGAGATGATCAAACGTTTTAAAGCTCAGGGAACACTGATTTCCTTTGACGTAAATTTCCGCGGAAATCTCTGGAGCGGCGATGAGGCAAGAGAATGCATCAAGCAGATTCTTCCCTATGTGGATATCTTTTTCTGTTCGGAGGACACTGCCCGCCTTACCTTCCTGAAAGAGGGATCTGCCCACGAAATCATGAAAAGCTTCACGGAAGAATACCCGATCTCCATCGTGGCTTCCACTCAGAGAATTGTACATAGTCCGAAGATCCACACCTTTGGATCCGTGATCTACAGCTCCGCCGACGACACCTTCTACGAGGAGGAGCCTTACCATAATATTGAAGTCGTTGACCGTATCGGTTCCGGCGATGCCTATGTCTCTGGCGTCCTTTACAGCCTGCTGGCCAATCCGGGAGACTACGCCAAAGCTCTTGCGTACGGAAATGCCACCGGATCTGTCAAAAATACAATTCCCGGAGATCTTCCGTCCTGCGACCGCAAAGAAATTGACGCCATTATCCGTGAACACCATTCCACCGGCCGTCAGTCGGAAATGGACCGATAATCTGAAAAAACTGTCGGCAGACACGGAAAATCCCCGGCCGGGGAATCACTCCCGCCGGGGACTTTCTCTGTAAAAAGGTTTTCCGTTTTTCCGTAACAGTTCAGCCGGCTGAGCTGTTACGGTTTACCGTACTTACTTCAGTACTTTCATGTTGTAGCGGCTGTTCTTCATAAATCCTGAGGTCTTTGCTGTACCGCCGCCAGCCATATAGGATTCATCGCTCCAGGTTTTTCCGCCGGTCGTCAGAGGCACGCTGCCGCTTCCGAACATCCTGCTGCACAGCTGCTCCTTTCCGTCGCGAAGAGCATCATATCCTTTCATCAGAAAATCGCTCATTCTGAGATACATCATCGAAAGCAGGCAGTACAGCCGATGCAGCGGATTCTTGCTGTAGTCTTCACTTCTGAACGCCCAGACAATTCCGGCGCTGAAAATCAGGATACATCCAATCAGCAATACAAAATCAATCACGTACAACATAGGCTCAACCCCTTTCCGCTTTTCTTATTTATATCTTATCTCACTTTTCCCGCTTAGTCAATCATTATTTTGATTTCTTTTGTATTTTTGTTTTTATATTTTCAATATTGTATATATTATTTAAAATTTTCAGATTTTATTATCCGTTTATCGTCTTATCCTTCGACAATCAGATATTTTCCGTCAGGCAGACGAAATACCTCGCTTTCCCCTTCCAGCGCCGCATCGTCCAGCCCTTCCACATCCATTCCTTCCTCTTCCAGGAACTCCCTCACTTCTTTCAGGGAATCTGCAACCACCGCCATACAGTCTTCCAGGAATGCCTCCGCTTCCTCAAATGTCTCAGCAACCGGTTTTTCAAACAACTGTCCCTGATTTTTCAGAAACGTCATCACATACTCTTCTCTGTACTCGCTCATATTTTTCCTCCTTTTGTATCGTTCGTTCAGACACAGAACACCTGCTCTCTCTTCCGAATATTCTTTCTTCATCCGGAAACAGCGGATGTATTCCTCCCCGCAGAAACGATCTTCGCATGATTTCAGACAGCGCCGGACCCTTTCTCCCGGACCAGCTGCAAAATCTCCGCCGGGGTATCAATCAGGGCCATCGCATGGTTTTCCACCAGTTCTTTCCGCGGGCGGAATCCCCAGGTCACGCCTACCGTAAACATACCTGCCGCTCTTCCTGTCTGCATGTCCGTATTGGTATCCCCGAAGTACATACATTCCTCCGGCTTCACATGAAGCTCACCGGCAATCTTCAGCGCGCCGTCCGGCGCCGGTTTCATCGGAATTTCCTCTGTCTGTCCCTGAATTCTGTCAAACATGCTTTTTCCGTAAAGGGCCTGCACAACATGTATCGCCTCTTCATGGGGCTTGTTGGTAAACACTCCCAGTGAAATCCCCTGCGCTTTCAGCTCCTGCAGCGTCTCCGGCATTCCCTGAAACGGCCTGACATGATAAAGCGGATCCTCTGCAAAATATTTCCGTATCAGCGGAATCCCCTGTTTCCAGTAATTCCCCTCCGCATCTCCGGCATCGGCAAGCGCACGTTTCAGCGCCAGATCGATCCCGTTGCCCGCATAATAATTGTAATCCTTTACCGGACGCGGTTCCAGGCCGAACTGTTCCAGAACCCGGTTTCCCGCATGCGCTATGGATTCCACGGTATCCGCAATCGTACCGTCAAGATCAAAAATACAGGTTTTTATCATACCTTCCACCTCTGTTTCCCTTCATCAGCATATCACAAACTGCGGCTCTGTCCGCCGCTTCCTCTGAATCATGTATCCATACGCTGTAGCTCGTGAATCCCCTTATTCCGGTATACAAGATCCTCCCGCACCGAAAATCCCTGTGCTTCCCAGAATCCGTTTCCGACGTCATTTCTTTTAAATGCAACCAGGGACACTTTATGAATCCCCTCTTTTTCCAGCGCTTCCATCGCAGCCTCTGTCAGACGCTTCCCGATTCCGCGCTTTCTGTACTGCTGCCGCACAGCCAGATGATAAATATATCCTCTTCTGCCGTCATGCCCCGCAATGAGCGCTCCGGTCACCGTTCCGTCTTCCTCTGCCACAAAGCAGGTAGACGGATTTCGTCTCAGATACTTCCCGATTCCATCTCTGCTGTCATCCAGAGTATTCAGCCCCATACCCGGCGTATGAATCCACAGATCATAAACCGCTTCATAATCTTCCATTGTCATCGTGCGAATTCTTTCCATCTGCTCTTCCGCCCTTCTCTTTCCGCATTCTGCTTTTCCATTCCTTCATAATCTTCCGCCTCCCTACCATTTTATCACACTGTGTTTCCCAAATCATCCGAAAAATACTTTCTGTTACGGCATTCGGCTATTGAAAATCGCAAAAACATCACAGATCTGGCTGAACTGTAACCATCTTTCACAAAGAATATGAAAAACTACTTTCTTTTTTGTTCAAAAAGTATTACAATAGAGCATAATAACAAATGCAGGATTCTGTATTTTAAGGTTACCGTGAAGCCATCCGGCGGTAACGCAAGAAAAACAGACACTGAAAGGAGACATTATGGCAAAGAAATTAGCAAAAACTCTGTGCGGCCTGACTGTTGTGGTGGTTGCCGTAGGCGGTGTGCTGGCATATTTGAAGATGAGAGATGGAAAAGATTCTCTGGATGAAGATTTCGACGACTTTACTGATGAATTCGAAAATCAGGATTCTTCCGACGGTAAGGAATCTTACACAGAGCGCACTTACACAACACTTTCCAAAGAACCGAAAGAGGAGGAACAGAAAGCAGAAGAGCCGTCCGATTCTGACGACGGAAAAAAAGAGGTTTCCTCTGATTCTGACAGCGAGGTTTCCGGCGAAACCTCCGGGCAATAATTTTCTGCAGTCATCTGCCGAACGGCAGCAATGTACAGAGAGAGGCTGTATGGCAGTCGATCGGAAACGTCCGATCCTGCCGTACAGCCTCTCTTTATGTCAGCCGATATGTGTCCAGGCTTTCCGCAGCGCTTCGCATGCCTTCGGAATTTCTTCCTCCGGCATTGCCGCATATCCAATCATCACCGTGTCGTCTCTCGTCTCTGTCTCTCTGATATAATAGTCTTTCAGGCAGTATACACGGATTCCCGCTCCGGCCGCAAGACGGACCGCTTCCCTGCCGCTGAGTCCGTTGGTCAGTTTCAGCAGCACATGAACGCCTGCATGCTCTCCGGACACGGTACAGATCCCCTGGAACGCTTTCAGCTGACGCATCAGAAGATCATGTTTCGTCTTATACAGCGCGCGCATTCGGTTCAGATGACGTTCAAAGTATCCCTCCCTCAGAAACACTTCCAGAATCTTCTGATCCGTTTTCGACACGGTGGCGGAAAAATTCTTTCCGCTCCGGAGATACTGTGGCATCAGACTTTCCGGCAATACCATATAACTGACCCGGATCGACGGGGCAATCGCCCGGGAGAAAGTCCCGAGATAAATAACTCTCTGGGCATTGTCGAAGCCCTGGAGCGCCGGAATCGGCTTGCCTTTATAGCGGAATTCACTGTCATAATCGTCTTCCAGAAGATAACGGCCTTCTTCCCTCGCCGCCCAGGCCAGAAGAGAAAGCCGGCGCTTCATCGGCATCACCGTGCCCACGGGGAACTGGTGTGCCGGCATCACATAAGCGATCTGGGCTCCGGAGACCTCCAGCGCCTTCCGGTCCATTCCCGCATCATCCATAGGAACCGGACAGATCGTGTGGCCGAGGCTCTGAAAGCAGCGATATGCGCTCCGATACGTGGGATTTTCCATCGCGATTTTTTTCTTTTCCCCGAAAAGCACTGAAAGCAGCATCAGCAGGTAATCATTTCCCGCCCCCACCACGATCTGGGAGGGACTGCAGTTCACTCCTCTGGCATGGTGAAGATAATTGGCGATCGCCTCCCGAAACTCCGGCTCTCCCTGCGGATCTCCAAGCTGAAACAGTTCCGGGGAAGCGTCGCCCAGCACCTCCCGGGAAATCTTCTTCCATGCATTATGGGGAAATCCTCCCGGAGCAATTCCGCTGACTGCAAAATCCCAGCGATATGCGGGCTTTTTCTCTTCCCTTACGGTCTGTTCCTTAAGTTTCATCCCCTCGATGTGATACAGCTCCTCCATCTCACATGCAAAATACCCCCGGTATGGAACACTCTCCAGGTACCCCTCAGAAACCAGCTGCTCGTAGGCCAGTTCCACCGTACTTCTGCTCACCTGAAGATAGCTGCTGAGCGCACGGGAAGACGGCAGACGCTCCCCAGGGAGAATCTGCCGTTTTCTGATTTCATCTCTGATATAATTGTAAATCTGCTCATACAGCGGTACTTTGCTGTGCGGATCCAGGGAAATCGCAAGCTCTGTCATGGTCTTTCATTCCTTGTTACTGATTCTGTTTCGGAAGCCGGAAAGAACTCTTCAGCGATACAATGCGGTTAAATACCAGCGCATCCTCGCGGGAATCCTTCGCATCCACACAATAATAACCGTTGCGCACAAACTGGAAGCGGTCATACGGCTTCGCCCCTGCAAACGCCGGCTCCAGGCAGCATTCCTTTCTGACGGTCAGGGAATTCGGATTCAGGTTCAGGGAACCGTCTTCATTGTACACGCCTTTTTCCTCATCAATCAGATTTTCATAAAGACGGCATTCCGCTTTCACAGCCGTCTTCGCCGCCACCCAGTGGATCGTTCCCTTGACCTTTCTTCCGTCCGGCGCATTTCCGCCTTTGGTTTCCGGATCATAGGTCGCATGAATCACCGTGATGTTTCCGTCTTCATCTTTCTCACAACCGGTACAGGTGACAAAATATGCGTTCATCAGGCGCACTTCATTGCCCGGGAACATACGGAAGTACTTTCTCGGCGGAATTTCCATAAAGTCTTCCCGCTCAATATACAGCTCCCGTCCAAAGGGAACCTGACGGCTTCCGAGGGCTTCATTTTCCAGGTTGTTCGGTACCTCCAGCATCTCCGTCTGATCTTCCGGATAGTTGTCGATCACCAGCTTCACCGGATCCAGAATTGCCATCATACGTGGGCTCTTCATTTTCAGATCTTCACGGATACAGTACTCAAGCATCGCATAATCCACAGAGCTGTTCGCCTTGGAAATTCCGCACAGATCAATCAGCATCTGGATGGATTCCGGAGTAAAGCCGCGGCGGCGCAGTCCGGCGATGGACGCGATTCTGGGATCATCCCATCCATCTACCACCTTGTCCTCCACCAGCTTCTTGATATAACGTTTTCCCGTCACCACATTGGTCAGATACATTTTTGCGAACTCAATCTGGCGCGGCGGATTTTCATATCCGACTTCTCTCACCACCCAGTCGTACAGCGGACGGTGATCCTCAAACTCCAGCGTACACAGGGAATGGGTAATTCCCTCAATCGCATCCTCGATGGGATGGGCAAAGTCGTACATCGGGTAGATGCACCATTTATCTCCTGTATTGTGATGCGGAACGTGAGCCACCCGGTAAAGAATCGGATCTCTCATATTGATATTCGGGGACGCCATATCTATTTTTGCGCGGAGCACACGGCTGCCATCCTCGAATTTTCCTGCGCGCATCTGCTCGAACAGTTCCAGGTTTTCCTCTACGCTGCGGTTACGGTAAGGGCTGTTCTTTCCTGGTTCCGTCAGAGTCCCGCGGTATTCACGGATTTCCTCCGCGCTCAGGTCGCAGACATAGGCCTTCCCTTTTTTGATCAGCTTGACTGCAGCCTCATACATCTCCTCAAAATAATTCGACGCAAAGTACAGGTGATCCTTCCAGTCGGCGCCCAGCCAGCGGATATCTTCCTTGATCGACTCCACAAACTCTGTCTTTTCCTTTGTAGGATTTGTATCGTCAAATCGAAGATGAAACTCACCGTTGTATTTCTTCGCCATTCCATAGCTCAGCAGAATAGCCTTGGCATGTCCGATATGCAGATAACCGTTCGGCTCCGGCGGGAAACGGGTGCAGACATGATCGTAAACACCTTCCGCCAGGTCTTTCTCAATGGCCAGTTCAATAAAATTTTTCGATACCACTTCTTTTTCTTCCATAATAATAGCTCCTCCTCGAATCTGTCGCCGGCAGCGATCCAGCCGTCCGAACTTCTGCTGCCGCTGCTTATAATATTCCACTATATCACAAAAAAAGCCGTTTTCAAAGGATTTTCATGATTTTTTCGCCCGATACTTGGACGGCGAATTCCCATAATGCTTTTTAAACAGTTTGCTGAAATGATACGCATCGTCGTATCCCACACACTGAGCAATCTCCTGAATACTGCAGTCCTTTTTTTCCAGCAGAAGATCCCTGGCCTTTTCCATCCGGAGACTGATCAGATAATTGATCGGCGTATCGCCGACCTCATTCTTGAATATCCTTGAGATGTAAAATGGACTCAGGTACATATTCTGGGCAATCTGATCCAGAGAAATCTTCTCACTGTAATGGTGGTCCATATAATCCACGATCTGCTCCACCACATATTTTTTATTCGCGGATTCAAAAATATACCCCTGCGCCTTGGGCTTCCGTTCTTCCGTCTGCTCCCGGTAGAGAAGCAGAATCATCTGCGTCAGATACGCTTTCAGCATAAAATACCGTCCCGGCTGTGCGCTGCAGGATTCCATAACCATGGATTCCGCCAATCTGGTCAGATGGAGAAACGTCTTCTCCCTGGGGTGAAGACGGAAGGTTCCTTTCGGAAAACGGATCTGATTATATTCCATATTCCTGAAATGGATATTCGTGAAAGCCGCATAAAATTCCGTAGCCGGTTCCTTACCGTCCACGCGGCGACTCTGATGCGTCATACCCGGATTCAGCAGAACCAAATCTCCCTTGCGCACCGGAAAAACCTCGCCTTCCACGAAAAACTCGCCTTCACCGTCCAGAATCATCGCAATCTCAATAAAATCATGACTGTGGGGCTGTTCCGTCGCATGGCGGACCATCTGCACAGAAAACAAAAAAGTAGGATTCAGATCCTCGAAAGTAATATCATATTGCTGATGACACATAAAAGAAAGCCACCTCCCGCAAAAGCCTTTTTCGGATCACTCGAACGACCGGGGATCCGCGGATTTTGTAACAGTTCAGTCAGCTGAACTGCTACGGCATCCGGCCATTGAAAATCGCTTCGCGATGGGCCGGATGCCCGCAGGCTCTGCGTTTTCATACGGTCTGTGCAGTGAATGCACAGACCTGGCTGAACTGTAACCGGATTTTTACTTTTTGGATTCGTTTTCTATTGTAAATCAGCCTCTATCACAATGCAATCAGTTTTTGAAAATTTCGTAACCGTTCAGCTGGCTGAACTGTTACAGAATTTCCTCCGGGCTACGTCTTTATTTCCTGCCTACAAAATAATACAAAAAGAGAACAAGAAAATACATTTCTTTTTTGACAGGATTTTTTATTATAAGGGTAAATCAGAAATGCACAGATCTGACTGAACTGCAACAAAATCCATACACAGACAGAAAAGCAATATGACAGAGGAGGGTTTTCACTTATGACACCTATGAAGTGGTTCTATTCATTCCTGAAAGAATACCGGCCGAGAATTATCCTGGGATTTCTTCTGGTGACAGTGATGGCCGCGCTGGCGATCATCAGCCCGCGGATTTCCGGCCTGATTGTTGACCATGTGATCCAGGGAGGCAATTACAATGCGCTGGCGGAGCTTCTGACAATTCTGCTGGGAGCAACCGTCTGCAGAAGCATCCTGCGCTTCTGCGTCCCGTATAACTTCGAGACCTGTTCTCAGGGAATCCTGTACAAGATGAGAGACGCCGTCTATCAGAAACTTCTGGCGGAAGACTTTGATTTCTTCAACCGGAACCGGACCGGCGATCTGATGTCCCGGCAGACCGGCGACATGGATGCGATCCGGAATTTCACCGCCTCAACGATTTATACGATCTACGAAAGCGTACTGTATTTTGTCTTCGCGCTGATCATGATTTTTACCGTAAACGGACGGCTGGCGGTGAGCATGCTGTGTATTCTTCCGTTTACAGCTCTGACGACGTTTCTTCAGATGCGGGCGGTCAAACCTGCGTTTCACAGAATCCGCCGGCAGTTTTCCGCTCTGAACACCTTTGTGCAGGAGAATATCAGCGGCAACCGCGTCGTGAAGGCCTTTGCCAAGGAAGACTTTGAGATGGAGAAATTTGAAAAAGAGAATGACGCCTACCGGGACGCCGAGCTGGCCTGTGCCGGAATCTGGACAAAATATATCCCTGTGTTCGAACTGTTCTCCAATATCCTGACAGTCGTTCTGATGCTGTACGGCGGCATTCTGGCTCTGCAGGGCACGATCACCGTGGGAAACATGGTGACAGTCAACGGTTATCTGTGGATGCTGAATATGCCGCTGCGCATGGCAGGTTGGTACATCAATGATATCCAGCGTTTTATCACTTCCGTGGAAAAAATCTACAGTACCTTTTCTGTGGAACCGCGGATCCAGAATCACCGGAAATGCAAAGAAAAAGAATCTTATCGCGGGGAAGTGGAGTTCTGCAACGTCTCCTATCAGACAGACGGCGAGGAGATTCTCAAAGATATCAGCTTCCATGTAAAGCCCGGGCAGACCGTGGGGATTCTCGGTCCGACAGGAGCGGGAAAATCCACGCTGATGAATCTGCTGTGCCGGTTTTACGATGTGTCCGGCGGGGCGATATTCATCGACGGAGAGGATGTCCGGCGACTCGATCTGCAGAATCTCCGCGATCATATCGGCATGGCAATGCAGGATGTCTTCCTGTTTTCCGATACCATCGAAGGCAATATCGCCTACGGAAGACCGGACTGTCCCTTTGAAACCGTGCAGAAAGCTGCCGTCATGGCAGACGCCGACAACTTTATACGGGAGATTCCGGATGGATATGATACCATCGTCGGAGAACGCGGCGTCGGCCTGTCCGGCGGACAGAAGCAGAGAATCTCCCTGGCAAGGGCGCTCGTCAAAGACCCGGCAATCCTGATCCTTGACGACACCACATCCGCCGTGGATATGGAGACGGAAACCTATATCCAGCAGCAGCTGAAAGCCCTCGGTGAAAACCACACGGTCTTTATCATCGCTTACCGGATCTCTTCCATCAAGGATGCCGATCAGATCCTCGTTCTTGAAAACGGAACCATCAGCGAACGGGGCACCCACGACGAGCTGCTGAAAAACGGCGGCTATTACGCCCAGGTCTTTGAACATCAGTACGGAAAGGAGGCAATGACCGATGGCCAGAAATAAATATGATGTAGATGAAATCATTGAGGAGCGGTTTGACGTCCACCAGCTGCTCCGTCTCGGAAAATATGTGATACCCTATAAAAAGAAAATGCTTCTGGCGGCAGCGCTGATGCTCTCCTCCAGCGCTCTGACCATGCTGATTCCGATTTTTTTCATGAGAGTGATCGATCAGTGTATTCCCAACCGGGATCTGAACGGGATCATCCGCTACAGCATCCTGTCTCTCGCGGTGATTCTGTACTCCGTGATTACATTGAAAACAAAGATTCAGATCACAAATCAGGTGGGACAGAGTGTGATTCATCAGCTTCGGACGGATCTGTTTGCACATCTGCAGGAGCTTCCGTTCTCCTACTATGACAACAGGCCTCACGGAAAGATTCAGGTTCGCGTGGTCAATTACGTGAATAACCTGAGCGATCTCCTGTCCAACGGCCTGATCAACACAATCACGGATCTGTGCAGTCTGATCTTTATCATCGGATTCATGCTTTCCATCAACTGGAAGCTGACACTGATGTGTATGTGCGGGCTTCCGGTGCTGGCGCTGTTTGCGGCTCTGATCAAGCGGCGGCAGCACCTGGCCTGGCAGATCCAGAGCAATAAGCAGTCGAACCTGAACGCTTACATTGCCGAGAGCATCAACGGCGTGCGGGTGACCCAGTCTTTCGTCCGGGAAGAGAAAAACCGGGAGATTTTCAACAGCTTAAGCGACAGCTACCGGACCTCCTGGATGAAAGCAGTGCGGTTCAATTTCATGATGGGACCGACGGTGGATATGATCTCCGTCGTCACAACCGCTTTTCTCTACCTTGTGATCGTCCAGTGGGTCAGCCATGATGTGGCAGGCGCCTCCGTCGGCGTTCTGGTGGCTTTCACCAGCTATATCAGCCGCTTCTGGTCGCCGATCACCACACTGGCGAACTTTTACAACTCACTGCTGACAGCGATCTCCTATCTGGAGCGCATCTTTGAGACCATTGACGAGCCAGTTGCCGTCAAAGACGCTCCCGACGCTGTCGATATGCCTCCGATTACCGGAAAAGTGACCTTCGATCACGTAAATTTCAGCTATGAGGATGGAGTAAAGATCCTGAACGACGTCAGCTTCACCGCCCGTCCCGGGGAATCTTTCGCGATCGTCGGACCGACAGGCGCCGGAAAGACAACCATTGTCAATCTGCTGAGCCGTTTTTACAACGTGGACAGCGGCACCGTGCAGGTGGACGATATCGACATCTCAAAGGTAACCCTTCATTCTCTGCGGTCACAGATGGGCGTCATGATGCAGGACAGCTTCATCTTTTCCGGAACAATCATGGACAACATCCGCTACGGAAACAAGACGGCTTCCGACGAGGATGTAATCCGGGCCGCAAAGACGGTCTGCGCCCACGACTTTATCATGCAGATGGAGGACGGCTATCAGACACAGGTCAACGAACGGGGCAGCCGCCTTTCCGCGGGACAGCGTCAGCTGATTTCCTTTGCCCGGGCGCTTCTGGCAGATCCGAAGATTCTGATCCTCGACGAAGCCACGTCCAGCATTGACACCGAGACGGAGATTGCACTGCAGAAAGGCCTGAACGAACTGCTGAAAGGACGCACCTCCTTTATCATTGCCCACCGGCTGTCCACCATTAAGAACTGTGATACCATTCTGTATGTGGACAAGGGAAACATTCAGGAGCGTGGAAATCACCAGGAACTGCTGCGCCTGAAAGGCGCTTATTACGACCTTTATATGTCACAGTACAGCTTTCTTCAGAATCCTGACAGCTCCGCCGGCTGAACGGCTGCCGAAAAAGACTTACCGGGCCTGTCGGGAAAACAACTTTCACCATCGGACAGGGAACCGTCCTTCCCTGTCCGATCTGCGCGATACCACGGGCAGTTCCCGGATATCAATACAGGCTTCGGGACGTCTGTTCACCGCCAAGCAATTTTCCCGAAAAAATTGTTGAAAAAATTGTTGACAATTCAGAGTTTCTCTGGTAAACTCTTTTCTTGTAGCGAGCCGATAAAACTCAATACAGATGCTGCCTTGGCTCAGTTGGTAGAGCGTCGCCTTGGTAAGGCGGAGGTCGGCGGTTCAAATCCGCTAGGCAGCTTTGAAGGAATCTCTGATCAGAGATTCCTTTTTTATTCCCGCGAGCAACGAGCCAGGCGGCCATGCCTGCATGCCATTTGGCAACTGCCACGAGGGTCAAAAGCCCCGCAGCTCTGCTGCGCTACAAGTTTGATGCCCCGTAGCCTGCTGCGGGGTTTTTGACTTTCTGCCTGAGGCCGCACGGTCAGCGCTAACCGAAACAATGCGCAGAATGGAAGATGTCTATTTCTTTATTTTTTTCAAGATTCGGTGGTAAACAGGAGCGTCTGGTTCTGGTGCTGTGACAGGGATCAGTAACCCGTCTCTGATAAATTGCTCAAGACGCAGAGCAATCCAGCCATCACCGATTCCAAGTTGATATTTTCCCAATACCTGTCCGACAAGCTGTGCCTCATTAAATTCATCTTCTTGTTTTTCCAACTCACGCAGAATAAATATATCATACAGAGAATCAGGGACACTGACCAGTTTACCATTTAACACAGCACGAAGAGATGCATTTTCCTGCTGCAGTTCTTTCCAATGGTTTGCAAGACTGAGGAGATAATCTGCGGGCAATTTCTTTCCCAGCAATGCCATTTTCCCAAAACGATATGGTTCAATTTCTCCCCAGCCGGTATGCCGGACGATACATCCGTCCGGTGTTCTTTCCCACTCCGGGAGTTCCACAAGAGTAACATCCAGCTTTTCCAGCCCAAGAGGCAGCAGTTGCTCCATCAGCCAATACAGGCCACACACAGTATCTGGCTCACGACTTACCCATACACGAATCGGCTCACCTTTTTGCACCTGTTCCACCAACATATCATAGCTTTTGTGAGCTGTGTTTAAAATCCCATTCACAGCCTGGAATGCCATACTGGGAAAAGTTCCCATCAGCAAAGAGATTGCCTTCTCCCGCTCCGGCCCGATTCCAGCCTCGTTGATAGTTCCAACAGACAATGCCAGAGGAAGATTGATTATATTTATAAAACTTGCAGCGGCAGCGCTGCCCACAGAGTTCTTATGCGCAAACGCTATTCTCATCGCACCTGCAACACTGTCACTGAATACTACTTCTAACATGACACCCTTTCTCCCGCTTCTATTGCTTTACGTTGACGTCTCTGCAAGCGTTCAGCCGACTGAACGGTTACACGTTTCTTACAGATAAGGCTTCATATGATTTAAGATCACCTGATAAGCATTTGCATACATATGAATCCCTTCAATCGTAAATTCTTCTTTCAGCTTTCCATTCCCGTCCGTAAGTCCGTCATTCACATTGATAAAGTGGCATCCCATCTCTCCGGCAAGCCTTTCCGCCGCCTGATTTGCCAGATCGATATTTTCATTGTTTCTGTTGGCAAACATTTCGGCGGCCGCGGGTGTATCCGGAAGCTTGTCCGTCTCATTGACCGGATAGTAGGCCATCATATAAATATCTGCCTGAGGCAGACGCTCCCGGACCCGCGTCAGAATCTCCCGGTAATTGGCCATCAGCGTCTCCAGGCGGTATTCCGGCTTGCTGATATCATTGGTTCCGATGTTAATAAAAATCCGGGAGGGTTCCGTACCGAAAACCATTTCCTCCATATGCTGCAGCATGTCATCCGTCGTAAAGCCTCCGATTCCACGGTTGTAAATCACCTGCGGCATCCCGTTGCTCATAAGAAGCTCATTGATGGGAAACTGCTCCATCAGCGACGAACCGGTAAAGAGAATCTGCCCCTTCCTGGCGTACCGGTCCAGGATACGATAGCGCTCCAGTTTGGTTTTCTGCTCCTCGTGCATCTGCTGTTCCGCCCACGCGGCCATTTCCTGACTTCTGTTATCCATTCTGTCTCCTCCTTCTAAAAACTGCCTGCCTTCGCTTCGCCCGCAGCCATTCCGCTAACAGAACAGCTGCGGGCGATATCTTCCTTCTGTCTCACACTCCGTTTCCGTCAGACAGATTCTTCCATCTGTTTCCACAGCTTTTTTTCTTTTACCGCAGCTGCAATCGACAGATCCGGCAGGTAACGCGGAATCAGCATTGCCTGCAGCGCATGATAGAGATCCGATTTCCCCGGCCATACCGTTCCGATCACACGGTTTTCGCGGTCCAGCTGATGGAACCAGGAGCCGTTGACATGGTCGATGACCGTCTCATCCAGATACTGCATAAATTCCGCGTAATTTTCTGCATACTGCTTCTTCCCGGTGACATGGTACAGAACCGAAGAAGTATTGATCGCCTCTGCCAGCGTCCAGTGCATCCTGTCGTGAACCACCGGCTTTCCGTCCCAGTCCGTAGTGTACACGATTCCAGGAGCGCCGTCTGCCTTCCACGCGTCCTGCACCGCCCGGTTATAAAGATTTTCCGCAATGGTCAGATATCTCCCCGCCTCCCCGCCGGGGCCTCCCCATGTGGAAAGAGCCCACTGAACGATCAGCCGCGCCCACTCGATGCCATGTCCAGGAGTCGCGCCGTATGGTTTGAACGGGTCATCCGGCTTCTCTCTGTTGCATTCCAGATCCGGAATCCATTCCTTTGTGAAATGCTCCGGAATCCTCCACTGATTCCGCTTTGCCCATCCGGATACATGGTCAATGATGCGGCCGGCCCTCACCCGGTATTTTTCATCGCCCGTAACGTCTGCTGCGGCCAGAAAAGCCTCCACCGTATGCATATTGGCGTTCAGGCCCCGGTAATCATCCAGAACCGTGAACCCGGTATTCCAGGTGTCACAGGAAAGACCTTCCTCTTCGTTCCAGAACCGCAGATCATAAAGCGCCAGCGCCTCGTCCAGAAGTTCCTTTGCTCCCGGCCGCCCGGCAAGCAGCGCAGAAGACGCAGCGAGAATCACAAACGCATGGGCATAGCACTGCTTCGTGGGCATAATATTTCCGTCCGCCGTCAGACCTGCATACCATCCGCCGTGTTCCGTATCATGGAGTTCCCCCCGCAGTCCTTTCAGGCCGGCATCTGCCAGCTCACCGCTGCCCGGATGGCCAAGAAACAGCCCCAGGCAGTACACATGCACCATACGGCTGGTGATCCATGTCTCCCGGTTTCTGTCCTTCCAGGGCGTTCCATCGTCTCCGAGATAATAAGAGCTCCCTCCCGGCGACGGAAACTGATGTCCGAACTCCAGCAGATCCTTCTGAGCCTCCTCCAGGAAACTGCTGTTTTCCTCTGTATCAATGCGATACTTTTCACTGTATTCCTTCATAAAATCATTTTTCCCTTTCCCCGGCGCGGTCTGTATGAACTCTTTCGCCGGAATTACAGATCGTATACGCTCCTGACGGTTATCGTCTCCGCACTTCCCTCAAGAATCCGTATGCGTTTCTCTCCCGCCTCCATATCGAAATAATTGTCTGACAGAATCAGATCCTCATTTTCATTCTGCAGTTCCACAAATGCCGCATAGGCTTCCGCATGCACAACCAGTTCTTCCCCTTCCCTGTGAACCGTCAGCTTCGGATCCCGGTAATTGTAGAATTTCGGCATGGAAAACAGAACGCTTCCCTCAGAGATCACCACACCGTTTTGCAGACACTCATAAAAAACATGATGTTCCAGGTAATCCGCATCCGGAAATTCCTCCTTTCCCAGCCACAGACCGTCGAGCGGAGGAACCGTCACTTCTGCCGTCTTCTCTTCGCCAATCACCCCGGAACTGCTGTCCCTCAGGCTCCAGCGCAACAGAACCTTCTGTTCCTCCGTAGTCTCATTCGCCACATGCAGACGGATGCTCTTCTCCACATCGTAAAATCTTGCATTCGGGTTCGGATTCTGGGACAGAAGGCCCTCCTCACAGCAGGAAAGCATCACAGGAGCAAAAAATCTCTTTTCAAAATAATGCAGCGCTTTCCAGCGGCCAAAATAGTCAATGGACGACCAGGAGGCAACCGGCCAGCAGTCATTCAGCTGCCAGACGATTGCGCCCATGCACTGGCCTCTGTGGCGTCTCCAGTGCTCGACTCCGTACCGTATCGCCTGTCCCTGCATGATCTGGGACGCATAGACCAGATAGGCGAGATCCCTGGGATACGGCAGATACTGCGCCAGATAAACCATCATCTTCGCATAGCCGTTTTCGCTTCTCTGATGCTTTTCCATCACATAGGAAAAGACGGTTCTGTCATGTTCTTCCGTAAAGCTTTCGATGGTCTTCATCGCCGGAAGCGACTCAAACCCAAACTCGGAAGCATAGCGAAAGTTGTGACGGCGGTAATCGGTAAACGGCTGATAACCGTGCCATACCTGCCAGTAATGGGCGTCTCCCCTGGTCTCATCGTGAGGATTGTCAAAATCGCCTCCCGAGGAGGGACTGGATGGCCAGTAGAAAGCGTCCGGATCCTCCCGCTTTACAATCTTCGGGATCACATAGCTGTACATTCTCGTATAATCACCGCGGAGCAGAGGAGTTTCTCCGTAGCCGTCATAGATCATCCCCTCCATCTCATTGTTACCGCACCAGAGCGCGAGACATGCATGATGGCGGATCCTGCGGACATTTTCCTCGATTTCATGGGAAATATTATCCTCAAATTCCTCTGTCAGCCGGTAAGTCGCGCAGGCAAACATGAAATCCTGCCATACAAGAAATCCATACTCGTCGCAAAGCTCATAGAACCAGTCGTCCGGATAGAAGGCGCCGCCCCACACCCGGATGGTATTATAATTGGCCCTGGCGCACTGCTCCAGCAGCCTTTTCGTCCGCTCTCTGCTTCTTCTGGACAGCAGGGAATCCTCAGGCACATAATCCGCCCCCATCGCAAAGATGGCAGTTCCGTTGACTTCATGGGCAAAGCTTTCTCCCCATTCATCCTTTCGGATACGCATTTTCATCGTGCGCAGACCGATGCGTTTCTCCCAGACGTCCACCACTTTGCAGCCGGACAGAAGCTCCACCTTGACCTGATAGAGATCCTGGCGTCCAAATCCTCTTGGCCACCACAGCTTCGGTTCCTCAATCAGGATTTCCCTTTGCCCTTCGCCGCAGACAAACGTCTTCCCGTCCGGATCGGTCACTGTAATCCGACAGGTCAGGGAAGCTTCTCCGGATGTATGAATCCGGAACTTCAGCCGCACCTGACCGTTTTCATGGAACTGACGCACCAGCACATCCCCGATGCGCCCTTCCTCCTCGCCGATCAGAGCCACCTCACGGAAATTCCCATATCCGGCAGCTTCGGCGCCCAGTCCCAGCCCGACATATAGCTGGCCTTGCGCAGATAGCAGAAACCGTCCACCGTATCCCCGTTGCAGGGAATCGATCCCTGTTTCTCCACCTGCTCCTCCATATAGCGGAGCGGCGAATGGAACTGTACCTCCAGAAGATTTCCCTTCTGCTTCAGCAGTTTCTCTGCGGGAAACTCCCAGACACGGTGCATATTATATGTATTTCCGATCGCAACGCCATTGAGATAAATATCCGCCAGCGTATCGATTCCCTCAAAGCGCAGCCAGATCTTCCGGCAGCTCAGGAGCCGCCCGGATACGTCAAATTCCGTCTGATACCGGCAGTCCTCTCTCGAACAGGGATAGGCTTCCTTCTCATTGTCCCGATCATAGGGATCCTCAATCTCATGGTGCTTCAGCAGATCCCCGTACATGGAAAACGGCGCCTCCGTCTCCAAAAACTCATTGTTCCACAACAGCTTCCAGTTCTTTGCAAGTTCCTGTCTCTCCATCCGTCTTCTGTTGGCCTCCTTTTCCTCTGTTTTCCGTTTCGGAATCCTGCTATGCCTTGTCTGTCAGTTTCACTGTCATGACTTCATACGGCCGGATCACGAATTCCACTTCATTTCCCGTCACCTTCGCCTCCTGCTCCTCTTCCTCCAGCAGATTGCAGATATATGCCTTTTCAAAGGCCCTGCAAAAAGTCAGCTTTCCTTTCGTCTTCGCGTTTTCGGACTCATACATACGCACTATGACGCCCCGTCCGTCCTCCGCTCTTTTTATCGTCTCCACAATCACATTCGGCTGGTTTACCGACGCCAGCGAATACCTTCCTTCCGGCGCAGTTCCTTCCATCACAAGCGCCGTCTGATTCAGGTTATAACTCTCTGCAACGGTTCCCGCCGCTCTCCAGCTCTCCGCGTGGGGATAGAGTGAGTAGAGGATATCATGCTCTTCCTGGTCGCTTACCGGATTCGGTTCAATACCGGACTTAATCAGAGTCAGAGCCATGCTGCCGCCTCTGACGGAATGTCCGTACTTGCAGTCGTTGAGCAGACTGACGCCGTAATGGCCCTCGGATACGTCGATCCACTTCTGTCCGCAGCTTTCAAACCGGGCCACATCCCAGCTTGTGTTCTGGTGGGTCTTTCTTGTGAGATTTCCGAACTGGACGTCAAAAGTTGCTTCATCTGTATGCACATCCACCGGGAAATGTACCTTCAGCAGGGTCTGATGCTCTCTCCAGTCCACATGCGTGTAAAAGTCAATTCTTCTGCTGTCTGCATAGAAGCAGATCTTCTGACGAATCGCAGAGTTGGAAGCTTTCCGCTCAATTTCCAGCGCTGCGCGCACCGGCCCCAGTTCTGTCCACTCCATATGCTCTACAGAATCGATATCCCAGTATTTTTCCGTATAGAAAATGTCGATATCCCAGTTGTCATAGTGCATCGGCTTGTCTTCGTACATACGCATCAGATTCAGCCGCCCGCCGTCCTGCACAATCTCCCGGTCGTTTTCTTTGTCATAGATACTTGTGAACAGTCCCTGTTCATCCAGGCGGATGGTATAAAACGGTGTTTCCAGGCAATGATCATCCGGCAGGCAAAACGGTGAGGCAGCAGCTTCCGTTCCTTTCCCGTAACCCTTTTGGAACGTCTGATACCCTTTCGGCGGAAGATTTTCCACATAAACCACCGCGCCGTCCGCCGTCTGCTGTACAGGCCATGCATTTCCCTCTCCGTCATACAGCGCGTCCGCATCGCAGGCGCCCAGGGCGACGATATCGTTTCTTCTGTTTCCGGTCGTGTTGAAAATCGTAATGCCGTCTCCGTCCTCCACCAGAGCCTTCTCCCGTTCTCCGGAAAGTCTTCCAAGTTTTCCGGCAAGCTCAGCATACTCCCGTTTTGTCACCTCATAAACCTCATGGATCGCAGATCCCGGAAGGATATCGTGGAACTGGTTGATCAGAACCTTTTTCCACATAGCCTCCAGCTCTTTTGCCGGGTACGGAACCTTATCCTCCGCAAGCACAGACAACAGTTCCAGATCCATCAGGCCAAACTCGGATTTCCGGTTAGAACGTTTGTTTCTTCCCATGGAAGTCAGCGTTCCTCTGTGGTATTCAAAATAGAGTTCCCCTTCCCATACCGGCAGCCGGGGGCTGTCTCCCACACGTTCCTTCAGCTCATCAAAGTAGGTCCGGGCAAATTCCTGGCGGACCATCGGAATCCCCCTGATTCCTTTTTCCATGCGCAGGGAAGTCTCCAGCATCTCCCGGGTCGGCCCGCCGCCTCCGTCCCCATAACCGTAGGAAACCAGAATATCATTGTTGATGTCCTTGTTTTGGTAGCGCATCCATCCGCCCATAATCGCGTCCGGGTGCAGCCTTCCGTTGTAAGTGGTAAAAAAATTATGGATCGGCTGATGTACATCGAGAGTTGTAATCAGGTGAGTCAGCACCTCACTTCCGTCAATTCCTCTCCACATCATCGTGTCGTAAGGAATCTTATTGAACTGATTCCACGCCAGCTTTGTGGTCATAAAGTAATCGATTCCGCATTTCTTCATGATCTGCGGCAGGGCTCCCGAATAACCGAATACGTCAGGCAGCCACAGAACCCGGTTATCAACGCCGAACTCCTCTTTGAAAAAACGTTTTCCGTACATGAACTGGCGCACCAGGGACTCTCCGGAAGTCAGATTGCAGTCCGCCTCAACCCACATGCCGCCCTCCGGCTCCCAGCGTTTCTCTTTTACACGTTCTTTGATCCGCCCGTACAGCTCCGGATATCTCTCCTTCAGAAACACATACAGCTGCGGCTGGCTGGACATGAATTTGTAGTTGGGATATTCCTCCATCAGCTTCAGCACGGTGGCAAAGCTTCTTCCGGTCTTTTCCTTCGTCTGTTCCACGGTCCACCACCACGCCACATCGATATGCGTATGGCCGATGCAGGTTGCAATCACATCTCTGTATCCCGCCATATCCGAATACAGCGCCTGATCAATGTAATCAGAAGCCTCCTGCAGGGTCCGGTAAAACTCATCCGAATAAGGAGTTCTCAGATCCAGATAATTGATTGTACGATTCAGAATATTCTCAATATCCTTCCGATTTTTATCGTCTTCCTCCATCCGGGAAAATGCCGAGAGCGGCACCCACAAATCGTAGTACAGCTTTTCGATTTTGTCGTCAATCTCCTGCATATCTGCAAACAGATTGAACTCTGTATGTTCGGTCCCCGTATAAGCCTGAAGTTCCAGGGTCAGCGTCTCCCCTGCCTTTGCTTCCGGGCAGAGGAACACATCCCTGTGGTTCAGGTCAATGCCCTGCACCACTACGCCATTCACAAACAGAAGAAACTGTGGATTTTTCGCGTCAAATCCCTCTTCCACCTGTGTCCGCACATGCAGCCACATCCGTTTTCCGTCCAGTTCCCCAGGCACCGTATACTCGGTGCGGAACCAGTAGTGACGGTCCGGCCCATACCAGTGCATGGTCTGGCAATCAAACGTCTCCCACGGAACCGGATCTGCGTCGGCGTCCGCCGGGCGGATATAATTCCCTTCTTTGTACTTCCAGTGCCCCACCGGAAAACTCTGTTTTACCTTCAGTTTCTTCAGCTCACTGCAGATCACGCTGACTCTCTTGTCCAGAAAATACATAGCTCCTCCTTTCACTCCCCGCAGCCGTCCACCCAATACAGAAATACATACTTTGCCGTCGTGTCGTTACCGTTCAGCCAGGTCTGTGCGTTTACTGCGCAGACCGTATGAAAGTATAATGCCTGCGGGCATCCGACCCATCGCGAAGCGATTTTCAATGGCCGGATGCCGTAACAGTTCAGCTGGCTGAACTGTTACGCCGTGTCACTGCTTTCTCAGATCTTTCACAGAATCCCTGCGTATGATTTTCCCGGGAACCCGGTACACATCGCCTCCCTGTTTTTCAGGATGTTCCATATATCTTACGATACGCCCTGCGGCAATTTTACCGATCTCTTCAATATTCACCGAAACCGTCGTCAGCCCGGGCTCACAAAGCTCCGCGTAAATGTCATCGTCAAAGCCCGTAACCGCCAGGTCTTCCGGAACCCGGATCCCTTTCCGGCGAAGCACCTTCACCAGCCGGAACGCCGTCTCGTCGCAATTGCACACAAAGGCCTCCGGGAGCGTTTCCGGAAGCTCCGGCTCAATCGCCGTCCCTTCGCCGTCCCGGTCCGGAATACACCACTCCTGCTTTGGCTGCAGATGATGTTCCAGCAGCGCCCGCTGATAGCCGAGATACCGGTCCGTGATACTTGTGGTCGCCCCGATCGTCCCCACAAAGCCAATCTCCCGGTAACCCATCTGAATCAGATAATCCGTGATGTCATAAGCGCTGTAAATGTTCTCCGTTACCACCGAATCGGACTTATGGGTCTCGTCATACACATCTACATAAACCTTCGGCAGGGAAACCCCGTCAATACTCTCCCTGACTTCCCGGTCCAGAATACCGAGAAGAATCAGGCCGTCAAACATTCCCTTTGTTTCCAGCGTCTCAATGTCCCGCTTCAGACTCTCATGGTTTGATGTGATCATCATGCTGGAACAGGAAACCTTCCGCAGTTCATTGATAATCTTTTCATACATGCCCATGTAGAATTTTCCCATATCTCCGGAATTAAACCGTTCACTCATGACAATCCCGACTTTCTTTGCCTTTCTCTGACCATAATCCGGCAGTATATACCCATAATGTTCCGCGATAGCAAAAATTTTCTCTTTCAGTTCTTCGCTGACTCCGTCTTTTCCGTTCAATGCTTTGGAAACCGTTACCTTGCTGATGTTCAGCTCGTCCGCAATATCCTGCATGGAAATCGAATTTTTCTTTGCCATCGCCGCTCCACTCCTTTCATGTTTCCTAACATGTCGCACATGTAGCTTAACTCTTTTTTCATTATGATGTCAATCTCTTTCAGCAATTCCTCCATTATTTACAGTTTTTCCCGCATAATTTTATCCATAATTCACATAAATTAATATTTTCTGTTCCGCGCGAATGCACATCCTGCGAAGCGCTCTGCTATATAAAAAGTCCGCGGCGTGGCTGGAAACCATACCGCGGACTTTTTCCGTTATCTTTCTGTTACCGTTCCGCCTGCTGAGCAGTAACTTCTTTCTGTAACAGTTCAGCCATCTGAACTGTTACATTATATTCATTTCATACAGCTGCGCACTTTGCTTCTGATTCTCTGCAGCGCATTATCGATTGCTTTCGGCGTTTTCTCCATCTGCTGAGCAATCTGCTGATACCCATACCCTTTCAGATACAGATCCAGCACCTGATACTCAAAGGAGCTTAAAACTTCCCGGATCTTCTCATGCATTCTGTCAACGTCTTCCTGATTGATCAGAATGGCCTCCGGCGTCTCTTCATCAATCAGACGAAGCTCCTGTTCGGAGACCGGTTCGCTGAGGGAAACAAAGCTGTTCAGCGGCTGATGCTTCTGTCTCTGGGACGAGGAAATCGCCGAATACATCTGCCGGTCAATGCAGAGCGCGGCAAACGTGGAAAAGGCAGTGTCCTTATCCTCCTGATATCCCCGGATTGCCTTGAAAAGGCCCAGCATTCCCTCCTGAATCAGATCTTCCTGATCTCCGCCGGCCAGATAAAGAGGACGCGCCTTCTGACGAACAAGATATTTATACTTATCCACCAGATAATCGGCAATCTCACTCTCGCCGGCTCTCAGTCTCCGCAGCAGTTCCTCATCCTTTTCCTCTTGATATGCGTCATATTTTCCAGACATGTTATCCTCTCTGTCTCACAATCTCATACGCCAGAATTCCTGCCGCAACCGATGCATTCAGAGATTCGATCTCGCCCTTCATCGGAATCGTCGCGACATAATCACATTTCTCGCGCACCAGTCTCGAAACGCCGTCTCCCTCGTTTCCGATCACAAGACCGATCGGACCTCTCAGATTCAGATCATACATAGAATCCCCGTGCATATCGGCGCATACGAACCACAGACCGCTCTCTTTCAGCTGCTCAATGGTTTTCGCCATATTGGTCACCCGGGCCACAGGTGTATAATTGATCGCTCCGGCGGAGGTTTTTGCCACAGTGGCCGTAAGGCCTACCGCACGATGTTTCATGATAATTACTCCATGGGCGCCGGCCACATTGGCGGTACGAAGAATTGCCCCCAGATTGTGCGGATCCTCGATCCCGTCCAGCAGAATCAGAAACGGATCTTCCCCTTTGACTTTTGCCCTTTCCAGAATCTCCTCCACCGAGGCATACCCATAGGACGCCACCTGCGCGATCACTCCCTGATGGTGGCCGGTTCGGGACATTCCGTCCAGACGATCTTTTCCTACATAATTGATCACTGTATCATGCTTCTTCGCCTCACGAAGAATCGTCCGCACCGGTCCGTCCTGATTTCCCGGCATCACATACAGCTTATCCACGCTTTTTCCGGAACGGAACGCCTCCAGCACTGCATTGCGTCCCTCGATCATTCCGCCCCCGGTCTCTTTTTCACTCATTTTTCCCATTGTGTACCTTTCTATTCTATCTCTTATCATGAAATTTCCGCAGCCGTTCAGCCAGCCGAACGGCTGCAGGATTGTAACAGCTCCCCCTGCAGAACTGTTATGCGGGATTCTCAGACACGCTCCAGCGCAAGCTCCACCAGATCCACAATCCTCCGGTAATCTCCCTTCAGGTACAGATACCCGATCACCGCCTCCAGTCCTGTGGCTCTCCGGTAATCCGTAATCGAAGCATTTTTCGCCTTCGTCGCCGCCTTCGCATTGCGCCCGCGCTTATAAACATGGGCTTCCTCCCCGGTAAAAACTTCTTCCAGCACCCCAACCATTTTTGACTGATGCTCCGCGGACACCAGAGATGAGGCCAGCCGATGCAGCTTATTCACCTGCTGGTTGGCACGGCGCACCAGCACCGTTCTCACCACTATCTCAAAAGCCGCGTCCCCGATATAGGCCAGAGTCAGCGGAGAGTACCTGTTCAGCTCCTGCTGCGGCAGTCCGAACTTGGCAGTAAGATATGCCTGAGGCATATCCGCCTGCTCGTTTTCCTTTTCCTCAGTTTTTTCCGCTGTTCCGTCTGAAAGCTCCGGACCGTTCCCCATTGCATTCTGTTCTGTTTCGTTTAAGCTCTTTTCCATTTTACACCTTCTCTGGTATCTTCCAGAATAATTCCCTTCGCCAGCAGTTCGTCACGAATCTCGTCTGCCCGGGCAAAATCCTTCGCTTTTCGCGCAGCCTGACGCTCGGCGATCATCGCCTCGATCTCATCGTCCAGAGACTCCTTCTTACGATCCACGATCAGACCCTGAATTTCGCACAACTCCCGGATTTCCTGCAGAACCCGATCCACAAAAGCCTTTGAGGAATTTTCTGTCACCTCTGTATTGGCAAACTTCACCAGTTCAAAAATTGCCGCCAGTGCATCCGCCGTGTTCAGATCGTCGTCCATCGCCTCCTCATATTTGACGCGGAACTGTTTCATCTCTTCCAGTCTTCCACTCTCCTCTTCCGTCAGATCCTCTGCCTTTGCCGCTGAGGAAAGCTCCTTCAGACGGTCTGCCGCTGTGACAATTCTTTCATAAGCGTTCTTGGACGCCTCCATAATATCGGCGCTGAAATTCAGCGGGCTTCTGTAATGGGCACTGAGCATAAAGAAGCGAAGCACCTGAAGATCATACTTTTCCCCGATCTCACGAACTGTAAAGAAATTTCCCAGAGATTTGGACATTTTCCGGTTGTCAATGTTGAGGAATGCATTATGCAGCCAGTAACGTGCAAACGGCTTTCCGTTGCAGCATTCACTCTGGGCAATCTCATTCTCATGGTGCGGAAAGATCAGATCCTCGCCTCCAGCATGGATATCAATCTCCTCACCGAGATACTTTTTCGCCATCTCCGAGCATTCAATGTGCCAGCCCGGACGGCCCTCTCCCCACGGGGAAACCCAGAACGGCTCTCCTTCCTTTTTCGGCTTCCAGAGCACGAAATCCAGCGGATCTTCCTTCTGATCCTCTCCGGAAACCAGCAGCGAACGGCCGCCGGAACGCAGATCATCCAGATTCTTGTGGGACAGCTTTCCATACTCGCTGAATTTTCTGGTACGGAAATATACCGTTCCATTCACATCATAGGCATATCCCTTCTCTATCAGCGTGGAGATCATCTCAATCATTCCCGGAATCTCCTGAGTTGCAAGCGGATGGGTCGTCGCCGGGCGGACATTCATCGCCTCCATATCCTTTTTGCATTCCTCAATATAGCGGGAAGAAATCTCCTGGGCGCTCACTCCCTCTTCCAGGGACTTTGCGATAATTTTGTCATCCACATCCGTAAAATTGGAAACGTAGTTTACTTCATACCCTTTATATTCCATATACCGGCGGGCCGTATCAAAGACAATCATCGGGCGGGCGTTTCCGATATGAATAAAGTTGTAAACCGTCGGTCCGCAGACATACATCCTGACCTTTCCTTCCTCTAGCGGAACAAATTCTTCTTTCCTTTTCGTCAGCGTGTTATAAAATCTCATATTTTCCTCCTTTGATCCGGAAGATCACTTCCAGTCTTTCTCTTTTTTCATAAATTTCAGTTCTCTCTCAAGCTCCAGGACACGGTTTGTAAGCTCCGTATTTTCCTTCTTGAGTGTTTCTATATCATCAAATACCGGATCCGGCAGATGAATCTGATCCATCGTGTTCCAGGTAACCCTCACATCGTTTCTCTTGACAATCCTTCCCGGGACGCCTACCACCGTACAGTTCGGCGGAACCTCCCGAAGCACCACGGATCCCGCGCCGATCTTGGAATTTTCCCCGATCGTAAACGAGCCGAGAATCTTAGCTCCCGCGCTGACCATCACATTGTCGCACAGCGTCGGATGCCGCTTTCCGGTCTCCTTTCCCGTGCCTCCAAGCGTGACTCCCTGATACAGTGTCACATTATCCCCGATGACGGCGGTTTCTCCGATAATCACCCCCGAACCATGATCAATAAAAAGGCCTTTCCCGATTGTGGCTCCCGGATGAATCTCTATTCCCGTCTTCCGCGCCGCCCTCTGGGAAATCCAGCGCGCCAGAAAATAATGTTTCTTCAGATACAGCTTATGCGCCCGCCTGTATTTGAGCATAACACGAAACGACGGATACAGCAAGACCTCCAACGGAGAATGGATCGCCGGATCCCTCTCCCGAATCACCTGAAACTCCTCCTTGAAATACTTCAGAAAGCCCATCCAAAAATCCCCTTTCCATTTTCTGTTCCTACACTTCTGATTCCTTCGCCACACCTGCTGAGAACAAAAAAAGCACTTCATCAAAAAGACGAAATGCTCTCGTGGTCCCACTTTTCTTCAAGCCCCAAAGGGCTCCTCCAAGCACTTAACGCGCGCAGCACGTCCCCGGCTACCCACAGTCCTGCGTTCCGCCTCACAGAACTTCCGACTGCTTCACCGGGGCAGCTTCCGGATGCACTTCAAAAACCTCCTGGTCCGGCTGCTTTCACCCGCTGACAGCCGTTCTCTGGAAACCGGTGCTGATTTTCTACTCTTTCCGTTCTCTGCCTTTTTCCTGTTTTTTATAGTCTATGTAACTTCTCCTAATTTGTCAAGGTTTTAAAATAACAAATTCAAAATCACGTATATCAAACATCCCTGTTCCGGAATATCGAAATTCAAGGGAACTTTTTCCGTGATGCGCAATCGTCCCTGAGATATACAACCAATCTTTTCCCCGAATTTCTATGGGAATATCTGTTTTCCCATCAGAAGTGAGTACGGTAAAAATTCCTTTTGCATTTCCTCTGATACAGATTCGGATACATGTCTCTCCTTCTAAAAGAAAATATTTATAAACCGCCCTGGCACTGCTGCTAAATCGTTTGATTATAGAAATCCTGATCCCCTGTACTCTTTCTTCATCCAAATAAACACCCTTTTTTCTTTTACAGTCAATACTGGCAGATGTATCCGGCCAATTATACAAATTAGCGGCAATAGCTGCCGAATATCTTCCCTCTGCACAGAGCGGCCCCTGATTCAGGCCACAGGATGTACATTCCGCCTGCATAAAATCACCATTCTTCTGCAAAACAATCTGCTCAGCACATCCTTGCCTGGAAAAAGCAGACTGCTGAGTATGACGATGGTAGAAAATATACCACGTCCCATTAATTTCTGCCAAAGAACCATGATTATTTCCCCACCAGTTCCGAAACACTGTATTTCCATTCCACCCGTAATCACAGTTAGAAATCAACACACCTCTATATCTGAAAATTCCGTCCGGTGCATCTGAAACAGCATAACATAATTCATGAGATAATTCACTGGAATAAATGAAATAATACTTTCCCCGAATTTTTCGTATAGAAGAAGCCTCAAAAAAAGCATGTCCCCTCAATGTTTCTTCTGTATTGGAATACTTATTAGGCAAAGTCGCTTTCGGTTCAGACACTACTGTTTTCATATCTGAAGCCAATTCCACAACTGCACCGCCGTACCCTTTATTTCCCTTCCGCCAGTCTCCCGACCCGAATCCGTAATACAGCCAGACACGTTGGTCATCATCCACCAGAACCGCCGGGTCAAAAGGAAAATACCTTTCTTTCCATGCAGACAAATCAATCGTCCCATAATATTGATATCTGCCAGTCGGCTTATTGCACACGGCCACATGAATTTGCCACTCTTCCGGCGGTTTTCTGCTTCCATGTCCATAAAACATATAATAGTTTCCGTCCGGTCCGCGCACCACATCCGGTGCATACATCGATTCTTTCTCAATATTATTCGGATCATCTGTTTTACGGTAAATTACTCCTTCATACCGCCAGTCCGCCAGGTTGTTGCACGGCGCAGACCACCCCACGTAATCATTCATACAGAATTTTCTCCCATGACTTCTGTCATGAGAACCAAAAATATAAAGACGATCTTCAAAAACACGAGGTTCTCCATCGGGAACATACTCATCCAAAGGAAGATATGGATTTACCGCCTGCTGTTTCATCTTATATCTTTTTCCTTTCTCACATCATTCAGAACACTCTTCAACTCAAACCATTTACTCTCTCAATCTTCTGTAAATGGTTCGTCTGCCGGATAACCTCCCGCCAGTTTCTGCATACACCGCTGAATCGAGTCTTTGGAATTTCCCCAGCTCTTGTCCTTATTCCGGTAATCATACTTTTCAGTGAACCAGGTCACCTCCTCCTGGAGCCGCTGATAATTTTCCTCCATCAGCCGGAACAGCACCGGATAAAACTCTTTCTTCTGCTTATCGTTCAGTTTTTTCTCCGCTGTCTCCACCAGATCGCCAAAATGCGGCAGACAGAATCCTTTGCTCTCCTCAAACAGCTTCACGAATTCCGGACTGCTCTTGTACAGATCAAAAAACGTGTCCAGATATCTTTCATAATTTGCCTTGAACTGACTGCACACAAAACAGGAGCTCTCCTCTTGCTGAACCCACTGTCCAAGAGACGTCTCAGGCACTTTTCCGTTCAGAGAAGTCTTCTGCATCCGTTTCATAAACGAGCTTTTCCCCGGCGTAAAGCTGTCCATCTGCTTTTTCATATCCTGATTCAGACGCTTCATATGAGTGCTGAGAATCAGCGCGCTTCCCAGACGGTTTCCGTAATCGTACATCATCTTGTAATGATGACGGCAGAACCCTTCCTTATCTGTCATTCCCCGCACATCCTCTTCCATATAAGACGCGCCGCTTCCCAGCGCATAGGAAATTGCATGCTGTTCCGCTTCCCGCTCCAGGAAGCAGAATGGGCATTCATCCTTTGCTTTGAACGCATCCATCAGCGGTATCGTATGAATTGATTCTTTCATTCCTGTTTCCTCCCGATCTTCTGTCTGCCCGCTCGCCTTCCGTTCTTCTTCTCCCACTCCATATGTCCCGGCGGCGGTCTGTGATGAAACTATTTTACCATAAATGCAGTGTTTTCCATAGCGCTTTTGAAAAAACTCTTTTCAGACAGGTGCCCCTTCCGCCAACTGAACAGTTGCTTCAAACACGTTGCAGCGTGATAATTTCATCATATCTGTTGGAAAACTGTTCCAGGTTGTGATGGGAAATATGTACGACACAGCAGGGCAGGCTCAGCAGAAACTTTTCAATCTGATACTGGGATTCTCTGTCCAGCGCTGATGTGACTTCATCCACCAGCAGAAGATCCGGCCGCCGAATCACCGCTCTTGCCAGTGCAATCCGCTGGCGCTCCCCTCCGGACAACTCATCATTTTTCAGCGTTTTCCCGCGGAATTTTTCCAGACCCAAAAGCAAGATCAGACGATCCGTCTCCTGCTCCGGATATGGTTCGTAGAGCGTAATATTGTTCTCTAACGTATCGGGAAATACAAAACTGTCCTGAAATACCATCGTCATATGCGAATAAAGCGACGCCCGGTCATATTCCCGGATATCCTTTCCGTTGTAAAGGATTTCTCCTCGGTATTCAGAAAAAAGCTGAAAGATTACTTTCAGCAGCGTGCTCTTTCCGGAACCATTCTCTCCGGTAAGCAGGTATTTCCTTCCTTTCCGCAGATCCAAATGAAGATTCTCCAGAATCCGGTGTCCATTCATGGAAAAGCTAAGATTCCGGATCCGGATCTCGTCCATCGTCTCACATTTCGCTCCGCCCGTCTGAATGGTTCCCTGTTTTTCCATTCGCTCCAGCTTCTCTTTGATCGGCTTTACGGCGATCATTGCATTGATGTAGTAAGAGACCGTCGTAATCGGATTCGCCAGCAGATCGGTAATCTGCAGAATTGCAAGCAGAGAACCGACCGTCAGTCTTCCGGATGCGATAAACGCCACACCGACAATGACGATGAAATAATTACACAGGTATCCGGCTGCCATACTGAACAGATTCGCAAACATCTGCAGCTTTGTGTCCCTGTATTCCGCCTGATTGACCGACTGGCTTGCCTGGTCCGTCTTCTTCTGCATAACCGTTTCGCACAGATACGTCCGGATAAGATGAATCCCTTCCATGTAATTTCTGATTACAAAATTATACCGTGATCTGGAAGACGATACCTGCGCTTTCTGTTCCTGCATCTTTTTCCGGAAAAAGACCGGGTTCAGCGCCAGCAATACAATCTGGGCAAGGATCACCAGCAGAATCCAGAAATTCAGCGTCAGCAGCGCTCTTAACGAAAAAAGAATTGTCGCCGCCGTCTCCACAATATTCAGTATATTATTGTAATATTCCTCTGTTATCATCGGAATATCGTTGTTGAAACAGGAAATATATTCCGCCTTCTCCGTTTCCGACGGAATCACATTCCGGGTTTTCAGCATGGCTCCTGTGACCGTCACTCTGTATCTGTGTGCTGTCTGATTCAGAAATTTTTTTCTTACCAGCTGCAGCAGACTTTCCGCAGTGATAATCAGCAGGATGTCTGCTCCCAGAATCACCGCCAGCCGACACATTTCGCTGCACTGGCCTGCCTTGTCAATCAGTCTGCTGATATTCAGCGGAAGCTCCACCTCCGCCCACCTGCTGATTACCGCCAGTAATACACAGGCCCAGAACGCCAGTGAACCGTATCTTTTTCCTGTTCCTCTCATCCTTCTCTCCCTCCAGTCAGATCTCTCCAGGATATATTTGAAAAAAGCTGTCTGTTTGACAGATATGCAATATCCAGATTATATCGCAAAAGAAGCGGACTGTCATTCATTTTTTGCTGTTTTCCCTGCAGTGAAAAATTCAGAAAAAAACTGCGAAAGCATGACCTGCACGGTCATCCGCTTTCGCAGTTGTCAGAATCAAAGAGCTTAAATTCTCTCCGGAGCGTCTTTTATGAAAGCTCCAGTTTTCCGGTGTACAGCTGATAGTACGTACCTTTCAATTTGAGCAGATCCTCGTGAGTTCCTCTCTCGATGATCCGGCCATGCTCCAGAACCATGATCGCATCACTGTTGCGGATCGTGGAAAGTCTGTGGGCAATTACAAATACGGTACGTCCCTTCATCAGGTTATCCATACCCTTCTGAACGATATTCTCTGTTCTTGTATCGATACTGGAAGTTGCCTCGTCCAGAATAAGAACCGGTGGGTCCGCGATTGCAGCTCTCGCGATTGCAAGCAGCTGTCTCTGTCCCTGGGAAAGCTCCTCTCCGTCGCCGGTCAGCTGTGTATCGTATCCGTTTGGCAACATCTGGATAAAACCGTCCGCATGGGCAAGCCTTGCCGCGCTGTATACTTCCTCGTCGGTAGCATCCAGCTTTCCATACCGGATATTCTCCATAATGGTTCCGGTAAACAGATGGGTATCCTGGAGAACGATTCCGAGAGAACGTCTCAGATCTGCCTTTTTGATCTTATTAATGTTGATGTCGTCGTACCGGATCTTTCCGTCCGCCACATCGTAGAAACGGTTGATCAGGTTGGTGATCGTCGTCTTTCCTGCGCCGGTAGATCCTACGAACGCAACCTTCTGGCCCGGTTTCGCATACAGTGTCAGATCATGAAGCACCATATGATCCGGCGTATAGCCAAAGGTCATATTATAGAAACGTACATCACCCTTCAGTTCCCGGTATGTAACCGTACCGTCCGCCTGATGGGGATGCTTCCATGCCCAGAGTCCTGTACGCTCTTTGCACTCCGTAATCTTTCCATCCGCATCTTTCTTCGCATTGACAAGCGTAACGTATCCGTCGTCCACTTCCGGCTCTTCATCCATCAGTCCGAAGATCCGTTCTGCTCCGGCCAGCGCCATGATAATGGAGTTGAACTGCTGTGCGATCTGCATAAACGGCTGCGTGAAGCTTTTGGTAAACTGCAGATAGGATGCCATAACACCCAGCGTAATATTTCCGATTCCGGCCACCGACAGAAATCCGCCGAACACTGCCGTCAGAACGAAAAGAATGTTTCCCATGTTTCCGACAACCGGTCCCATAATGCTGGCAAACGTATGGGCTTTTGAAGCGCTCTCAAACAGACGCTCGTTCAGTTCATCAAACTCTTTCTCTGAAATTGTCTCATGATTGAAGACTTTGACAACCTTCTGTCCGTTCATACACTCTTCCACGAAACCGGTAACGTCCGCCAGGTCAATCTGCTGGCGGATAAAGTATTTTCCGCTGTTCCCGGTGATGAATCTTGACACGAAGAACATCAGCGCGATCATCAGTACTGCCAGAATCGTCAGCAGCGGACTCAGCACCAGCATCGAAATAAACGTAACGATAATGGTAAGAACCGACATCAGTACCTGCGGAATCGACTGGTTGATCATCTGCCGCAGGGTATCGGTATCATTGGTATAGAGACTCATGATGGAACCGTTGGTATTCTGGTCGAAATACCGGATCGGAAGCTTCTGCATATGTTCGAACATCTCATCGCGGACACGCTTCAGAACGCCCTGACCGATCGTTACCATCAGACGGCTGTAGACAAACGTTGCAATCACACCGCACAGGAAAATCGTTCCCAGCACAGTCAGCGCCATATAGAGTTCCGTATAATCCGGATCCTGCTGTCCGATCAGCGGAATGATGTAGTCATCCAGCAGAAAGCGAAGGGACAGCGATACGGAGATCGACGCAATGGAACTGATCAGGATACAGAAGATTACAACAACAAACTGCACCTTATAGGTACTTGTCACATACCCCAGCAGACGCTTCGCTGTCTTAATGGTTCCCTTGTTGACTCTCGGGCTTCCCTGTCTACTCATTGTCAGCGCCTCCTTTCATCTGTGATTCATATACTTCCCGGTAAATTGCATTGTTCTTCAGAAGTTCTTCCGATGTTCCGATACCGTTGATCTCACCATTCTCCATAACGATAATCACATCTGCATCTTCCACGGAAGATACCCTCTGTGCAATGATGATCTTTGTGGTATCCGGAATCTCTTCACGGAATGCCTTGCGGATCAGCGCATCTGTCTTGGTATCTACCGCACTGGTGGAATCGTCCAGAATCAGAATCTTCGGCTTTTTCAGAAGAGCTCGCGCAATACAGAGTCTCTGCTTCTGTCCGCCGGACACATTGTTTCCGCCTTCCACGATCATCGTGTCATACTTGGCCGGAAATTCCTGGATAAAGCTGTCCGCCTGGGCCAGCTTACACACTCTCTGAACTTCCGCGTCGCTGGCGCTTTCATCTCCCCAGCGAACATTCTCATAAATACTTCCGGTAAACAGCACGTTTTTCTGAAGTACCACGGACACCTGATCCCTCAGGGCCTTCAGGCTGTATTTTCTTACATCAATACCGCCGACCTTTACACTGCCCTTTGTCACGTCATACAGACGCGGAATCAGCTGTACCAGCGTAGATTTCGCGCTTCCGGTACCTCCGATGACGCCGACGATCTGTCCGCTCTTGATATGAAGATTTACATCCTTCAAAGAAAGATTTCCGCCCTCGCCGGAATAGCTGAAGTCCACGTGATCAAAGTCGATGTCTCCGTTTGGCACCTCTGTGACAGCCTCCGCAGCATCTTCCATCTCCGGAACCTCATCGAGAACTTCCGTGATACGGTCTGTGGACGCCTCTGCGATCATAATCTGAACGAACACAAAAGTTACCATCATCAGAGAAGACAGAATCTGGATTGCGTATACAATGACACTGGTCAGCTCACCGGTCTGCATCGTCTCATTGATAATGCTCTCGCCGCCGATCAGTACCATGATCAGAATGACTGCATACATGGTAAACTGCATGATCGGAGAGTTCCATGCTACAATTCGCTCAGCCTTTGTAAACAGTTTGAAAACGATTGTGGAAATTTTTCCGAATTTCTGATTCTCATAGTCCTCACGTACATACGCTTTGACTACGCGGGCCGCATTGACATTTTCCTGAACAGTATTATTGAGGACGTCGTACTCATCAAATACCTGAATGAAATGCGGATGCGCCTTCTTCGCAATGAAAAGAAGGATTCCACCGAGAATCGGAATACTAATAAGAAGCATCAATGCAATCGGCACACTGATCGTCATTGTCATAATCAGAGACAGGACAATCATAATCGGCGCTCTCGCCAGCAGACGGATCGTGAACATAAATGCCATCTGCACGTTGGTGATATCTGTCGTCAAACGGGTGACAAGACCTGAGGTTGAAAAATGGTCAATATTCCCGAATGAAAAATCCTGTACTTTATAAAAAATATCATGGCGGAGATTCTTTGCATATCCTGCTGAAGCAATCGCCGCAAGCTGTCCGGATTTTGCTCCGAAAAACAGGGCGATCATCGCCATCACAACCAGAAGAAGGCCAAGACGGATAATATATCCCAGATCTCCCTGGGCGATACCGATATCAATAATATTCGCCATCAAAAGCGGGATCAGCACTTCGATCAGCACTTCCAGCGCCACAAACACCGGAGTGAGCATCGTCTGTCGCTTGTATTCCCGGACAGAAGCGAGTAATTTCTTACTCATATTGTATAGTCTCCTTTCCCTTTGTTTTCTCATTATCAGACAAATTTTCGGACATCCGCTCAAGCACCCGGAGACAGACCTCCAGATCCTCTTCGGGAATTCCCGTTTTCAGCAGATTTTCCATGTACCGTGTGTTGGAAATAATCTGTTCCCGCAGCTTTTCGGTTTTTTCTGTTGGAATCAGTTTTTTGAAGCGTGCATCCCACTCCGCCGTTTCCCGACAGATAAACCCTTTTCTTTCGAGAAGCTGAAGGATCGCCGTTGCTGTGGACCGCCGGATCTGAAATTCTTTTTCAATATCCTTCTGATAAACCTCTCTTTTCAGAACCTGAAACAGAATGTAATTCAGAACCACCCGCTGTATGTTCGTCAGACTGCTCTCCTCCTCAGGAAAAGAAATCTGCCGCTTCAGCTGATGAGACAAGGTGTTGATCAGCCTTCCCACATCATGGGTACAGTCATGCTCATCCTGATTTTCCATCGCACACACCCTCTTTCCATTTGTTCGATAACTAACAATATGATACACAGCATTTGCCGGAATGTCAATTATAAAAATTTATAAATTTCTGTCTCCGTTTTTCTGCCGGACGTTCCTGTCAGAACGGTGTCCCGTCCAGATCATAGGGCGTCGTCTGGTAGACGTAATAATTCAGCCAGTTGGTATACAGATTGTTTGCATGCGCCCTCCACATCAGCAGCGGTTTCGTGGTCGGATCGTCATTTGTGAAATAATTTTTGGGCACATCAATCGGCAGTCCCTTATCGCTGTCCCGCTTATACTCACCCGCCAATGTGACGCGATCATACTCCGGGTGTCCCATCACAAAGATTTTCCGTCCCTGATCCGCCATGCCAAGATAAAATCCCGCTTCCTCCGACTCTGCAAGAATCGTCAGCTCGCTGCACTTCCGGATCTCCTCCAGAGGCACCTCCGTGTGGCGGGAATGTGGTGCCAGAAACATATCGTCAAATCCACGCACCAGCGGAATCTTCCGGTTGTTGACCTTGTGCCAGAACAACCCGAATTTTTTCTCACTGAGCATCCGCTTCTGCAGTCCGTAGAAGTGGTACAGACTGGCCTGTGCCGCCCAGCAGAGAAAAATCGTTGATGTCACATGCGTCTCCGTCCAGTCCATGATCTCCACCAGTTCCTTCCAGTAATCCACTTCCTCAAACGCAATCTGTTCCACCGGCGCCCCGGTAATGATCATTCCGTCGTAATAGTTCTTTCTGATATCCTGAAATTTGATATAAAAGGTATTCAGATGGCTGGTCGACGTATTTTTGGATTCATGGCTTGCCATCGCCATAAACGTCACATCCACCTGAAGAGGCGTATTGGACAGCGAACGCAGCAGCTGAAGCTCTGTCTCTTCTTTCAGTGGCATCAGATTCAGGATCAGAATCTTCAACGGGCGAATATCCTGATGAATCGCCCGGTTTTCGTCCATGACAAATATATTTTCCCGCTCCAGAATTTCTTTGGCCGGCAGATCGGCCTGTACTTTTACTGGCATACTTTTCACTCCATTTCTAGTAATCTTTCTCCGGGCAGTGCCCGTCCTTTATCCTGAACTCCTAACAGCATATCACATTTTCGCCGGAACGAAAACTCTTATTCCTGAAGCATATTCAGAAATTCTTCCTCCGAGATCACCGGAATCCCCAGTTCCGCCGCCTTTCTGTTTTTCGAAGAAGAGGAAGCGGTGTCGTTGTTGATCAGATAGCTGGTCTTTCTGGTCACGCTTCCAGTCACTTTTCCGCCCAGAGCCTCGATCTGGTTCTTCATCTCGCTCCGGTTGCTGAAATGCTCCAGACTGCCGGTAATCACAAAGGTCAGTCCGGCCAGCTTCTGCCGATCCGCGGATTCCTCCGGTTTTTCCAGCAGCAGATGCTTCATCAGATGATCTACCTTCCGATTGTTTTTCTCATCCCCGAAATAGCGGACCAGGCTCTGCCCGATCACCTCTCCGATGCCGTCGATTCCCGTCAGTTCCTCCACAGTTGCATGACGGATGCGATCCAGATCATAATCAAACTCCCGGCAGATCATTTTCGCGTTGGCCAGTCCGATGTTCAGAATTCCCAGACCGTAAATCACTCTCCACAGTACCGTATGCCGGGCGTTCTGAATGCTCTGCCATAGATTTTCATAGGATTTCTCACCGAACCCATCCATTCCGATGATCTGTTCCCTGTATCGGTCCAGCTCAAAAATGTCGCCGAAATCCTGGAGGAATCCATGCCCGATAAACTTCTCCAGGGTTGCCTGGGAAAGTCCGTCAATATTCATCGCATCTCTGCTGACAAAAAGTGTAAACGTCTTGATCGCCTTGGCCGGACATTCCGGATTCGTGCAGTACAGGGTTTCCACATCATTGACCATCTGAATCCTGGTGGGTCCCTTGCATGCCGGACATGTCTCAGGAATATCCTTCACTCCGCTGCGGGTCAGATTTTCCGCAATCTGCGGGATAATCATGTTCGCCTTATAGACCTGAATCCGATCACCGATTCCCAGTTCCAGGCTCTTCATAATACTGATATTGTGAACACTCGCTCTGGACACAGTCGTTCCCTCCAGTTCCACCGGCTCGAAGACCGCAATCGGATTGATCAGCCCGGTCCTGGACGGGCTCCACTCGATCTCCAGCAAACGCGTTTCCTTCTGTTCGTCAGCCCACTTGAACGCGAAAGAATTCCGGGGAAATTTAGCCGTCGCTCCGAGGGATTCTCCATAGGCGATATCATCATAGACAGCCACAAGACCATCAGACGGAAAATCATTTTTCGCCACCTGCGAAGAAAAATATTCCATCGCCTCATCCAGCGTCTCCCCAGTCACAACCCGGTATTCTACCGTTTCAAATCCCTGCCGCTGCAGCCATACCATCTGATGTTCCACGGAATTTCCGAAGTCTTCGCCCTCCGCCCGTACCAGCGTAAACGCCATAAAGCGCACATGACGGTTGGCTGTGATCTCATTGTTCAGCTGCCGGACGGAACCGCTGCACAGGTTTCTCGGATTTTTGTACTTTGCATCCACATCTTCAATCTCTTCATTGATTCTTTCAAAATCCGAATAGGTGATAATCGCTTCTCCTCTGAGTACCAGTTCTCCCTGAAACGGAATCTTCAGCGGAATGTTTTCAAAGACTCTGGCATTGTTTGTCACCACCTCGCCGATCGTCCCATTCCCTCTGGTAACCGCTTTTTCCAGACTTCCGTCCCGGTACGTCAGAACAATCGTCAGTCCGTCCATCTTCCAGGAAAGCAGACATTTCTGATTTCCGATAAACTCCCGCAGCACTTCCACATCTTTGGTTTTGTCCAGCGAAAGCATCGGGCTTTCATGCGCCTCCTTCGGCAGTTCATTGACCGCCTCATATCCCACATGCACCGTGGGACTGTTGGCCAGCACGGTTCCCGTCTGTTTTTCCAGTTCCAGAAGCTCATCATAGAGCCTGTCATACTCCAGGTTGCTCATGATCTCCCTGTCTTCCTGGTAATATGCTTTCGACGCCTGATTCAACAGCTGAACCAGTTCTTTCATTCGCCTTGTCTGATCCATATTGCAGCCTCCTACTGTTGTTTTCCCTGAATTCTTTCTCTGATTTCTCTCAGTTCCTCATCGGTCAGTTCCCGGTACTGACCCGGCTCCAGCCCATTCAGCCGGATATTCATAATACGAATCCGCTTCAACCGTTCCACACGGTATCCCAGCGCCTCGCACATCCGCCGGATCTGACGGTTAAGTCCCTGTGTCAGAACAATGGAAAAACACCGTTCTCCCCGTTTTCTCACCCGGCACGGCCGTGTCACGGTATCAAGGATCGGCACTCCGGCTGCCATTTGTTCCAGAAATTCTTCCGTCACCGGACGGTCAACCCACACATGATATTCCTTCTCGTGAAAATTCCTCGCCCGCAGAATCCCGTTGACAATTTCTCCGTCATTGGTCAGAAGCAGCAGCCCCTCCGAATCCTTATCCAGCCGCCCAACCGGATAAACCCGTACCGGATACTTCAGATAATCCACCACATTATTCTTTTCCCTTTTTTCCGCAGTACATACAATTCCCCGGGGCTTATAGAACGCCAGATACACCTTCTTTGTTTCCGGCACAATCCGTCTGCCGTCCACGCAAACAACGTCATTCTCTTCCACCTGCGCTCCCACAGGCGCCTTCCGCCCGTTAACAGTGACTCTTCCCTCTTCTGCCAGCCGGTCCGCTCTCCGCCGCGAACAGAATCCCGCATCGCTCAGATATTTGTTCAGTCTCATACTCCGCTATCCCTTCTCCCATAACTTTTTCGTAACTGTTCCGCATTTCCATACACTTCCCTTCCATCAAAGGACAAGGGCATACACGATCCAAAACCGTGTATGCCCTTGTTTACTGATCGCATCAAGCATAACAATTCCGTTTTCTGTCCGGATATATCTGTTCAGCCAGGTTCGCCTATTGACTGCGCTGACTCTGTGGAAACAAAGAACCTGTATATTTCGTGAACGGCTTTTCTGACATCGTCCGACATGTTTTACTGGATACTTTCCACATAAGCCTTCAGCGCTGCATCGCTCTCCAACGCCTGGTCATAGGATGCCTGTACATTTCCAACCAGAGATTTTACATCTTCCTGCTCCAGAGCGCTGCTCATTGCCTCCGCAATCGCCGTATCCGTCTCCACATCTGCCGCAATCACCAGATTTCCTTCTGTATTGGTGTACATATAAAGCTCTGTCAGCATCGGAAGCTGCGTATCGATTCCTTTATACTTACAGTTATAACTCACGAAAGCGATATAGGTTCCCTCTTCTGTTCCGTTCAGCGTATAAGTGGTAATATCATTATACGCTTCCACCATATCTTCTTCCAGAATCTGTGCTTCATCTTCCGCTGCAAGCGCATCCACACAGCTCTTGACCGTATCCATATCCTTCGCAGCAAGCGCCTGATAATACGTCGTCGCGACAGTACTTACCTGGGCGTTATTCTCCGCTGCAAACTCTGCCGCCGGCTGGCCGCTCTGTGACTCAGCCGCAGGCTCCGATTCGGCCGCAGGCGTCGGCGTCGCGGTGACCTCCGCTTTCGGTTCCGCCTCCCCATCGTCTGACCCGGAAGTAACCAGGTGTACAATCAGAATTCCCAGTCCAACCACTGCAACAATTGCCAGAATCAGCAGCATATAGCGCAGATTATCAGAAACCCATTCTCTGAAACGGTCTTTTCTCGACATCGGTTTTGCCATCGTTTCCTCCTTCCTGACGCACACACTGCGTCATAAGGCAGATTTGGAAGTTTGCTTCCAAACGTTATCCTCTTTCCTTTCGCCCTGTACTATAAAACCCCTATTTCCATTTCTGGAGATAGGGGCTGTCAACGCGTCTGGAGGGATTCGAACCCCCGCCACACGGTACCGGAAACCGTTGCTCTATCCCCTGAGCTACAAACGCTTATATTCACGAAATTCTCAGAATTTTTTTGAAAATTCCCTGAACAACTATTTATTTTTGCTGCCGCTGAGATATTTTGTCCCTGCGATGCAACAGTATTATCATACTACATTCGGCGGTCGTTGTCAACCGCCTGAGGAAAAAATAGTATATACTGCGTTACCGTTCAGCCAGGTCTGTGCAGGAAGTACAAAGAGCTGGCTGAACGGTTACCGACTCATTTACTTCCTGATACAGGTTTTTATAAAATGCCTCTGCTATTTTCTTCCGTTTGGCGGCAATTTCTCTGGCTTTTTTTGTATACAACAATGAGGGTATCTTTTCCAGTCTGTATTTATACTCTTGAAAGAATGATGGCTCCGTATCCCTTTCTCCGTCTGAAATAGTTCCATCTGGCTTTCTTATATATACAGGCTCTGAAAAAGTTCCTTTATACATTAATGTTCTTGCCATTCCTATAGCACCGGTCAAATCTATTTTATCTGCATCAAACAAAATCCCGTGTACGCCATCCTCTTCCATACAATTGATCATAAAGTTTTCAAGCAATAAGTACCTCTTTTTATCCATATTTTTTTCCTCAGCACTTGTTTTTTATTCTTTGTTTCAATTATATACGCTCTCCCGATATGAACACATTCTCTAAGTAACAAGGGAACTATCCTCTCCTGTTCTCTTCCCACAGCCTTTCGACAATCTCAGGGAAATTAATTTTCAGATTGCCTTCATAAATGCCCACAGGCACCAGATCCAAAAACGTATACACAGCAATTTCCGGAGCATTTTTTCCTTCAAACCAATAACATATTATCTTCTGCCTCTTTGCATCTATAATCCAGTATTCCCTCACTCCCGCATTCATGTATTTCTGAACTTTAATTCCGTAATCTCTCTTCCGGCTGGAATCAGAACCCACTTCAATACAGAAATCCGGAGCACCGAATATTCCCCTTGTTGTTTTGTAAGATATTCTAAGGTTTCCTGAATCAGATCATTTGCATGGTTACCCGCCGAACCATTCTCTTTCCATTCGCTGCTGCAGTCTGCAAAAAGAACCTTTTCAAGCGCCTGCAGAGTATCATACCGGGGAAACTTGGTCTCTCCTCTCAAAATCTTGTTGATCGTCCCTACCGGAACTCCCGACAGCCTGGAAAGCCGTTCTATGGTAATGCCTATTTTCTATTTCTGCTGGTTCAGTTTTTCGTAAAGCACAAATTCCCCTCCATTACTGTAAAAGGCAGCTTCAAATGGTGTCCTGCTATATTTACAGTATCTAACCGTTTTTGTTTTTTTCAACCATATCATCCGTTTCCGTCAGCGGAACTATTACGACATCCGGCCCATTGTGAGAGTTCCGCTCGCGGAACTCTCACAATGGGCCGGATAGCGACGTGCTAGGCGTTTTCATACAGTCTGCACCTGCAGAAACGCCGCTCAGGCACGGGCTAAAACACGATTTTGTTCAGGAGTCTGCTGTAGAGATACACCTGATTTGCCAGCACTTCCTGAGGCTCAACCTGCGTATGATTGATGTCAGTCACCATTTCTTTCAGAATCTCACTGCTCACTGTCCTCCCTGCCGGCACCAGAATACATTCATGGACACTGCTGGGAAGAATGTAGAAATCGCCGCCCAGTTTTTCCGCCGCCTGTTCCAGAACTCCGGGATAGCGGATGCAGATGGAACCGAAGGTTTTTTTCGTGTTCGTAAGTACATACATCGGAAGAAAGCACGAATCTGTTTCCTCTCCCACCTGAACATCTGCATATTCCTTCAGAATATCGCTCATCGGGCGCAGGCTCGGCGTCAGATCCGCAAGCGTATTGTCCCATGCCTGCCGATCCAGCTCTTCGCTGGAGAGATTCCACATTTCCAGATGCTTCCTGCTGATCAGAATCGTCGCATCCCTCTCACCTGCCGCATCTGTCATATAATAATACACTACCGCCAGATCCAGATAGGGCCGATAAGGAATCTCCTTCAGCATCTCCCGATTCATTCCGATATTTACCAGTTTGCAGTAAATATGCCTCCGGGCATTTTCATAGTCTGAAAAGAAATCCGTGTCCATCTCCAGAAAAGTACTGTCCATCTCCCGGTAGTGCTCCAGCATGTCTGCAGCCAGCCGGACCACCGAACTGCCCTTCCGATATTGCTCATAAAAGCTCTCAAGATAGATTACCGGCGCAACCTTGCGGTCCTTTCGGCAGATACTGACCGCATCTCTGGAAATTCCATTATTTTTCGTAATCTTCTGCAGGCTTACCTGATACGATTCTCCTGCCTGCCGCCCTGTCTCCTTTACCAGGGCTTCCTTAAACGCTTCATAGTTCATGTGTAAAAACCACCTTCCTTTCAGAGCTGCTCCGGAACCTGATACGATTCCACAGCGCTCAACATATGATTGCTCTGTTTCTTTACCTGGGACAGATTTTTACACAACCGCTTTCGGTTCAGTCTGAAACACATGTAACCTTTCCGCCTGTCTGAACTGTTATAAAGACTGCGAACCTCCTTTTGCAGAACTCTGGCATACAACGTTCTGACACACCGAAATAACGGCAGAATCTTGCTTGCATGCAAAAAAACATGCCTTTCAGATCTTTCTTCAATTCTTATACGGTCTTTTACGGATAATGGCGACAGCCGCCAGGACACAGAAAGAATTTCCCGGGAAATAGGTAAAATTTCCTGAACGGGATTTCTGTGAATTTTATTCTAAAGGATTCCTATGAAATTGTCAACACAAACTGCCAGATTTTTTCCCAATGAAGCGTTCGAAGAAAGGGATTGAAAGATCTGCTATGGACGACGCCGACATGGTCCTGCCGGATGACAGCTTTACCACTATTGCTTATGCTATCAAGGAAGACCGTCGCGTATACCGCAATATCCGGAAAATCATTCAATTCCTGCTCTGGCGCCGGGCATTGATCCGGCCAGCAAAAATATTATGAGGCACAAGCCGGTAAAATCGGCCACTCTGTTTGAAAAGAATCTGGTTCACCGGGTTATTGTGCAAGGTATCTTTGTGGCGGCCATGACTACCTGCACTTACTGGATCAGCGCAGGTATGGGAGGCCATGCGACTGGTCAGACAATGGCGTTCTGTGTACTGGCTTTCTCGCAAATGCTCCGTGCCTTTAAATGGAAAAGGCCGCTGTCCGGAAATGTCTCCGGGACAGCAGCCTCTTGCGATGTCTGTCTTTGATCTATTGCGTCCGACCTGTTACAGGCAGGATATACCCAGGCAGAACCTCTTTTTTTTATTTGCCCAGTTTTCGCTGAACAAACTTTGTAATTTCCATTACCGGAATAATAATAAATCCGAGTCCCAGTGCAACTCCGTATTCCATCAGACTAATGTGCTCGAAAGAGAATGCATCGGAAAGGAACGGAATATAAATAACTGCAGTTGTCAGGATCAGTGACAGAAGCATTGCTCCCCACAGGAATTTGTTGTGCGTTGTGAGATGGAAGATGGAACTTCTTCTGGAGCGCATATTAAAGGAATGGAAAATTTCCACCATCGACAGCGTCAGGAACGCCATAGTCATTCCGTCTGCACTGTTTACGATTTCCCATCTGCCTGCCTCAATATAATGTCCAATAAAATAGGAACCCAACGTCAGAACCGTTACCCATACACCCTGATAAAATACATCGAATCCCATGCCGCCTGCAAAGATTCCCTCTTTTGAATCACGCGGCGGTTTCTGCATGCTGTCCTTTTCGCTCTCTTCCATACCAAGAGCCAACGCCGGGAAACAATCAGTAATCAGGTTGATCCACAGCAAATGCACCGGCTCAAGGATTGTGAACCCAAGCATTGTCGCAAAGAAAATCGAAAGTACTTCGGCCAGGTTGGAAGACAAAAGGAACTGAATCGCCTTCCGGATATTGTCGTAAATTCTTCTTCCTTCTTCTACTGCTGATACGATTGTTGCAAAATTGTCATCTGCAAGAACCATATCCGCCACATTTTTGGTTACGTCGGTACCGGTAATACCCATGCCGACGCCGATGTCCGCACGTTTGATAGAAGGCGCATCGTTGACTCCGTCTCCGGTCATCGCTGTGATTTTGCCTTTCTTCTTCCATGCATCTACAATCCGTACTTTATGTTCCGGCTGTACACGGGCATATACGGAATATTTCTCAATCTCGCTGTCAAGCTCACTGTCGCTGATATCATTCAGCTGAGAACCGGTGATTGCCTCGCTTGCATCTTTAATAATTCCAAGCTGTTTTGCAATTGCAACCGCTGTATCCTTGTGATCTCCGGTAATCATAATCGGGCGGATTCCGGCGCCGCGGCACTCCTCAATTGCATCCTTGACCTCCGGACGAATCGGGTCAATCATACCGGAAAGTCCGACAAAACAAAGATCCTGCTCCAGATATGCAGGCTCGCTGCTCTCCGGCGCCTTGTCCCACATTCTCTTTGCCGCCGCAAGCACACGAAGTGCCTGATCCGCCATTCCCTTGTTCGCTGCAAGGATATCTTCACGCATTTTCTCGGTCATCGGAACAACTTTTCCGTCAACCCACGAACTTGTACACCGTTTCAGAATTTCATCCGGCGCACCTTTCGTAAACTGTACAATCGTGCCATCCGCTGTCTGATGCACCGTCGACATCATCTTTCTTCCGGAATCAAACGGCGCTTCCATAATACGCGGATACTCTTTCTTCAGCTCGTTCTTCGGACAGTTCATCTTCGTCGCGTCATTGACCAGAGCGCATTCCGTCGGCTCTCCCACTGCCTCACCGGTCTCATCCTGTTCCGCGTCAGAGCAAAGTGCCATTGCCTTTGTCAGCTCCATCTCATCGGAAGCGGAATGCTCCACAACTGTCATCTTGTTCTGCGTCAGAGTACCTGTCTTATCTGAACAGATAATCTGCGTACATCCCAGAGTCTCTACTGCCGTAAGCTTTCGGATTACTGCATTTCTCTGAGACATTTTTGTGACACCGATGGAAAGAACAATCGTAACGACCGCAGCCAGACCTTCCGGGATCGCAGCAACAGCCAGACTAACCGCTACCATAAAGGTATCCAGCATACCTTCACCGGTAATATCCGGATATGCGCGAATCAGATCCACCGCAAAAATTACCACGCAGATACCGATAACCAGAACACTCAGGATCTTGCTCAGCTGATTCAGTTTCATCTGCAGCGGAGTCTCGTCATCCTTCGCACTCGCAAGAGCGTCGGCAATCTTACCCATCTCCGTTTCCATACCTGTACCGGTGACAACGGCCCGTCCACGTCCGTAAACCACGGTACTTCCCATATACATCATATTCTTCCGATCGCCCAGAGGAATATCTTTCTCTCCGTTCAGTTCCAGTGCATCCGCCTTTTTGTTTACCGGCACAGACTCTCCGGTCAGCGCTGCCTCCTCAATCTTCATGCTGGCGCTTTCCAGAACACGGGCATCTGCCGGAACCGCATCTCCAGCTTCGAGAACGATCACATCTCCGGGAACCAGTTCCTCACTTTTTACTGTAATCTGGTGTCCGTCACGAATGACCTTGGACGTAGCTGCCGTAATTTCCTGCAGCGCAGCAATCGCTTTCTCCGCCTTGCTCTCCTGAACGACGCCCAGCACTGCATTGATCACTACAACAATCATGATAATAATCACGTCCGCAAAGGACTCTCCGGAATACACGGAAGTAATTCCGGAAATCACCGCCGCAACAATCAGGATAATGATCATGGGATCCTTCAGTTCCTCAAAAAAGCGAACAATCAGCGGGGTCTTTTTCCCCTCTTTCAATTTGTTTTTCCCGTACTTTTCCAGACGGGCCTGCGCCTCTTTGCTGCTGAGTCCCTCTTCCTGTGACTGTAGGGCTTTCAGCACCTCACTGCTTTGCTGCAAATATTCTTTCAATTAATGCACCTCCAACACCGATGGAAGCCTTTCGTTTCCGTTCTCTTACGGCATTCCATCCATTTTTTCTCTTTCACTTCTGGCCGTCACATCCCGGCGCAGCCTGTACATCCAGGGCAGCCAGCCGCTGTCCGGTCATCCGGCAGATAATCCAGCGCTTTTGTAATGCAACACACGGCATGAGCGGAAATACCTTCCCCGTTTCCTGTAAATCCCAGACCCTCCTCTGTAGTCGCCTTTACATTTACCTGATCCGTCTCCAGCTTCAGAGCATCCGCAATATTCTCTACCATCCTGTCAATGTATGGCAGAAGCTTTGGCTGCTGCGCAATCACCGTCGCGTCAATATTTTCAATCAGATACATCCGCTCTTCCAGCATCTTGCCCACCCGTCGGAGCAGTTCAATACTGGACGCTCCCTCATAGGCAGGATCGTTGTCCGGAAAATGCCGACCGATATCACGAAGCGCCGCCGCTCCAAGCAGAGCGTCCATCACCGCGTGTACCAGCACGTCCGCGTCCGAATGTCCCAGAAGACCCAATGTATGAGGAATCTCCACACCACCGAGGATCAGCTTTCTGCCCTCCACCAGACGATGCACATCATATCCCATGCCAACTCTCATTCCAAGCACCTCCCTTCCGACTGTTTTGCGCAGAAATCTATTTTGAATTTATCCCTGAAGCATCTTGCTCATTCTGAGTAAACTCAAACGGTTTCTCACATAAGGACAAAGCTGCAACGTCATCGGAACCAGTTCCCTGGAAATGCCAACCTGCTCCGGTTCATAACAGCATCCGGCTTTTTTCAGAAGATCGATCAGTTTTTCCGAAGACGGAATACGGTTAAGAATTTCTCTGATCTCCGGAAGCACTTCCATCAGTTTCTCCGGATCCACCAGTTCCAGAGGATCCGGCGTGTTTTCCTTTACTGCAGCCTCGAGCATCCCCTTCTTGCCGAACGTATCTTCCAACAGCTGCATCTCCAGACCGTGATACGCCTTCAGGCGACACGTTCCTTTTTCTATCGCAGCTGCAATCTCCTCATATTTCTGTCTTACAAGGATCAGCCCCACGGAAACCTTTTCTCCGTGAAGCGCGTCCACTTCATCATTGATCACTTTCATCTCCCACAGATGGGAAACATGATGCTCCGCACAGGAGGCAGGACGGGAATTGCCCACCATCTGCATTGCAAGCCCCGACAGAAGAAGCGCATACATCAGCTGTTCATATGCTTCCGGTTTCCCTTCCTTCAGTTCATCGATCAGTCTCACCGTCTTCTCCAGAGCTTCCTCCTCCAGAGCGATCGTCCGCTCACAGATATATTCGTCCGTCACAAGAGCCGCAATCTTCCAGTCAGCCAGAGCAATATATTTGCCCATCAGATCCGACATCCCCGATGCTGTCAGGCGGTACGGAGCCTTTGAGAAGATATCTGTATCGGCAAAGACATACAGCGGCGCCTGGGCCGGCACTGTCTTCTTCATTCCATTCCATGTCATCGCCGCGACCGTGGATACAAAACCGTCCACGCTGGCCGCCGTAGGCACTGAGATAAACGGAATCCCCCATTTGTGCGACACATAACGGCTCAGATCGTGAATCGTTCCGCTGCCAACTGCCAGTATCAGATCCGTCTCCTCCGGGAGCGTTTCCTCCAGAATCTCCACACCGTGATTGTCTGCATGAAGATTTTCACAGTCAAGGCAGACAGACTCGCAGATTTCCTCTACATCCTCCAGCGCTTCCTGGGCAGCCTCTTTCGTGTTCTCGTCCCAGACAATCGCCGGCGCGGAGAAATCTCTCAGATCTCCTTCTGTCAACATCTCATACAACTTTTTTGCGGCGCCGGATTCAATCCAGATCCCCTTCACTGTAATCTCATGATGTCGCTTACAGGAACAGGGGCCCTGAAACTGCTCCACGTCTATTTCCATTTTTTTCACCCTTTCCTACCCTGGAACGTATTTCAGACTCTGTTTCCAGAGTCTGCACGCTCTCTCTGAAAATTAATTGAAACCGTAAATCTTCTGCGCCAGCTTATAGCCGTAAACCGCAATTTTCTGGCTCGGCCGGCTCTTGGCGCTCATAATGGAACCGAGAACCCCATGGCGAATCCGGAAATAATCCAGCGGATCCTGCGCTTTCAGATATTTCCAGAGTTCATCCTTCTTCTTGAGATTCTCTTCCGTTCCGGAACGCATCATCATCACCGACGATACCGTCATGATAATGCTGAGATAATTTACCATATATTTTCTGAGCTGCTTGTTCAGATTTTTCTGCTGTCCCATGTAGTCTATCATCAGTTTGTTGACCCGGATCTGCTGGTCAATCCGTCCGATCATCACCTGCTCGTTGACCGACTGATCACTGCGCCCGATAAAATAGCGGTAGAAATTCACATCCACATAGTACATGGTCTTCACGTACGGGAACGGAATAAAAGCCACCAGATTATCCACATAGAACGTATGCTCCGGCAGGCACAGTCCGCAGTCCCGAAGCAGAGCAGTCCGGAAAATCAGGGAATGCATCAGAATATAACGGGTTTTCCCGAGGGATTTCGTATCATTCCATCCGAAAAACGTATCTTCCGGAAGGGAATGCGCATAACGCATCACTCTCTTCTTCTTCGCGCCGACTTTTTCATAAACGTAATTGCTGATCAGCATGTCCAGTGTCTTATCGCCCCGGACTGCGTCTTCAAGCACCTGAAGAACTTTTTTATAAGCTTCCTCGTTTACCCAGTCATCGCTGTCCACCACCTTGAAATAAAGTCCGGTGGCATTGGCAATTCCCGTATTTACTGCTCCTCCATGACCTTTGTTCTCCTGATGGATCGCGCGCACAATCGTCGGATATTTCTTTGCATATGCATCTGCAATCTCCGCTGTGCGGTCTTTCGAACCGTCGTTGACAATCAGGATCTCCACATCTTCTCCTCCCACGAGAAGAGAATCGATGCACTTTTCCATATAGGCTTCCGAATTATAACAGGGTACGGTAAAAGTCAGTATTTTCATGATTCTTTTTCCTTTTTTATTTTTTATCCTGGTATTTTTCCTGACCAAGACGCAGGTTCATATATCCGGCATAACTGGAAAATGCCGTCGGCAGCGGATAGCGCTCCTGCGCTTCCTCCGTTTCGGCAAAAACAAATTCCCCTTCCGGCTTCCCTTCCGGTTCCGCAATCTTTATCATGTAACCGATCATATGCCATTCCACATGAGAAAAAATATGCTTTGCCCCGGGAAGCGGAAGAATCTGCAAAGGCATCAGCCCCCTCTCCTCCACAAAAGAGAGCGCCTCACTTTCCGTCAGCCATCCCTTTTCATTGGGAAATTCATAAAGTCCGGCCAGCAGTCCCGTATCCGGACGTTTTCTCACCGCCACATGCCGGCCGTCCAGAATCAGAAGCACGGTTCGCTCCTCCACCCTGCGCCCGGTCTTTTTTCCTTTTACCGGGTAGGATTCTATTGTACCCGATTTTCGTGCTTTACACAATTCCCTGACGGGACATTTTTCACATAATGGTGCTCCGTTCGGCAGACATACAACAGCGCCCAGTTCCATCAGCGCCTGATTGAAAGCGCCCGACCGCCCTTTTGGCATCACCGCCAGAAGATCCTTCTCCACACGGCTGCGCACAGACTGTTTCATAATGTCTCCATCGTCCATACGAATCCTGGACAGGACCCGAAGAACATTTCCATCCACAGCCGGAACCGGAATCTCATAAGCAATTGACGCAATCGCGCCGGCCGTATAACTGCCGATCCCCGGCAGGTCCAGCAAAGCCCGGTAATCCGCCGGAAGCTTTCCTCCGTACTGATCGCACAGAATCCTGGCCGCCTTCTGCATGTTCCTTACCCGGTTATAATATCCAAGCCCTTCCCACAGTTTCAGTAGTTTTTCCTGCGGACACTCCGCCAGGTCTTTCACCGTCGGCAGTGCCTGAAGGAAACGGTCAAAATACGGTCTGACTGCTTCCACCCTCGTCTGCTGAAGCATAATCTCCGATACCCAGATCTCATAGGCATCCCGACGTTCCCTCCAGGGAAGTTTTCTGTGATTCTTTTCATACCATGTAAGCAATGGTTCGGTTATATTTTCAAGCATATAGATTCTCCTTTGTATATTTTGCCACATTTTTATGGAAAATGCAAAATAAACATTGCTTTTCTGCCCTTTTTTGATTAAAATTAAGAAACAAATAAGAAAGCTGAGGAAAAAGAACGTGATTGACAGTATAATCTTCGATGTTGACGGCACTTTATGGGATTCCACAGACACGGTAGCCCGCGCCTGGAACCGCATTCTGGAACAGAAAACCGATCTGAAACCGACGCTCACCGGCGACACGCTAAAAGGACTGTTCGGCCGTCTGCTCCCGGATATTGCAGCGGTGATCTTTGAAAAATATCCGAGAGAGCACCAGCTGGAGCTGATTGATCTGTGCTGTGAGGAAGAACACAGGGAACTCCTCGCACATCCCGCCCCGGTCTACGATACACTGGAAGAAACGCTCCGGATTCTCTCCGGAAAATACCCTTTATATATTGTCAGCAACTGCCAGGCAGGCTATATTGAGGTTTTTCTTCAGGCCACAGGCCTCGGCGGTTATTTTCAGGACCACCTGTGCCCCGGCGACACCGGACAGGCGAAAGCTGAAAATATCGGAATCATCACACGTCGGCACAATCTGAAGGCTCCCGTATACGTGGGAGATACTGCCGGAGATCAGGATGCCTGCCGTAAAGCCCGCGTTCCGTTTATTTTCGCCTCCTACGGCTTTGGAACGGCCGACCATCCCGACGGCACAATCCGCAGGCCGCTGGATCTGACGCATCTTTTCTGAACGGTTATAATATCCGTCCATCAGAATTTAAAACACGACAAAAATCCACTGCGGCATTCCCCGGAAGTTCATCTGTCTGACTCAGTCTGATGAGTTTCCGCAGGAAGGATCCTGCAGTGGATTTTTTGTTGCCGTTCCGCTGGCTGAACTGTTACTTTCCTCAAGTTTTTCTCAGGAATTTCCTCCGCTTTCCGAAGCCGCCGACAGAGTTTCCTCTTCCGGCTGCGTTGCTTCAGGAGATGCGGGCGCCTCCGTTGGCGCCGGCGTTGCCGTTGGCTCCTGGGTCGGTTCCGGCGTCGCCGTCGGCTCCTGGGTCGGCGTCGGCGTTGCCGTCGGCTCCTGGGTCGGTTCCGGCGCCGCCGTCGGCTCCTGGGTCGGTTCCGGCGTCGATGTCGGCTCCTGGGTCGGCGCCGAAGGTGTCGTTGGCGTTGGCGTCGATGTCGGATCTGTGACAGTTGACGTCTCCGGCAGGTTCTGAGCCGCGCGCTCCGCCGAATCATCTCTCACAGAATAGTCGTCAGAATAGTACACAATGATCGGTGTGCCCACTTCGATATTATTGTAAATCGTCTTTGCCACATTATACGGCAGATTGACACATCCGTGTGAACCGCTGTTTTTATAAATATTTCCTCCGAAACTGCTTCTCCAGGTAGCGTCATGAAGACCGATGCCTCCGTTGAACGGCATCCAGAAAGTTACGTCTGACTCCCACTCGTAAGAGCCGTCCGCCTGTTTCGGTCCTCTCAGAGTCTTCGGACTGGTCTTGGATACCAGCGTAAAGATTCCCGCCGGTGTATAACGACTTTTTACCATTTTTCCGGTAACACATTCGCTGTCCACAATTCTGGAGCCATCCTTGTAAAACCATACATGCTGACGGCTGACGTCAATCTCCACATATGTATTTCCAAATCCGTTGTTGTCAGAGGCAAACTCTCTGCTGGAATATACCGGTTCTCGCGTCGTCGTCAGATGATCGGCGATATCCTGCGCCAGCTGAGCCGTTTCCTGTTCCTGATCAATTTTCCAGCCGTAATTTGACTGAGTGACCTTCACGCCGCCGTCAATTCCGGTTGCCGGGAACGTCTGCTCCTTGCCATAGGTATCTACTTCCTCTGCAAGGCCGGCCACATACTCATTCAGTTTCTGGTTCCATATTTCCTCATTCTTCGAATAGTTTCCGTTTTCATCCACAGACAGCCAGTCTTTCAGCGTTGTTCCGTCCAGCACTTTTGCCTGTCCGTCCGGCAGCTGATATGTCACGCTCGCGCTGACCAGTTCGTTCAGCTGGGCTGCCTGTTCTTCAAGGTTCGTATCATCCGAAGACACTGCCGGTTCAAGGTAGACTCCTGCGCTCTCCATCTCCAGCTCCTGCGCTCCCTGTGCAACGGCCTGAGCAATGGCTTCCTTCGCTTTTGCAACGTCAAGCTGTGTTCCCTGCGTCGCCTCCGCCGCTACAAACTTTCCGTCCAGGAACTCAACCTTCGCATCCACCGGTGCCTCCATCTGATCTTCCTGCATCTGCTGAAAATGGCTGACCTGCTCGTTCAGCTTTGTCTCATCATACTGCATCTGAACAGAAACCTCATGTTTCCTGTTTCTGGAATTTTCCGTCAGCCAGGCGAACGCATTCTGCTCCTTCAGCAGCGCCTGCACGCTGCCGCTGGACTGATACTGATAGTCAATACTGCTGCCGACAATCTGCTGATCTCCATTCCGGAAATGAATATCAAGCGTATAGTCTGCGGCATTTTCCCTGATCTGATCCTCCACCTGTGCGGCAGTCATCCCGCCGCAGTCCATTCCATTGATCACTGTACCTTCAAAGAAATGGTTTGTAAAATAAAATGTTCTGTATCCGTAAAAGCCAACCAGAAGAACCAGCACCAATGCAGCGGCAATCCCGAAAATCAGAAGATTCTTTTTTCCGCTTTTTCTTCGTGGCTCGTCCTCTTCCTCATCCTCTTCTTCTATGTATTCTTCTTCGTCGTCTTCCGGATCTTCCTCTCCGCTGCCATAAGCATGTTCCGGGATTTCACTTATTGTATCCCTTACCAGTTTCTGAACCGCTTCGTCTACCTGGTCCTCAACGCTTGTGTTACTTTCCTCCTGGGCGTCCGGTTCGTCAAATTCAAGTTCTTCCCACTCCTGCTTGTGATCATCATCAAATTTCATTTTCTCCTCCTTCTGACACATGAACTGCATCATCCAGTCAGATTTGGAAATTCGTTTCCAAACTTCTGCTTCTCTGCCTTCCGGTCTGAAATCCTTTTTGCTGACCGATATAGTATATCATATATCTGCGAAAAAAACTGCCTAAAATTCAGTTTCATACAGACTTCAGGTAACAGTTCAGCCAGCTGAACTGTTACAATTTCAGATTTTCGTCAGCTTTTTTTAATACTTTTGGGCATAATGACACGCTGAACAATGTCCGCAAGAAAAATCCCCACAGCAATTGCCCCTGCAATCTGCAACGTCTGCATAATATAATAATTTACCAGTTCCTGATCCCCCCGCACGGCGTTGTAGGCGATCTCATACATTCCCGCTCCCGGTACCATCGGAAAAATCCCCGGAATCAGAAAAAGAGTGACCGGCGCGCGAAAAAACCTTGCCAGTATCTGAGAGAGAACCGCTGCGGTAAGCGCGGCAAGAAAATTCAGCGTAACCACTGCCTCTGTGAAATTTCCCGCTGCCAGATACATCCCCCATGCCGCCGTCCCCACAAAAGACGAACAGATCCAGATCTTCTTCGGAATATTCAGCAGAACGCAGAAGCCCAGTGTTCCAAAAAAAGCGCCGATCAGCTGTATTACAATTGCAACCATAACCTCTCCTCTCTCACATTACCTGCAGCAGCGCCATGGCGATACCTACGCCGATTCCGATGGCGGCCGCCGTCACAAACGCTTCCAGCATCCGCGCAGCGCCTGAAATGTAATCCCCATGCAGCGTATCGTACACTGCATTGGTGATAGCTACGCCGGGAACCAGCGGCATAATGGAACCGATAATAATCGAATGAAGATCAAAGTTCCCCGGAAGCATATCCGTACACAAAATCGCCGTCATACCGATCAGAAACGCTCCGATCGCATTGACAAGAAACACATGCAATCCTACCTTTCTGCAGCACCAGACGCCAAATCCGCTGATTATGCCTGCAACGGCGGCAATCGCCGCATCCGACACGGCAGCGCCAAGCATCAGTGTAAATCCCGCAGTCAGAATCATATAGCCGGGAAGATGAGCTTTTGTATCTCCCGGTTCCCGATAAATTTTCTTCACCGCCCGGAACATTTCCTCCACGGTAAGTTCTCCGCAGCAGAAATTTCGGGAAATCTGATTGATCTGGTCCACCCGTTCCAGATTCATGGAACGGTTCTCAATTCTCCGAACCACAGTCAGCGAATCCATCGACGGATCGTCCAGAGTGACCGTGAATCCGGTGGTCATCGCAAAAACCTGGGCGGTTTTCAGTTTCGACATTCGCAACATCCGCAGCATGGTATCTTCCACCCTCCAGGTCTCAGCTCCGCTTCTGAGCATCACTTCTCCTGCCATGACCACGGAATCCAGCAGCAATTTATAATCCATCAGAGTTTTCCTCTCTATCATTAAATAAAAAGATCAAAATTGATTCTCCGGTAAAACGCCTTCCGGATCTGATCAAAATTTTCCGGATTCTGCCCGAGAATCCACATCAGCTTTGTGAGCACAGCCTCAAGGTTCATCTCCCAGGCCTCAAGAATCTGAAATTCATCTCTGATTCTGCGCCCGACTTCATAGATTCCCAGGTTGCTCCCCTCATAGGTCACCTGTGTGGTCATGACCACCGCTTTTCTGCTGTTCTCATACCGTCTCATCAACCTGCTGAACTCATCGAGCAGACTGTCCGGAATTCCGCCGGTACCGAAGCTTTCCACGATAATCCCGTCGTATCTCTGAAAGATGTCCCCCAATACCTCCGGCTCGATTCCCGGCGTCAGTTTCAGAAGAAACACGCGGGGATTCCATAGATGGTAAAAACGAACCGGCTCCTCATACTTCTCCGGCGCAATATAACGCACCAGATGCTCTCCCCGCATGACCGCCAGCTGCGGGTAATTAATGCTGGAAAACGCGTCGTAACTCATACTCCGGGTCTTCTTTGCCCTGGTCCCCGCGATAATCTTGCCCCCGAACACCAGGCTGACGCCGTTGGACGCTTCATCCATCGCATAGATAATACTGTCTCTCAGATTCATGCTGGCATCTGTAATCTCCATCTCCAACGGCCGCTGAGACCCTGTCAGCACGATAGGCTTCGCAGAATTCTGAATCAGATAAGACAGAGCCGCCGCTGTGTAAGCCATCGTATCCGTTCCATGAAGAATCACAAAGCCATCGTATTTCTCATAATTTTCTTCAATAGCGGCTGCAATTTTCAGCCACTCCCTGTATGTCATATTGGTACTGTCCAGGCTGAACAGATTCAATGCTTCCAAATCGCATCTCTGCCGGACGGACGGAAGATACCGCATCAGATCCTCCGCCGTCAGAAGCGGTACAAGACCTTTTTCTGTATTATGGGAAGCAATTGTCCCTCCTGTCGTCATTAAGAGTATTTTCTTTTTTCTCTCCATCTTTCCGCCTCCTGGCACATTTTTTTGAACTGAATCACGGTGCCTGTACTACTATACCTGACAGCTGACCGGCTGTCAATTCCTGTATTCCGAATTCACGATGGTCCGGGCTGCTGCCGGCACAGTTGTTTCATGTTCCGCCCTGCTCTCTGCATACACAGATCTCAGTTTACGAATCCTTTCTTTTTCCCCCGCTGGCAGGCGCCGGGATTCCAGAATTTTCTGCAGTGCCTTCTTCCAGGTCTCCTCATCCAGACGCCTCTGCGCCAGCCATCCAAGCACCTCTTCCGGCGCTTTCACATAGCAGACGGAGACTGCCCAGGCCACAGCCATCCTCACATAGTATTCCTCTGTTTCAACTTCCTCCATCCGGGCAAGAACCTGCTTCAGATATTTTTCATTCACATAATACTGGAGCATCATAACAACTGCGAACCGGACGGTATAAGTTCTGTCGGATTTCAGACATTCCAGAAGAAACTCCCACATTTTTTCCGGATATTTTTCTGTAGTTTTCAGACTGGCGCAAAAACTGTCGCATACCGACCAGTTGTCAATCAGCGGAAGATACTCCTGGATTCTCGGAAGTATTTCCTCAAAGGTTCCTCCCGCGCGGCCGATTACCATTCCACGCAGCATGATTTCTTCAAAAGTGTTTCCCGGCTCCGCCTGCAAATATTCTCCGCATCCTTCACGTACAATAGTTGCCGCCAGTTTTCTCAGTTTCGGAATTCTCACTCCCATAATTTTTTCTTTTGGCACTCCGGGCAGCAACGACGAGGAAAAATCTCTGTACTTTTCCTCCGCTTCCTCTCTGAGCCATCCGATCATCTGTTCTTCTGTCATTCTCTCCTCCTGCCTCATCTGATGAGTCGTCAAAACAGTATGTTTTTCTTCTCTTCTGCTGCAAATCTCTTTTTATGTAACAGCTCAGCCTGCTGAACTGTTACTATTATATCAGACCGATCCTAAAATTCCATTGAAAAAAAAGTAAAATCTTATATAATGATAATTGCAACGGCTCAGTTGACAAAAGTACGCAAAACATTTGTTTTTCAGGTCTGCGGCACGCAGTCTGCATGAATAAATGTCCAAATGACTTCTGTGCTGTACCGCATGCAATGATTACCATATACAGGGGGATTTTTCAAATGAAAAAGTCATACGAGATCGACATGTGCAATGGACCGCTTCTGGGCAAACTGCTGCTTTTTGCGCTGCCCTTAATGCTCTCCGGTATCCTTCAGCTGTTTTTCAATGCAGCAGACATTATTGTCGTAGGACGTTTTACCGGAAGCCACGCGCTTGCCGCAGTCGGCTCCACATCATCGCTGATCAATCTGCTGGTTAACCTTTTTATCGGCTTTTCCATCGGAGCCAACGTTCTGACCGCTCAATATTACGGTGCAAAGGATCAGAAGAACATTCATCAGACGGTACATACTTCCATCCTGGTCAGCTTTCTGGGCGGAGTGATTCTGATCGCCGTAGGTCTTCTGCTGGCCCGACCGCTTCTGGAACTGATGGCCACGCCGGAAGATGTCCTGGATCAGGCGACACTTTATATGCAGATTTATTTCTGCGGAATGCCTGCAACCATGCTCTATAACTTCGGAGCCGCAATTCTCCGTGCAATCGGAGATACCCGCAGACCGCTGTACTTTCTGTTTTCCGCCGGTGTTCTGAATATTTTTCTGAACCTGTTTTTTGTTATCGTCTTCCATATGGGAGTCGCCGGCGTAGCGCTTGCCACAATCATCTCCCAGACACTGTCCGCTTTCCTGGTTGTCCGCTGTCTGACCAGATTAGACGGTTTGTGCCGCCTGAACCTGAGGCAGCTGAAAATCTATCCGGAAAAGCTTCTGCGGATAATTCAGATCGGTCTTCCGGCAGGACTGCAGGGTGCTGTATTCTCCATCTCCAATGTACTGATTCAATCTTCGGTAAACTCTTTCGGTTCTACCGTGATGGCAGGAAATACTGCCGCATCAAACCTGGAAGGTTTCGTCTATACGTCGATGAACGCCGTTTATCAGACGGCCCTCAGCTTTACCAGCCAGAATATGGGCGCCGGAAAGTACAAACGGATCGGAATGATCCTGCGCCGCTGTCTTGCGCTTGTCACTGTAATCGGACTTGCACTCGGCGGTCTTGTGGTTCTGTTTCATCAGCCGCTTCTGAGCATTTACTCCACGGATCCTGAGGTGATTTCCTACGGTACCATCCGGCTCTTTATCATATGTCTTCCGTATTTTCTCTGTGGAATTATGGACACACTGGTAGGAATGCTCCGCGGCATGAATTATTCCATTCTGCCAATGATTGCTTCCATCGTGGGCGTCTGCGGCTTGCGTATATTATGGATTTTTACGGTTTTCCGCTGGAACCACACACTTTTTACCCTGTACATTTCCTATCCGCTGACCTGGGCGCTTACGGCCTGCGTACATCTGTGCTGTTATCTCTGGGTTCGAAAACGCATGGCTGCCCGCGGAGCCGTATAACCAGCCGCTGCCCTTTACCATTACTTTAGCGCATCCTGCGGAGCGTTTTGATATGACAGGGAAGGAAGTTTCCTGTCATATCAAAAAATCTCCCGGAATATAAAAGGATTCATACTCCGGGAGATTTTTCACAAATACAGCCATCAGGTTTCATTCTGCAAATCTATCCCACAATTCATTATAATTCCTGAACTCATAATACGTATCTTCGATCTTAAAATATTGTCCCGGACTGATGGTCATCTCTTCTCCATCCGTAAAGTATAGTGTATAATAGGAAACCGCTCCGCTTGACAATGCTTCCTTTTCATCCACGGTATTTCCAAGTTTCACCTGATTCAGCAGATCGATAAGTCCACTGCTTTCACTTTTTGAAAGCAAATACGAATATCCACCGTCTTTTCCACCTGTAGTTCCCGTATGTTCAATTTTATCAATCTCCGATATATCAATATTTGCTAAGTCAATATCCTGTCCTTGCTTTCCACAACCTGATAATATATTTGACATCAGGAAGAACAGGAAAAAGATAATTCCACTTTTTTTCAATTTGAAACAACTCCTGTATTTGATTGCTTTTTTATCTAAAGATCTGCCCCCTGCAGAGCAGGTGGTTTATTTTTACTGTGACACAACAAAAGCCCTGAAAACAGCAAATCTACGTTGTTTTCAAGGCTTTTCAATAACAGGGGATGAGAGAATCGAACTCCCGCTAAAAGTTTTGGAGACTTCTGTCATACCATTTGACCAATCCCCTGGATGAAGAATATCAAAAAGGATATACCTTCAAAACCGCATACACAATCAGTACATCCGATATCATAACACATTTTCCTTCAGAACACAAGACCTGACAGGCTTCTTTTTCCCCTGCCTTCTGGTCAAGCCCTCGACCGATTAGTAACAGTCAGCTCCACACATTGCTGTGCTTCCACCTCTGCCCTATCTACCTCGTCGTCTTCAAGGGGTCTTACTGCTTTCACATGGGATATCTCATCT